>JAETTD010000005.1 GCA_021769295.1 Bacillota bacterium | reverse complement strand
TGATTATCTGTTCCTGAATTTGTGGGTCAACGTATGCCATATCATTGCTCCTTTCGTTTTATGTTTATATTTTACAAAAGGCACATTGCTATTACAACTTTATTTTAGCAGCTCAAGAATTGCTGAATATCCTTAAATCAGCCAACAAAATTTACATTAAATGTAAATTCGCCCGCCTTAGGGGGCTCCTTTGTTGGCTGTTTGAGCCTAAATCCGAGAATCGGACAACAGAAAACGCGAAAAACGTTGTCCAAAATGCCCAGCTCTCCACAAAAAGCCAACATCGACATGTTTCGATACGGGCTTCGAGGGTGTTATGTAAACCTATGTTGGCTGTCTTAGGCTTTTCTTAAAAATCAGCCAACAATTAGGAACACCCTTTGCACCAACGCCGTCAAACATAGCCTTCTGTAAATTATTACAAGGGATTTGCTCTCCCGAAGGGCAGCTATAAGCTCCGATGAAATTGCGAATCTTTGCAGCCGGAATTAAAATCTGTTTGAGCCTCCCTTTCTCTGCTCTATGGGAGGCGAGTTATTTTAATTCCCTGCAAAGGGAGCAATGAATCGCAGAGCTTATCTGCTCCTGAGGGGATGCAAAGAGCTTGTAATGATTTATTATACCACGATTCTTCCTCTAAAAATACAATGGTCCATCGTGATTCAATGAACGCTTCCTTGCGGCAATGCCGTTACAATCGATTTGCGTTCATTATACCATAATCTTGCAGCATAATAAAGTATAGTATTTGCTTAAAAACGTTCTTTCCGGCTTTCCAATGTCACCCTGACTTAAAATATAGGTTGACAAACTTTCTTCCCGGCGATATACTATATGCATATTTTAACGGCATCGGGAGGATTATATGTCTACCAAATCACAGATTTTAGAAATTTTCAACGACAGAACCGCAGAGTACATATCAGGGCAGGAACTTGCAGACATTTTGGGACTTTCACGCAATTCCGTATGGAAAGCCATTAAAAAATTGCAGGATGAGGGCTTTACCATAGAGTCAAAGCCGAGCACCGGTTATCGGCTCATACAAAAGGGGGATGTGCTCTCCGCAGATTACATAAAAGAAAACGTAGGTCTGCCTTGCAAGGTTCAGATTCTTGATAAGGTGGACTCAACCAACAACTATGCAAAGCGTATTGAAAACCTTTCGGTTCCTCATATCGTAATCGCAAAAGAACAGACTCACGGAAGAGGCAGGCTTGGCCGTTCCTTTTATTCACCCGTTTCCAAAGGCCTCTATATGACTATCGCTTTTGAGCCTGAATTTGGTCTGGATAAATCAATGCTAATAACCACCGTCGCCGCTCTGGCAGTATGCCAAGCCATAGAGTCGGTTGTAGGTATAGGTCCGAAAATTAAATGGGTAAACGATATATATCTGCAAGGAAAGAAAATATGCGGAATACTTACAGAGGCTGAAACCAATTTCGAAACAGGCAACATCAGCCGCATCATCGTAGGTATAGGCATCAACTGTTTCGAACAGATATTTCCCGAAGAAATCGAATCAAAAGCCACTTATCTTAAAGATGCAAAAAAAGACTTTACACGCAATGATTTGGCTGCGGCTGTGGTAAACAAGTTTTTTGGTTTAATTGAAAATTTTGACAAGAGAACTATTCTTCGTGAATATAAATCACGCTCCATGATTCTGGGTGAACAGATTCTACTTTATGGCGCATCTTACAGCCAGATGCCTGAAAACGGCGGCCGTGGCGTAAAAGCCCGCGCCATAGATATAGACGAGAACGGCGGACTTGTGGTGGAATACATGGAAGGAAGACGGTCGAGAGAAATGGATGTCATAACCAGCGGCGAAGTTACAGTCAGAAAGGATATTTAATGAAGGAAAATAACAACGCTTTAAGAACAAAAAAACTGATATTGGCAGGATTGTTTGCCGCACTGACAGCAGTATGCTCATGGATAAACATCCCTCTGTTTTTTACGCCTGTGCCTATCAATCTGGCTCTCATAGGCCCTTATATGGCAGGTCTTGTGCTTGGCTCAAGGTTCGGTCTTATCAGTCAGGTTATCTATATATTGCTTGGCTCAATAGGTTTGCCTGTATTTGCAGGCTTCACCGGAGGTCTTGATAAAATCGTAGGTCCTACAGGAGGATTCCTACTCGGATATGTTATATGTGCCCTAATCTGCGGGCTTGCTCTGCGCCGCAAAGGCACAAAATTTCATGTCGCACTTATGCTTTTAGGACTTGCATCCTGTTACGCCTGCGGCCTCATCTGGTTTATGATTTCAACCAAAGCTACGCTGTGGGCCGGTTTCACCGCCTGCGTGCTGCCTTTCCTACCGGGAGATGCAGTAAAAATAGCGCTGGTCGCTGTGCTAATGAGATACTTACCTAAAGTTGAATGATAGCAAAGAGGAGATGTGACCGATTTATCAGCGTTATTTATTCGCCGGCCACTCTCCTGTATTCTTCTGAGCCGATATCATCCCATGCTCTCATTCCGCTGCTTACCACAGCGCCGCTTTCATATACGTAGGCATACATATCTAAAAACTCCGCATCAGAAGCGGACCATGTTCCGTCGGAATTCTTTTCGTTTATATAATGTACATATAAAGCGCAGGCTCCATTTCTTGACTGCCTGTTATAAATCAAATACTCTATGGTTTTATCATTTTCATTTAAAATACACATGGCAGACGACGGTTTGGCACCACGGGATATTTCAAAGTCCACGGACACGTTATCGCCAAGGGAAAGATACACAGCCTTATATCCGTCATAAATTTGCAATTCTTCTTCAGAAGGGCCTTCATATTTCGGTTCTTCAGCTTTCGGTTTCTCTGCTTTTGGCTCTTCAACTTTTGGTGTTTCCTGTGTATAATTAAATCTAAATGTTTTTACCTCTTCTTTAATCTCTCCGTCAAAATATATGGTCAAGTATTGATCCGGCTGCTCGCAGCCGGACAGAGTAATTTTTACACGATCTTCATACCACGATACACTCCATGTGCTTTCATCAATCTGCATACCGTCATCAGCAACTTCTATATCAGCTTTGGCTATAACTTTATCTCCGTTCTTTAATATTATTCTCCCGGAAGCACTGCCGAACAAAAACGGCTCTCCCACTGATTGCAGCACGAGCACATATTCTCCGTCATCGGATTGTTTTGTATCCACAACATCTATCCGCATCTCCATTATATATAGATAAGTTATGACACAGAGACATATTACGATTGCTACAGCCTCAGCAGCTCCGATTTTTCCTTCTCTCATTACAGATTACCTTTTTTGCTATGAGGTGATAAACTTCATTTGATTATATCATGAAGATGATTTGATGACAAATCTCAACTCATACAAATATGCACATCAAGGGGCTGTGGTGCGAAGTTGGCGATGATGCAGACGGCGGGCTGTAGGGCACAACGAGCAGTGAGCAGTGGGACTGCCGTAAATTTGAAAAGTTCCTTAGTTTCCGGCATTTTGGAGGGCAATAAGATAGCAAAAGTGCCGCAAAAGGGAGATTTCCTTCCATTTGCGGCACTTTACAATTTATACGATGCTGCCGCTCCGGCTGACTTTTCAGTCGGCTGTGCGACAGCCCTTTTATCACTTCTATCTTATTATTTCATTAGCCGTTCTGTTCGAAATAAGAGCATCTCCGCCAAGTACGGCAAGCTTTCGTATTATAGCATCACCAACGTAGGATTTTACATTTGCTATATCATTGTTGGTAACTAATATCAACGGTCCTCCCAGCTCCATAGCCATAGGGCCTCCACACAGACCATCCGGGAAGTCCATAGCATATGCCACCGTTATGACATCAACATTTGTGCCAAAGAATGCCCTCGCAACCTTTTCCGAAGTTTCAAATCTGTTGCTTCCCGCTATCCTCTTAACATCGCCATAATCCTTAAATTCCTTTTCGACAGTGGAACTTACTGCACCGGTTCCGCCGATAAGATGATAATTTTTAGCATTTACCAAGTTTCCAAGATAAATTTTCTGTCTGGCTGTCAATTTATCTCCAACAAGCATTATAGGTTTTCCAACTGCTGATGCAGACAATGCATCGGCAAATCCAAATCCGGAGCAAACCAATATATCTTCCGTTGTTGCTCCTGCTTCTTTCAAAATAAGCAGGTTGGTTTCAAATCTATCCTTTCCACCGAGCCTTATTACACTGTAGTTACTTATACTTTTTTCAAATTCCGTGGATATTACTCCCGTTCCTCCAAGAATATAGACCGTTCCGTTTTCTTTAAGGTTATCATCTATATATTCTTTGATAGCTGCTTCCATGCCGCGGTTTACCAAAAGTATCGGCGCATTCTTTACCTTTGCAAGATAGCTTCCGGCCAATGCGTCAGCATAATCATCACCGTATGTAACAATTACGGAATCAAATTTATCTATTCCCCTTGCAACTTTCAGAACTTTTGCTGCCTGCATCGCAGTCTCATATCTTGTTCTTCCATAAAAACGCTTAGCTGTAACATTTCCAAATATAACTTTCAGGCTATCAGGCTTTATAATCTCAAAAGTTTCAGTTATACTTCCCGTATATTTGCCTATACCTTCAACGGTTACTGTAGCTTGACCTGCATATATATTATTCGAATATTTTGCGGTAAAATCCACGCCTTCTTCCAATCCCTCAATTGTAACGACAGGTTCATTGGCATTGCCGTTATATTCAATGGTCCTATATGAAAGGTTAACTTTCTTGTCACTTATATCGGTAAATTCAGGCGCCTGTTTTTGCCATTTGCTGTACAGCTCCAAATCAGCTGCAGCTGTACCGCTCAGTTCTATCAGCTCTTTATACTCTATCTTTGTTATCTGCTGTTGTTCATTTCTTTCCACATCGGCAGTATACCAACCGGCAAAATCGTACCCCTCGCAGCCCGGATTATAAAAGTCAGCTTCACCGGTACTATCCGGGTAATTTGCTTTAATATATTCAAGATCTCTGTCTATTGCATCGCTTATGGTCTCATCATTTTTTACAGAAAGCACCCTTCTGCCGTCGGCAGTTTCATCGCCTAAAGGTGAAACATTATTAAATGTCACGTTGTTTGCCCACTTTTCAATAGTCGCAGTTTCATCGATATTTAAAGCCTGCTTTAACGATTCTTCAATTTCACTGCCGACAAAGTAAATATCTGTTTCTCTATATATATGATTATTATATAGATGCCCTGCCTCATCCATTGTCTTCAAGGAAATGCACTCCGGACCTGCTGTTCCATCACTGAACTCGGTGTGCAGCAACTCGACGTAAGAAGTCAGTCCGTCGCTCTTATAACTTAAACTCTCTCTTTTGAACAAGGTCTTTTCAATAACTGTTTTTACATCATTTCCCAAACAGATTTTTCCGTTTAAGACAGCGTTGTCGCCACCTGCAAATATGTAAAATGTTCCTGCTTCTTTATTTCCTTCACAGTCTACGTCGAAAAGAGTGTCGCCATTGCCTGTCGTTCCTACGGAGCATCCGTTTAAATTTATTTTTACATCGCCTTTGGCAGTCGATACTTTAAGCGGCTCCTCAAGGCTTACATCCTTTAAAAGATCTATCGTATTACCGGAAGCATCCTCAAAAGCCTCTTGGAGAGATTTATACCTGATTTCTCCAATCATCGCTACAACATCTGCATCAATATCAACAAACGGAATATTATTTTTGGTAGCATAATATTCAGCATAGGAGTTTTTTGAACCGCATATAGTCAAAGCATCGCACGCTGCAAACGCTCCGTCCCCAATATCCGAAGTGATATCTGCTATAGTCACTTTCTTTAAGTATGTGCAATTTTCAAATGCGCCGTCCCTAATGATTTTTACGGTGTCCGGTACAACATATTCTTCCGCTGTCTTTCCTGCAGGATATTTGTAGAGAATTGTTTTATCCTTATTAAACAATACGCCGTCTTCAGATGAATATGAGGTATTGTCCTCGCTTACCGTTATTTCTGATAGTGCTGTGCAGCCCTTAAAGGCATCCGCTCCGATATTTTCCATATCTTTTGGAATCGTGATTCCTGTCAGAAGCGTGCAATCGCTAAATGCCAAGAACTTAATTTGTGTAACCGGAATGTTCTCTATTTTTTCAGGTATCACAACTTCAGATACAGTATCATCACAGTCCGTAACGGTTCCTGTCTCCTTGTCAAAGTAAATGGCTCCTCCTGTCACGCCCTCTGTGGATGCAACTATATCTCCGCTTTCTCCATATGAAGCGTCAAGCGGCACTATTGCTGTCACAACGAGCATCGATAAAATCAGAATTATACTTTCAATTTTCTTTCTCATTTCCGATACCTCCCTTTATCTTATTTCAATTTTCTGTAATATATGGCGTTTAGATGTCTTGTTTTTTAATTATATCATAATTTGCGGCGTTCGTATATTTTAAAATTGCTGTTATACGATGCACAGCATACCTACCAAAGCGAGCTACGCTACAGCATTTGCATTTATCCGGTCTATAACCTTTCTTATACCATTCCACACCGTCAAATCCGTAAATATGTCTACTACGCTTCCCCTATCTGTAAACGGAGACTCCTGAAGTACAGACAAATCTTTCATAATACCATTATGCACGATATACTCTACAATCTGATTGACAAAGTAAATCTGCCTGCTGTCCAGATTGGTATCATTTAGGAATTCTGAGAATGCTTCTTTTGCAGTGTTCATATCTAGACCCACTATTTCACGGACAAATTCACCTAAAGGTTTATTACCGTATTCCTTCTCATAATCATCTTTTGAGCCAACTTCGTTCCAGAGAATCTGCTCCAAACTCTTAATATCGGTCTCTGTCAAAGGCTGATTCGTCTTAAGTTTTGCAATTGCAATATGATTCTGATGCTGGCGCACATAGAATTCGGCTTTTGCTTTATAATTTTTCAATTCATCATTTTCCAGTTCAGATTCATTCCATTCTGTGGAAAGTATTTCATCTGTAAAGTCTGTAACATATTTAATTGTTCCCTTGGGAAGATATTTCATCAATCCACGCAAGCTCACCCTAATATGTTCAAACTCATCAATTCCAGCATTCTCCACATAATCGGTATGCAAAATCTTATTTATAAGCTCCGCTTGCATCTGAATCTCCGGAATATTTGCAACACTCGCAATGCCTTCCACCCTTTTGAACAAATCACTTTTATGGCGTCCGTAACCTTTCCCTGCCAGGTATGCCAGTTCTATTCCATACATCAACGCATCAAAACGAACCGCACTGGCTTCATCCTCATCTGGCTGAATCAATGGTGCTAATTCTTCCCTAACAGTCAACGTGTCTTCAAATGTGACAAAGTTATAATTTGAAGGCACTGAATAGGTGTCGACATATTTAAGATGTTGTTTTACCGCAAAGTTTTCACGATTCAGTTCCTGCACCTTACTGCTCATGGTTTCGACCAGATTATTTCTATATGCACTGAGGCTCTCTATCTGATATTCCAAACTCTGCAATTTGTAAGCAATCTCAAATTCCAAGGAGAACACAGCACCTTGTAGGGCAATCATATTTGCAGTAGGTCTTCCCTGATTCATACGGAAAAACTCAAAATTGCCGCAGAAATCAAATATATAGAACTTATCTTTATCTCCACCGTCTATAAGTCCCGGACATAATCTGGTTCCACGTCCAATCATCTGCCAGAACTTTGCCTTACTCATAACCTTTTTGAAAAATACAAGGTTTAACACTTCAGGCACATCAATACCGGTGTCCAACATATCTACAGAAATCGCAATCTGCGGCATTTTCTTGGAATCTGAAAACTCATCAATCGCACTCTGTGCATAAGTCATATAATTGTCGATTACCTTCGCAAAAGGCTGTCCATTCTTACTCAGCTCCGGATACTGCTTGTTGAATACTTCCAAAATCTTTTCCGCATGGTCATGATTCTTTGCAAATATGATTGTTTTCCCGAGCTTCTGTCCATAATCTACTTTAATGCCATCTCTCATCAACACATGTAAGACCTGCTTAATGGTATCCTCATTGAATATCCACGTATTTAGAGCCGAGGAATTTATTCTTTCCGGCAATTCTCCATTCTCGAACTCAAAAGTCTCCTCATAAGCAGCTTTGTCTTCTTCTGATAACTCATCATAAACAATGCCTTCTTCGATAAACTTGAGCTTTGTCTCCACTGTGATAAAATCAACCAAATATCCATCTTTCACAGCTTGCGCCAGCTCATATCCATAAGTAGGAACACCGTTTTCCAAATCAAAGATTCCGTATGTGTTCTTATCGATCTCATCTTTAGGTGTAGCTGTAAGTCCAACAAGCGGCGCATCGAAATAATTGAATATATCTCTATATTTATTGTAAATTGATCTATGCGCTTCGTCACAGATTACAAGGTCGAAATGGCCACAAGTAAATAGTTTACCTTTTTCATCCTTTACGGAATCAATACAATTCATCATCGTCTGATATGTTGAGAAGATACAATGAGCTGTATAGTTATCCCTCTCTTCAACTAAATTTGAACATGACAAATCGGGCAAAAGATTGACGAAATTTCTTTTTGCCTGCGTAATCAGCGAATTACGATCCGCAAGGAACAATATATTTTTAACCCAACCCGCATCCAAAAGCACTTTGCATAATGCAATAACCGTTCTTGTCTTGCCGGAGCCTGTAGCCATTACCAAAAGCGCCTTTCTGCGATTCTTCCTATCAAAACTGTCACAAACTGCCTTAATTGCGGCTTCCTGATAATAACGTCCGGCAATTTTTTTATCTACTGAAATATGGGTAAGGCTTGTCTTCATCGTCTGAAGGTTAAACAATTTTTCTAAGTCTCTCTTGGAATAAATAACTGCTACCTTTCTTTCCGGATACTGATTATCTATGATTCTTGTCTCAAAACCATTGGTCAAAAATACAACCGGCCTTCTTTTATATTGTGCTTCTAATAAATCTGCATACAGCTTAGCCTGCTGCCTGCCTTTGGCAACGTCCACACATGTTTTCTTGGCCTCAACTATAGCCAGCGGCCTGTGGCTGTCATCATACAAAACATAATCCGCAAAACCGACTTCTGACTTATTAGGCATTCCCGGAATTTCAACTTCATTAAGCCAGTCTCTGCCTTCCGTCCAGCCTGCGTCCAAGAGCATAGCGTCAATATAAATTTTGCGTGTCTTATACTCTGAAAGCTCTAACGGTTTTGGAACATAAGTCTGTTGCTGCTCAGCACGTTTTGCTGTAAGTTCTTCCTTAAGTGCTTTATTCTCAGCAATTAAGGCCTTTAAGTCAACATCGGTATCGGAGGACTTTGAGACAACTGTTTCTGTGGATACCTCTGTCAGAAGGCTCACGTCGAACTCTCTTTGCTCGTAAAAATCAGAATAGCAATAGGATATAAAGTCCATGAAAATGAACAGATTCTGTAAACAAAGAGTTGCCTCGTCCTCTGTAATCTTTCTGCCATTATGTGCCGCCCTGTTTCCAATCTTGCGAATCAAGTCAAGTCGCTTCCAAAGTGCATCATCGACTAGGTCATGGAAGTCTTCTGTACTCATCAAACTGATAAGGCTGTCCTGATATGGCATTTCCAGATATTCGTCTACAGAGTACATCCACTTAATCGCAAATTCCATTGCGCGCCGACAGTTGATTACGCTAGATTCCATATCAATTTTAAGAACCTTCTCTGCCGCAATGGCAACATCTGCAAAGCTATTAAATTTTGGTTCCTGCTTCAAATAATCAAAGTTGGTCATGGGATGTACCTCCTTTTCTTCTTTGCTTATTACTGTTCTACAACTTTAGATTTGTCGACTTGTTCGACGAAAGCCGCGAATTGGGTTTGAAGTTCCATTGGAGGAACAATAAACACCTTTTCCTCTAATTTTGATTTAGACAGTATGCCTTTCAATGCCATATTGATTTCTTCTATTAAATACCCCTTTGAAAGTTGCAACATTACATACAGGAACAGGGTGTTATAATCGTTTGGTTCTATTGCGTTAATTTGCTGATTGAACGCTACTTTTCTATCTGTTACGCAAACTCGTCCAATACTCGACAAACTACCTGCGATACACGCCATTAGTATGGAATCTTTTTCAACTGTTCTACCGACTGCCATTCCTTTTTCAGACAAGGATTCTGTTGCCAAAGTAGGATATAGCATTCCCTCAACGATATTATCTGTTTTGATCCACTCAATATCGTTTCCGTAGTATTCACTAACAGCTCTCGAAGGGGTATTTCCTGTAATCACTCTGCAAGTATCCTTGAGTTTTTTCTTCGAGTATCCATTTGGGTTATCTTTTGGTTCCCCAAACATCTCGACAAATCGGGCTTTGATGAGATTCTCCAGAAGTTGCAATTCTTGTTGTCTTTGTTCTTTTATCTTTAATATCTGATTTAATTCATTAACAATACGCAACTGCTCATCCATAGTTCTTATTGGAATCTGCATTTTCCGCATAGCAGCTTGAGTAAGTTTTTGTCTGGTTGCACCATTAACCATGCCGTCAACCTTATAAAACATAAGTGAATAGCAAAGATAATCCACATCCAATCCCGCCTTTGGTTTTAAAACATGTGCATGATTATTTACCCAGCACTTGCCCGAAACTCTATATGCAATAGGTCTTTTTTTAGACCCAAAGTTACCTCCATCTTCTGCAAGTAATACAAGCTCATCATCAAAAATATAATCTACAACATAATCTTGAATTCCATTTGCACCATAATATGGGTATTCCCCTTCTTCTCTTTCAGATGCTGTTATCGGAACTCTCATGGAATCCAATATTTCACAGCAATCTTCTACATACATCATATCCATCTATAACATACCAACAAATCCGAATTTACATTAGCTGATATATTTTTGATGAGATGCCTTGACGTTATTCTGATTCACTATTGCATACTGCATTGTTGTGTCAATTTGGGAATGCCCCAATATTTTCTGAACCTGTTCTATCGGCATTCCTTTATCGATGGCTCTTGTCGCCATCGTACGCCGGAACTTATGCGGGTGAATCCTCGTCAGATTTTGTTTACGTCCCAGCTCCCTAAGCCTTATTTCTACTCCACTAATTTTCAGTCTGTCGTGTGGAGAGTCTAAAGTAACAAATAACGCCTCATTTTCATCCGCTCTGCTATCTATATAGTTTTTCAAATGTAATTTAGCTTTAGCATCGAAATAAACTTTTCTTTCCTTATCTCCCTTGCCGAATACGATGCATTCTCTATCCTCAAAATTTATATCCGAAATATTGAGATTTACCAATTCTCCTACTCTAATCCCTGTCGAATAAAGCAAATCAATCATTGCGAGATCACGTAAACATTCGCAACTATCCCGCAACTTTTCTATTGCTTCATCTGAAATAATTTCTTTCACTTGCTGTTTTGTTTTTATTTTATGAATCCGTCTCATTGGACTTTTCAAAATATAGTCCTCTTCCTCCAGCCAAGAGAAGAAACTGGAAATATTTCTACGAACATTGTCCACCGTCACCTTACTGCAATTATTAATTTTTTGATACTCTGCTAAATAATCTCTTATATCCTCTGTTGTTATTTTTCTTATAGGGATATCTACCGACATAATTAGCTTCTCAATAGTCGTCCTATAATACTGTATTGTCCTGCCGGAGCAGCCTTCAATCTGTTTTGCATCTAAAAACAACTTCAAGTACTCATAATTCGATATTTCTCTTGATGTTTCTGCTTGATCGGACAGATTCTTTAGCAAAACTTCTTGCAACTTTTTCATTTGTGCAATTGATAAATGCTCTGCCATTTCGTTTAAAATGCATACTAATTTTTCTTCCATGTCGGTATTTCCTTTCCTACCAACATCCTTCTCCGGCAATCGCCTATTTTATCCAAAATATTCTTGCATTAAACTGTCAAATAATAATTGTGCTTCATCGAGTGCTTTTTGTACTGCAACTTTAGATTTGTCGACTTGTTCCCGAAATGCTGTAAATTCTCGTTGCATATCAATTGGCGGAACAATTATCGGGAAGTCTTCTACTTGATTAACATTAATTTGTCGTTTGTCGATTCCACCAACACACACCTTGCGAATGTACCTTTTATAAGCTTCGCCCGTCAGAATTGTTATTACAAATTCTGGTGCGATACTACCATCTAATCGTATAAGGTAAACATGCCCATTTATATTAGCACTATCGTTTTCACCCAAAAACAAAGCTGCACGGCCAAGGCTACTGTTTTCAGTATTAATTCGACCAGTTTTAGTGATAAGAATATCCTTATAGCGAAGACTGCTTTTTTTCATGCGCTGATGTGTTTCTTCATCAATGAAGGCTACGTCATCCAATTCAATTCTATTTCGCCATACATTTTGGCTTCGAAGAAATGTTATTCCTTCAGTCACATAATTCTCACTACCGCCTTTAGGCGTATTGCCATTGGTGATAAGCTCAGATACCTCTTTTAAGGCAACTACCGGCCATCTCATAGGATTTGATATGGGTTCCCCAAACATCTCGACAAATCGGGCTTTGATGAGGGTATCTAATTTTTGAAGTTCTTCATTTCTACCATCAATAATATCCTTAACTTTAGCAAGTATATTTACAACGGCTTTCTGTGTCTCTATATCAGGCAATTCAATAAGTGCATCAGTAAGGTTACCTATCTTTATATATTTAATCACCCCGCCAATAGCTTTCTTACGTAACTCTTCAACATAACCATCCATGAAATAATACAGATACGGCATGTATAGTTTTCTACTCCCATTATCCTCAATAATATAAGTGCGCTGATAAGCATCAAACTTGCCGTTGTAATACTTAACATTGATATCCCCATTGCCCGCCACAAGAACACATTCGCAATCATATGAATACGTTGCAATCTTTAATGGCTCTCTTGAACAAGTAAAGAATGGATACTGACCATCTTCAGATGACGCATTTGCATCCAATTTGCCTGTCTTGATTTTTGTCAAATCTCCAAGTTTAACTTTCATCTCTCATCCCAACAAATCCGAATTTATCGTTCTTGTATTCCCTTTCTATAAATTGAGCCGTCTATCCATTTCTTCTATTCTCTTCAGGTTCTGCTGATATCGTATTTTATTCAACTATGCTTACTATCTGTAATAATCCTGCGTTTTTATCCTTCTACGCAAGATATAATCCCAATGTTACAAAAATAGTTATAAACATGTTGATGCCAAAACTGTTTCTTTAGTTATATACTACACAGAATCCTGTTGAATGTATGTACTCTGCACTACTTTTATCTGTTTTTTAAACTTTCCGTACTGACATTATGTATGAAAACAAAATATCAAATTAATTCCATATTGATTCATTTAATATTACGTAAAAACGCAACTACTTGTAATGTCCTTGCAATCAATAAACTTTAAATAACTTATGCTGCTTTTCTTCTCTTTCTATTATTCTTTGTCTGAGACTGCAGTTCGCTTTTCAACTTCGCTGGAGAAACTTTAAAACATTTCATCCACTCTAGCAAAGTTTCTTCTCTTAATCTTATTCTTGCTTTAACTTTCCCATTTTTCTGACTCTCAAAATAATATGTTCCTGCTACAACTGAAAATGATCCGTGAGCAAAGGCATTTCTAATATAGTAAAAAATCGAACTCGTTAAGTTCATGTCAGTCCGCTTACAAAAAACAATCATTTCAAAATGCTCATCTGAAAGCGAGAGCGATTTTTCAGCATTATTTGTTTCAGCCTCTACACTTGCTCTTGCATCCAATGGCTTATAGACTAAATTCCCACTTGCAGTGTGCTTCATCGATGCTATCAAAGTATTTAAATATCCGCCAGTCCAACCTTGCTCACGCAAAGTTCTAGAGCGGTTTGAAATCTTAGTGTATCTCTTATCTTTTCCCGAACCCTTTTCTCTCTCACACGGACAGGAAAAAAGATAAAAGTCCAAAATATCACAAAATGAATTACTATGATACGGAATTTCTTTTTTCTTATTCCACCAAGTGCTCATCTTAGCAACTCCTTAAGACTCTTAATTTCATCGTTAATCTCAACTTGCAATGCCTCTATCTCCGCCATAATCTCAGATGTCGGTGGATATTCTACCGGCACGTACTCAATCTCTTTATACTTGTTAATCGATAAGTCATAATCATTATCTATGATTTCCTGCTTTGGAACCATGAATGACTTTTCTGTGCGCTTTCGGTCCGCCTCCGCATTTCTATTCTTAAATCTTTCAATAATATCAGGAATATTATTCTCCGAAACTGCACTTCGCTTGTCATCTAAACTGAATCCGTCTGCCTGCATGTCATAGAACCATACATCGTCCGTTCCGCCATAGTTTGTCTTGGTAAAGATAAGGATTCCTGTAGAAACTCCCGCATATGGCTTAAACACACCGGAAGGCATGGAAATGACCGCTTCCAGTCTTTGGTTTTCTATTAACTCTTTTCTTATGTCTTTGTGTGCCTTTGATGACCCGAACAGCACGCCGTCAGGTACGATACAAGCACATCTTCCTCCCACCTTAAGCATACGAATGAAAAGTGCCAAGAAAAGCAGTTCTGTCTTCTTCGTCTTACATACCTTAAGCAAGTCTGCCGATACGATGTCCGCATCAAGGCTTCCCTTAAAAGGCGGATTTGCTAAGATAAGAGTATATTTATCCTTGTCCGGATTTTGATCTGATAAGCTATCTCTATACTCAATAAATGGACTTTCCACTCCGTGGGTCATCATGTTCATGGCACCGATGCGGAGCATAGTTCTATCCATATCAAAGCCGTGGAACATATGATTCATAAAATGATCCTTCTTGGCTTTGTCATAGAAAATCTCTTCCTTTTTTTTCGCTCTTAAATATTCTCCTGCCTCTACGAGGAAGCCCGCAGTACCACAGCTTGGATCACAGATTACATCATCTGCTTTTGGCTCCATAAGCTCTACCATCATTTTGATAATGTGGCGAGGTGTTCTGAACTGACCGTTGACGCCGGCTGTTGACAATTTAGAAAGCAGATACTCATACACATCCCCTCTCGCATCAGTCTCCTGCAACTTCTCCATTTGGGCATATAAGTCATCCATTGCATCAACAACTTTTGACAGCATCAATGGAGTAGGCAATTTAAAAATTGCGTCGTCCATGTACTTTGAATAAGCGCTATCCTTGTTTGCGTGAAGGTTTTTAATAAATGGAAATACCATTTCCTGCATGACAGCATACATTCTGTCAGCCGGATAATCCCTGAATACGGACCATTTTAACTGAGTCCCGTCAATGATTCTTTCGCCAATCTTAACTTCCTTTGCAAAAACACTCTCGTATGGTAAGCCCAGCATGGCACTTTCCTTTGCGTGAATATTATCAGCATCATCCAAATCATGAATGAACATCAAATAAGTCATTTGCTCAATGACATCCAGAGGGTTAGTCAATCCGCCTGTCCAAAAAATTTCCCATAAACTATCAATTCTGTTTTTTAACTCTCCGGTAATCATATTTTAATTCTCCTTATCCCAGTTCCATTTATATTTGGTATAGCGACCATTTCCGATCTTAATAATTTTTTCTTCCTTAACCAACTCAGTCAATGTTCTTTGAACTGTGGTCAGGCTGATACCTGATGCAATTTCGACTATTTCTTTCTTTGTAATCGTACCCAAATGATTCTTAATCAGCTCTTCTATCCTATCCGGTTTAGATACTTTCTTTTCTTCAATAATTTCCGTTCTGTCGAAAAATTCTCTATAGGCAGCAGTAATAATTCCCAACATATACTTTACGAATGGTGCATAATCGTTTTCGCCTTCCGCCCAGTTTTGTGAAGAGTCCTGCAGTGCATCATAGTAATTATCCTTTGTTTTCTCAATCAATTTTTCTAAACTGATATATCTACCAACTATATAATTGTTCTGATACAGCAATAGCAATGTCAACAGCCTGCTCATTCTTCCATTTCCGTCATTAAATGGATGTATACAAAGGAAATCAATGATAAACATTGGAATTACCAATAAAGGCTCTGCATCCTCTCTATTAATCGCTTCGTTATATGCCGTGCACAAATTTACTATGCCTTCCGGTGTTTCCCAAGCCGCCATCGGCTTAAATCGAACAAACTTATTGCCGTTTGCATCCACTTCTTCGATGAAGTTATCTGTTGTTTTAAACTGTCCACCATTTGATGAGTTTTCAAATTTATATAAATCTCTATGAAGCTGTAATATAAAAGTGTCTTTAATCGGAAGATGCGCATAACTATCATGGATTGTATTCAGCACATCCCTATACCCTGCAATCTCACGCTCGTTTCTTGTCCTCGGCATGGTCTTATCTAAGACAATCTTTTTTAGCCGGGCATCTGAGGTATAAATACCTTCAATCTTATTTGAACTTTCTGTGCTTTGAATTTTCGCTATCTCTACAAGGTTCTCCAGGACATCTGCATGGCGCTCCGCTATCAACCGTTGTTCCCCTTTATATTCGTGAATCATGGTAAGGTACCGGACAATCTCCGGCGTCAATAATTTTTGCCATTTTTTTGTATAATCAAATTCTCTCATTCCAATTCCCTCATTTTGTTTTCAACTATGTCATTTTTGACATTTTGATTTGTTTGCATTATATATTATAATGAAGTCATTTACAAGCTCAATTTCATCATTTTTAATAAAATGATGAAATTGAATATGTCCGTTCTTTTTTCCTCTGCCACAGATTTTATAGTGCCGTCAAAAGGTCTGTAAGAATTCCCTAAACATCACTCCGGCAGAATTTTTTGATTATAATTCCCTGCGGCCTAAAGCAACCAATGAGATAATTGATATCTTAGAAAGATTAAATGATGATGATTTTGATACCATCTATAATCTAATGCAGTTAATAGATAAAAAACAAGTTTAAATAAGATCACAGCATATCAAAACCCCCGCACGGCGTGCGGGGGTTTTGCGGATAATCAATAGTATTGCCAAACCTTTTCTTTGACGATTTTTTTGACTTGGTCCATGCCGTCTATGCATTTCCAGTCCTGTGCCAAGTGAAATTTTATCACGTTGTACAGCCAGTCGTCGTAATAAGCCATGGCGCCCTTAAAATCAAGGCCTCGCTTTTTTAGCTGATTGACGTCGTATTCGGCGAATTCCACCTTGACCTTGCACCGCTGGCGCATATCGCCTTCCGGTCCGTCGGGGAAGTCCATGACTGCCACATCTACATAATTGTGAAAAGGTTCATCCGGTATAAGTTTTATTTCTTTCATATTTTTATTTTATACTGCCGTCAGGATTAAATACAGGTAATTTTTCCAAATAAATAATATCTTCTCTGTCAGCAGCTTCTCCTTCGGCAAGAACGGCCATTCTGCCAACTATGTTTCCGCCTACCTGATTAACCAAAGTTTCTATTGATTTTAAAGATTCACCGGTGCTTATAACGTCATCTACAATCAGGACTTTCTTTCCGCGCATCTGGTCGGCTTCTTTTTTGCCGATACATAAAGTCTGAATGTGGTCGGTGGTTATAGAATCCACCTCCGTCGTTATAACGTCCGTCATATAAAGCTTTGGACCTTTGCGGGCTACTATATAATCGTTTACTCCCGCCTGGCGTGCCATTTCGTAAGCCAAAGGAATTCCCTTTGATTCTGCAGTAATCATGATATCGAATTCCGGAGCCTTTTTGAGGAGTTCTCTTGCGGATGCGGTGGTTATCTCCACATCGCTGAACATTATAAATGCTCCGATATATAAGTCGTCCGTAACTTTGCATAGAGGTAATTGCCGCTTCAATCCTGCTATATTCATTTCGTAAAACATATGATTTTTTCCTTTCTCTTCACAAAGAAATATTACATTGCAATTATACTCCTTTGTACCTTTTCTTGCAAGGAGCAAGTGAAGTTTGTCACGTAAGAGAATCTCTTTTGGGCAATTTGTCAAATATATTAAAATCAGGGGGTAAAAATTTTTACCCCCGGGGAGGTAAAAAATTTTACCCCCTCCAAAAGTATATATATAACATGTCGGAGGTATACAACCAAAAGGGCGCCCAAACTGTGAGCGCCCGTCCCATGGATGTTGTCCCATCCTAAAATATTCAATAAATTTTTCAGAAAAAAGATTACATAGTGATGAAGATAAACTTCAGACAGAACAATACTCCGATTACTGCAACCATGATATCTTTCTTTTCAAACTTTCCTGTGAAGATTGAAATTAAAGTGTATGCTATTGAACCGATTCCGATACCGTTTGCGATTGAGTAAGTAAGCGGCATCATAATCAATGTCAGGAATGCAGCCGCTGCAGATCTCATATCTGTCATGTCAACATTCTTGAAGTTTCCGAGCATCAACACGCCTACATATATAAGAGCAGGTGCTGTTGCGCATCCCGGAACGATGCTGGCCAATGGGCTTAAGAATAAGCAGATAAAGAAGCAGATTGATACAACCAAACTTGTCAATCCTGTTCTTCCTCCTGCCGCAACTCCGGAAGCCGATTCTACGAAAGTAGTACAAGTTGAAGTTCCCAGAACTGCACCTGCTACTGTTGCAACTGAGTCGCAAGTCATGCACTTGTCAAGGTCTTCAGGGTCTCCGTTTTCGTCAAGCATATCAGCCTGAGCAGCGGTACCGTAAAGAGTTCCGATAGTATCAAACATATCTACAAGGCAGAAAGTTATGATATACATAACGGCGCTGAATACTCCGCCCACAAATTCAGGGCTGAAAGCGTGTGCCCATGATTCAGGCTTAAATACGCCCGAAACACCAACTGCCGCAAAGTCCTTAAAGGACTGTCCTACCTGTGCAACGTCAAAAGAAGGAGTCGTTCCGGTTACCACATAATAAAGAACGGAAGTAGCGATTATTCCTATTATAACGTTTCCCTTTACATTTAGTTTCTGAAGAACAACTATGATCAGGAAGCCGATAAGCGCTAAAATAGCCGGCATAACCGTCATAATTCCGTCTCCGTTTATTGCTCCGTGAATATCTACAAACTGAGTCAAAGTGTACTGATTAGCCTGAATGATTCCGACATTCTGGAAGCCTATGTAAGTTATAAACAAACCGATACCTGCAGGAATGGCTTTCTTGAGGCATTCAGGCATTGCTTTTGCGATATACTGTCTTGCTCCGGTCAATGATAAAATCATAAAGATGATACCTGAAATCAAGACGATAACCAGACCTGCCTGATATCCCTGCACACAGTCGCCTCCGGTGATAACCTGCGGCAAGATGAAGCTTACGAAGAAGAATGAGTTCAGTCCCATTCCGCAAGCCTGTGCAAAAGGCTTTTTAGCATATAAAGCCATGAGCAGTGTGCCGATTGTAGCTGCTAAGATTGATGCAATGTATACTGCGTTCCATATATCGCTGAGACCTTCGGTAAATCCCGTAACCTGATTTGGATTTACGAACACGATATATGCCATTGCAAAGAACGTTGTAAGACCTGCAATGATTTCGGTCTTTACATTTGAGCCATGCTCAGAAATTTTAAAAAACTTGTCCATTGTTCTGCTTTCCTTTCTTCCAAAAAATATAAATATTCTCCTACGAAAATAGGACATTCTTTTTATACCATTTTAAAGATATATTTGCAACGCTTTGTACGGATTTTTTTATAAATACTTTTGCTGTTTGATGCTTTTACGTGTTTTTTGCACATTTTTACGAACGAAAAAGCGAACTTCGCCATTTGAAGTTCGCTTTTCTATTGTCAGGCTTCCTCGCAGGTTTTCATGGCTTCCAACGTTTGGCCAAGCAGTTCATCAAGCTCCCACCCGAGCATTTCTGCGCCGCTTATTATCACGTCTCTGTCACATCCTGCTGCAAATCTTTTATCCTTAAACTTTTTCTTAAGAGACTTGAGTTCCATATCTTTACAGCTCTTTGAAGGTCTCATCAATGCTGCCGCGCCTATAAGTCCCGTAAGCTCATCACAGGCAAACAGCACCTTTTCCATTTCATGTTCCGGCTTAACATCCACACATAATCCATATCCGTGTGAAACGATTGCATGAATCATTCTCTCATCTGCTCCCGCTTCTTTGAGGAGTTCCGGAGCTTTTTTGCAGTGCTCTTCGGGCCACATTTCAAAATCAATATCATGGAGCAAGCCTACCATTCCCCAAAATTCAACCTCATCACCATAGCCGAGTTTTTCTGCAAAATATCTCATGGTTCCTTCAACCATTTTGCCGTGATGTATATGAAATTCTTCTTTATTATATTTTTTAAGTAATTCAAAAGCTTCTTCTCTTGTCAACATCGTTAAGCCTCGCTTTCATTTTTATTCTTTTTTTCAGGTAGCTGGGAAATTATTACTGCAATAAATATAATCAAACATCCCGAAAGTTCTCTCAGAGACATTACTTCGTGCAGCAGCAATGCACCGAAAACAACTGCAAATACCGATTCCAAACTCATAAGCAGTGATGCCACAGTAGGCTCTGCATATTGCTGTGCAACTACCTGGAAAGTGTAACCAAGCCCGCAGGACAGCACGCCCGCATACAAAAGAGGTACTGCACAATCCAAAATTGCTCCTATGTCAGGGGTTTCAAATATAAACATGCAGATTATGCCTATAAGTCCCGCTGTAAGGAACTGTATGCATGAAAGTTTAATTCCATCCATTTTCGGAGAAAAATGGTCGACAGTAAGTATATGTACGGCAAATGCCACAGCGCACAGCAACACAAGAGTATCTCCGTAGGTCAATTTGAATGATGCGTCTGTCATACACAATAAATATAGACCTACCGCTCCCATGGCTACGCAAACCCACATTATAGGTCTTACCTTTTTTCTTAGTATAACGCTGATAATAGGCACGAATACGACGTACAAAGTTGTAATAAAGCCCGCTTTTCCGGCGGTGGTGTAACTTACGCCGAATTGTTGCAGGGAACCCGCCGCAAACAGCGCCATGCCGCAACATACTCCTCCGATAAGAAGCTCTTTGTTTTTCTGCTTCTTTTCCTCTGCGCTTATCTCTTCTGCCGGCTTTCTCTTTTCCATGAACAGAACTACGGGTATGAGAACCAATCCGCCTATAAAGGTACGAATTCCGTTAAAGGTAAACGGCTCGATGTAATCCATTCCACTTTTTTGTGCCACAAACGCCGAGCCCCATATTATTGCGGTCAGCAGCAGCAAAATGTTACTTTGCATTTTTTTGCTCATAATTTCTTCCTCTTCCAATTGAATTATTAAGCCACGTTTTGATTTTAACAAAAAATATTCAGACTTGCAACACTGTCAGCACACTGCATTCATCTTTTTTTTTGTTGTTTTGTATGGTATAATGAACGCAAATAGATTGTAACGGCGTTGCTGCAAGGAAGCTTTCATTGAATCACGATGGACCATTGTATTTTCAGCGCAAGAATCGTGGTATAATAAATCCATTACAAGTTCGCTGCGTTTACTTCGGAGCAGCGGCATTGCCGGCATTGTTGGCAGATTTTAAATATTTTTCCAAAGTGACAACAAGCCAATCACAGACCGCCAGCGCTCATTGCGTCATTGATCATTGGTCCCCACGCCCCGAAAGATTTCGAACATAAAAAATATGAAAGGCCCTACATGTTAAACATAAAAGACAGATTATATATAGCCACATTTCAGATAAACGCATTGGAAGTAGCCGTCAAATACGGCGTAGGCATCGAATTTAACCATACCTGCATATCTCAGGCGCTCGACAGCGAAAACCGTAGCGGGCTTTTGAGCAAAATGAAAAGCGACCTGGCTGCCGCAGGCGCCCCAAGAGCAACCCTCCACGGTCCCTTTACCGAAATTCACCCGGCGGCTATCGATTACCGCTTCCGTGACTTGGCAAAGCAGCGCCTTAACCAAGCCTTTGAAATATGCAGCGCCCTGTCCGTAAAGAATATGATAGTACATTCAGGTTGGGTTCCATTCATATATTTCAAAGAATGGCAGGCAGAAAGAGGCGCTGAATTCTGGCAGGATTTTATGGCAGACAAGCCGGAAGATTTCAATATATATGTTGAAAACGTCATGGAAGACGAGCCCTACATGATGGCCGATTTTATGTCCCATGTCACCGACAGCCGCATCCGCCTTTGCCTTGACATAGGCCATGCAAACGCCGCCACATCAAAGGATATTTCTATAGAAACGTGGATTAAGGTGCTCAGCCCTTATATAGGCCATTTTCATCTTCATAACAACGACGGCACCGGCGACGCCCACGGAGATTTTGAAGCAGGAACCATGAATATGGTCTCGGTTTTCAATGCCATAGAAAAATATTGCAGTCCCGATGTAACCTTCACCATAGAAGCCCGCCAATGCGGCAAATGCATGGAATGGCTGCAAAACCACAGATATATATAACCACATATATAACACAAAATACATACAGAGAAGGAGCTATAATGGAAACACGCTTAAAGGAAATTTTAAATGAAATAAGTGCAAAAGGCGCTTTAGACCGGGCTGCAACGGAAAATGCAAAAGCCCGCCAAAAAGTTCTGGCAAAACCTACAGGAGCCCTCGGAACTTTGGAGGACATCTCCATTCAAATGGCCGGCATTACCGGCAGCGTTAAAAATTCAGTGGAGAAAAAGGCAATCGTCATCATGTCGGCTGATAACGGTGTGGTTGAAGAAGGCGTTGCTTCCGCCCCTCAGTCTGTAACACTTTCGCAGACCATAAATTTCACAAGACGACTGACAGGAGTAAGTTCCATGGCGAAACATTTCGGCATCGACCTTCTCGTTGTCGATATAGGAGTAAAACTGCCTATTCCGCAGAGTCTTTATACCGATTCAATGACCGAAAACGGCAGGCTGACCTCCAAAATTTTTAATAAAAGACTTGCAAACGGCACAAAGAATCTGGCCAAAGAACCTGCCATGACAAGAGAACAGGCTTTAACTGCCATTATGTGCGGTATCGACGCTGCCAAAGCCGTTAAAGACTGCGGCTACCACATCTTGGGAGTAGGCGAAATGGGAATAGGCAATACCACCACCAGCGCATGCGTACTGGCTGCCTTGACCGGTAAAACAGCAACAGACGTGGTAGGCAGAGGCGGCGGACTCAATGACGAAGGTCTTGCCAAAAAAATAAGAATAGTCGATGAAGCAGCGTCAAGGTGCAAAGGAAAAGACATAATAGAAATTTTGGCAGAAGTGGGCGGATTTGACATCTGCGCCATGACCGGAGCCTTCCTCGGCGCCGCATATTACAGACTGCCTGTGGTTGTAGACGGCTATATTTCAGCCGTTGCAGCCTTAGCAGCAGTCCGCATGGCGCCTAACACGGTCAACTTCCTGTTCGGCTCCCACCTTTCAAAAGAGCAGGGTTATAAGATTGCGGTAGACGCGATAGGCATTAAGCCTTACTTCGATTTGGGAATGCGCCTCGGCGAAGGCAGCGGCTGCCCTATCAGCTTTAACATAATAGAGACGGCCTGCGCAACCATGAACGAAATGGCAACCTTTGACGAGGGTGCCATAGATGCAGACTATCTTGAAGAAGCAGAGAAAGGAAACTTCTTTTAATGAACTTTTTAATCAGCGGAGGCTGTAAAAACGGAAAATCCTTTTATGCCCAGCGCATCGCCCGAGATATGGCGCAAAAACAGAACCTTCCTCTTTATTACCTGGCGACCATGATTCCAACAGACGAAGAGGACAGAGCCAGAATCCGCCGTCACTTGAAGGAACGTGAGGGCTGGGGGTTTGACACAATCGAACAGGGTCTTGACATTTGCGGCTGCTTAGGCGGCAAGACCGTGACAGGTGCAAAGGTAAATCCAAAAGGAGTCTTTCTCCTCGACAGCGTCACCGCCTTACTTTCAAATGAAATGTTCAGAGCGGACGGCCGCATAGACCATGACGCTCCCCAAAGGCTTGCGGAGCAGCTTCGCCAATTTGCGGAAATCACAGGAAACACGGTTTTTGTTTCCGATTATATATATTCAGATGCGTTTTCTTATGAAAGCCTCACAGAGGAATATAAAAAAGGCCTTGCTCTGTTGGACAGAACCCTTGCCAAGGCCTGCAACCGGGTCATAGAGGTGACTTACGGATTTATTAAGGAACATAAATAAGGGGGATTTGATGAAGATTATTACAGGATTGTTTATGGCATGGGGGAATTTTTTAACCATACCCTGTCCATGCAAAAAATGGGACGGCGATTTAAAAAACTATATGCTTGGATGCCTGCCTTTTGTGGGTTTTATCATCGGAGTGTTATGGGCGGCCTTATGCGTTCTGTTCGTATGGATCGGAATGCCTTTCATGTTGCTGGCCTTTGTACTTACCTTCATACCCTTTGCTCTCTGCGGTTTTATGCACCTTGACGGTTTTATGGATTGCTGCGATGCCATTATGTCCCGCAAACCTCTGGAGCAGAGGCAGATGATACTTAAAGACTCCCATTGCGGAGCCTTTGCGGTAGTGAGCGTGGTTTTCATGATACTGGGATACTACTCCTGTATTTCCTCTGCCTTAAGCATCGGCATTGATTTTGTCAATTTGTGTATGATCCCCATAGTCAGCAGGGCTATAGCGGGTGCCAACGTAATTTTAAGAAAACCGATAGGCCACAGTCAATACGCCCAAGGAACAGGTGCAGAAGACAAATCCCAAAAGAAAAAAGCGCTGCTTATCATCGCGGCTCAGCTTATAATTTTCTGCGGAGCAGGTCTTATATTTGCCACCTCTTTAGCTTCATCTCTGGTGGTTATCGGGGTAACCGCTGCAGCGACATACTTAGCCGCACTCATAGCCAAACGCCAACTGGGAGGCATGAGCGGTGATATAGCAGGTTATTCGATAGTATGGGGAGAGTTGGCCGGAATTTTCGCAATGATTTTAGTCTAAGGAGATTTATAAATGATTTTAATTTTCGGAGGAGCCTATCAGGGAAAACTTGATTTTGCAAAAGAGACCTTTAGCATTGCAGAGAGCGATATCTATATGTGCCAAGAAAACACGGATTTAGATATGTCGGCTAAAGTTTTATGCAACTTGGAGCAAATGGTTTTGGGCTGTGTAAAGGAAAATATTGAGGCAAAAGACATTTTGACATCATACAAGGATGAAATTAAAGATAAAATAATTATTGTTAATGATATTTCACAGGGAATCGTTCCGATTGACCCTGTCATGAGGGCATGGCGTGAAATGGTCGGCCGAACCATGCTTTATCTTGCAAAAGAAGCAGATGAGGTTTACCGGGTATTTTGCGGCATCGGAGAGCAAATCAAATAAGGAGCAGATAAAATTTATGACATCTTGTATTCATTTTATCCGTCACGGTATAACAGAAGGCGTAGCGAACAAATGGTATTACGGCTGGGCTGACCTTCCCCTCATAGAGGAAGGTGTGAATGCCATTGCGGAATTCAAAAGCAAAAATATCTATCCTTCTCCGGAGGGCGCCGATTTTTACACATCGGGAATGGTCAGAGCCAATCAGACTTTGCAGGTGATTTTCGGAGACGTACCGTACAAGTCCATAGAAAACTTAAAAGAAATGAACTTTGGCGACTGGGAATGCAAAACTTTTAATGAGTTAAAGGAACTGGAAGGATTCGACATATGGATAAATGATACCACCGGAACTTTCAGATTTCCCGGCGGCGAATCGGCATCGGACTTCTATGAGAGAACCAACCGTGGCCTTAAAGAGCTGTTGGGCTACCACAGACTGAGAGAGTTTTCCCACAGGCACAGCGGCAAGGATTCCGTATCCATTGTGGTCTGCCACGGAGGCGTAATTGCGGCCGCCATGTGCTCACTGCTCGGCAGACCTCAGGAAACCTTCTGGGAACTGATACCCGCCCCCGGAAGAGGCTACACTATATATTTTGAAAACAGCACCCCAATAAGATTTGAAGAGATTTAAGCAGGAGGAATTCATATGCCAAAACAACTAATCATATCTATAGGCCGCGAACTGGGAAGCGGCGGAAGCGATATTGCCAAAATTATTGCAAAAGACCTGGGTCTCAACCTCTATGATAAAAACATACTGGAAGAAATAGCCTCATCAAAAAACTCCGACATCAAAAGTATGAAAGAGTTCGACGAAAAGCCAAAGCCTTTCATATCACGCCGTGTCAGAGAACATACAAGCTCTACCGAAAACATCATAGCTCAGATGCAATTCGATTATTTAAAGGAAAAAGCTGCATCCGGAGAATCCTTTGTTGTTGTCGGCCGCTGTGCAAGTTCTGTTTTGGCAGAAAATCCGGGATTGGTTTCTATTTTCGTATGTGCAGATGACGATTTCAGAATTCCAAGGGTTATGGAGACCTTCAGTCTTAACAGGAGAGAAGCCAGAGAAAAAATAGAGCAGACTGATAAGCGCAGAAAACAGTACCACAACAGCTATTCCAAAACAGAATGGAGAGATACTTCATCCTATGACTTATGTATCAAGAGCAGCTCTCTTGGTATAGAAAAATCGGCTGAAATGATAAAGGCTTTCATAAATCTTAAGTAAATATATATATTAAAAACCGGCTGTCGCACAGCCGATTGAAAAATCGGACAAAACAGTGTCGTAACCACCGCCCGAATTGTAAAGTGCCGCAAATTGAAGAAAATCTCCCTTTTGCGGCACTTTTGCTGCCTTATTTCCCTCCAAAATGCCGGGAACCAAAAAAAATTTTAAATCTACGGCAGTTTTACCCTTCTTATGGCTTGTAAAATGCCGTATTTAAAAGAAATTGCGAACTTTACGGCAATTTGAGCCCTATCACCGCCGTCAAAATGCCGCAATCCAAAGAAAATTTAAGATTTACGGCAGTCTTTTATTCCATTACTACAAGCGGTTTAATCAAATCTTTCGGCTTATCCTTCATCAGCATCAACGCAGGCTCTACGCTTTCAAGTCCTTCAAACCTATGAGTTATAAGTTTCTCAGGATGAATACGGTTTGCAACAATCAGGCGAGCCAATTTCTCTGAACGCAGTCTTCCTCCCGGCATAAGACCTCCTGCAATCTGCTTGTGTCCCATACCGCATCCCCATTCGCCGCGAGGTATTTTTACGTAATCTCCTTCGCCAAGGTAATTGACATTGCCGATTTTTCCTCCTGCTTTAAGCATACGGATAGCCTGGTCAAAGGTATCGTTATCTCCGCCTGCAATTATAACCTTATCGACAGGTCCGCAGTTTAAATCCATAATCTGCTCAACAATATCGCCCTCACGATAGTTTATTATGTCGGTAGCTCCGTATTCTACAGCAAGGTCGGCGCAATTCTTTCTCGAGCCTACCGCATAAATATTTGCAGCCCCTCGTATTGCAGCGGCTGCAACGGACATGAGACCTACAGGGCCGATGCCTATGACTGCAACATTGTCCCCATACTGAATGTCCGCAAGCTCAGCTCCGTGAAATCCTGTCGGCACCATATCGCTGACCATGCAAGCAGCGCCCAGGTCCATGCCTTCAGGGAGCAGCGCCAAATTTCCGTCAGCGTCGTTTACATGGAAGTATTCAGCAAAGACCCCGTCCTTAAAATTTGAAAACTTCCAGCCGGCCAGCATTCCGCCGCTGTGCATTGAATATCCCTCCTGTGCAGCCAAAGAATTCCAGTCAGGAGTAATGGCTGAAACAAGCACTCTGTCGCCCACCTTAAAGTCCTTAACAAGGCTTCCTACCTCTACTACTTCTCCCACGGCCTCATGACCCAAAATCATGTTGTGCCTGTCTCCGATAGCTCCCGCCCATACCGTATGAACATCAGAGGTACATGGGGCCAGCGCCAACGGCTTGCAGATTGCGTCCAGTGGGCCGCATTCAGGGGTATCCTTGGTAATCCAACCGGTCTCCCCTATTTTTAACATTGCAAAACCTTTCATTTTCGTAACTTTCCTTCCTTTAAGTATAATAATTTTTTAACAATTACAATTATAAATTATTTTCAAGGAATAGTCTATCCAAATACAAAAAAAATATCTCCCGACTCATTTAAAGCCGGGAGATATTTTTTAGAACAGTGCAACTACTGCGCCGCCATAAGTCTTATCTATAAATTCTTTTACTTCGTCACTCTGAAGAGCAGCTACCAAAGCCTTAATCTTGTCACTGTTTTCGTTACCCTTTGCAACTGCAATTACGTTTGCATAAGTCTGAGCTGCTTCCGAATCTCCTGCTTCGATTGCAAGAGCATCAGCCAGCTTGAGGCCGCCATCTATGGCATAGTTTCCGTTGATTACAGCCATGTCCACATCAGCGAGCACTCTCGGAAGCTGTGCTGCTTCCATTTCAACGATTTCGAGGTTCAAAGGATTTTCAGTGATGTCAATCTTTGTTGCAAGGAATCCTGCTTCCGGATTCAGCTTGATAAGTCCCTGTGCTTCAAGAAGCTTTAAAGCTCTTCCTTCGTTGGTTCCGTCGTTAGGAACAGCAATCTGAGCTCCGCTCTTCAATGCGTCCACACTTGTAGTCTTTCCTGCATACAGTGCAAACGGTTCATAGTGAATAACGCCTGCGCTTACCAAATCAGTGCCGTTTTCTTCATTATAATTGTTCAGATAACTTATATGCTGGAAATAGTTTGCATCTAATTCGCCTTCTGTAACGCCTTTATTAGGGAGGATGTAATCATTATATTCAACGATTTCCAATGTGTAGCCTTGCTCTTCAAGATTATCTTTTACAACCTCGAGAATTTCTGCATGAGGTGCAGGAGTGGCTCCTACTTTGATAACCTTATCGTCTGTGTCTTTGCTTCCGCATCCTGTCAGTGCCAGCACCGATGTGAGCACCAGCGTTAATACCAATAAGACTGTAAGTTTCTTTTTCATAATTTTCTCTTCCTTTCTGTCTTTATTTTAATCTTTTATCTAATTTTTTCGCCGCCATCATTCCGATTTCCTGGAAAATCTGTACGATTACAACGATAATAACGATTGTAATGAGCATAATCTCCTGATTATACCTGTATAAGCCGTAGTTGGTTGCAACAGCTCCAAGTCCGCCGCCTCCTACGATACCCGCCATTGCCGAGTATCCCAAAATGGTTGTTATAGAAATCGCAGCCCCGATGATAAGCGATGGCTTTGATTCCGGGATAAGGACTTTGTATATTATCTGCCAGGAGCTTGAACCCATGGACTGAGCTGCCTCTATAACTCCTCCGTCTATTTCGTTCAGCGACGATTCGACCATTCTTCCGATAAAAGGAGCTGCCGAAACCACCAGCGGCACTATAACCGAAGTCGGGCCGACCATTGTTCCCACGATTACCTTGGTTACAGGGAGCATCCAAATCAGAAGGATAAGAAACGGTATGGACCTGAAAACGTTTACTATTATTCCAAGCACTGAGTTTACGGCCTTTTGAGGGCAAATTCCGCCCTTGCCCGTTATGTTCAAAATCACGCCTATGGGAAGACCTATCACATATGCCAGTATTGTGGAAACGATTACCATGTATAAGGTTTCCCACAGAGATAATCCCAAAAGGCTTACCATTGCACTATCTAACATTTAACCCTTCCTCCTTGTACGAAATTTTGTTTCTGTCCAAAAACTGTTTAATCTGTGTTTGCTTTTCATCATCCTCCGGAAGCTGTATTATCATCTGTCCGTAGGCCTTTCCCTCGATGCTCTTGGTGTTGGCCCAGAGGATGCTTACACAGGTGTTGCACTCACGGCTTAAAGCAGAGATTATAGGCTCAAAGGCCGAATTTCCGTCAAACACCAGCCTCAGGCATTCAAGACCTTCGATTTCCGGAACGAAATCCTCTTTAGGCAGAATGAGCTGTTTTGCAATCTGCGACTTAGGTGAAGTAAATACCTCTTTTACAAGGCCTTCCTCAACAATACGGCTTTTATCTATGACCGCCACCTTGTTGCATGTCTGCTCTATTACTCTCATCTCATGAGTGATAACCACAATGGTAACGCCCATGGTCTGATTTATATGTTTAAGCAAATTGAGTATCGATGCGGTAGTGTTAGGATCCAGTGCGCTTGTAGCCTCATCACAAAGCAGCACCTTAGGGTTGGTTGCCAGAGCTCTTGCTATGGCTATTCTCTGCTGCTGGCCTCCCGATAACTGAACGGGATAGGACTTTTCTTTATCTGCAAGGCCGACCACTTTTAAAAGTTCACGGGCTCTTTCTCTGGCTTCTTTTTTGTTTACTCCTGCTATTTCCAAAGGATAGCATATATTATCGAGCGCCGTTCTCTGGCTCAGCAAGTTGAAGCTCTGAAAAATCATCGACATGGACTGTCTCTTTTTCAGAAGTTCTTTTTTGCTGATTGCCCCAAGGTCAACGCCGTCAAATATAACCTGCCCCTCCGTAGGCTTCTCCAAAAAGTTGATGCACCTTATCAGCGTACTTTTGCCGGCTCCGCTGAGTCCGATTATTCCGAAGATATCGCCATCTTCAATGGTCAGGTTTATATCCTTTATGGCTTCTACTTTATTGTGTCCGCTGGTATAAACCTTGCTCAAATGTTTAAGTTCAATCATATCCGGATTCCTTTCTAAAAAAATAAGCAGGAAGCGTTTACTCCCTGCTTATGTTTGTTCTTTGTTTATGTGAAAGGCTCACTTTGCAAAGTATCATAAGTTCTGAAGCAACGCACGAGAAATATTGCACATGCCCATAGTCATGCACATACCCATCATCATTGCTCCGTACATACTCTTCTGCATCATGAGTCTCCTTTCCTCTGAAATTCCTTACATAATACGATACATTATTTATGTAGTGTTTGTCAACACTTTTTTATATTTTTTTGGCAAGTCACTGCTTTATATCCTTATATTTCTTTAAAAACTCTTTTATATAGCCTTCTATATCCCGGCAGCTGCCCCTTGTAACTTCAACGTTCAGCGGCATCTGCGGGTCGTGGAGAGATTTTCTCAGCAGGCACCAGCCCTTAACCCTTTCATTTTCAAAGTTTATTCTTACTCCTTCGTAATTAGGCAAGGCAAGGCTTGCCCCGAGAGCTTTGCCCTCTCCGCTTAAAACCCAGTCTTTGAGTGAGGCAAGCACTTCGTCTGCATAAACTCCAAAGTCGTCTCTATCTATGGCAAACCGGCTTTCCGTCGCTTCAAGAGGCTCTTTGAGACTTGATAAAATCACATCGATGCCGACGCCGGCCTGCTTCAGCTGTGCCGCTTTTATAACTATCTTTGTGGCCAGATAAGCTCCGTCATCTAAAAAATAATTTTCTTTATATGCGGCATGTCCTGACGTTTCTATGGCAAGCTGACTGTCGATGCCTTCTTCGTTAAGCTCCATGGATTTGTTTATAACGTTCTTATATCCCCGTTTAAACCTGAGATGTTTGAGGCCGAGACACTGCTCAATGTATTCCGTAAGCTGGTCGCTGGTAATGCTGTCCGTTACCACGGTGGTTCCCGGGTGCTCTTTGGCAATAAGCGCCGCCGCCATTGCCACTATGGCGTTTCTGTTTATTTCTTTTCCCTCTGAATCAACTGCGGAAGAGCGGTCCACGTCCGTATCAAAAATCAGTCCCAAATCCGCATTGTTTTCTTTGACTGCTTCGCATATGGACTTCATGGCTTCTTTATCCTCCGGGTTGGGAACGTGATTAGGGAAACGTCCGTCCGGCTCCAGGTATCTGCTTCCGCTTATATCTGCTCCCAGAGGGCTTAATATATCACGGGCATAGAAACCTCCGGCGCCGTTTCCTGCGTCTACAACTATCTTAAGTCCTGCCAGCGGCTTATCATTATCTGCGCCGCCCGCTTCTTTTATTATCTTGTTTTTTAAGTGCTCTGCATATGTACTCATAAGGTCCGCTTTTACCGGCTTAACCTTGCCGGCAGCCTTAGGAAGCTCCATGGCTTGAGCTGTATTTATAATATCGGTTATGTCAGCCTTGTTCAGGCCTCCTTCTTTGCTAAAATATTTGAATCCGTTGCGGTTATACGGCAGATGACTGGCTGTTATCATAATAGCGCCGTCACATTTGAATTCTTCAAATATTGTAGACATGAACATGGCAGGAGTAGAAGCAAGACCGCAGTCCAAAGTTCTGATTCCAAGGGACGCCAAGGCATCGCAAATAGCCGATTTAAGTTTCTCTGCCGATAATCTGCTGTCGTGGCCCACCGATATTGTAATATCTTCAAAAGCTTTGCCTTCTTTCTCCGAAAGCCACTTGGCAAATGCCGATGTAAGCCTCAAGGTTTCTTCTCTTCCCAAGTTTACTTCCCGGCCGTCCTCTCCGCCGATTGCCACTCCCCTTATATCGCTTCCGTTTTGAAGTCTGCTGTAATCCAAATTCATATCTTTCTCCTTTTATGCAAATAATTTTATTATACCTAAGAAAAGCAGGCAGAGGAAAAACCATGCCAGCGTAAATATGGGACAAATCTGTCCCATGATGTTTCCCGGCAGCGCCGAATAATCCCACACTTGCCAGCCAAGCCTCACGTTGACTATCATTCCTACGCAAAACTCATAAAAAGTTATTATAACCGCTCCCGCCAGAGCCGCTATAATAAGCGGCATGCCAAGAAGCCAACCTTCCAGCAAATAGAGCGTCAGTACGCAGGCTCCGCCTGTTATTACCATGGTCCAGTGGGTATGACCTCTGAACAATATTTCCATTAAGCCGTAGGCGCTTCCGCCCAGGGCGAACACCAATATTTCAAAAATTCTTTCACTCATAATCCTTATTATGAGTTTGAAAAAATCAAATATACAGGTTAGAGGCCGGTTACTATGTCGGTAATTTTATCCTTGGCTTTTGCCATTATCTGCGGCACGTTTCTTCCTATTATATCCAGCTCTTCTGCTGCTGCAAAGTAGGTTTTCTCGATGCCGAAAAGGGCACAAAGTCCCTTAACGTAATCATATCCCAGGTTATAATTTCCTATGGGACTTCCCGATGTGGTGATATATGTAAGAGCATTTGCTTTGCATTGTCCGTGAGGAATTCCTTCTTTACTGTATATAAAGGTGATTCCCGTCACGAAGCATCTCTCAAGATAAATTTTAAGTTTGGCAGGAAAGGATAAATCCCAGTACGGAGCTCCTATTAAGATATGGTCTGCTTCGATTATCTGCTTTGCCAAGTCAAACATGGCATCGCCGGTGCGGCCTGCTTCAAGGAGCATGTCTCTTTTGGCGAGAGTCTCCCTGTCCAGCGGCTTAATATCGGCTGTACTTAAATCTACTTCCTCAATTCTCCAAGGTTCATCTTTCTTTGATTCTAAAAATTTGTCGATGTAATCTTTACAAAGCTCGTATGTCCTCGATTCTTCTCCTCTTATGCACGCATTTACAAATAAAAGCTTCATTTAATATATCCTTCCCTCTTCTTCACCTTTCAAAATTCTGTCAGCTCCCGATGCCAATGCCAAAAGTTCATCCTCTCCGGGCATTATCACAAATTTTCCTATGTGACCGGCATAATCTTTTACCATGCCGGTAAGCATTTCGGAATGGGCCGCTCCTCCGGTAAGTATTACGGCATCCACTTTGCCTTTCAGCGCAACGGACATCATGGCAATCGCTTTTGCGACTTGATATGCCATGGCTTCGTAGACTACTGCCGCTTTTTTGTTGCCTTGAGCTATCATCGCTTCAACTTCTCTGCAATCGGTGACGCCCAAGTATGACATAAGGCCTCCCTGTCCGCTTATAAACTTTCCTATCTGCTCTTCGGTATACCTGCCCGAAAAGCACAGCTTAGTCCACAGTATCAGTGGCACTCCACCGGTTCTCTCCGGCGCCATAGGTCCGTTGTCATAGGAACTGTCGTCGATTATCTTTCCGTCTTTATGAGCGCTGACCGTAATGCCGCCTCCCATGTGGCACACTATCAGGTTTAAATCTTTATAGTCTCGGCCCTCGGCTTTGGCATAATTCATGGCCTGTGCCCTCGCATTTAAGACGTGGCAGCATCCATATCGCTCTACGCCTTCAAGTCCTGTAATCTTAGCAACTTCACTGAGCTCACATCCCATGGTGGAATCGTATATGAATGCCGGAATTCCAAGTGGCTCTGCTATATCGTAAGCGAGCTGTGCTCCCATGCTGGATGCGTGAGGTGGATTTTCCGGGTTTCTCATGGCCTCACATAATTTTGGCGTTACTTTATATCCGCCGCCGTGTAGGCCTATTATCATTCCGCCTCTGCCTACCGTTGCCGTCAGCTCTGCCGGGTCATAATTTCTTTTTTCAAGCACTTCCCTTATGAGCTTTTCTCTGAAAGGCAGCTGTCCGAAGATGTCTCCCATTTTTTTAAGTTCTTCGGGGTCATGGGTAATGGTCTCTTCAAACAATGTTTTTAAATCCCGGAAAACCGCAATCTTGGTTGTGGTCGAACCCGGATTTATTACTAAAATATCGGTTGAATTTTTCATTTATATCATCTCCCTAAGCATTTTTATTTCTTCTCCGTAGCCGCTGAGATTTTCCTGCGGCGTTTCAAGTATGCACGGCAGCCCTTTGAGTCGTGGGTGCGAAATCACCCTTACGATTGCCTCCGTTCCTATAAAACCTTCTCCTATCTTTGCATGGCGGTCCTTATGGGCCTCGCATGGATTCTTGCTGTCGTTTATATGAAGGGCTTTAAGATATTCAAGCCCTATGACGCTGTCAAACTCTCCCAAAACTCCTTCAAGGTTGTTTACTATGTCATAGCCTGCATCGTGTACATGACATGTATCAAGGCATACTCCTATTTTATCTTTAAGCTTTATCCTGTCTATTATTGCCTTCAGCTCTTCAAACCGCCCTCCTACTTCGCTTCCTTTGCCTGCCATTGTTTCAAGCAGCACCACGGTGGATTGCTCCGGTTTCATTATATCGTTAAGCATTTCTGCTATCATTTCTATACCTGCAAGGGTTCCTTGTCCCACGTGGCTTCCGGGGTGAAAGTTATAATAATTTCCCGGGACATACTCCATTCTTGCCAAGTCATCAGTCATGACCATATGGGCGAACTCCCTCGTTTTGGCATCCTTGGAACACGGATTCAGAGTATAAGGCGCATGGGCGACTATCTTGCCGAAGTTATTGGCTTCGGCCAGTTTTAAATATTGGGCCACATCTGTTTCATCAATGGCTTTTGCTTTTCCTCCACGGGGATTTCTCGTAAAAAACTGCAATGTATTTGCTTTTATTGAGATTGCCTCTTTTGCCATGTGCTCATAGCCCTTTGATGAAGTTAAATGGCATCCTAAATATATCATCTTTACTCCTTCTGTTGGCTGTTTTTATCGAACGTGCCGAATCAGCCAACAATTCTTGCTTTAAATATGATTTTGGGTCGGGTAACTGCGCCTTTGTTGGCTTTTTGAAGCTCAAGCATATGAATCAGCCAACAAAAATCGGGAAAACTGTAGGCCAAATTTGCGCCGGTTTTGAAAAAAGCCAACATCGACGCTTTTTGCCTTGGGTTAGCGGGTATTATGTAAACCTGCGTTGGCTGTTTTAGGCTTTCCTTTAGTTCCTGCCAACAAAATTTCCAATAGCTACCAGTGTTCGACTGTATTTTCCCTGAATGTTGTCATATTGATTGAAATCCAAAAAACTGCCAACAGTTTTTGCAAAAAAGTGTTGGCAAAATCTGCTGATTATTGAAAAATGACAACATCGACCTGTTTCGACATGGGAATTCCATATAATCTATGCAATTATGTTGACCGTTTTTCCTTTTTTTAAAATTCTGCCAACAATCCTTGCAAAATGAACTCTGCCCTTCCTCTCCCAAGAGACGCAAAGAACTTGTAATGATTTATTATACCACGATTCTTCTTTTAAAAATACAATGGTCCATCGTGATTCAATGAACGCTTCCTTGCGGCAACGCCGTTGCAATCCGTTTGCGTTCATTATACCACATTTTTCAATATTATTACGGTCATTTATTGTAAATCCCTCAAAATTCTGATATCTTTAAAGCATAAATACATTCGATATACCCCCTGAAAAGATTTAAGGAGGTCACCATGAAACAACATCAAATCACCGCATCACATGCACTATTGGACGATAAAGGCCATTTAATTGAGCCGGGATACACAAAAGGGCTCTTGATGAACTATGACAGGTCCGCCATAAAAGCCGGAAAACTCCGAATTAAGGAGTGGGATTATTATCTCATCACCTGTGACCAATTCGCTGTGGCTTTGACCATAGCAGACAACTCCTATATGGGTCTTGACAGCATTTCTCTTTTGGATTTCAGAGTTCCATGGGAGCATACAAACAGCCCTATGGCTGCGTTTACCTTAGGCAAACGTAACCTCCCGCCTTCAAGCGCACGGGGAGACGTGTCCAGCGGGAACAAGAAATATCATATAGAATTTAAACACAACGGTGACCACAGGTTTCTTACCTTTCACATGGATGATTTTTTCGAAGGTAAGCCTATCCGAGGCGAAATCAGATTGGACTGCCCTGAAACCGAGTCCATGGTAATCGTGACGCCTTTCCCGAAAAAAGACACCGCCTTTTATTACAATCAGAAGATAAACTGCATGCCCGCAAGGGGCAAGGTGGAATTCGACGGCCGCCTGTACGAATTCGAAGACGGTCAATCCTTCGGCGTTTTAGACTGGGGAAGAGGCGTATGGACATACAAAAACACTTGGTACTGGGGAAGCGCTTCCGGCCAGGTGGACGGAGTTCCGTTCGGCTGGAATATCGGCTATGGTTTCGGAGACACTTCCGCCGCCAGCGAAAACATGCTTTTCTATGGCAACAAGGCTCACAAATTAAGTGAGGTTAAGTTCAATATCCCTATGGTAAACAAAAAATACATTACAAGAGGGAGTTGCTGCGGAAATGCCGGCGTAGAAACTGAAACCGCAGATTTGATTGAGGATTACATGAGCCCATGGACCTTTACCAGCGATGACGGCCGCTTTGAAATGGATTTTGTGCCTATCATAGACAGGGCTTCCCGCACCGATGTAAAAATCATCTGCTCGGACCAGCATCAGGTCTTCGGACGCTTCAGCGGCAAGGCGGTGCTTGACGACGGCACTGTTATAGAGGTTAAAGATTTTCTCGGATTTGCCGAAAAAGTATTTAACAAATGGTGATGTAAATCTTTTCTTTTTTATGTTATTGAGTTATTATAAAAGGGTATAAATATTGTATATTAAACAAGGTTAAAGGAGGACTTTCCCTAATGTACTGTACAAAAAAAATATCAGAGGATTTAATCTGGGTTGGGGCAAATGACAGACGCCTTGCAATGTTTGAAGGAGTATATTCTGTTCCTACAGGAGTCTCATATAACTCATATCTGCTGCTGGACGATACCACAGTTTTGTTCGATACCGTCGATAAGGCTGTAGGCGGCGTATTTTTCCAAAATGTCGAACATGCCTTGGGCGGCAGAAAGCTTGATTTTGTCGTTATACAACATATGGAGCCTGACCATTCGGCAACCCTTACAGAGCTCCTGCTCAGATACCCTGATGTCAAAATCGTATGCAATGAAAAAATTCTTACCATGATTTCTCAGTTCTTTAACTTGGACTTGAAAAACAGAGCTTTTGTGGTAAAAGAAGGCACCACCCTGAACACCGGAAACCACGTACTTAAATTCTTAATGGCGCCTATGGTTCACTGGCCGGAAGTTATGGTTACTTATGACGAAACAACCGGAACCCTGTTCTCCGCAGATGCTTTCGGAACTTTCGGAGCCCTTAACGGAGCTATCTTTGCAGACGAAGTGGATTTTGACAACGATTACATGAACGAAGCCCGCCGTTATTACTGCAATATCGTCGGCAAATACGGAAATCAGGTCCAGTCTCTTTTGAAAAAAGTTCACGCTGTCGATTTAAAGATGATTTGCCCTCTCCACGGTTTTGTATGGAGACGCAATCTGGAAGATTTCTTTGATAAATATGTAAAATGGAGCACATACACCCCTGAGGAAACCGGAGTTATGATTGCTTATGCTTCCGTTTACGGAAATACGGAAAACACAGCCGAAATCATCTCTTCAAGGCTTCGTGATCTGGGAATAAACACGGTAATGTACGATGTATCCGTGACACCTGCATCGGAAATCATAGCAGCTGCATTCAAATGGAGCCATCTGCTCTTCGCATCGACTACATACAATGCAGGAATATTCGTATCCATGGAAGAACTGCTTCACGATTTGGCTGCTCACAACATTCAGAACAGAACGGTGGCCTTTGTGGAAAACGGTTCATGGGCGCCTACCAGCGGCAAACTCATGAGAGACATCATGGCAGGCTGCGCCGATATGAAGATTCTCGACGAAACCGTATCCTTAAGGTCTTCGCTCAAGCCTTCCCAGAACGAGCAAATCGATGCGCTGGTGAATGCCATTTCCGCAACGATTCCTCGTTTCGAAAAACCTGTAATAGATGAAAAGGCCATGGCCGAAGCAACAGTGGATTCAAAAGCCATACAGAAATTCTCTTACGGCTTATTTGTGCTCACCACACAGGCTGACGGAAAGGACAACGGCTGTATCATCAATACTGCTGCCCAGCTGACCAGCACGCCTAACAGAATCAACATTGCAGTCAACAAGGCAAACCACACTCATGACATAATCATGAACACAGGCGTATTTAACGTATCGGTGCTTTCAGAAAAAGCGTCTTTTGATACTTTCAAGCGTTTCGGCTTCCAGAGCGGAAGAGATGTGAACAAATTTGAAGGATTCGAAAACAGCATTGCACGCAGCACCAACGGCCTTGTTTACGTAACCGAAGGCACCAACGCCTTTATGTCCGCCAAGGTAATCGACACCTATGATTACGGAACTCACACACTGTTCATAGCAGAACTCACCGAAGCAGAAGTTCTCAATGGCGACCCTTCGGTAACCTACGCTTATTACTTTGACCATATCAAACCTAAGCCGCAGCCTAAGATTGAGGAAGAAAAGCACGGCTACGTCTGCAAGATTTGCGGATATGTATATGAAGGTGACGAGCTTCCGCCTGACTTCATCTGTCCGCTCTGCAAACACGGCGTTGAAGACTTCGAAAAGATTTAAAACACTGCAAAAGAAGAGGCAGCCTGCTCGCTGCCTCTTTTATATCGCCTTTTCAATATGTAGTTCTGCTTTGTTTATGAAAATGTAACGTATATTACATCTATCTTATAGCCTTCAATGGTTACACTATCGAAGGTTATCTCCGCATCGTCTCCGCTTTCTTTGCTGAGGGCACTTTTAACAATCGGATATTTTATTTCTTCTTTGATTTCTTTATCTGTGAACAGCTTGCTGGCCATGGAGTAAGTGAAGCCTTCTTCACTTGCAGTCATCTCTATGCTATCAAAAAAGGATTTCGATTTGCCGTCTCCGGACAACCATGTCAAATTACATATTTTGTCTTCGTTATCACTTTCTACGGCTATAACCCCTGTTCTGCCGCCTCTCTTCTCAAAGACAATGGTGTCGATTTTCTCTTCGCTTACCAATTCCCCATCTTGATAAACAGCGTGCACTATATCCATTTTTTCAAAATCTTCTGAAGCGCTGTATTCATATGCGTTAGCATTACTCTCATCCAGCATAAAATAGCCAAGGGCCTTTTTTTCTTTTTCATCAAAATGGATATATCTTATGGTGTTTTCCGCAAGGCTGTTATCCTCAGGCATCGTTTCCTTTTCAGCGGCGTTTTCGTTGCTGCAGGCAGTGGTAAATAATAAGCAACTTACAAACAGTAATATGAACAGAACCTTTTTCATGTCGGTACCTCGCTTTCCGGCTTATTGGTTGTTTGATTTTTTATAGTTTACCATAATTTTTATCGCACTACAACTTTAATTTGAAAAACCGCCACTGCTTATGTTGATTATGAAAGAACAGAAACAGAGTGTTTTTTCATACCTTTCTCCTGACTTTTCGTTAGTGATTTCCTAATAACCTATTTCATCACCTTGCAATTCTATCCGCCTCTTTCACACCCTCATAAAACCACACCCTCTCATTGCCATAAAAGTTTCCCATTTATCCCTTTTATAACTAATACTGCAAAAAAGAGGTTTCGTTACACTTATTTGAAAATTTTTCTAAAATTTTTCTTTATTCAATTTATATCCCCACCAGAGGCTTGCAAACAAAAGGAACCACATGAAACCTCGATACCAGGAGCTCGTCGCATAACCTATTCCAAAATACTGCGGAAAACCTGTTACAATACGAAGTACACTGTTCACGCCGATATTTAAAAGCAATACTGCGGGAACTATAATATACCCCTTAGAAAAATTTTTGCTCTCGATAAATGTTTTTACACTGCAAAGACATAGAATGTATAAACCGGAAAGCACCAGAGCTTCAGGTAGATAATCGATATATAACAGCCGCTGCACAAAGTGCTCGTCCATGCTTGTCTTCCTTAAGCTCTCAAAGATTGTCAATAAATAATAAGCAATGTTGGGCGTAATAAACAGCACGCATGACCAACAAAATATATGTAATTTTTTCATTTTGGATTTCTCCTTCCCCTTTATAACTATAAATTATTCCTGGTATTTGATATTTTTCGCTATTTTTAGAATTTCCTCTCTGTCAGAAAAATCATATGTGGTCACTTCCAAAACTTTATCCTCTGCATGCCATACAAGAACACAGCTGTTATATTCCTCATCCGTAAAAAGATATCCTTCGGACTCTCCTATAACTACTTTCTCTCTAACCAAAAATTCTGTATCAAAACTCAAAGACACTCCGTCGGCAAAATATTCGAATAGTGTTATATAATAGGACTTATCCTCAGGTTCAAACGCCATCGCCTTTCGAGTTTCGGTTTCTTCCACAAATACAAGCTCGCAGTCCTCCGGCAGGTATTCCGGATACCAGTATCCCTCCGAAAGGCTCTCCAAAAGCTCCTCCTCTTTGGGTTGCTCCGGCTTGAGAAACATTCCGCCCTCTTCGCCGTCAAATATCAGCTCAAACACCTTGAGCCTGAAGGCCTCCGACACTCCCATGGTTATTCCGCCCATGGCAATGGTCACAATTAAAAATATGGCTGCGATTCTTCCAAGACGCCTTACCCTGCTTTTCTTTTTCTTTTGAGCCTGTTCCTTGTCATACTGCCTTGCAAATTCAAGAAACTGTTCGTCTATCGGAGCCTGTTCGTCTGTCAGTCGAACCGCAGCATCTTCATACCCTTCCATTTCTGTTTTGAACTCTTCTTCAATCAGTTTGGCGGTCTCTTTTAATATATCATCTGATGAAAATTTCATTTTCTTGTTGTCTTTCATATGCGGTCATCCCTCTTCATCAATTTTAAAATTTCTTTCTTTAATTTTGCAAGAATTCTCTTTTGCCTTACTCTGACGTTTCCTTCGGATATATCCAATATCTCTCCTACTTGCTTGGCAGGCAGTTTCATTCCGAATCTCATGCGGAGCAATTCTTTTTCTTCAAAATTAAGCGCTGAAACAGCTTCCGCCAGGTATTCCAAGTAATCGGCATAAAAATCTTCTTCCTCGAAATCGCAATAGCTGACTCTGTCTTCTCGCTTAAAGTTCTGCAATTTTGAAGCTTCTTTTTCTTCGCACCTCAAATAATCCACTGCGGATGCTTTAACAATCATCCGGAGATAATTCTTAAAGTGCGCGGGTTCCATGGTCATGTATTTCTGCGGCTGTTCAGCAATTTTAGCCCAGACTGAAGAGTTTATATCCTTCTTCTGCTCTTCGTCCTCTGTGTAATCGCTGACCATGATAAATACCAATTTTCGGTTATCGTTATATAGCTCTTCAAGAGAACCGTACATTACAGCGTGATTAAACATGTCTCTCTCCTTGTAGAGATTTTAACATATATCACTATTTGTTAAAACCTCTACAAAGAAATTTTTGGTCAAACTCTCTTCTACCCCTTTTATAACTATTACTGCAAAATTTACGTTTCGTTACACTTTTTTTGAAAATTTTTTGCTGCGTGAGGAGGGGAATGGAGCGGGATCTCATGGGGGATTTTCCACCTGCTCAGATGACATCAAAAAGGAGCGCTTGAGGCGTCCCCCTATAAGGAAATGAAATACCGATTGAGGAATGTTTGCTCCTCAACTGGTATTATGTTATACTCAGTTTTGTAAATCGAGATTTGAGGTATTGAACAGATGAAAAAAGTCACTTTATTTATTGCTATGAGTTTAGACGGATATATCGCAGATTATCAGGGTAAAGTTGATTGGTTAGAAGGACAAGGCGATGATACAGAAAATATAGATTCATATTCTGAATTTGTAAAAGAAGTTGATACCGTAGTCATGGGCTGGAATACCTATAATCAGATTGTGACAGAACTTTCACCTGATGTATGGATATATAATGAACTTACAACTTATGTAATTACTCATAGAGAATGCATTTCTTCGGAAAGAATTAATTTTATAGATACGGATCCAATTGAGCTATTAAAAAAGCTTAGAGTAGAAAATGGGAAAGGAATTTGGATTTGTGGAGGCGCTAATGTAATTCATCAATTAGTGAATAAGGATATGATAGACTGCTATTACATTACTGTAATTCCAACTATTTTAGGTACTGGTATTCGGCTTTTTGAAGATAGTAATAAAGAAATTAAATTGAAATTGTTGAAGACCCAATGTTATGATGGCATGATAGACTTAATCTATGTCAGACGATAAATGAGCGTATAGGGAAAAATATGAGCGAGTACACATATATCACTTTAAAAGACAGACCTCAATTAAAGGAACGTGCAGCTGCATGGTTTCATAGTAAATGGGAGGTGCCACAGGAAGCTTATCTTGAATGTATGGAAGCTTATCTCAATGACAAAACTGGTTATGGCTGGTATCTTTGCTTAGATGAGGATAAAATCATAGGAGGCCTTGGGGTAATAGAAAATGATTTTCATAACAGAAAAGACCTTACTCCTAATGTTTGCGCAGTATATACAGAAAAAGAATATCGCTGTAAAGGAATTGCAGGACATCTCCTTGATATTGTTGTGAACGATATGAAATCTAAAGGGATAGCGCCAATCTATTTAATAACCGACCATACAGGTTTCTATGAAAGATATGGTTGGGAATTTTTGTGCATGGTTAAGGGTGATGATAACCCTGATCTGACAAGAATGTATATTCACAGATAATTTCATATTTATCGCCCTCTCCCACAGACACTTTACTTAAAAGTATCATAGTGGCTACACAGTATAAAAGGGAAAGGCAGACCATTGTGGTTCATCCTGCCCTTAACTTCGTTATATAGCCTCTCCCTTTAATCACTTTTTTTCTTTGGCTGCACTCGCTGACACTTCCGTTTATCTATTCTCACACCTCTTTTTTTCTCTTTGTTGACATTTATATTTATCTGTGGTATATATTAGTTAATAAAGGGTTATCGCCTTTGTACCGGCGATTTAGCCCCAATGTTTGGACAAAACCGTCAACTACATTTAGTGATATGCTCCCTGTCTACTTGACAGGGGGCATATCACTTAGTTGGCGGTTTTAGTTTATTTATTACTCTTTTTGCAAAGAGCGATAACGGCTACAAACAGTAAACCGAGCTGAACTAAGTCAGATAGATTTATGTACATAGCTATCACCTCCCTTCTTGGGAAGTGACTAAACCGCCAAGCGATAACCCCTGGTGTAAATGCCCTTTCGGGCGAATTACCTTTTATTAAATTTTATATTTCCTCTTCATTATATCGAACATTTGTTCAGTTTGTCAATCATAACCATTCGCCTACAAGTTATTTTTTTCTTCTTTTAGTTTTCATGTATCCCTATATCTCAAGCTCAGCGTCCCTTTCGATGTAATTTTCTTGAAGGGCTTTCGGTTGGCTCTTTAAGAGCTTGCCTTGCAAAAATCCAACTGCGCCATGATGCGACGCAGCCCTCGGCACAACGCCACAAAAATACAGGTGGCATTTATCTGCCACCTGCAATTAAAGTTTCTGTTTTGGCGCCTGCCGCTTTTTGCACAGAGCCTATTTTATATATGCCTTTTCCACGTATGCGCTTGTTGCTGTCTTGAGCATTCCGCCGTATCCCAATGTGAAGCTTACCACGTCGCCGACCTTGTAGTCTTTGTCGGACTTGGTTACGTCAAGGATTATATGGTCAGAGCTTCCGCCGAGGATGTCTATCTTTTCATCCAGCGGAGTCATGCTGTCTATATCGGTATCCTGCTTGCCTACCGCAATTATAGCTCTCTTGATTATGCCTCTGTCCTCATAATACGGTTTCTGGCCGAAAGCGTCTACGCCCACTTCGCCGATAGGCAGAGACGGTTTTTCCTTCAGCTCTACAATCTGAGCTTCAAGGACGAGGGCGTCGCTTGTAGTGCCCGGAAGCTTGGTTTCGTAAGCTGTATCGTTACCCAAAAGGAATGATTCTCCAAGCCTGAGGTTATTGATACCTTTCGGAAGTTCACCTTTTTCTACCAGATATATGGAACTGGAATTTCCGCCGGAAACCATGTTAAGCTTGATGCCGAATTTATTCTCGATTTTTTCTGCGAGAGCGGTCAGCAGCGACAGGTTGTCGTTTTTAGGTATGATAGCCCCGTAGCATGTCAGGTTTACGCCGATTCCGTAAAGGTTTACGTTTGACATTGCAAGAATTTCTTCCACTGTCTCAAAAATTGTGTCCTCGTTCTGATAGAATATGCCTTCTCTCAGGTCTCCCAAATCTATCATAAGCAGTACGTTGTGCTTCACGCCAAGCTTTTTGGCTTCTTCATTTAAAAGCCTCATGGTGGAAAGCTCGGAATTGAAGCTGAGGTCTACATATTTTACCACTTCCGCCGCTTCGTCGTGCATAGGTATTCTGAGAAGAACGGTTTTTTTGCCGCTTTTTCTCACTTCATCGGCGTAAGTCTTGATGTTTTTAACCCTTGAGTCTGCCACAAAATCCACCGCCGGATGTTCACATACCACATGAACCATTTCTTTGTCTGCACATAGGCCTTTGGTTACTATCATGAGGGAGCAGCCGCCTTCGTCTTTTGTAATGTGGCTAACGGCGTCTAAATTGCTTTTCAGTTTCTTTAAATCAATCACCAGTCTTGGATACATCTTTCTTTCCTCCTTGCTATTCCTGACGGTAAGGGCAGTGTCTGCGCATACAATGTTTGCAGTCTCGGTTGCAGTTAGGTCTTCCGTCTACTTCGCCGCATGCTCTCATAACGTGAGGATTCTGCGGCTTTTCTTCTGGAGCGTTTGCCGGTGTCTTGTCCGGAACACTTGCTGAAGTCTTATCTGAAGCTGCGTTTTCAATCAGGTCTGCGCCCTTTTTAATGGAGCGGTCTGCCATAAGAGCTTCTTTCTTTGCTGCTTCCACTTCTTCTGCTGTTGCGCCGCCTATCTTCTCAGGGTTCTTATATTCGCTCATATCGTAGCCCATTTTTTCCATTTCTTCGATATGATGCAATCTTTCTTCTTCCTTTTCTTTCTGAGCCGCATTGAGCCTCTGGAGTTCTTCGATAAATGCTGCCTTGTTTACGGTGTGCTCTTTTTCCTTTAATTCCATGTTAAGGCTCTTTGCGAGAAGCTTGATTGCGCCTTCCCTGTGAGTCTTGGAAAGCACTCCAAGAGATGCCATGATATAGTCGTTGTCTACGAGAATCTGGACAGCGTCGCTTGGGTAAAGCTTCATTCCTGTCTCGTTGTCCTGCGGAATCAGCTTCATTATATCCACTCTGTGAGGAAGTCTTGTCAGGGCTCCGCCTGTTCCCACTATATATTTAATCTGGGTCAAATCTTTGCCCTCTGCGAGGGTCTGTCTGCCGGAAGGTCCGTAGACGTATCTTATCTGTCCCGCATGTCTTTCAACTGCTCTGAGAACGGCTTCCTTTGTAAGTCTTTCGACCAGCTTAAACTCGTCCTCTGTCTTAGGAATTGCAACGTATGTTTCGAGAGTTTTATCCAAGTCAATATGCAGAGTTTCTTCACATTCCTGTCTCAGCTTTTCTTCGCCTATGGATTCGATGACTTTCATTCTGTTTACGTAAACACCCAGGTCTCCCTCAACGGTTCTCTTGGCCTTAGGCTCCGGAGCCACCAGCACTCTTGCCACCGCATCGGAATCTTCTGTCACTGCGTGTACGTCGGTGGTTGCGCCGCCCACGTCGATTACCATGCAGTCGCCTAAACAGTCATAGAGGAGCTTTGTACATTCCATTACTGCGCCCGGCGTCGGAATTATCGGTCCGTTTACCATATCTCTCACGTGTTCCATGCCCGGCGCATGGGTGATGTGGTCTTCAAAGGCGTCCTGAATTACTTTTCTGCATGGCTCTACATTTAAGGTATCTATCTTTGGGTATACGTTATCTACAAGGTAGAGATATTGTCCGCTTTCTTCATCGAAGATGAGCTTCATCTCGTCCTGGTTTTCTATGTTTCCGGCATAAACCACAGGGGTTTTAAGTCCGAGGCTTCTTATCATTTCAGCATTGTAAATGGCTGTATCTCTTTCTCCGTAATCTACGCCTCCTGCTATGAGAATAAGGTTGGGATTGATTGCCTTGATTCTTGCAAGGTCGGTTCTTCTCAGTTTTCCTACGGTAATATCGTGAATTATGCCTCCTGCACCGAGGGCTGCTTCTTTAGCTGCCTTGGCGGTCATATCGTAGACCAGTCCGTGTACAGTCATTTTAAGTCCGCCTGCCGCAGAGGATGTTGCCAGCATTTCATCATATTCCAAGCTGTCGATGTTCATTTTTTTGCAAAGGTCGTCTATTGCCCCTTGCAATCCTATTCTTACATCCCCGTCCAATACTGATGTGGGCGCCTGTCCCTGCGCCCAGAAAACGGGGTTGTCACTGTCTAAGTCTTTAAAAGCGTTGACAACTGTGGTTGTCGAACCTATTTCTGCTACTAATACGTCTACCTTCATACTTGCTTTTCCTTTCTCTTTATAAATATCGCACATAAAAGCTCATTGCCGCAGGCTCATAGCCCAGCGCCGTATAAAAAGCTTTTGCTCCGGGATTGGTTTCTTCCGATTGAAATTGAAGTCTTCTATATCCCTTGCTGCGTGCGTATTTTTCGATTTCTTCCATCGCTTTTCTTCCGAGGCCCTTACCTTGCTTCTCGGATTTTATATATATATCGTCTATAATCAGCGCAAAGCCTTCCGACCATACGCTAAAAACGGTCATCAGGTTGGCAAAGCCGATTACATCTTCATTATCTTCTATCATAAAAATTGTTATATGTTCGGGTCTTTCCAGTGCTTCATCAAAGACTTCTCCAAGCTCGTCATCTTTGGCTTTGTCTATATGATTCCACAAATTATCGTCTTGAATCTCAAATTCCATGAATTCTCGGTTCAACTTTATCCAGCTTTGTTTATCTCTTCCTTCGGCAGTTCTTATCATTTTTCTCCCTTTCTGAAGTACTCACTTCTCAGCATGGAATAAATTATCTGATCCAAATATCCTCTTTCCGCTTTATAATTCTGGCGGAGTACGCCGTCTCTGTGCATTCCGAGACTTTCATACAACTTGATGCCTATTGTATTGTCCGGGTATACGTCAAGCCAGAAGCGATTGATTTTCATGGTTTCAAATGCCAGCTTAAACAAAGCGTTCATAGCTTCTCTGCCGTATCCTTGCCCTTTCTCTGAAATGGCAATGCGGCGGAGCTCAAAGACCTCCGATTTGGGGTTAAGCCTTACAAGGGCATATCCCACCGTGCGGTTATCTGTTTTTTCTCTGAATATGAGAAGCAGATGATTCGGGTCTGCTATCTCCTCTTTATGTTCTTCTTCGGTACCTATCCACAGATAATCTCTGTTATCCTTATGGCTTTCCAATTCTATTATGGTGGAAATATCGGAGACCCCGGCCTCCTCTATAATCATACGTTTTGTCTTTATCATAATTTTATTTTATTTGAAATTTCGCTTTCTATTATAGAAAGGTTCAAAATTCCGTATTTATCATCATAAGTTATTATCAAATTATCCCATGGCACTATGCCGGCTTCTTCGTATACGGATAGTTTCCATTTGTGCTTTTCCATATATTTTTTATTGCCCGTAAGCCCGCAGTGCTCCCAATATACCAGTTTTCCGCTTTGGGTTTTTACAGTAAAGTCCGGTGCAAACTGAACGCCGTTTATGCTGAGCACCTGCTCATATCTGAATGGAATGCCGTGCTCATACAGTTTTTCTGCTATTAAAAGTTCCGACTTTGAACGGACCTTAAGCCCCCTGGTTGTGGTGTGTACTTTACTTTCAGACATGTAAGAACTTTGAGGATAGTCTTGGGTTGCCCAGTCCTCGGGAGGCGGCGACAGCAACTGATATTTAAGCATACGCTCAGGCAACATGGATATGATTTTATCATAAACGGGCTCCTCGTATGCCTGGCAAAAATGTTTAAGCGCAGAAATATCCTTTTGGAGAAGTTTTATCTCTGCTACCAAATATGTTTTTCTTGCCAATGCGTTTATCAATTCGTCGTTGTTTGTAATGATTTTTCTTATGCGTTTTCCTTCTCTTTTCTCAACTTGAAAAAAGCTATAATAATTCCCCCGTTTGACCCTAACTACACTTCCACTTGGGCTTTCTTTTAATTCCTTGTTGGCTTTTTGAAGGCGCTCTTCTAATTCAGCCAACATTTTCTCAAAAAATTCTTTAGTTTGAACCATTTTATACCCCCTTGTTGGCTTTTTGCAGCAGGCTGCTAAATTTGGCCTACACTTTTTGCCAAAACTGTTGTCCAAAATTCATTTTTATGGATATTTAGCCAACACCTCGGTCTTCCAAACCCAAGGAAGGTATATAGTTAAGTGAAAATGTTGGCCGAATTTTGCTTTTCGCAAAGATTGTACAACATTTTCCATTTTTTTACAATACGCCGGGCGCAAATAATTCTGAAAAAAGGGCTGGGCATATTGCCCAGCCCCTTTGTAAGTTAAACTATTTCTTTTCGCCTCTTCTTCTCTGTCTTTCTTCAGCTAAGAATGTAGCAACGTCGATACCGTGGGAGTTTCTTCCGAATCCCATGTCGATACCTGTCTTAACGGCTTCTTCAGGAATAACCTGAGTACCGCCGGCACAGATGATAACCTTATCTCTGATACCCTTTTCTACGCAAAGTTCATGAATTCTCTTCATGTTCTTGTAGTGTACGTTATCGTGTGAAATGATAGTTGAAGCGAGGATTGCTTCTGCATTTTCTTCGATACAAGCGTCTACCATCTTTTCTACAGGAACGGAAGTTCCGAGGTAGATACATTCGATACCCCACTTTTCAATTCCGCCATGCTTGATGTTGATGATTTCTCTCATACCTACGGAGTGTTCATCTTCACCTACGGTACCGCATACAACCTTCATGTGTTCATGTCCTTCAAATTCCTCATAGAGTTCTTTATCGGACAGGTAATGAGGTTCAGGTGGAATTTCAAGAGTAGTAAGGTCGATATCAAAGTCAACTCTACCCTTAAGTTCGATTCTTGTACCTTCTGCATCCTGCATAACTTCTGCAGAAATAACTTCAGGGTCAACCAAACCTAACTTCTTACCTAATTCAACAGCAGCAGCTTCTGCAACTCTCTTATTGATTGGGAGCATCATTGTCAGCATAACAACTCTGTCGCCGCACCATTCAACTTCCGGAGTGATAACTTCGCCGGTTCTGTACTTAGCAACCTTTTCAAGTCTGTTGTTTACATTATCATCGTCTAATTCGTCAATGTAAACGATCTTGCTTCTGTCTTCGAAAGTACATCCGCCGATTAAAGCTGACGGATTTTCAGGGTCTCCGCCGTACTGCTCTACATTGTTGTAGCCATAGTGAGCAGTTACAGGAGCCATGTAGTCTTCATCTCTTTCAAAGATGAATCCGTAACCTACGCCGCCTTCAATCTTACGAGCGATACCGTCGCCGTTTCTTTCAGGATATTTAGCGGAGTCAACGAAGAATCCGTCCTGTACAGCCTGGAAGTATCCGCCATTTTCAACGATTTCTTCCATGAACAGGAGAGCTCTTTCTTTGATGTCTCTTGCCATTTCTCTGAGAGGACCGTCTTTTTTCAGCTCAACCATATCCATCAAGCCGTCTAAGCCGATAAGAGTCTGCTTAGCAGTGTCACATGCTTCGATGTTGTAGATATGCCAAGGAACGTTTCTTCCTTCGTCAGGAGTGATAGTTGACTGGATGTCGGCTCTTGTCAGTTTTGAGATGAGCATGTTCAGTACGTGAGTTACAGTAGCTTCTCTTGCGGAAGACTGAATGTACTTGGTGTTCATCTGAGCTCTCATCTTATATCTGTCACAGATGTCTCTAAGAGCAACTGCATAAGGAAGGTCCATGGATACGCATGGAGCAGGAGTTGCTGTAGGAGGTACTGTTGACAGTGAAATGTTTTCAGGTTTAATACCTACCTTTTCGGAGAATCTGGAGTTGATAGCGTGCTGAACGATAAGTTCAGGCATTACCTTCCATGCTTCTCTTGCAGTAGCGTTAGCATTGTGAGCGCCGTCGATCTGCAGAATGTCTGCCCAAGCCATAATCTTCTTGGATTCGCAGGCATCTACGAAAGATCTTACACAGTTTATATCTCTGTAAAGTACGTTGTACTGAGGGTCCTGGTGAGCTCCGTTGATACCTTCTTCTGCAAACAATACAGCTACGTCAGGGCCTGCTACGCCGGAGATATATGAATGATAGTTGATTGGACGACCAACTTCATCCTCAATCATGTCGATAGCTTTTCTCTGTGCTCTGATCTGCTTTCTTGTGATAGGAACACCACCGATACCCTGAGGAGTACCTTCCATAAGGCCGTCGATATGGGACTGTCCCATATGTCTGATTACCATCAGGTGGTCAGCGCCGTGCCATGCAGCCATTCTCATTCTTCTGATATCGTCTTCAAATCTACCGGAAGCGATTTCAGTTGTGATAGTCTGCATAGGCTGTGGGTCTATATCTTCCATAAATTTAGCAGGAGGAAGAGGAACGCTCTGCTTCAGCGGCTTTGAAATTTCGCTGAATTCGAAAGGTCCCATGTGCTGATCTTCAGCCTTTTCTCTCCAAACCCAGCCTCTTCTTCTCGGTTCATATTTGTCAAGGTCTTTAAGAAGCTCGACAATATCTAACTTTTCGTTTTTCTTCAACTCAGTCATTACTTCTTACCTCCCTTGAATGCTTCTACCAGCTTATCCCAGCCTTCGCCTTTTGCGAGCTTGATGCTGGCGTCTCTTATTGAAATATCTTCCATCTTTGATAACTTGTAAACGCAGTGTCCGCAGCCTTTTCCCATTAAACCGTGGTCGATTGCATGGTTAACGATAGGCATGCAGTCAAGTGAGGATACTCCCATTCTCAAAAGAACGGATCTTTCTACCGAAGGGGTAGTATTCTTCTTGCCAAGTTCAAGAAGCGGGTCAACTACCTGGTCGGTGAGTTCCCAGAATCTTGCATAAAGTTCTTCGTCAGTAAGGTTTGCAATATGTTGTCTTCTTACTGCGAAATCATCATCTCTTTTCATCCTTTTTCTCCTTTAATATTAAAGTTCTTCTAAAGCTTTCTTTACGAATTCAACATCAGTCTTAGTTTCTTCTGCTAAGAATTCAAGGTCAGCCTGAGTAGGTTCAACGCCTGCTTTCTTAACTGCCTTCTTGATGAGTGACTTTCTGAAGTGGTTAAGGTCTGCATCCTTGCATTTGATTAAACCAGGGTTTGCAGGAAGAATGATGTTTGTGCCAGGCTTGTCGTCTACAGGGTCGCCGAATCTGATTTCGATTCCGTTTTCTCTTGCAAAGTCAAGCTGTGGCTGAATGTGCTTGCCGGCACCTGTGTATTCTGTTTCACTTACTACCAAGATAGCGTCTTCAGGTAATTCCTGAGCAAGTGAGAATGCAGCAGCCAGCGCAGTGTTTCCTGCAGGTCCTCTTTCAAGACCTTCTAAGTTTGCCAGTGCTTCTGTAATATACATTACTTCGCCCTGAGTTGTTGTAACGTATCTGTCCATGTAGCGAAGAGGTCTTGCTGCTGAACGTGGAACGTCTGAGTGGTCAGGGTCAGTTGCGTAAGGAACTCCGAATCCGGTGTGTCCTGTTGTGCATGACTTCTTGTTGAACTGAACGTCTGAAGCCATGTGCAGTCCGGTTAAGTCGATGGATGCAGCAACAACCTGAGTGTTGGTGCAGCCTGCCTTCAAGAGACCACGACCTGTACCTGTAATCATGCCGCCGCCTGCAGTAGTACATACTACCATTTCAGGGTCTTTACCGTATTTTTCACGGCATTCCATTGCGATTTCATATCCCAGAGTTTCTACACCTGCGATACCGAACGGTGAATATAATGAAGCATTGAAGTATCCTGTATCTTCAAGAACCGACAGGAATGTGTAGAACAGTTCAGGTCCTACTGTCAGCTGAATAACTTCTGCTCCTAAAGCTTCGCACTTTCTTGCTTTTTCAACGATTTCAGGTTGACCTACTCCCTTGGAGTCATAGCATTCCTGAACGATGATGCACTTCAGTCCCTGCATAGCAGCCTGTGATGCAACTGCTGCACCATAGTTACCGGAAGTTGCAGCCATAACGCCCTTGTATCCCAGCTTCTTAGCGTGAGCAACTGCGCAAGCAGCTCTTCTGTCCTTAAAGCTTCCGGATGCGTTTGCAGCTTCATCCTTAACGAGGATTCTTGCGCCGTATCCAGGTTTTGCATATTTTCTTGACAGAGCTGTCAGGTTTCTAAGTTCAAGCAGCGGAGTATCGCCAACGCCTGTTCTTGACTGAATCTTGTTGATTTCGTCAAGAGTATAGTTGGTTGCTTTCATCAATGCGTCATAGTCAAATGCCACTGAACCTGATTCAAATTCTGTATAGTCAAGTCCCAATGCTTCTTTCATTATGTCATTGGATCTACCCATTACGGATTTATAGTCTTTTGCTAATGCCATTATTTGTCACCTCCGAACATAACTTCTCTTAACTGTCTGTCGATTTCGATAATCTCAGGTACAAACTTGCCATAGCTATGTGTATAGTAAGGACCTACTTCGATTAAAGTACCTTTTTCAAGACGGCCTACTGCAGTTTCAACGGTAACTTCATCACCGATTTCAGCAGTTTCGTCCTGTAAGAATCCTTTTGTCCACATCTGTAAATCGCATTTTTGTGTATCTGCAGGGAGTTTTGCAGTTCTTTCATCAGCTTTCAGCACGATGGAATGAATGCGCACCCAATCACCTTTTTTTGCCATTTCTAATATCTCCTTTTTTGTGCATAGCGCCCGCAAGAGGTTCCTGCGGGCGTCAAACTTTTAAATGTCTAAATGGGGTTTATACTATTTTACGATCTTCTTGTCTTCTCTTACGAGGTTTCTGAAGTCGCCCATGATTGCTCTTGGAATAGGAAGAGTAATCATAGTGTGTAATCCCGGCTCAGCATTGATTACGTTAGGAATCATGTTTACGCACATAGCGATAGTTCCCAGTCCGCCTTCGATTTCAGGGCTGTTTACTAAGTTTACGTTTGGAGTTCCCTTGATGATTACATAGTCACCTGTCTTAACGCCAACCTGTTCAGGTTCGATCTGCTGTGGGTGATCCATGTGTACAGGCATTCCGTTAGAAAGCTTAGCTTCTGCTGTCATAGCAACGCCTGCGCAAGTTCCTGCTGCTGCAAAGCCATGAGGTGACTTTCTGTCAACGTCAGTAGTGATAGGGTTCATGTCCTGTGCAAATTCTTCAACAGTAAGTCCCATACCTTCTGCTATCATGCCAACGGATTCAGCAAATCCAACGTGACCTGACATAGTGTTTGTAGCTTTTCTTTCCATGAATCTTTCAACTGTATCGCCGATACCCTGCTCATCCATAACAACAGGTCCGAACGGTGACAGTGAGTTAACTCTTCTTGAAGTGATTTCTTCAACATCTACCAAGCATCCTGTCATAACGAGAACCAATAAGTCCATGATATGTCCAGGGTTGATTCCTGTACCTAAGCAAGAAACTCCGTTTGCCTTTGCAATCTTGTCCAGTTCTTCAGCCAGTTCAGGGCTCTGAGCCTTAGGATAAGCCATTTCTTCAGCAGAAGTGATTACGTTGATTCCCTGTTCCATGATGAACTTTAATCTTGGGAATGCATTCTTTGTGAAGGAGTCTGTGCAAAGCAGTACAACGTCTGCAGCACCCGGTTTGATGATGTCTTCAGCAGCCTGAATCTTAACATCAGGTCTGTCTCCTCTTTCAGTCTTGATGTAGTCGTACATTGAAGTGCCTATTTTAGCGCCTCTTCCTGCTACTCCAACGATTTCAACGCCCTTCTTCTTCAGAAGCATGTCAGCCATTCCGCCGCCCATAGCGCCGAGTCCCCAGATAATTACTTTTACTTCTTTCATCTTAGTTTCTCCTTTTTTAATTAAAATTTAGTTTTAAGTTATAACTGATTATATATAAAGCAAAGTCCGTGCCATGTTTAGTAGTGAATATTGTATACTTATCTTGTACTTTTTCACGAATATGGCTCCTTAACTTGTGCTTTTATACTTGTTTTTCAACGCTTTTTTGTTAGTTTTAACCAAAAATCAATTTTTACAAGAAATTTATTTTTATTTTATCAATAAGGCGAAAGTTTTTTCAAATTTAGTGCAAATATTTTTGCGTTTTTGGTGCAAATATTTTTGCTATTTGCCCGTCAGATTGTACTTTTTAAGCTTGTGCTGCAACGTCTGTCTCTTTATTTGCAGTTGGTCAGCTGTTTTGGAAATGTTGCCGCCGGCCTCCAAAAGCGCCGCCTTTATTATTTTGGCTTCTACTTCGCCCAAGTATTTATCAAGAGGGATATTTTTTTCATATTCCACCGCCTGAATCTTTCCTCTTCGGGTTGCTGTAGGCATGACAAGATTCTTTTCTGTGAGCACATGCTCGTTATCGCCCATTGAAACGGCCTGTTCTATTATATTTTCAAGCTCTCTGACATTGCCCGGGTAATCATGGTTTTTAAGTTTCTTAATTGCGCCGTCGGACAACATCCAGATTTCTTTTTCAAAACGCTTATTGTACTTTTCAAGCAAGCGTTCTGCAAGAACCGGTATATCATCGGCCCGTTCCCTGAGAGCCGGAATCTGTATGCTTATGACGTTTAATCTGTAGAACAAGTCCTTTCTCAATTTACCTTGAGCAATAAGCTCCTCAGGCGGTTCGTTGACAGTAGCTATAATCCTTACATTGACAGGGATGTCCTTCATGCCACCTACACGCCTTATGTAATCCTCTTGCAGGACCCTCAGAAGCTTGCTCTGTAAATCATAAGGCATGGCGCTTATCTCATCCAGCAGAAGTGTTCCTCCGTTGGCCTGTTCAAACATGCCTTCCCTGTCCACAGCTCCCGTAAAGCTTCCCTTGGATGTACCAAACAGGATTCCTTCCAGCAGGGATTCGGGAATGGCAGCACAGTTCTGTGCCAGAAAAGGCTTGTCCTTTCTTTTTCCGCAGTAATGAATACTCTGGGCAAACAGTTCTTTTCCCGTTCCGGTCTCTCCGTATATAAAGACGGATGCGTCGTTTTCTGCCGCCTTGCGGGCACGGTTTAAAGCCACCTGAAAATCTTCGTTTTTACCATAAATGTCATCAAAGGTATATCTCTTTATGGTATTGTTTCTTTGCGGCGCAGGTTCACTTTTGCTTTTTTGAAGTTCAAGAAGGGTATCCGACATTCTTCTTATATCCGTAATATCCTTTGCCACTTCGATAGCCGCCACGGTCTTACCGTCCGATATTATCGGGATTGTGCTGTTGACGGTAGTAATTTCTTTTCCGTAAAAATTTTTGTATGTCTGCTGTTGTCCTACCGTGGGCTCGGCTTTTAAGAGAGCTTTGAGCATGGTGCTGTCGGTATTTCTGACTTCCGGAAAGGCTTCATGGAATTTTTTGTCAAGGACATCCTCCACATTTACCTTTTCCATAGACGCCATGACATCATTGTAAAATCGGCCTACGCCCTTTTCATCTACAATGTACACTCCCTCGTCGATTAGCTTTATCAATTCTTCTATTATTTTTTCATAATATTCTTTCTTCATATATTACTCCTATTGATATTTTATCATATTATTCCAATCGGTGCAAATATTTTTGCAGCTTTTATTTCTTGAAAAAGCCGGGGAATTCTGTCATAATATATTGGTAATTATCAAAGAAAGGTTTTTATTATGAGACTCAGAAAAGATTCCAACGAAATGCTTGAAGAAGAGATTTTGCTTATAGCTAAAGTCTCCGATGCATTGGCCCACCCTGCCAGAATTAAAATATTCAGATACATAATGCAGTCAAACAAAGCCATGGTTCTTGTTTGCAACAAGGATTTGGTAGAGCATTTTGATTATGCACAGGCGACGATTTCTCAGCATACGAAAAAGCTGGCAGAATCAGGGCTTATAGAAGTACAGAAAAAAGACAAATTTTCATATTATTACGCAAACCTTGGTATGCTCATGCAATATCTGAATGCAACCAAAAAGTTTTCGGTTTCGCAATAAAAGAAAAAGGGGCTGTTCATGAGGGCAGCCCCTTTTACATAACTCAAACTTTCTATTCTACTACCAAGTCGCTCACATCTATATCTTCTGCTTTGGTATGTTTGAACTTTTCCCCGGTGAATATATCGTATATAACAGGCACCACAAACAAAGTCAGCGCAGTGGCGTAAACAAGTCCTCCTATACATACCAGCGCAATAGGCTGCATCATGTCCGTTCCTGCCGTCTTACCGACCGCCATAACTATAAGTCCCAAAATGGTAGTTAAGCTGGTCATAAGCACAGGTCTTATACGGGTAGCGCCGCCTTCTATAATGGCGCGGCGTTTTTCCACACCCTTTATTCTAAGCTGATTTATATAATCCACCAGAACTATACCGTTGTTTACGATGATTCCTACCAGCATAATCAAACCTATCATCGCTATTATGCTTATTTCTTTGCCGAATATGAGCAGTGCCAGCAGGCCTCCGGTAAAGGCAAGCGGTATGGTGAACATAACTATAAACGGTGAGCGCAGTGACTGGAACTGAGCAACCATAATCAGATATACCAAGAGAATTCCAAGCGCCATCATCTTCACAAGGTCAGCCATGGCGTCCATAATCATTTCGTTTTCTCCGCTGAACTCAAAGGTCACGCCCTGCGGTGCTTCATAATCCGCAAGAGCTTTTTCCGCTTCCTGAGTAACCAGGGTAACGTTATAACCTTCTTCCAATTCTCCCGTCACCGTAAGATATGTTCTCTGGTTGATTCTCGTAATTGAAGGTAAGGTCCTGACTTCCTGCGCCTCTGCTATTTCGGACAACTTTACGGTTATTTTGTTTCCGCTGCTGTCGCTTCCTTCGATTTCAAGGTTTTTAAGCGTATCGGCAGTTACGCTTAATGAATCGTCATTTGAAACCACAACATCATAATTATCTCCTTCCCACAGAAGGTTTGTGGATGTGGTTTCTGTTTTAAGAGCTTCGGCCACCTGCATATACACCTGGGCTACCGTCAGTCCGTTTCTCATGGCCTTCTCTTTGTCTATTGTAAAATGGAGTTCCGGCTCTGTCTCCTGCAAACCGTTATCCACCGTTTTTATCCCTTCCACCTCTTGAAGCTTGCTTCCTATTTGTTCTGCCGCTTTCTGCAGGGAATCCGTATCCGTTCCGTAAATCTCAATTCCGACACCGCTTCCGCCCAGGGCTGTTGTATAGGATGTAATAGATGATGAACTGAGCATCTGTACCTGACAATCCAAATCTTTGCATTGTTCTTCTATATCTTTACAGATTTCTCCGCCGCTTCTGTTTGTATCTTCATCGACGATTACATACAAACTTACCGATGTTGCCGATGTTTCTCCCGTTAAAGTATTGGTGGCTGACAACATTCCTCCTGCGGTATCTACACCTTCGACATTCTTAATCTTTGTCAGAACCTGATCTGCCACAGCCTTTGTGTCCTCGAGCTTGGCCTCTTCGTCATTCATAATCATGGTTCCCGAAAGCTGCGGAGTCGCCATATCAGGCATAAAGATAAAGCCTTTTGCAACAGAAGCTATTATGCTGAACACGAGCAAGCCTATGGCCAATACCAAAACCAAGGCTTTGTGCTTCAGATTCCATGATAAAAGTTTCATATATCTGCGTTTGAAAGAATTGAACCTTTTGCCTTCCGGTTTCATGTCTTTCCTAAACATCATGGAAGACATTGCAGGAACCAACGTAAGTGCTATTATCAAGCTTGCAAGCAGGGAATAGGTCACCGTGAGCGCCATATCGGTAAACAGCTGTCTGGTGATTCCGTGCACAAATACTATAGGTGCAAATACGCAGACTGTGGTCAGCGTGGATGAAGCGATTGCTCCCGAAACCTGTTTCGCCCCCGCAACGGCTGCTTTTTTTGCAGGCACTCCCATTCTGCGAAGCCTGAATATATTTTCGATTACAACTATAGAATTGTCCACCAGCATTCCCACCGCCACAGCAAGGCCGGACAGCGAAATCATGTTGAGAGTTACTCCCGAAAAATACATGAGCACTATGGCAAACATTATGCTTATAGGAATGCTAAGCAATGTGATAATCGTAGGTTTAATGTCTCGCAGGAATAAGAGCAGTATTATTATCGCAAAAAGCGCTCCGAAGCCCAAGCTTTGAGCTATGGCTCCTATAATCATATATATATAACTTCCCTGGTCCATCATCATGGTGAACTTGAGACCTTCGTACTTTTCGCTCAGTTGTTCAAACTTTTCGCTTATATTATCCGAAACCGTTGCCGTAGGATAATTTGACTGTTTGGAAAAGGTCAGCAACACTCCCGGATTACCGTCGATGCTTGCATAGACAGCATCGCTGTTGTCGGCTACAAATACGTCCGCAACATCGCTTAAATGAATATCTCCTATTCCTTCCACGTTGAACAGGAACTGGTTTCCTATATCTTCCGGACTCGTAAGTTCATCGCCTACGCTTACAAGATACTTGGCTCCGTCCTCCTGAATATATCCTGCCGGCATGGAAAAGTTCTGGCCCTGCAGAATTTTGGACACCATATCCATGGTTATCATGGAGCCCAAGTCCGCCTTTGCAAGAGCTGCATTTCCTGCCGAGTTGACCTGAGCCATGGCACTGTTCAATTTGCCCTTCTGGCTTATCAGTTCGCTTTGAGCGCTTTCGAGCTGTGCATAAGCGTCGTCCAGGCTGTCTTGCGCCACATATGTCCCCTTTTCTGCCTGCTTATATGCTTCTTTTAAATTTTCAACCTGAAGGTTAGCGTCCTGGCTTGCCTGTTTCAGCGCTGCAAGCTGAAATTCTATTCCTGCAAGCTGCTTGCGAAGGTCAACATTGGAAGGGTCATCCTGAAGCTGCGCTTCTATGGCAAGCTTCTGTCCTTCCAAAGCCGAAATCTGTGCCGGCAGTGCGCTTGCCTGTGCAACTGCTGCATCCAGCTCTGCGCTTATGCTTGCAAGCTGGTCGTAAGTTCCGTCCTTTGTTTTATCCAGCTCGGTTTTGGCATCGGCGAGCTGTGCCTCGGCTTTCTTTATTTCGGTAAGACCTGTATTTATCCGACCTTTTGCATCCGCCAAAGATGTATTGGCTTTTCGCAGAAGTTTCTCGTTGAGAGCCTCTATTTTATCTTCATTGATAGAAACATTTATTTTGGCCTCTATCAGACCTCCCGTGTTTATGCTTGCTACACCTGTCGTGCCTTCGAGCTCATTTATCAGGGTGTCTTTTACGAAGGTCGAAAGTTTCTGAGTATCATACCCTTCCATATCCACCGCCGCTATGGCAATAGGCATCATGTTAGGGTTAAGTTTCATTATGTAAGGTGAACCGATTGCCTCGTCCCAGCCCCCTTCTACGAGGTCGATGCTTTGCAGTATATTTACTACTGCCGTATCCATATCGGAATCATCTTCAAACTCCAGCATAACCAGGGAATAATTGGCGCCGGATATGGATTGTATGTTTTTAAGATTTTCTGTCGTGGAAAGTCCCTGCTCCAACGGTTTTGTAACCGTTGCCTCAACTTCTTCCGGTGTAGCCCCGGGATAAGTCGTCATGACAACCACATAAGGCAAATCTATACTCGGCATCAAGTCAGGAGTCATTCCAAGTAAGGATACTACGCCCAATGCTATGATAATTACCACTACGACAAAAACCGTCATGGGTTTTTTTACGCTGTATTTTGACATGCTTTTTGTCTCCCCCTCTGTTAGCTGAAATAATACTTTATTATATCATAATTTTAATCTCAATACTATTTTAATCTTTATGTTTTCGGGTATAATATAGTTAAAATATTGCATAAAAGGAGGATTTTAGGATGATTACAACAATTACTAAAGATAATTTTGAAAAAGAAGTTTTAATGGAGAAAAAGCCCGTACTTGTAGACTTTTGGGCCGCATGGTGCACTCCTTGCAAAATGCTTTCGCCCATAGTAGACCAAGTTGCAGAAGAGCGTTCCGATATAAAGGTCTGCAAAATAAATATTGATGATGAGGGAGAGCTTGCTATTCGTTACGGTGTAATGAGTATTCCTACTCTTATTCTCTTCAAAAATGGGGAAATTTCTCAAAAGTCAATAGGGCTGATTTCCAAAGAGGAAATTTTAGCGTTGCTGTAATGGCTTTGCTTACAGCATCTACCGAAGGGAGGCGACATTTATGACGAATGATAATGCAAAAAAAGGGTGGGCTTCACCTGCCAAGATAGCTGTTATGGCATTATGCGCCGTGCTCCTCATCGCTTTGGGAGCTCTTGCTGCCATGAAAGTTATGGCCTCAATGGGTACAGAAAAAGACATCGGAACTAAAAAAGCCGCTGAAATTGCTTTGCAGGATGCGGGCTATAAGGAAACGCAGGTTTCCAACCTTAATGTTCATTATGACAGTGATGACTTTTCAAGTTCTTACGAAGTTACATTTATTGCGGACAGCTTCAAATACGAATACGATATTGCGGCTTCAAGCGGCAAAATCACAGGAATCGACAAAGAAGCAATTTGTGGACAATCTTCGCCTGCCGCCGATAATTCCGGAAGCTCTGCAACCGGTGAAAACGGTCAAAGCGCCGGCGCCGATAATCATATCGGAGAAGAAAAAGCCAAAGAGCTGGCTCTTCAGAATGCAGGTGTAGACGCCGCCTCGGTCACTTTCACAAAAATTAAGTTTGACAGAGATGACGGCATATATGTATACGAAATAGACTTTATCAGTGGTGATTTTGAATACTCTTTTGAAATAGATGCAACAACCGGCGCAGTCTTGGAAAAGGATACCGAAAGCATTTATAGCTGATATTTAGAACAGACATAACAAGAGCCGCCTGCAGAGATGCGAGCGGCTCTTTTATTCTCGGCAAGATTGCCGGAAATCTTAAATTTTTCTTGAATTGCGGCATTTTACACCCTATATGAGCAGTAAAACTGCCGTAAAATTCAAAAATTTCTTTATGTGCGGTCATTTTTCGGCTACGGCGGCTCTTAAACTGCCGTAAATGCCGTGATTTTTCTTAAATGCGGCATTCTGCATGCCATAACTGCCTTCAAACTGCCGTAAATGCCACGATTTTTTTAATTTTCGGCATTTCACCGGTCAGTCGAGATAGTTTTAGCCTCCAACTCAGATTACAGCAACTTGCTTGTATTTCTCCAGATTCCCATTTTTTCAGCTTCTTTAATAAGATCATCTCTGAAATCAGGGTGTGCGATTCCTACAAGTAATTCTGCTCTTTCCCAAGTCGTCTTACCTTTGAGGTCGGCAGCGCCATATTCCGTAACTATGTAATTAGTAGCCGTTCTCGGCGTAGTAACTATTGCTCCCGGAGGCAGAACCGGTGAAATCAAAGATTCAACCTTTCCTTCTGCATTTACTCTCGTTGACGGAGTGCAAAGGAAGCTCTGTCCGCCGGTCGACTGATATGCGCCCAATACGAAATCAAGTTGTCCTCCCGTTCCGCTTATCTGCTGGTGTCCTGCTGATTCGGAGCATACCTGTCCGTAAAGATCCACCTGTATGCAGCTGTTTACAGAAACGAAGTTATCTATCTTTGCAATGGTTTCTATCAGATTTACATAGTCTACCGGTGCATTGCAGCATATAGGATTGTCATCTATGAAATCATATAACCGCTTTGTTCCTCCCGCAAATGTATACACAGCCTTACCCTTGTCAACAGGCTTATTTCCGGTGAGTTTACCGGCATCAAACAAATCAACATAAGCATCGGTGAACATCTCCGTATGGGCATTGATATTTCTTAAATCAGAATCAGCGATCATCTTGCCTATGCAAAGAGGCAAACTGCCGATTCCAAGCTGAAGTGTGCTGTGGCTCTTGATTCTGTCAACAACGTGGCGGGCAATCTTTTTATCAATTTCAGACGGTTCTTTTGTCTTTAATTCTGCCAGCGGCGTGTTGCTTCCCTCAACAACGTAATCAATACCGAAAAGGTTAAGCTGCGTCTGATAGCCATGTGCTATCGGCATATTTTCATTGACTTCAACGATTACTTTCTTGGCGGACTTGATTACGCCCCACATATCCGCTACCTGAGGTCCCAGGTTAAAGTTACCGTGTTCATCCATAGGTGCAACCTGGAACATGGCAATATCAATACCGCAATCATTATTTACCCAATAATAAGGCAGCTCACAAAACATCATCGGCATATACCAGCAACGTCCGTCTCTGTTCATATTACGGTCAAAAGTGTTAAAATGTGCGGATGCAAACCTTACTTGATCATTGCTGCTTGTTGCCAAATATGTCTCGAAAGGTTTTTCACGAATTGTTACGGTACTTAGAACCGTAATATCTTTTAGTTCATCTGCACGCGCTGCAATAGCTTTATCAATATCGACAATGGAACCGCAGCCCAGTCCGAAATGCAGGCGGTCGCCGTTCTTTACCATAGCAGCGGCCTGCTCTGCAGTAATCAATTTTTTCTTGTACTCTTCTCTGATTTTTGATACCTTATACATCTTTATTCTCCTATCGGACCCTCTATTTTATATGTACACAGGGTCAGTTTTGACAGTTTTTTAACAATACATTATACATTATACAATAAATTTTCAAAAATAACAATAAAAAACTATTATTTTTCTTAAAAAAATGGTATTATATATTTGTTAAGCGCTTTGCGGCCTCAAAAACTCAATATGTCGACCTAGTTAAATGGATATAGGAACCTTGAATTGCCTTCAAAATCATAGATTTTGGCAATTCTAAGAACCCTGATACTCACTTCGTTCGTATGAACAGTGCTCTCGATTATGTCGCTTTAGGAGAGCACATGTTATCCCGTTTAACTGCTCCGACTTTAAAAAACTTAATATGTCTCCGTAGTTAAATGGATATAACAGTGCTCTCCTAAAGCATAGTTGTGGGTTCGATTCCCGCCGGGGATACCAGAAATTCAGCCGAAAACTTTGATGTTTCAAAGCTTTCGGCGCTTTGCTTTTATTACAAGGGGATAATAAACGCAGACAGATTGTAACGGCGTTGCCGCAAAGAAGCGTTCGTTGAATCACGATTGACCATTGTATTTTTAAAGGAAGAATCGTGGTATAATAATCTCATAACTTATTGATTGGCTTGAAAACAATTATTCATATTATCATCTAAACAAGGAGAAAAACATGAACTTTATAAAAGACAAAGGTCCGGGCATTTTCTTTTCTGCGGTTGTTGCATTTGTTTCAACTTTTCTTGCAGGACTTAACGTAGGCGGATTTTCTTTTGAAGTAATAGGCGCTCCCGTATTCGCCATTATAATCGGAATGATTGCAACCGCCCTGCTGCCCAATTTTGCATCCGGAGATAGGATGAAGCAAGGTGTAACCTTTACTTCAAAAAAAATACTGCAATGGGCAGTTATAATATTGGGATTCACCCTCAACATAAAAATGGTACTTGCAGTAGGGGGTCAGAGCCTTCCTATTATAATCGCAACCATTGCCACATCGCTTATTACGGCATTTATTATGTGTAAAATACTCAAAATGGAGAAAAAGGTGTCCATACTTGTAGGAGTAGGCTCCTCAATCTGCGGCGGCTCAGCCATTGCAGCAACTGCCCCCGTAATTGATGCAGACGACGAAGAGATAGCACGTTCCATTTCCGTAATATTTCTGTTTAATGTAATCGCTGCGCTGATTTTCCCTACTCTGGGCAACGCTATAGGTTTAACGGATGAGGGATTCGCACTGTTTGCGGGCACGGCTGTCAACGATACATCATCTGTTACTGCGGCAGCGGCAGCTTGGGACAGCATGAAGGGAACCAACGGAATGGTTTTGGCTCAGGCAACAACGGTCAAACTGACCCGTACCTTGGCAATCATACCTATAACCTTGGTTCTTGCATTTATGAGAACTAATGCCGCAAAAAAAGAAGGAGGAGAAGCAACAAAAGTTTCCTTCTCAAAAATTTTTCCTTGGTTCATCCTCTACTTTATCGCTGCATCTCTCATTACAACAGCAGTTGCAATGCTTCCCGAAACTTCATTTACGTTATTTTACACAGGACGCTTTGTCCACGCCGCCAAATGGCTTGCAAAATTCTTTATCGCCATGGCAATGTGTGCAATCGGCCTAAACACAAATATCGTAAGCCTTGTAAAGAAAGGCGGCAAACCTATATTTATGGGCTTTTGCTGCTGGGTTGCCATAGCGGCTGTAAGCCTTATAATGCAGCATGTTTTGGGATATTGGTAAAGAGGCGATGCTGTAGGCGGCGGGCGGCGATTAGCGAGACTGCCGTAAACCTTAAATTTTATTTGAATTACGGCATTTTGACAGGGTCGATAGAGCTCAAATTGCCGTAAAGTTTAAAAATTCTTTTAAATACGGCATTTTATAAGCCGTAGGAAGGGTAAAACTGCCGTAAATTTAAAATTTTTCTTAGTTTACGGCATTTTGGAGGAAAATAAGGTAGCAAAAGTGCCGCAGAATGGAGATTTTCTTCAATTTGCGGCACTTTGAAATTTCACTTTACAATTCAGACGGCTGCGGCGACACCATTTTCTCCGACTTCTCAGTCGGCTGCGCGACAGTCCATTACTACAGATTCTTTCTAAAAAACTCTGCCATTTTATCAAAAGGAATCACATCCGTCTTATCATACAAATCCGTGTGGACTGCGTCCGGGATAATCAGCAGTTCTTTATTCTCGCCCTGAAGTTTTGCAAAAGCATCACGGCTGAAATAACAGGAGTGAGCCTTTTCCCCATGAATCATCAGAACCGCGCTTCGGATTTCATCGGAGTAGCACAGAATCGGCATATTCATAAAAGACATGCATCCGGTCACATTCCAGCCGTCATTTGAGTTCAGCGACCTCTTGTGATAGCCTCTAACTGTTTTGTAATAATCATAGTAATCCTTTACAAAGAACGGCGCATCTTCAGGAAGCGGGTCCACAACGCCGCCGCCCCGCACATAAGAGCCTTCCTTGTATTCCTTTGTTCTCTGTGCGTTCAGGGCTTTTCTCTTTTCATAGCGGGCGGCTTCGCTATCCTCAGAGTCAAAGTAACCGTTGGCATTTACACGGCTCATATCATACATGGTGGAAGTAACTGTTGCTTTTATGCGGGTATCCAGAGCCGCAGCATTCAAAGCCATGCCGCCCCAGCCACAAATGCCGATAATACCGATTCTCTCAGGGTCAACGTTGTCCTGAACAGAGAGAAAGTCCACCGCAGCCTGAAAATCCTCCGTGTTAATGTCGGGAGATGCCATATATCTCGGGGTTCCTCCGCTTTCACCGGTAAAGGAAGGGTCAAAGGCAATGGTCAGGAAGCCTTTTTCTGCCATTGTCTGGGCATAAAGTCCGGAAGACTGCTCCTTCACCGCTCCGAAAGGTCCGCTTACCGCAATCGCAGCCATTTTCGATGCTGCGTCTTTAGGCTCGTAAAGATCCGCCGCCAAGGTAATGCCATAGCGGTTCACAAAGGTCACTTTACGGTGATTCACCTTGCCGCTTTGCGGAAATACTTTATCCCATTGACTTGTAAGCTGAAGTTCTGCTGTTTTCATCATATTTTTACCTTCTTTCACTTTTTATAAATTCTTTGCGCAACGCATTCATATGCCCATGTTCCTATTCAAGCGACAAAGTTACCGTAACGTCGCCTGCTCCAAGAGTCTCTCTCAAGTGCTCCGCATCAAATTACTTTTCCAATCTCATATGCCTGCTCCAATGCAGGATTTCCGGCAATATCACCGATTTCATCAGCGCCGCCGCCAAATACGGTTCCCGCAAAACGGGCCTTCGGGAAGCAGTCGGTCCAGCCGGAAAGTCCTTTAACGGCTCCTTCCACCGTGCTCTCTTCCTCCTCTGCTGCTGCGGCCAGAAGATAAACCTCCCGGAACCGGTAGTCCGAATCATACAAAGGATTTGCACGGTCCAGCATGGTTTTCATCTGTCCGCACATCTCATAATAGTAAATCGGTGTGGCAAACACCAGCACATCTGCCTGCCTCATCTTCTGTGCGATAATATCCGCATCATCACGGATTACGCAGCGGTGGGATTTTAAGCAGGCTAGACAGCCTTTGCAAAAGCTGATTGTTTTGTCATACAGGCAAACCTTTTCTACCCGGTTTCCTGCTTCCTCTGCCCCGCGGATAAACCAATCCGCCAGCGTTTCCGAATTTCCGCCCCTGCGTGGGCTCGTTGAGATAACCAAAATATTCTTGCTCATATGTACTCCTCCTTAAAATCATTCCGGATATTCACTTATTTTTACTTTCACAGCGCTTGATCTGATACACCAAATAATCCAAACAGTCGATGGATTTTTCTTTTTCGTGCAGCTTGTGCAAAAGACCTTCTCTGTGTTCTTCCAGCCGCTCAAGTAGTTCCTTCTTTTTCCCCTGCTCCATACAAGCCATGCAGCATTCTATAATATCCTTTGTGCAGCCTGCATCTTTCAGGTTTTGAATAACGGCTTCCCTTGAACCGTATTCAATCAGTCTTTCAAGTTCAATTCTCTTAGCGCTCATTTTCATTCCCATTACTAAAATGTGTTCTAATCTTTTCTGTCTATATTATAGATTCCGCCATATTCAATAGCAAATACTTATATTTAATTCATTTCTATAGTTTAAACCTATTCATATGTGTGATATACTATTTTCAATAAACAATAGAAAGCAGAGGGTATATACATGGAAGTGCGTGTACTTCAATATTTCCTTGCCGTTGCAAGAGAACAAAGCATTGTCCGGGCAGCAAAATCACTGCATTTATCGCAGCCCACCCTTTCTACACAGATTAAAGGGCTTGAAGAAGAACTGGGAAAACAGCTCTTAATTCGTGGAACAAAAGGCTCCAGAAGGGTCACTCTCACAGAAGAAGGAATGATTCTGAGAAAACGGGCAGAAGAAATTTTAAATCTGATACAAAAAACGGAAAGAGAAATTTCCCTCTCCGATCAGGTCATCGTCGGTGATGTCTATATTGGCACGGGCGAGACGGACGCCGTTCGTTATCTTGCCAGAGCAGCAAAGGAACTGTACCAAAACTATCCCGGTATTCACTATCACATTGCCAGCGGAAACACGGAATTTGTGTTGGAACAATTGGAAAAGGGTCTAATCGACTTTGGCATTGTGTTTGGCTCCGTAGACCCGGTAAGATACAATTCTCTCCCTTTATCTTACAAGGAAGTATGGGGAGTTCTTATGAGGAAGGATTCTCCCCTTGCGGAAAAACAGGAAATACTCCCGGAAGATTTGTGGGACAAGCCGCTGATTATCTCAAGTCAATATTCAGCCGAATCATGGATTAAACGGAACCCGTCGGAGCTGGAAATCGTTGCGACCTATAATCTGCTTTTCAATGCCTCTTTAATGGTAGAAGAAGGCTTGGGTTACGCTATAGGATTTGATAAAATTATCAACACTTCCGGCAACAGCGCCCTTTGTTTCCGACCTCTCTCTCCAAGACGAGAAGAGGGAATGTGTATTGTCTGGAAGAAATATCAGGTGTTTTCCAAAGCGTCAGAAAAATTTATCGAAAAAATCAGGGAACTGCCGGCAATCATATAAAACGACGCCGGTAGTTCCCTATTAAATCACATCAGCGGAGCAAAACCCTTCATAATAAAGCCAAGTAACTTCATGAATTTCTTTTCATGTTTAACGGTCTCTTTGGTTACACGCCTGCATTTTTTTAAAGTGCTTTGAAAATCTGCTTCAATATCGGGGATACATTCCACTCCGCACATATATGCCGCACATTCGAAGTGATGATATAAGCTTCTGTAATCCAGGTTTACCGTACCCACCACCGCCTCACGATTATCGCACACAAAAACTTTTGCATGCACAAATCCGGGCGTGTATTCATATATCTTTACTCCGGACTCAAGAAGAGACTTATAATGGGTCTTTGCAAGGGCATACGGCAGCGTCTTGTCGGGGATTCCCGGCAAAATCAGGGATACATCCACGCCTCTTTCTGCGGCAAACTTAATGGCGGTTTCCATTTCTCCGTCCAGTATCAGATATGGGGACATTATATGAACGTAATTTTGTGCTCTGTTGAGAATATCCATATAAACCCTCTCGCCCACCTTATCATCATCGAGAGGGCAATCTCCGTATGGAATTACATAGCCTTCGGCCTTTATATCAAGGTCTTTCCGGTCGTAAGCCAAAAATTTGTCGATTGAAAATCTCTTTTCAAAAATGTTCCACATCTGCAAAAACATCAGCGTAAAGCTCTTTGCTGCTTCGCCCCTTAACATGACGGCAACGTCCTTCCAATGGCCGAATCTGTCAACTCTGTTTATATACTCATCCGCAAAGTTGATTCCTCCGGTAAATGCCGTATGTCCGTCTATGACTAAAATTTTCCGGTGATCTCTGTAATTGTAGTATGTCGATACAAAAGGTGTTATAGGCGAAAAGACTTTGCACTTTATCCCCAGTTTTTTAAGTCTTTTAGGATAATCACGGGGCAAAGTGGAAAATTCACAGGAGCCGTCGTACATAACCCTTACGTCTACTCCCTCTTTCGCCTTTCTTGCAAGGATTTCGAGGATTTTTCCCCACATAAAGCCTTCGTCTATTATAAAATACTCAAGAAAGATAAATTTTTCTGCCTTTTCAAGCTGTATGAGCAATTCTTCAAATTTTGCTTCACCGGATGGGAAATATTTGACCTCGGTGTTTTCATAAGTGCAGAACCCACCCCTTATGTACAAATAACTGGCCAAAGAAGATGCTCCGGGGTTTTCGCAATATAACCCGCCGGAAGCGGTTTCCGATTGCGGGGTTTTATCCTGAGTTTCCGAGACAATCTTGCCGAATCGCTTTTTTATGGCTCTATGGCCTATATCGCTCTCCGTATAAAGATATAATGCCGCACCGAAAAGAGGAACTATCATGATTATGACAAGCCATGTGATTTTTGCCGTAGGGTCATGCTTGCTGTTTAATATGTAAAGAACCATTCCCACTGCAAAAACGGTGGAACCTCCTATTATATGAGGTAAAAATTCATTAAACCTCAGGAGTGCGCCAAGCAAAAGGCCCACCTGTGCAATAAAAAGTATGGTTACCAGGCCTACACGGCTGAATATTACCTGTCGGAGGCCTTTTTGACCTTTTTTTAGCAAAGACAATCCGTTTCCGTCTGCTTCTTTACCCATTCTGTATGTCTGCTCCTATAAATTATACGAAAAAAGACCCTTTTCGGGTCTTTCCTACTCTCTGGTCGGGATGACAGGATTCGAACCTGCGGCCTTTGCGTCCCGAACGCAACGCTCTACCAAACTGAGCCACATCCCGTAACGCATCTATGTTACCACATTTTCTGAAATTTGTCTACCTCTTACAGGTTTCGAGTTTTAAGTAATTTTTTCTCTGCCTATTTCCCAAAGAGCGTTGACCAGAATCTCCATATCCTTTTTGGTGTTGTATGGCCCTACGCTTATTCTCACTCCCCCGGTATCCCATGTTCCTATGGTTTTATGAGCAAGGCCTGCACAGTGGTATCCTCCCCGCACCGCAATGCCATACCTGTTATTCAATATGGAAGTAACCTCTTCTGCTTCAACCCCTTCTATATTTATAAGTGAAATCCCTGTTTTTTCATGAGGTCTCGGCCCGTATAACCTTATAAAATCCATGTTCGCCAAACGCTCATCCAACCAGCATATCAGGTCTTCCTCATACTTACCTATCACTTCGGTGCCGATTTTCTCTATAAACTCCGCACAATATCCCAATCCTATTATGGCAGGCGCATTGACCGTCCCGGATTCAAATCCGTCGGGAAAATCAAGAGGCTGAACTCGGCTTTTTGACTCGGTTCCCGTTCCTCCCTCCAAAACAGGCGTCAAATTGACGCCCGGCGCTACATAAAGAGCGCCTGTGCCGAGAGGTCCCAAAAGCCCCTTGTGCCCCGGCACCGCAAGCATATCTATGCCGAGAGCCTTTACATCCAGATTCATTGTGCCTGCTCCCTGCGCTCCGTCAACCATAAACTTTATTTTATGTTTCTTTGCTATATCGCTTATTTCTTTCAGCGGCATTTTGCTGCCGGTCACGTTGGAGGCTGCCGTCACTACGATTAACCTTGTGTTGGGTTTTATAACCTTCTCTATATCATGGGCAGAAACTATTCCCTCTCTGTCTGCCTTTACTATAGAATGTTCAATTCCCTTTTTCTCCATAGCTTTGAGAGGTCTGAGCACTGAATTATGCTCCATTGAAGTGGTAATAACATGGTCGCCTCTCTTTAAAAAACCATGAAGTCCGATGTTAAGAGCTTCTGTGGTATTCTTTGTAAACACAAGCCTTTCGCCGTTTTCTACATTAAACAGTTTGGCTAAACTTCTTCTCGCATGATAAACCTCTTCGCCCGTCTTCATTGACATAAAATGCCCGGACCTTCCGGGATTGCCGCAATACTTGGTTATACATTCTTCCATGGCCGTCATCATTCCCTTTGGTTTTGGAAAAGAGGTTGCCCCATTATCAAGATATATCATACTTTTCTTTCCTCACATAAAAAATAGAGGACTTTATGTCCTCTACATAATATGTTGCTTTGAACTTTTTTGTTACACTATTCTCCGTGGCTTACAACGCCGCTTCCGCTTATAGGAATAGTCTCGCCTGCAAGCAGGGACTCGGCATCGGTTTTCAGTTTGAAAAAGTCTTTGTCTCTTGCCAAAATCTCCCGTATTTCTCTTGCGGTCTGGCCTGCGTATTTTTCTTGGTCCGCCGATACGCCTTTAACGTCAAGCCCCAGTTTTTCCCCTATATAAAGAGCTCTATACTCATGGTACTTCTGGGTTACGACAACGGCTCTTTTCACCTGAAAAATGCTCGATGCCCTGTACATTGAATCGTAAGTAGAGAATCCTGCATGGTCGCAGAAAATATCTTCTTCCGGTATTCCTTCGTTTTTTACATAGCTTAGCATCACGTGTATCTCGTTATGGCCGACCTGCCCATTGTCTCCGCTGAGCAGAATCTTTGAAGAAACGCCCTCCTGATACAGCTTTATACCTGCGTCCAATCTGTCTTTAAGCATAGGGGAAGGAGTATTTTTATCCGTTATCCCCGCTCCCAAAACCAGTATGCAATCTGCTTCATATGCTTTAAGGTCATCGAGGGCTTCTTCGCTTATTGATAAATCTTCGCCGAAGGACCAAACAATGTTGTCCTTTACATCTGATTTGACTTTAAAGTTTATTATCAGGACCAAGGCAATAAGAGCGACTGCCGCTATTATTCCCGCTATCAAAAATCCTTTTAAAATTTTTTTGGTTTTAGTCATTTTATTTTCTCGTTCTGCTGTCCGCTCTACTTGCAACCTTCCCATTCCTCTCGCAGAATTGAATAAACCAGATTGTCTCTATCCGTGTCATCGTAGATGTGGTATCCTCTGCGCTGGCATCCTTCGTATTTGAATCCGCATTTTTCTATAACTCTCTGGGAACGCTTATTTTCCGGCGATGTGCATATAGCCATAACGGTCAGGCCAAACTCACTGAATCCGTAGTCCATCACCGCCATAGCCGCCTCTGTCATGTATCCCTTTCCCCATGACTCTTTGGCAAGAGAATATCCCAGTTCTTTGCTGTTTACGCCTTCTCTTCTCCTGTCGTTTTCAAGGCCTATGCTTCCTATTATCTTTTCCGTGTCCTTTTCTCTTATGGCCCAGACATCATTAGGAATAAAAATTTCCCTTATAATTTCCGTTGACTCTTCAACGCTTTCATGGGGTTTCCACCCTGCTCTCGGTCCCACATCAGGGTCCTTTGCATACAGATACAGGCCTTCCGCATCCTCTTTTGAATCCTTCCATGGAGTCAAATGCAGTCTTTCCGTAAAAATTTCTTTCATCTTGTCTCTCCTATTCGGTAGTGCTGAGTATCTCGTTGCTCTTTGTTTCAATCTGGCTGACCTTCATCTTCGCTGCATCTTCAGGATTAACATCCTCCAAAACGCCCAGTATGTTGGTCCCCAGATATATGGTTTTAAGGGTTTTTCCGTTAAGGGTTATCTTGCTGTATTCCGTAAAGTTCTTTCCCTTAATGTAATATTTGTCCCCGATTTTTACAACCTCATCTATGGTTATATCCTTTACTCCCATTTTCATATCGGTTTTTTCAAATGGGTTTGTTCCTCCGTAGATATAATATTTTCCGTAAAGCATATCGTATCCCAGAGATTTTAAATCTTTTAAGTATGTTTCGCTGTTTTTATGGTTCTGCTGATATGTGAAAACCGTTCCGACCTGCATGTCAAGCATGTCCATTACGTGAGAAGCAAGCTGATAAGCGTACATATCTTCATCATCGCCTTCCAAGCCGAAATTGCTCCATATAACGTACTCCGTTCCGTAAAGATTGCCGTTTTCCAAGTCCTGCTCAGTCAAATCTATAGCCGGTATATGGTCGCCGTACATAACGAGTACCACAGGCTCATCGTACTTTTCCAGTTCTCCCGTAAGTCTTCCGATAAAGTCATCCATTTCATGAACCTGATTTACATAATATTCGAACTTCCACTTAAGGTCTTCAGTAGGCGCCGACGTAACCGTAATCTCAGGATTTTGAAGAACCTGCTCGCCCGGATATTTGCCGTGACCCTGAACTGATATGGTATATATCATATCTCTCGCTTCGGTTGAATCCATGGCTTCGGTCATACATTCCACAAGCAAATCGTCCTTTGCCCAGTTCTTTGGCGTCTTAACCACATCGTTCATATACTCTATGCTTGTAAACGTATCCATGCCCATATTGGCAAATACGGTATTTCTGTTATAAAATACGGCTCTGTGATTATGTATTGCATGAGTCGAGTAGCCCAGGCTCTTCAGGTCATAGCACAAAGTTTCCATAGTCTTTTCTTTTAAAACCGACTTGTACGGATATTCACCCGGTCCGAAGAACTTGACGCTAAGTCCCGTCATCACCTCAAATTCGACGTTGGCCGTACCTGCGCCGCATGCAGGCACCGTAAGCTGTCCCGACGGATAATTATTGACAAGGTTTCTGAAATTAGGGCAGGCTTCTTCTGAAAGCTCTATGGATTTAATGGTTGCCGGATCTATAAAGGATTCAAGCTGAAGGAAAATTATATTTGGATGCTTTTCGTCCTCGTCTTTTTGCTCCAACAGCATGGCATTATCGTCTCCCAATTCCTGAGGGCTGAAAATTCCTTTTATCATCTCTTCGCTGTAGTTGTCCGGCTTGCTTATTCCGGTATTAAGCCATGTATTTGTAAAGCAGTATACAACTCCGTAGTCCCTGTAGGCGTATGCCAGATTGCCGAAAAAGGTTTCTATTTTTTCGGTTTTTATCATAATTGATGTTGCCCCGAAGGTCGCCGCAATCACCAGCGCAATCGCAATGAGATTGCGTTTCCACTTTACCTCATCTTTCTTTTTGGGACCCTTGATAAACAGCAGCACAAGAAGCCCTATGGCAACAAGCACGGCTGCGACCGCCAGCACTATCTGCCATACGGACAGGTAGTTTGTCACTATTGTGATACCGTCGTCAAGTATACTCAAATCCTTTACGGTAAAAGGGGTCATTCTCTGGGTAAGTATAACACCGTTTATCACTCCTATTATGAGCCAGAACAGCGAAACCACCGTAAAGACAAACAATCTGCGCTTAAAAACAGAACCGATTACCAGCGTTGTAAATATGAGCAACGTGTTATATAAAAACACGATAGGGTCGCTAAACAGAAATTTTATTCCCCCGAACACGGATTCAGTTGAAAATCTTCCCAATGTTTCTATTATAAGATTGAGGAAGAATGCCCATATTGCAGCTCCTGCAAAACTGGTATGCAATGCCTTCAATAAAAGCTGCCCCTTGCTCATGGTTTCTACTTCTTGGATTTTTTTCTCTACTTTTCTGTCAAGTTTCTCAAACTTATCAAATTTTCTTTCTTCATTTGTTCCTTTATTCATAATCTCTTATCCACCTCGTTTGATATTTGAGCAAATTCCTCTAAGCTAAGAGTCTCTGCCCTCCTTGTCGGATCCACCCCTGCGGCTTTTAAACTATCCCCTATTAAATCCTTGCTTGTCCCCTGTAAAGTCTGCAATGAATTGAGTAACGTTTTTCTTCTCTGTCCAAAACCTGCTTTTATGCAATCAAAAAATAATTTTTGATTGGTAAGCTCCACCGGTTTTTCTTTTCTTATATTCAATCTAAGCACCGCAGAGTCCACATTGGGCTGAGGTACAAAAACGCTTCTGGGCACGCTTGCAATCTTTTCTACGGTGCAATAATACTGCACTGCAACAGATATTGCGCCATAAGCTTTGCTGCCCGGCGAAGCTTTGATTCTGTCTGCGACTTCCTTTTGCATCATTATGGTTATGCTCTCGGCCCTTACTCCGTCTTCGAGAAGCTTCATAATAATCGGAGTCGTTATGTAATAAGGCAGATTGCCTATTATTTTAACCTTTTTAGAGCCTGTTTCATCTATTATTTTATTGACATCAAGCTTTAGAATATCTTCATTTATTATCTCTACGTTATCAAACTCTTTTAAATTTTCTTCAATTATGGGTATAAGGGTTTTGTCGATTTCCACGGCAAAAACCTTATCTGCAATCTGTGCGGCTTCGTAAGTCAGCACGCCGATACCGGGTCCTATCTCCAGTACCGCATCTTCTGCCTCTATCTGTGCGCCTTCGATTATTTCGTCTATAATGTTTTTATCTGTAAGAAAATTCTGTCCCAAGCTTTTTGAGAACTTGAATCCATATTGCTCTCTTATGGCTTTTATGGTTTTCGGTTCATAAAGTTTCATTCATCGTTCCTTATCTTGCGTCTTAATTTGATTCTTCGCTTTTGGCCTTTGCAATTGCTTTTTCAAACATTTCTCTGCTTATACCGAAGCTGTTGAGTTTTTTAACAAAGCTGCTGCAATTTCCGTAACCTATACCGAGCTCAGCTCCGACCTTTTCACGCAGGCTTTTTGACTTGGCAGTTCCCGCAAGGCCTGTTCGGTCAAGGTCTTCTGCGGAAAACTGCCGGCTTTCGCCGGCGCATATGGTGCATACTTTTTTTAATACTTCTGCCACATCTTCGGGGGTGGAATTTTCTATTCCTATATCTCCGTTTTTTATCGCTTTTTTTCGCGGCATATATGCGTGCTTGCTCAGCGGAAACTTTTTCGTCAATCTCTTTCTTATTTCTTCTCCCGAAAAATCAGGGTCGGTCAATATGATCAAGCCTTTTTCTTCGTATGCTTTTTCAAGCAGCTCCCACGTAGCTTTTCTGATTCCGAAGCCGTGGGTTTCTATAACAAGCGCATCCGTTACAAGATGAAGGACCGCTGCATCATCTCGTCCTTCAACCACTATTGCTTCTTTAATTTTTATCTTCTCCATCCGTTTCCTCGGTCTCATTTTCATCGGGAACTATAAAAAGAATTTCATTTTCTTTTATAAGTTTCAGTTGCTTACGGGCCTGCTGTTCCATATATTCCGCAGAGTTGATATTTTCCATTTCCTGTGTCAGATCTTCCTTTAGTTTTATCAGCTCAGCATTTTTTTCAAGCAGCAAGTCCCTCTCATTTTTAAGTTTTATTATCTTAAATGCAGATACGCCAATAAACGTGATAAAAATTACCATTATCACGCTTATGACAAATCTTCTCGTATTTGTTATTTTATTTCTTTTCTTTTTGTGTTTTTCAGAGACTTGTATATCACCCTCCGCTACTGCAAGCTTTGTCTTTTTCGGCTTGTGGTTTTTACGTCGGTTTTCCCTTTCTTTACTTGTCTCGGAAATGTTAAATACTCGGTTGTTTTTTTCAAACTCTCTGAGTCTTTTCCCCTTTTTACTCATGCGTTTCACCCACAGGTATAATGTCTTAGTCGCTTGCGTTCATTATACCATAAAAAAATTTTCTCCACAACCAAAGCCCTGCAAAGAATACCACCGCTCCCGAAAATGATAATTTTCCGTTTTGACAGTAAAAAGAAAATTCACCTATAAGAAAAGCTATTACAATACAGCAAAGGATTTTTACCATAAAAGAGCCGATCTTTTTATCTTTTAAAAATCGCCTCACAAAAAGCCTGAACACATCAATTATGAGTCCTGCCGTAAGCCCGCAATAACCCATTACAAATATTGTCTTAAGCTGGCTTTGAATTAAGTCGGTCATGGCTTTTTACCGAAAACCTTTAAAAATCTGCCCTTTTCTTTAACCTTTTTGTCTGTATAGGAAAAAGAATTTATTTTTCCGCTTACTACTAAAAGTCCCTCTTCCAAATCCAGCTTTTCAATATTAAGCTTTTCTCCCGTCAGCTCTATGCCGCCGTCTTTTAAATTTGCCCATAGATTATCTTCGTCAAATGCATCCACATCCAGAACATTGCTTATGGTTATCTTTTCTCGGTTTTCCAGCGTTATATAATGATTTTCCATATACTCTTTCAATCCTCCTGTCAAAGGTCTTCTTAAAGTATATGGAAAAGCAGGCCTGTTAAGAACAGACCTGCTTTATTCTTTTACAGATAATTCATCGGGTCGACGAGTCTGCCGTTTACTGTAACTTCAAAGTGACAATGCGGTCCTGTACTGTTTCCTGTACTTCCCACGGCGGCAATGGTCTGTCCCTGGAATACCTGATCGCCTACCGATACATACAGCTTGCTGCAATGTGCATAAAGAGTCGTTATATTACCTCCGTGATTTATTCTTATGGCATATCCGTATCCGCCGCTCCAGCCTGCAAAGGTTACGGTTCCTCCGTCTGCGGCTTTGATACCGACTCCTGTAGATGACGGAATATCAATACCGTCATGCATTCTTCCCCACCTGTATCCGAATCCGTAAGATACTCTGCCCTGTACAGGCCAGATAAACGTTCCCGTTCCTTTCTTAGGCGGTACGGCTTTGGTTCCCTTGAGAATAATTTTGTTTACGGGTTCTATAATGGTCTCCCTGCTCAGCTCTTCTTTCTCAACGGTTTCGCCGTTATATTTGGTGAGCCTTGCGGTGACGCTTGCTTTGCCGTCAACGCCTTCTCTTGAAGTTACGCTTTCTCCCTGATAGTAATAGTTGGAGTCTTCATATACCGTTTCAAACGGAATGCTTTCTGCAAATGTGGACACTTCTATGGTTTTAAGGGTCAAAAGAGGTACTTCTTTCTGTATCGTAATCGCATCTCCCACATGTATCATAGAAGTTTCGCTGAGCCCCGGATTCATTGCGGAAAGCTCGCTCAAACTCAATCCGAGCTTATCGCATATTCCGTATATGCTGTCACCGGACTGTACTATATATTCGGTTGCCTGCTGTCCGCCGTTTCTCAGCTTTTCAACTGCCGTAGTTCTGTTGGATATGTTGGTCAGCTTGGTGCTGCAAGGTTCTATTTTAACGTCCTCCACAAATCCTATATATTCGTATTCGGTAGAATCGGAATCAGCTAAGAACAAATCCTTGATGTCCTGAAGCACCTGCTCTGCTATGGTTTCATTTTCCACTATAACCATAGTTTTACCGTCTACTGTAATGGCGCTCGCCTGTGCATTTATCTCGCCCATATATGTCAGTCTTCTGAGTACATCGTCCTCTGTATCTACTTCTTTGCCGTAAGAAACAACAGGTCTGAAGGTTATATCTTCTTCAGGGTCGATTACTATATTTGAGCCGTATTCCTGAGACAGTTCTTCGCTGGCAAGCTCCAAAATTTCAAGAACGTCTCTTTGCTCTTTTACTATTCCCAAAGGACGGCCGTTGTACGAATATTCGTAATCCGTTGCCCCTGCAAATACTCCTGCCATACATATACAGCCTGCGCCCAGTATCAAAGCATTTTTTATCAAATCCTTTTTGTTTTCTATGGTTCTGACACGCAGTTGGTGAAGTTTTCTTCCCAAAATAACCAAAATTCTAAGTAAAAACCATTCAACAAGGGCTGCAAAATTATCATAAAAATTTATTACCGCAGCGCCTACAGAAAAGATTCCGGAAACGCCCGCTTCTCCTATTTCGCCTATTTCTATGCAAATCTCGTCCGCCACGTCCACCGCATCTCCGGCTATACTCCATATTTTATTAAAGGCAATATCCTTTTTTTTCTCTTGCTGTACGGGTGAATCAGCCTCTTTCTTTTTCGATTTTTTTATGAATTCGAATTTTGCCATAGTTCCGCTTCTCCCATTCTTTCTTTAGTACAGGAACAACGTTTTCCTTCCTCGGTTATTCCCGTATCGCCGCACTTGCTGCAAGCATATTTAATGTCTGTGTAATCCTGTCTGTAATTGTTTTCAGTCAACAGCACAGCTCTTTCCTGCTCCAAAAGACTTGTGAGCCTTTTTATCTCTGCAATCTCTGAGGTCTTTCCTCCAAGTACCATTCCTGAAAGTTTTCTGCCCAGGCCCAGAAGCTCTTCATCAAGTTCTTTAATCCTCGGAATTTGTCTGTAAACTTCTTTTCTTCTTGCTTCGGCCTCTTCTTCGGCTTTCTTTCTTAAATACTCGTAATATCTGTTTAAATCCGACTGTGTAACTTTTATTTTTTTATTTACATCTCTGCCGTCAATCTTTGCTTCTTCATACCAGTTTTTGAGAACCTTATTTACATACCGTAAGTTGGGGCTTGAGATAAACGACGCTTTAACGCAGGCATCCATAATTCTTTCCATGTTGAAATTCATTTCATCGAACCATGCGTCTATCATTTTTCTCTCTGCTTCGGTTGCAGCTCTGTTCAGCCCCAGCGTCTGCAATATCCTTTTATATATTGCAAATCGCTGTTCCAGCTCGTTAAGATGCTCTTCCACATCTTCTGCCGTCTTTAAACCGTCCTTGGTCCACTGCTCTACAACCTTTGATATATAGCTTATTCCTGTCTTTCCCTTTTCAACGCAGTAGTCTACTGCACAAAGAATCACTTCTTCCTTTGCGCCAAAATCTTTTACCCACGAAAAAACTTCTGCTATTTCCTTTGGAGACAGAGTTTTTCCCATAATCTGCTCAACGCTTCCAAGCAGAACTTTAAGTCCGTTATCGCACAGAGGGTTATCCTCCTCTTGTCCGGGGCTTTGTTCCTTTTCTTCCGTATCAGTGCTGTACATCAGCGCTCTGAGCTGCTTAAATTCAATGTCGTAATCATCTTTTTTTCCGCCCGTCTTTGTGCGCTTTGTCACAACACCCATACTTTCCCAATAGCTCCAGGCGTCATCTATCTGCTTCTCCGTCATTCCCAGCTGTCTGCTCATCTGCGAATAAGTCATTTCCGCATCGTTTTGGCTGTACAAAAGCCCATACAGGTACACTTTTACGAAGTTGCCGGGAGCTGCCGGCATATATTCATTTATAAAGATGTTTTCAACATCCGTCGTCAAAAGATAAAAATCTCTTATCTTTTCCTTGATAAAACCCATACTTTAAGCCTCGTTTAAATCTTTGAGAAGCTCGTCAAGACTTACGCCATGTCCTTCAGCCGCCTGCTCAAGGGTTTCCATGTCGGCTCCCGGACAACCCGCGCAGGTCAACAAATATTTTTCAAAGATTTTTTCATATTTTTCGTCCATTGCAAGAACTTCCGAAATTGTCATTTCCTTTGTAATCATATCAACCCTCCTGTTTCTTATTAAAGAGCTTTGTCGCTGAATTTGGTATATCTTGCGACCCAAGTAAGCTCTATCCTGTCCGTCGGACCGCTTCTGTGTTTTGCTATATTAACTTCACATACCCCCGGTTTTTCGGTGGCTTCATTGTAATAATCGTCTCTGTAGAGGAACATTACGATGTCGGCATCCTGCTCTATGGAACCCGACTCTCTCAAATCCGAAAGCATAGGTCTCTTATCCTGCCTGAGCTCAGGGGCTCTGGAAAGCTGCGAAAGCACTATTACAGGGCATTCCATTTCCCTTGCAAGAAGTTTTAAATGCCTCGACAAAGCGGAGATTTCCTGCTGCCTGTTATCTGCCCTTCCGTCAAAGGTCATAAGCTGCAGATAGTCCACAACTATCAAATCCAGACCCTGTTCCGCCTTGAGACGCCTGCACTTATTACGCATTTCCATAACCGAGATTCCCGGCGTATCGTCTATTACTATCTTTGTTCCGTTAAGTTCGTTTAGAGCTACGTTAATCCTGTCCCAATCTTTGAGCTCAAGGCCGCCCCTTTTCAGTTTTTCCGATTCTACCCTTGCCTGCATTGCAATGAGCCTCTGTCCAAGCTGCTCCTGGGACATTTCCAGGCTGAAAATCAATACTGAAGCTCCCGCCTTAACTGCGCTCTGCTGCGCTATGTTAAGAGCAAATGCCGTCTTTCCCATTCCGGGACGGGCTGCCACTATGATCAAATCCGAAGGCTGAAGTCCCGAAGTCTTTTCATCGAGGGTTTTGAATCCCGTCGGAAGACCGATAACTCCGCCCTTGTTCTTTTCGGCTTCGTCAATTAGCTTGAGATTCTTCATGAGTACGTCTTGAATCTTGGCGTAATCGCTTCTCTGCCTTTTTTGTGCGATTCGGAAGATGTCTCCCTCTGCATAGTCAAGAAGCTCTGCTGCCGCCAGTTTATCATCGTATCCTTTTGCCGCAATTTCTTCCGAGGCGGCGATAAGCTGACGAAGCATTGCTTTTTCAGCTACGATTTTTGCATACTCTCCCGCATTGGCAGTTGAAGGCACATCGGATGTCAGCATCGCTATATATGCTCTGCCCCCAACCATGTCGAGAGATTTTCTTTTATTCAGTTCTTCGCACACTGTAAGCATGTCTACGGCTGTGTTTTCACGGTAGAGGTGCATAATTGCATCGAAAATTTCCCTATGGCTTTCGTTGTAAAAATCTTCTGCCTTTACCTCTTCTGAAACGTCAAGAAGAGCTTCTTTGCTAAGCATGGCCGCTCCAAGCACCGACTTTTCGGCTTCTTCGTTATGCGGAGGTATCCTTTCCATTTTTTTCTCCCTGTAATTTATAACTTATTCTGCTTCCACAATTACCTTGAGTTTTGCGCCTACTTCGGAATAAAGCTTAATATCCACTTCCGTTTCGCCTGTCTGCTTAATCGGTGAAGCAAGCTGAATTTTCTTCTTGTCTACATCTATCTTGTGCTGTTCGTTTAAAGCTTCAGCTATATCTTTGGAAGTTATGGAGCCGAATATTTTGCCCCCTTCTCCCGCCTTGGTTTTTATCGTAACCGATATTTTGTCTATTTTTTCTGCCTGAGCCTTGGCTGCGGCTTTTTCTTCTGCCTTCTTTTCGGCCGCTATCGCTTTTTGCTTTTCAAGATGTCTTATATTTCCCTGTGTAGCTTCTGTGGCAAGTCCTCTTGGAATGAGCATGTTTCTTGCATATCCGTCGCTTACCTTTACCACATCTCCGGCTTTTCCCGTGCCTTTTACATCTTTATTTAATATAACTATCATTGTTGTACCTCCATAATTTCAAGTATTCTGCTTATGACTTCTTCAGGGCTTATGTCCACCTGAGCCGCAGCAGTGGTCAAATGGCCTCCGCCATTAAAATTTTCCATTATTACCTGTACGTTCACTTCTCCCAGCGAACGTGCGCTTATTACTGTTCTGCCTTCGTTATTTATGCCGGCTACAAAACTTGCTTTCACTCCCTTTATGGTTAAAAGCTGGTCGGCCACTTGGGCACATATGACCTGTTCATCGGGATGTTGCTTGCAGCAAATCGAAGTTGTTATTCCGCCCTCAAAGAACTGGGCGTTTGCAAGGGTCTTGGTCTTTATCATAAAGCTTTCCCTGTCTTCCTGGAAAAACCTGCTTACTTCCGTAGGGTCGGCGCCTTGTCTTCTAAGCCACGCTGCCGCTTCAAAAGTTCTCACGCCGGTTTTAACCGTAAAGCCGTTGGTATCGACGGTCATGCCTGCAAGCAATGCTTCGGCCTCAAATTTATTCAGGGCTTTTTTGCTTATCATATATTGTAAAATCTCTGCCACCAATTCGCTGGTAGACGATGCGTAGGATTCCATATACGCAAGCACCGGATTTTCTATAAAATCTTCCACTCTGCGGTGATGGTCTATAATAACCACCCTCTCGCAAATACGGAGAAGTTCAGGGCACTGTACCATGCTCGGTCTGTGTGTATCCAGAACCAAAAGCAAACTGTCTTTATCAGCCAACGCCTTGGCCTTTTCGCTGGAAATAAATTTATAATTATCGCTGTCCTTTGCCTGCTTAAATACGGTGTGCAAAGCTTCTTTGTAATTATCTATTACTATATAAGGTTCTCTGTCGCAAATGGCGCATAGCCTCATTATGCCCAAAGATGCTCCGAAACAGTCCATATCCGGATTCACATGCCCCATGATAAAGATTTTTTTGGACTGATCTATAAGCTGTCTCAAAGCGTGTCCTACGATTCTTGATTTTCCTTTGTTTCTCTTTTCAACGGTCTGCAATTTTCCGCCGAAATATTCTACTTTAATATTTCTCTTTAAAACAGCCTGATCCCCGCCTCTTCCAAGAGCCAAGTCCAGGGCGGCGTCCGCATAATCTTCCGTCTGTACCGGATTTTTTCCTCCTGCTCCTACGCCTATACTGAGACTGACAGGAAAATCCGTTCCGGTTTCTATGTGGCGCACCTCATCAAGCAACTCAAATTTTGACGCTATAAGCTTGTCGAGGTATTGCTGTTCAAAGGCAACGACATATGCGTCATCCTTCATCTTGTTAATGGATGCATTTATCCTTTCAGCCCACTTCCTTACCGTTCTGTCTATCTCATTTGGTACGGAAATCTTAGAATCTACGGGAGTGTTGGCTATAAGTTCGTCGTAATTATCAATCTGTATCTTTGCTATACAAATCTTTTCTTTGTTATATTTGTCTTTAAGTTCTTCAAGGTTTGTCACGTCGCCAAACAAAATAGTTAAATCGCTGTTTTCATCAGGTGTTACCTTCTGGCATATAAGTCTGAAAATCCTATCGTTTCTCTTTAGCATAGGGTGGCTGCCCTCTTGTGCGGCAGCATAAAATTCGGAAACCTTAATGCCTGTTAAAGCAAAAATGTCACTGTCAACTATGCCCTCATATAAAAATACTTCGCCAATCTTATCGTTAGCGCTCAAAACCTTGCCGCTGCTGTTTATTACGCATACCGGCATCGGCACATAAGATGCTATTAAGTTTTCAAGTTTCATCGACGTCATGGTTCTTCTCCATTCTTACCTTTAAACACGACGAATACATGTTTATTTTAACATTTATTATTCTTTCTTTAGTGTTGGTTTTGTGATAATACCCCTGTCTGACCGCAGCTGTTGGCCTGAGGAGATGTAAAGAGCTTGTAATGATTTATTATATCATATAACCCGTTTTTTTTCATCTACAAGATGTTGTGCTTTTTATTGCTTTTGACAGCGTCATACCACATTTGCCGCACCTATATCGTGACGGCTCTTTGACCAAAGGACACATTCGTTTTCTTTCATATATCTGTCCGCAATTATTGCATATCACTATGTATTTAACCTTTTCATCATTCAGCGATGTTTCAATACTTAGCTCTTCAGTATTTATCGTTCTGCTTATTTTGTATCCCAAAGTCTTGGAAACCGTTTCGCCGTATTCTTTCCATTTTTTACCATGATTAAAGCATCCGGGGCATGTATGCAAACATTCATGCGCGATGATGCTGCATATTTCATCTTCAGTGCATCCAAGTACCACATGGGAAATTTCTATCCTGTATACAGGCTTCTTACCGATTCCCTTTTCTATCTTGCATGCTCCCAGTCTTTTCTTTGTTCTGTTATTTACATAGATTTCCGATATATCATTTGATATTGGAATTCCAATGTTTTTAAGCTCGCACTTAACTTTATCAAGCAAATGTTTCAGTTCTTTTTCTTCCATACAATATAAAAGCCCCTGAATATCAGGGGCGTCTCCTTAAATTATATTAAAATAAAACAACCCATAAATTACTGCCGCATTCACCACTACAGAAACAGGCAGTAATATTTTAAACTTTATCTTTTGGGTTTTATGGTGAAAGACTGCTGCTCCTGCGCAACTTCCTATTCCACCCATAGCAAAGCTACTCAGCAGCAAAGTTTTTTCGCTTATTCTTGTCTTGTCGGTTTTTGCTCTGTGCTTATCAACACCCATCATTATGAAGGTGATTGCATTCCATAAAAGTAAAAAGTATATCAGAAGTTTCATGTGAAACATCCTCCTCTATTTAAGCGTTTGCAACAGCTCCAGCAATCTTTCCAGCTCATCTGCCGTATAATATTCTATTTCTATTTTGCCTTTGCTTCCGGCGTTGTTTATGCTCACCTTGGTGCCGAAAATTTCTTTTAATTCTTCCTCTATTCTTACAACATCCGGATTTTTGCGCCTCGTTGCGGTTTTTCTCTTCTTTGGTTTTGTTCCTTGTGCCGCAAGTTTTTCTGTTTCCCTTACCGAAAGACTGTCTTCCGTAACTTTCTCCCAGATTGCCTTTCTTTCCTTTTCATCGGAAACTGTAATCAACGCTCTGCCGTGCCCCGCAGTCAGCCTTCCGTCCGCTATGCTTTCTCTGATATATTCCGGCAGCTTTAAAAGCCGCATGGAGTTGGTAATGTACGGCCGGCTCTTACCTACGCTTTTAGAGACCTGCTCCTGAGTCATCCCGTAGTTTTCGGTCATTTGCCTTAAACCTTCTGCTTCTTCTATCGGATTCAGATCTTCTCTCTGCATATTTTCTATTATGGCTATCAGCATGTTTTGCTCATCGTCAAAGTCTCTTATCAGGCAAGGAACTTGTGTAAGCTCGGCCTTTATTGCAGCCCGCCATCTTCTCTCTCCTGCGACTATCTCAAAGCCCTTGTCTCTACTTCTTACCACGATAGGCTGTATTATGCCATGTTCTTTAATGGATGCAGCAAGTTCTCCTATTTTCTCTTCGTCAAAGGTTTTTCGAGGCTGATTTACATTTGGCATTATATCGTGTATCTTTATATACTGCACCGTGTTTTCATCAGCTTTCTGTTTTACAGGTTCTTTTGTCTGTTTTGGCGAAGGCTCTTTGACGGGAACGTCTGCGAAAAGTGCATCAAGCCCTCTGCCTAATCCGCCTTTTTTTGCAGCCGCCATACTATTCCTCCTCCAGTTCAAGGAATTCTTCGGAGAATTCCATATATGCTTCTGCTCCCCTCGATTTAGGGTCATATTCAGTTATAGGTAAACCATAGCTCGGCGCTTCTGCAAGCCTTACATTACGAGGAATAACCGTAGAATATACTTTTCCGCCGAAATATTTTTTCACTTCCTGTACCACCTGTGCCGAAAGATTGGTTCTTCCGTCAAACATGCTCAAAATTACCCCCTGAACTTCGAGCGGTGGGTTTAAACTCTTCTTTACCAATTCTATTGTGCTTACGAGCTGGCTCACTCCCTCCAGAGCATAGAATTCGCACTGAATAGGAATAAGTACGCTGTCTACTGCCGCCAGTGAATTTATGGTCAGCAAGCCCAGCGAAGGAGGGCAGTCTATAAATATATAGTCATAATTTGACTTGATTTTATCGAGGCCTTTTTTTAAAGCCTTTTCTCTTCCCTCTATCTGCACAAGTTCAACTTCTGCTCCTGCCAAATCAACGCTTGCAGGTATCAAATCAAGGTTCTCCACATTTGTATGGATTATGGAATCCCTTGGATCATACTCGTCGTCCACCAAAATATTGTAAACGGTATCATCCAATTCACGTTTTGACACTCCGAGTCCGCTGGTTGTGTTTCCCTGCGGGTCAATATCAAGAACCAGTACCTTTTTTCCTCTCAAAGCAAGGCATGCTGCTAAGTTTATGTTTGTAGTAGTTTTTCCTACTCCACCTTTTTGATTAAATATTGCTATTGCCTTTCCCAAAATAAATCCTCCTGTTTAATGTATGTTGTTATTATATAATATTTTTACGCTCTTTACCACAGTTATTATAAAAAAAATAGATGTTTCACGTGAAACATCTATCGTTTTTAGGTAATATAATTTTTACCTCTAAGAAATCTCCCTTGTCTTCTTGGGTTAATTTGGCATTTTTTTCCATTTCTTTTATCTGGCTAAATGCTTTCCTTATGGTGTTAAGATATATCTTATAGCTTATGTAATTTATCTTGTTTCGCTTTCTGAAGGCTTCTTCCTTCTTTTGTATGACTTCTTCTATAAGCCTTTCGGTCTGCTTTACATTCAGGTTGTTGTTTATAACCCTCTCTGTCACTCTTTTTCTGTCTTCTTCATCGGTAAGCTTGAGCAACGCTCTTGCATGTCTTTCCGTCAGTTTATTTATGATTATTTTCTCCTGTATGTCCTCGGGAAGAGCCAGTATTCTTATTTTATTTGAAATCGTAGACTGTTTTTTGTTGACTTTTTCTGCTATTTCCGTTTGCGTGAGTCCGAAATCGTCCATAAGCTTTTTATATGCCCTTGCCTCTTCGAGAAAGTTCAAATCTTCCCTTTGTACATTTTCTACAAGGGCAACAAGGGCCGCTTCTTGTTCCTCCATTGCTCTTATGACTGCCGGAATCTTATCAAGCCCGGCAAGCTGCGCTGCCCGGTACCTTCTCTCCCCTGCGATTATGGTATAGCAATCTCCGTTGTCTCTTAAAATAATAGGCTGCAACACGCCGTATTCTTTAATTGAACCGCTCAACTCCTCGATAGCCTCATCCTGAAATACTTTTCTGGGTTGAGTAGGATTGGCTGCAATCTTCGAGATAGGCACCGATATTATCTGTGATTGCGGCGTCTGCTCCGTTGCAAATGCAAATATTCCCCTTCTTCTCTTTTCCATTTTCCCCTCCTCCTTGGGAAAATCATAACATTTCCCGGAAGAGTAATGCAAAAAACAATGCACAAAAAATCCCCTAAAAAGTCTATTTTAGGGGCTCTTTCGCAGGGCTTCCCGCTTTTCTCGGATATTTCGACGGTGTCCTTGTCACCTTTTCAATCAAAAGTATTTTATGTTCCTCTGCTGCTTCGTCAAAAGATGCATCTATAGTCTTGCAAAGCTTTCCGCCGAGAATTTTTATGGCGTTTTTAGCTTCTTCGGCCTCTTTTGCCAAATCTGCTCCTTTGTATGCTGCCATATAGCCTCCGACCTTTACAAAGGGCAGGCAATATTCGCATAATACCGATAAATTTGCTACCGCTCTTGACGTGCACATATCGTATTTTTCACGATACGCACCGTTCTTTGCCAAGTCTTCTGCCCTTGCATGAACGGTTGTGACATTGTCTATCCCTATGCTGAGGCAAAGTTCATCTATAATCTTAAGCCGCTTTTTAAGTGAATCCACTAAGACAAATTCTTTATCGGGTGAAAGGATTGCAAGGGGAACACCGGGAAATCCGGCTCCCGTCCCCAAATCCAAAATACGCTCGGAATTTTGGTATTCATCTGATTTATAGCACGTTACGGAATCCACGAAATGCTTTATCGTAAACTCCTCAGGCTCTCGTATTGCCGTAAGGTTTACAAATTCGTTCCATTGAAGAATTCCGCTGCGATAGGCGTCAAATTTGCATATCATTTCTTCACTGTAGGGAATATTGTTTTTTTCAAAATATTCTATAAGTTTCTTCACTGTTTGCCTCTTCTCTTTTTTTCTAAATATACCAAGAGTACATTTATATCTGCCGGCGAAACACCTGAGATTCTCGACGCCTGTCCCAGGGATTCCGGCTTAAGCTGATTGAGCTTTTGTGCTGCTTCTATTCTGAGACCCTCTATCAGGGAATAATCAATATCCTGCGAAAGCCGTTTGTCCTCCAGCCTCTTGAATCTTTCAATCTGAGCCAACTGTTTTTGTATATAGCCTTCATATTTTATCTGAACTTCAAGCTGCGTAACTTCGTGATAAGAAAGTTCCGGCCTGCTGTCGTCATCTATCTCGGCCAAATCGGCGTAAGAAATCTGAGGTCTCTTTAAAAGCTCTGCCATGGAAACTCTCGACTGAACGGGGGTAGTTCCGTGAGCCTCCAAAAATTCTTTAACTTCTGCCGGTGCAAAGGACTTTTCCTGCAATCTGGCAAATTCTTTCTCCACGTTCTCTTTTTTCTTTAAATAACGTTTGTATCTCTCTTCTGAGGCCAATCCTACGGCATATCCCTTGTCCGTCAAACGCAAATCTGCGTTGTCTTGCCTCAGAACCAGCCTATATTCCGCTCTGGACGTCATTATTCTGTAAGGTTCATTTGTACCTTTAGTCACGAGATCGTCGATTAGAACGCCAATATAAGCCTCGTTTCTTCCCAGAACCAGAGATTTTTTGCCGGAAATCTTCAAAACTGCGTTTATTCCTGCCATTAGTCCTTGAGCCGCAGCTTCTTCGTAACCTGAACTTCCGTTAAACTGACCTGCGCAAAACAGGTTTTCTATATGCCTGTTTTCCAGATTCAGCTTAAGGTCCTGAGGATTTATACAGTCATACTCTATAGCGTATGCCGGCCTTACGATGCGAAGATTTTCAAGTCCGGGAATGGTTTTGTAAAATGCCAGCTGCACATCTTCAGGCAAGCTGGAGGACATTCCCTGTATGTACATTTCATCTGTGTCAAGACCCTCCGGCTCAACAAAGAGCTGATGTCTTTCTTTATCTGCAAATCTGTTTACCTTGTCCTCGATTGACGGGCAATACCTTGGACCGATTCCTTCAATCTGACCTCCGAACAATGCGGAGCGGTGAAAATTGGCACGGATGACCTTGTGAGTTTCTTCATTGGTATAAGTGAGCCAGCATGAGACTTTGTTATCTCCTACCTCATCATTCATAAATGAAAAAGGAACGGTCTTTTCGTCGCCTTTCTGCTCAATCATCTTTGAATAATCAAGGCTGCTTCCAAGGCACCTTGCAGGAGTTCCGGTTTTGAAACGGCGAAGCTTCATTCCGTGCTTTTTCAGATTCTGCGCCAGTTCATTGGAAGGGGCAAGGCCGTTGGGGCCGCTTTCAAAAACGCTGCTTCCTATAAAAATCTTTCCTGCCAAAAAAGTACCTGTGGCAAGAATTACGGCTTTTGCCTTGTACCATGTATGTGTTTTGGTTATTACACCTGTTACTTTTCCCTCTTCAACGACAATGTCCGTTACCTCTCCCTGCTTCATGTCAAGATTGGGAGTTTTTTCAATGGTTTTTTTCATTTCTATATGATAACGGTTCTTGTCTGCCTGAGCTCTGAGAGAATGGACCGCAGGGCCTTTTGCCGTGTTGAGCATTTTGCTCTGTAAAAAAGTCTTATCTATATTTATTCCCATTTCTCCGCCGAGGGCGTCGATTTCTCTTACAAGATGTCCCTTTCCCGTTCCGCCTATGGACGGATTGCATGGCATCATCGCTATGGCTTCCAGATTCATGGAAAACATCAGCGTTTTCTTGCCCATACGGGCGCAGGCAAGGGCGGCCTCACAGCCTGCATGACCTGCTCCTACCACTATGCAATCATATTCTCCCATTAAAATATGTTCCACTTAGCCTACCTCTATTTCTTAACAGTTTTATTTTCCCAAACAAAATCTTTCAAAGACTTTATCTATAATATCATCGGATGCCGTTTCTCCTATTATTTCGCCCAAAAGTTCATAGCATCTGTTTACATCTATATCTATAAATTCAAGGGGCTGCCTCATCTCTGTCATGTTTAAAGCGTCATTCATACACTTGTATCCTTCTTCCAAAAGGTTTTGGTGTCTGACGTTGGTTACAAGAATATTGTCGCCTTGTTTAACCTCGCCGTTATATACAAGCTTTTCTATTACATCTCCAAGTTCGTCTATGCCCTTTCCCTCTATGAGAGAACTTTCAATAACGGCAGCTTGCGGAAGAATTTCCGAAATCTGCGATGAAGTTGTTTTGCGTCCTTTATCCTGTTTATTTAAAAGGACAATGGACTTTCTGTTTCCTATATATTTTATAATTTCATAATCCTCGTCCTCAAGATTTGCGCTGGCATCCGCCACAAATATTATTAGGTCGGAATTATTGAAGGATTCTTTGCTTTTTTCAATTCCTATCTGCTCTATAACGTCTTCTGTATCGTGTATTCCGGCAGTGTCCGTGAGAACGATGGGAATGTTTTTTACTGTAACCGTTTCTTCTATTGTATCCCTCGTGGTTCCCGGAATATCTGTAACTATAGCCCTGTTCTCGCCCATTATTGCATTCATCAATGATGATTTTCCTACGTTTGGTTTTCCTACGATAGATACTTTGAGGCCGTCTCTTATTATTCTGCCTGTATCTGCCGTATCGAGAAGTTTTTTAATCTTGGACTTTATATTCTGGAGAGATTTTTCAAGCTTTTCATAGGTCATCTCTTCAATATCTTCATCGGGATAGTCTATATTTACCGTCAAATTTACCAAAACATCTACTAAATCAGCTCTTATTTCTTTTATTTTTTCGGAGAAAATTCCTTCAAGCTGGTTTAGGGCAACGTCAAAGGTTTTGTCTGTCTTTGCTCTAATCAAATCAATCACTGCTTCCGCCTGTGACAAATCCAGTCTTCCATTAAGGAAAGCTCTCTTGGTAAATTCTCCCCTTTCGGCAAGCCGGGCTCCGCAGGAGAGTACAAGAGCAAGTATTTTTCTAAGAGAAACACTGCTTCCGTGGCATTGAATTTCGACTATATCCTCGGTGGTATATGAATGAGGGCCTTTCATATATACTGCCATTACTTCGTCTATGAGTTTGCCGGTTCTTGAATCTATTATATGTCCGTAAGACATCATGCGGCTTTTAATTTTTCCCGATACGGGAACAAAGACCTTGTTTAAAATGTCCAAAGCCTCATCTCCGCTTATCCTTATGATTCCTATTCCGCCTTCGCCGGCAGCCGTTGCAATAGCTGCGATTGTATCTTCTCTCATATTATTTTTACCTTTTAAATTGCAAAGTGCCGCAAATTGAAGAAAATCTCCATTCTGCGGCACTTTTGCCACCTTATTTCCCGCCAAAATGCCGGAAACTAAGGAAAATTTCAAATTTACGGCAGTTTTATCCTTCATACAGCTTATAAAATGCCGTATTTAAAAGAAATTGCGAACTTTACGGCAATTTGAGCCCTATCACCACTGTCAAAATGCCGCAATTCAAAGAAAATTTAAGGTTTACGGCAGTTTCGCTGATCGCCGCTCGCCAGCTCGCTGCCTGCATCATCGCCAAATTCGCACAGACGACTTTTTAATCGGCTATGCGACAGCGCCTTTTTTTTATTTCAGTTCAATGACAACCCTTCTATATGGGTCTTGTCCCTCACTTCTTGTAACCACCTTGGGGTGATCGTGAAGTGCCGCATGAATAACCTTTCTTTCATACGGATTCATAGGTTCAAGCTTAACGCTTCTCTTTGTCTTTATTACTTTATTTGCAAGTCTGTTTGCAAGAGCCTCAAGAGTTTTCTCTCTCTTTGCTCTGTAATTTTCGGCATCTACTACAACTCTTGTATAATCTTCACTGCCTTTATTTACAACAAGGCTTGTGAGGTACTGTATTGCGTCAAGAGTCTGACCTCTCTTACCTATAATGGTTCCGGAATCTTTACCCTGAATATTCAAATATAAAGAGTCTTTCCCTTTTTGTGCGCTTATCTGTAAGTCAAGTCCCATTTCTTTTGTTACTTCTTCCAAAAATCTGAGCGCTTCATGGTCTTCGCAAGGAACCAAATCTTCTTCTTTTACTTCTATAGGTTTTTTAATTTCTTCTTTTTTTGCTTCTTTTTTAGGTGATGCTGTTTTCTGAGGTTTTACTTTTTCTGCCTTTTCATAAGTTTTTTCTTTTTTCTGCTCTGAAACCTTGGCTTCAGGAGCCTTTTTCTTTTCTACCCTTACGAGGGCAAGTTTTGAACCTATTCCGAAAAAACCTCTCGAAGGTTCCTCTAAAACAGTAACATCTACTTCATCTATGGTAAGTTTCAGATCGTCAAGAGCCAGCTGAACGGCTGTATCCACATCTGTCCCCCATTTTTCAGAAAAATCTGCTGACATATTTTTAATTTTCCTCCAATGTAAGTTATGCTTTTACTGTTTTCTTTTTAACTTTCTTTTTCTTTGCTTCCTCATTTGCCTTCTTTTTCACGGAAGCAAAGCGGATATTATAGAAAATCTGTATAATCTGGCTGCCTGACCAGTAAATTGCCAATCCTGCAGGATAGCTTCTTGCCATGAGCAAAATCATTACAGGAAAAACGTACTTCATCAACTTGTTCATTATTTTCATCTGGTCTGCGTTAGGTCCGCCCATCTGATTTGTCTGTGAAAAGTTGTATGCAATAAACGTAGCCGCTCCTGCAATAATAGGAAGAATCCATTTATCAGGCTGTGCCAAGTCCTGTATCCATAAAAATGATTCATGAATTGCAAACAGCATATCATCAGATTTTATGTAATTCATAGGGTTTCTGAACAGTGTAAAAAGACCCATTATTACTATCATCTGAACGAGCATAGGTAAACAGCCGCCATACATGCTGCCGCCTTCCTCTTTATACAGCTCTGCCATTTTTTCATTCATAAGGTTTCTGTCTTTGGCATATTTTTGCTGTATCTCTTTTATCTTAGGCTGCATTTTGGTCATATTCATGCTTGTCTTTAACTGTTTTGCATATACAGGATAAAGAGCAACCTTTATTATTATTGTGAGTACAAGAACAGCAATGCCATAGCTTCCTATAAAATCATAAAGCCATGTCAATAAATATCCCAAAGGACTTGCTAAAATTCTCATCAATTTCCTCCATTATTTTAAAGGGTCATATCCTCCATCGTTCCATGGATGACACTTTAAAATCCGTTTAATTCCCAAGTAACTACCTTTTATTACTCCATATTTTTCCAACGCTTGTATAAAATATGTTGAACAGGTAGGATAGAACCGACAAGTATTAGGAAGGAGCGGTGAAATAAATTTTTGATAAAATCTGATAAATAAAATCATGATTTTTTTAAAAAAATTACTTATATATTTCATTTTTCCTTAATTACCCCGGTTCTTTTAAATGCAGAAAGAAGGGATTTTTCCACTTCTGCACATTTCTTGCCGGAAATAGTGTTTCTGGCTATTATTATAAAATCGTATCCGAGAGGAAGTTTATCTGATAAATTGCGATAACTTTCTTTCATCAATCTCTTTGCCCTGTTTCTTTTAACACTGTTGCCGACTTTTTTACTTGCCAAAAACCCTGTTCTGTTGTAAGTAAGCCTGTTGGGGCGGTAAAAAAGTACCACATATCTGTCTCCAACGGACTTTCCTCTTTTATAAATGGCGGAAAAATCACTATTCTTCCTCAAAACATTCTTTTTTAGCATTCTGTAACCTTTCGGTTCTGATGAGTATTAAGCTGAAAGTTTCTTTCTGCCTTTAGCTCTTCTTCTCTTTAAAACATTTCTTCCGTTCTTTGTGCTCATTCTCTTTCTGAAGCCATGTTCTTTCATTCTCTGTCTTTTTTTAGGCTGATAAGTCTGTTTCATTTTTTAAAATTCTCCTTTCCGAATTGTGATTGTGTAAATCTAAATTCCAATGTTACACATATGCCTTGATATTATAAACTAAAAACCTTTGAATGTCAATTTTTTGCGGCGGCTTATCATAATTATAATAAAAAACAGGGGGTAAAATTTTTTACCCCCTTGAAAAGTATATATTTATTTATCGCCGTCCCAAGGTTTTGTATTTTTCTTGATGACAGCACCGAGTTTATCATATGTCAATGCCACGATACCAAAGCACAACGAAGTGCTGCGGAGAGTACATAAGACAGATATATCCTCAAGATTGTGCTTATATATGGCATATGACAATATTAAGAAGTATAATATGCATACCCAACCCAAAGTTGATGTGTCGGCAAAGCTTTTTTTATCTTTTTTGGATTTCATTTTCATCTTCCCTCCTTTTGTAATTTGTTATAATTATAACATATAAAAATAACAAGCAGCAACTTTAAAACTTATCAACACCCTGTGGATAACTCTTTTGATTATTTATTTTTACAATATTCGCAATTCATACTTGCCTGTGGATAACTTTTTATATAAAATGTATTTAAAGCAATTATCATATAAATATTATAAAAGAAGGTTTATCAATGAACTACGATAAAATTTGGTCAGAAGTACTCGAAAAGATAAAAGAAATAACCACACAGATAAGTTTCGAAACATGGTTTTTGCCCCTTAAAATAAGGAAAATAGATACCAATCTTAATATAGTTTACATAGAAGTAAATTCAGATAACAGAAGTGAATTTATCATAACAACTATTAAAAACCGCTATCTTCCTACCTTGGAAGCAACTTTTAAAGCTGTATTAAACGATGATTTCAGAGTAGTATTAAAAGATTCTGAAGCATACAACGCAGAAGAAGTAAAACAGGAACCTCAAAAAGTAAAACCTAAAAAGAAAACTTTCAATAAAGAAAAAATATTTAATCCAAGATTTAATTTTGAAAACTTTGTGGTTGGAAACAGCAACAAATATGCTCATGCAGCCGCTTTGGCGGTAGCCGAATCTCCGTCGGAAGCTTATAATCCGCTTTTTATATACGGAGGTTCTGGACTTGGAAAAACTCACTTGATGCATGCCATAGGAATATATCTTTTGGAAAACAATCCTTCTCTCAATGTTCTTTACGTATCATCTGAAATGTTTACAAATGAACTTATAAAAGCTCTGAGAGAACATAATATGAACGAATTTAAGTCAAAATACAGAAAAGCCGACGTACTTTTGATAGATGATATTCAATTTCTTGAAGGAAAAGAAAATACTCAGGAAGAATTCTTCCATACATTTAATACCCTGTATGATTCAAACAAACAGATAATAATTTCAAGCGACAGGTCTCCAAATAAACTTGTAAATCTTGAAGAGAGACTTCGTTCAAGATTCCAGTGGAATTTAATTGCAGATATTCAGCCTGCAGATTACGAAACAAGAGTTGCCATACTTATAAAAAAAGCTGAAAATATGGGTATAAATTTAGATGACAATCCCGAATTTTATGATGTAGTATGTATGATTGCAGAAAAAGTAAAGGATAACATAAGAGAACTTGAAGGAGCCCTTATAAGAGTAGTATCTTTTTCACAGCTTTTAAATGAAAAACTGGATAAGAATTTCGCAAGAAAGACATTAAAAGACGTTTTCAGCAATGTGGAAAATACCGTAACACCGGAAAAAATAAAAAAGACCGTATGTAAACATTACGGAATAAAAACGTCAGATATAGAATCTTCTAAAAAGACCAATAACATAGCATTTCCAAGGCAAGTGGCCATGTATCTCATAAGAGAACTTACAGATTATTCTCTGCCTAAGATAGGACAGTTCTTCGGGGGAAAACATTACACCACAGTCCTCTATGCCTGTGAAAAAATAGAAGAAGAACAAAAAGTGGACAGCAACTTAAAAAATATAATAGAACAAATTAAAGAAGAAATAAAAGAATAAAGTTTTCCTAACAATTAAAATATAATTTAACTTTATTCCACACTTTTTTAACAACAATTTTCGTTTAAATTTAAAGTAGTACATAAGTTATCCACATATTTCACAAGTACTACTACTACTATTACTACCAAATAATATAATTATTAACTAAAGCGGAGGTATTATATGAAATTTTCCTGCAACCAGCAAACTTTAACAAAAGCTCTCAATATAGTTTCGAAAGCAGTTACTATAAGAACAACAATTCCTATCCTAAAGGGTATCTTGATGAAAGTAGACGAAAACGGTATTTTGACCATGTCCGCTTCTGATTTGGATTTGAGCATAGAAAAAAAATTAAAAGTAGAAAATTATATTCCCGGTGAGACGGTTGTACTGTCAAAGTTATTCGGAGATATAGTAAGAAAGCTTCCTGACGGAAACATTACCGTTGAGGAAACAGACGGAAAAGTAAATATAAAATGCTCAAACTCAGAATTTAACATTATAGGACTTCCGTCGGATGAATTTCCAAACATAAATCCTAACGATGAGGAATCCGAAGAACTGGTATTCAATAAAGAAATTTTAAAAGAAATGATAAAAAAGACTTCATTTTCAGCCAGCATAGACGAAAACAAGGGAGCTATGACAGGCGTTCTTATTGAAATGGAAGAAAACAGCCTCAATATGGTTGCCATAGACGGATTCAGAATGGCAATCGCAAGAGAGCAGATGAAGAATAAAAAGAAAGAAAATATAATAATACCTGCAAAGATATTAAACGAAATAAGCAGAATAATAACCGAAACAGAAATTTCAAGCGATGATGTGACCATGCTATTAAGCAGCAAAAAAGCTGTGTTTATAATGGAAAATACAAAAGTTGTTGTAAGACTTCTTGAAGGCGAGTTTATGAACTATAAGAGGATTATTCCAAGTGAAAATCCTTGCAGAGTTGTTATCAATAAAAACGACTTTTTAGACAGCGTAGAAAGAGCATCCCTTCTTGCAAAGGTAGGAAAAAACAATCTCATTAAGCTTGAAATAAAAGACAACAATATGGAAATAACTTCTAAATCGGAAGAAGGAAATGTAAAAGAAGATGTTATTATTTCAAAAGAAGGAAATGACTTAATAATAGGATTCAATTCAAAATATCTCATAGATGTACTTAAAGTAGTGGACGATGAAAACATTGTTATGCTGTTTAATAACAATGTGAGCCCTTGCCTTGTAAGACCTTTATCCGGAGATTATTTTGAATACTTAATATTGCCGGTAAGGATAAGCCAGTAGAATAAAAATATGCACATAAAAGACATAGAATTAAAAAATTTCAGAAATTACGAAGATTTACACCTTGAATTCGATGAAAAGGTAAATTTTATAATAGGAAACAATGCTCAGGGAAAGACAAATCTCCTTGAGGGAATTTTTATGTCTTCAATCGGAAAGTCTTTCAGAACATCTAAAGATATAGAGATGCTCGGCTTTGGGAAAGATTTTTTTAAGATAAAAGTTACAGCTCAAAAGGAACTCTTTCCTACCGAAGTTGAAATTTTACTGAAAAAAGATTCGGGAAAATTCATCAAAGTTGACGGAGTAAATATAAAAAAGACCTCCGATTTATTGGAAAATATATACATAGTAATATTTTCACCTGAAGATTTAAAGATAGTAAAAGACGAACCCGAAAAGAGAAGAAAATTTATCGACAGGGAACTTTGCCTTTTAAAACCTGCATATTACGACAGTTTGAACAATTACAAAAAGGTACTGTCCCAGAGAAACATTTATTTAAAAGAAAAATACATAGATAATTCGGTGCTCGACATATGGGATATGCAGCTTTCAAAGTATGGCTCAAAGATAATATCCATGCGGGATGAATTTATAGAAAAAATAAACAAGATAAGCAGAGAGATACACGGCAATATAACCAACGGAAAAGAAAATCTCAGAATAGAATACGACCCTAACGTTAAAAATTCAGAAAATCTTGAAGAAAAGCTATATGAAGAAATTAAAAAGTCAGAGTCCAACGATTTGAGACTGAGAACCACCACCAAAGGTCCTCACAGAGATGATATTCAGTTCTTTATAGATGATATAAACGTCAGAAGTTTCGGTTCGCAGGGACAGCAGAGAACCTCCGCCCTTTCCCTAAAACTTGCCGAACTCAATCTCATAAAAGAAGAGACAGGCGAAAGCGCAATACTTCTTTTGGACGATGTTATGAGCGAGCTCGATTTGGAAAGGCAGGAATTTTTGGTAAAATCTTTAGATAACGTGCAGTTATTTATAACTACCACCGAAATTCCGGACAGGCTCAAAGATATGATGAATTTAGGAAAAACCTTTGAAGTAAATTCAGGAAAAGTAAAAATTATATGAGAAAGGAACAGATACCATGAATCCAATTTATGAGAAACTGTTAAATTGCTACGAATGCGTAGAAAAAAAGTTTGATTTTAAAAATTTTAAACCTGCTGTGGCTATAGTGCTCGGTTCAGGACTTGGAGATTATGCTCAGGATATAAAAATAGTGGGCGAAGTCGACTATCACGATATTGAAGGATTTCCGGTTTCCACCGTTCCCGGCCACGACGGAAAATTTATATTCGGATATGTGGACGATGTTCCGGTAGTTTGCATGAAAGGAAGAGTTCACTATTACGAAGGATATAATATCAGCGACGTGGTTCTCCCTGTAAGGCTGATGAAGTTTATGGGCGCAAAGATTCTTTTTCTGACAAACGCTTCAGGCGGAATAAATCACGGTTTCAAAGCAGGCGATTTTATGATGATAACCGACCAGATATCATCTTTCGTTCCAAACCCTTTAATCGGTGAAAATATAGAAGAACTTGGAACGAGATTTCCGGATATGAGCCATGTATATGATATTGAATTGCAGGAAATCATTCGCAAAGCGGCAAAGGAAAACAATGTGGATTTAAAAGAAGGAACATACGCTCAGATGACAGGGCCTTCATTTGAGTCCCCTGCCGAAATAAAAATGCTCGATATTTTAGGAGCAGACGCAGTCGGAATGTCCACTGTTGTAGAAGCCATAGCGGCAAATCATATGGGAATGAAGATATGCGGAATTTCTTTTGTAAGCAATCCGGCCGCAGGCATAAGCAAAACTCCTTTAACTCATGAAGAAGTACAGGAAGCGGCAAATAATGCGGCCCCTAAATTCCGTAAATTAGTGAGCGCTTCAGTAGCTCTTATGAAAGAACATATATAATATAGTTTAATACCTAAAATTACGCAAAAAATCGCCCTTTAGGGCGATTTTTTTAATCTTTTGATGTTAAATTGTTTTTATTGTATTTTTAAGTGAAATATGATACACTATTGTAGGTATATTTTGGACAAAAATATGCCATTAAAATAAGAAAGGTGACAACATGAGTTTATTGGAAGAGAAAACAAAAGGTCAATATGATGCTGCCCAGATACAAGTACTTGAAGGTCTTGAAGCAGTAAGAAAAAGACCCGGCATGTACATCGGAAGTACAGGCTCACGTGGTCTTCATCATTTAGTATATGAAATTGTGGATAACAGTGTGGATGAAGCTCTTGCAGGATATTGCAAAACCATCAAAGTTACTATTTGCAAGGATAATTCCATTACCGTAGAAGATGATGGAAGAGGAATGCCTGTGGATAAACATCCGAAAATGGGCATACCTGCCGTAGAAGTTATTCATACGGTTCTTCATGCCGGAGGAAAATTCGGCGGCGGAGGATACAAAGTATCCGGAGGACTTCACGGTGTAGGTGCGTCTGTAGTAAACGCCCTTTCAACCCATATGGAAGTTGAAATAAAAAGAAACGGCAAAATTTATAAGCAGTGTTACGAGAGAGGTAAAACCGTAACACCTCTTGAAATAATAGGAGAATCAAAAAAGACAGGCTCAAAGACTACCTTCTGGCCTGATCCTGAAATCTTTGAAACTACGATATTTGATTTTGACACTCTCGAAAACAGACTTCGTGAAATGGCTTTCCTCAACAAGGGAATCAAAATTATTTTCAAAGACGAAAGAGAAGGAAGAAAGAAGAGCGAAACCTATCACTATGAAGGCGGATTGAAGGAGTTTGTAAAATTCCAGAATCAGAACAAGGACGCCGTTCATCCTGACATTATATATTTTGAAGTTATAAAAGAAAATTGCGAAGTTGAAGTCGCAATGCAATATACAGATAGTTACAGCGAGCTGGTTTTGGGATATGCCAACAATATAAACACCACCGATGGCGGTACTCACATCGTCGGATTTAAGAGCGCCCTCACCAGAATTTTCAATGACTACGGCAAGAAAGCCAAGATTCTCAAAGAAAATGACAACCTTAGCGGCGAAGACGTAAGAGAAGGATTGACGGCGATAGTATCGGTTAAGCTTGAAGAACCTCAGTTTGAAGGTCAGACCAAAGCGAAGCTGGGAAATCCTGACATGAGAGGATTTGTTGAAACATCCACCAATGAAAATCTGACAGCTTTTCTTGAAGAAAATCCGTCACAGGCAAAGATTATTCTTGAAAAATGTATTAAAGCCGCCCGTGCAAGAGAAGCTGCAAGAAAAGCGAGAGACCTTACCAGAAGAAAAGGAGCTCTCGACAGTTTTTCACTTCCGGGCAAGCTGGCAGACTGTTCTGACAAAGACCCTGCGGCATGCGAAATCTTTCTCGTAGAGGGTGACTCCGCAGGAGGAAGCGCAAAGGACGGCAGAGACAGAGCACGTCAGGCAATACTGCCGCTCAGAGGTAAAATCCTCAACGTAGAAAAAGCAAGACTGGACAGAATTTTAAATTCCGATGAAATTAAAAACATGATTACAGCCTTCGGCTGCGGCATCGGAGACGATTTTAATATTGAAAAACTCAGGTATCATAAGATAATAATAATGACCGATGCCGACGTAGACGGAGCACATATCAGAACGCTGCTTCTGACCTTCTTCTATAGATACATGAGGCCTCTGATTGAGGGCGGATATGTATATGCTGCACAGCCACCTCTATATCAGGTAAAGAAAGGCAAAGACGTATATTATACCTACAGCGAAATCGAGCAGACTAAACTGATGAAAGAGCTGGAAGGAAAAGCAGGCAAGGCTGATATTCAGCGTTACAAAGGTCTTGGAGAAATGGACGCAGAGCAGCTTTGGGATACGACCATGGATTATAACCACAGAACCCTTATTCAGATAACCATTGAAGACAGCGCTGCCGCAGACCAGACTTTCTCAACTCTCATGGGAGATAAGGTACCGCCGAGAAAGAAGTTCATCGAAGAAAATGCTCATTATGCAAATCTTGATATTTAGGAAAGGAGGGCAAATATATGACTACATTTTTAGAAGACCAGAAGTTAATTCAGCACGAAATTAACAAAGAAATGAAAGATTCCTATATAGATTATGCCATGAGCGTAATAGTAGGACGTGCCCTTCCTGACGTAAGAGACGGACTTAAGCCGGTACACAGAAGAATTCTTTACGGAATGAGCGGTCTGGGGGTTACTCCTGACAAGCCTCATAAAAAATCAGCTCGTATCGTCGGTGAAGTAATGGGTAAATATCACCCTCACGGTGACTCATCAATATATGACGCAATGGTAAGACTTGCTCAGCCTTTTAACATAAGGTACACTCTGGTGGACGGCCACGGAAACTTTGGTTCTGTGGACGGAGACGGCGCTGCCGCTATGCGTTACACCGAGGCAAGAATGACGCCTCTTGCATTGCAGATGCTCAGAGATATAGATAAAGAAACCGTCGATTTTGTACCCAATTTTGATGAAGAAGAAAAAGAACCGACGGTGCTTCCGTCAAGATTTCCAAATCTTCTCGTAAACGGTTCAAACGGCATAGCCGTAGGTATGGCAACTTCAATACCGCCTCATAATTTGTGTGAGGTTATCGACGCTGCGGTCAAACTCATAGATGAGCCTGAATCTACGGTAGAAGACTTAATAAAAATCGTAAAGGGACCGGACTTCCCTACCGGAGCCATAATCATGGGAAAATCCTCCATGAGAGAAGCTTATCGCACAGGTCAGGGAAAAGTTGTGGTAAGAGCCGTTACAGAGATAGAAGAAACTTCCCACGGCAAACAGCAGATAATAGTCACGGAGATACCTTATCAGGTAAACAAAGCCAGACTTATAGAAAAAATAGCAGACCTTGTGAGAGATAAGAGGGTTGAAGGAATTACGGCGATACGTGACGAATCCAACCGTAAGGGTATGCGTATAGTTATAGAATTAAAGCGTGATACCAACGCAAACATAGTTCTTAACAGGCTTTATAAACATACTCAGCTGCAAGACAGCATTTCTATGATAATGCTCGCTCTGGTGGACGGCAGACCTAAGATTCTGAACTTGCGTGAAATAATAAGCGAATATTTAAAGCATCAGAAGGAAGTCGTAACCAGAAGAACCATATATGATAAGAAAAAAGCCGAAGCGAGAGCTCATATTTTGGAAGGTTATCTTATTGCTCTTGATAATATAGACGAAATAATCAAAATAATCAGAAGCAGCTATAACGATGCCAAGGAAAAGCTGATGAAAAGATTTGAGCTTTCCGATGTTCAGGCACAGGCCATACTGGACATGCAGCTTCGCAGACTGCAAGGCTTGGAAAAAGAAAAGATCGAAAACGAATATCAGGAACTTCTCAAGAAAATTGCTTATTATGCAGAACTTCTTGCAGATGAACATAAGCTGATGAACGTTGTTAAAGACGAGCTTATTGAAATCAAGGAAAAATGGGGAGATAAGAGAAGAACCAAGATTAAGGCAGACGCTCAGGAAATAGATGAAGAAGACTTAATCGAAGAGGAGAACGTGTGCATCACCTTGACTCACCTTGGATATGTCAAGAGAGTTCCGGTTGATACCTACAGGGCGCAGCGCAGAGGCGGCAAGGGTATTACAGGTCTTACCACACGTGAAAACGACTTCGTAAAGAACATGATAATGACATCAACCCATGATTACCTGATGTTCTTTACCAATACGGGAAAAGCCCACAGAATAAAGGCATACGAGATTCCTGAAGCGACGAGAACGGCCAAGGGAACGCCTGTGGTGAACTTCCTCAATCTGTTGCAGAGAGAAAGAGTTACGGCAGTTATTCCGATTAAAGAATTTGCAGAGGATAAATTCCTTATAGGAGTTACCAAGGACGGAACTATTAAGAAAACCGCCCTTTCTAACTTTAACACCAACAGAAAGACAGGCCTCATCGCAATGAACCTCAAGGACGGCGATGAACTTATCGGAATCAAGCAGACGACCGGAAACAACAATGTAATCATCGTAACCAAGCACGGCAAATGCATATGCTTCTCAGAAGAAGACGTAAGACCTATGGGAAGAATCGCAGGAGGAGTCCGTGCCATAAAGCTTGAAAAGGATGATGAAGTCGTTTCAATGGAACTTGTGGAGCCGGGTCAGGAACTTTTGGTAGTAACTCAAAAAGGTTTCGGAAAGAGAACAAAAGTTGAGGAATATAAGATTCAGGTAAGAGGCGGCAAAGGCCTTCTGACTTATGACAAAGCCAAATTCAAAAAGACCGGAGAATTGGTTGGAGCTATGGTGGTCGATGATGATGACGACGTAATGCTGATCAATTCTGACGGAATAATCATAAGAATGCAGGCTAAGGAAATTTCAAAACTCGGAAGAGCGACCCAAGGCGTAAAAATAATGAATGTTTCAGAAGATACAAATATAATAGCTTTGGCGAAAGTTGCCCGTGAAGACGAACTTGAAAAAGAGCTGAACAGCAAGGATTCAGAAGACGGAGAGCAGCTTAAATTAAAATAGAGTAAGAAGGAGGCCAAGTCATGGCAGACAAATTAAAATTTGTCGTTCCGGGTAAACCCCAGTATATTACTATAGTCAGACTGGCAGTGGGTTCTGCCGCCGACAACGCCGGATTTAACATTGAAGAAATAGAAGACATAAAGAATGCGGTCGGTGAAGCGTGTAAGAATATAAGCTGCCACGGCTCAGAGGGGTTTGCCGAAGAATACGAGGTGGAATGTATCGTAGAAGAAGGCAGAATGGAAATATATGTGACCGATACGAGCAGCAGCCACAAGTTGAAAAAACTGCAGAAACCTTGTCTCGATTGCCCTAACGAAGGCGATTTGGGGTTGTATATAATCAAATCCCTTATGAGCAGTATTGAACTTATAGACGGACCTAATTGCAAAAAAACCATTAAAATGATAAAGGCAAAGCAATGAATTCAGAATTATTCAACCGGTACGCACAAAACCCATCAACGGAACTCAGAAATCAGATTGTAGAAGAAAATCTGTACATGGTTGATATACTCATAAGAAAGTATCTCGGCAAAGGCGTGGATTATGATGACCTTTATCAAGTCGGTGCACTTGCTCTCGTTTCGGCAGTTGAAAGGTTTGACGTTTCAAAAGGCTTTGAATTTAAAAGTTTTGCAACGCCGACAATTTTGGGAGAAATTAAGAAATACTTTCGTGATAAGCAGTGGAGCCTCAAGGTGCCCCGCAGGCTTAAGGAAATGGCAACCAAGGTGCAAGAAGTAAGGAGCGAATTAAGCGTGACCTTGGGAAGAGCTCCCAGCGTGGAAGAAATCGCCGATGTTACGGGATTCAGCCATGAGCAGATAATGCAGGCATTTGAAAGCTCAAAGGTTTACGGAACTTACTCTCTTGAAAGCGCAGCTATGGGTGCGTCAGATGAAAATGATGACAATCCCCTTGAGAGATATATCGGATTTGAGGATCTGGGATACGAGCGTATAGAGATAAATGAAATTGTTTCAAAGGTTTTGGAAAAATTCAGCGAAACGTACAGATATATATTCAAAAAGCGATTCATCGAAAACAAGTCTCAGGCAGTAATAGCCAAGGAACTGGGGGTTTCGCAGATGACTATTTCACGTGCCGAAAAAAACATCGTGGAGCAATTTAAAAAAGAACTTGGAAGATAAATGATAAAAACAAAGAAAGAAGGCTATTTTTAATGAAAAGAGTTTTTTCCGGAGTACAGCCGACAGGCAACATACATTTAGGCAACTATTTAGGCGCTCTCAGACAGTTTGTCGAACTGCAGGAGGACCACGAATGTATATACTGCATAGTGGATATGCACGCAATTACGGTTCCGCAGGAACCCAAGGAACTGAAAGAACACATATTGGACGTTGCCGCCCTGTACCTGGCAGTCGGCATAGACCCTAAGAAATCCATTGTATTTGTTCAGTCGGATGTTCCGGGTCACGCTGAGCTTTCGTGGGTGCTGACATGCAGTTCCTACACGGGAGAGCTTTCCAGAATGACCCAGTTTAAGGACAAGAGCAAAAATAAGGAATCTGCGCCGACCGGTCTGTTCACCTATCCTGTTTTAATGGCTGCGGATATTCTTCTTTACGATACCGATGTGGTTCCTGTCGGTAACGACCAGAAACAGCATATAGAACTTTGCAGGGATTTGGCCATAAGAGTAAACGGAAAACACCCGAACACTTTTGTGGTTCCTGACGGCCGCTTCTTAAAGTCGGGAGCAAGAATAATGGCTCTTGATGACCCTACAAAGAAGATGAGCAAGAGCGCAGAAAACATTCATTCAAGGATTTCCCTGCTGGATGAGCCTTCAAAGATTAAAAAATCAATAATGAAAGCGACCACCGATTCGGAGGGCATTATCCGCTTCGATGTGGAAAATAAGCCGGGCATCAGCAATCTGCTCAACATATACAGCGTATTGTCCGGAATCAGTATCGAAGATTTGGAAAAGAAATACGAAGGAAAGGGCTACGGAGATTTTAAGAAAGATTTGGTTGAAATCACTGTTGACGCTCTTGCCCCAATCCGTGCAAGATACGAGGAAATACGCAATTCTCAGATGCTAATTGATGTCTTGAAAGACGGCGCAAAGAGAGCGGACGAGATTGCACAAAAGACCATGGAAAGGGTTAAAACCAATTTCGGACTTGGATTATAAAAAGGAGGATACAATTATGGTTAATACACAGCTTATAAAAGTAAACGGCAAGACGGCTCACGGAGCATTTATAAAGGCTCCGGGCGGCGAAGGTCATCCAAACATGCTCGTAATCACTGCCGACAAAGGCTATATCATGTGTGGATACCTGAACCTTGAAGCAGCTGACAAGTTCGGCGATGCAGCGGTAGTTGTAGGAGGCGCAAGCTTTGAAGAGCAGCTGGCAAATCCGGTAAAAGCGATGACTGCGGCAGCAGCGGACTTAGGTGTAAAGGAAGGAATGACCGGGGCAGAGGCTTTGGAAAAGCTTTTCTGATTATAAAAAGACTATGAACTGTAAAACTGAGACCCGGCTTTTTTAGCGGGTCTTTTGTTATTGGTTAATGTCAGACGCCGAGCCGAAGCAATTTTAGAGAGTAAATTCAGCAAGCAATTTCAGTGCGATGTCGGTAAGCAGGAAATAAATTTAGCATGGTGCCGGCAAGTAGTAAATAAATTTGGCATCATTCCGGCAAGGCATTGGCTCATATTGTGCGGGGTGCAGAAAAAGCCAACATAAGTTTACATAATACCCGTGAAACCCGTGTCGAAACGTGTCAATGTTAGCTTTTTTCAGTTGCGCCGCAAATTTGGCCTACAGTATTGCCGGTTTTTGTAGGCCAAATTTAAAAGACAAGCTCAAAAAGCCAACGGGACATAGAGAAGCTGCCTAAAATTTACAATTACTGGAAAAGTTGTTAGCTGTTTACCAGGCGGCTGCTCAAAAAGCCAACGGCGAAGAACAGCAATTGCAACATATGCTCGGAGCGAGGACTCAGACCCCACTTTGCAGAGCGACAGCCGCTCTCGCAGAGGCATTGATAACCGAAAACGGTTATCACAGGCAACATGATTAGCTCAAACCTTAACACAATTGCGTGAATTCACAGAAAAGTTGTAGCTGGGCAGCACAATTTCGGGAAAACCTAACATAATTACATGAATTCATAAAAACGTTGTAGCTCAGACAACACAGTTAACTCAAACCTTAACATAATTACGTGAATTCGCCAAAACGTGTCAGTACAGCCAGCACAGCCGGCTCAAGCCAGCCGCCCGGTCTGGCTCGCAACACCGAACCAAAATTTTTTATGAATTCAGCCAAAAGACCGGCGGCCACCCCTTGACTTTATCGAGGTAACGTGATAAAGTATTCTGCATAGCCAAGGCGGCCGGAAGGCTCAAGACAGCAAACAAGCCTGCAAGCAAACTGGCAAAGACGGACAACCATGGAGAACCTTCCACCCGCTGCCCGGGCTTAACCAAAATCAACAGATTAAAACATATTAAAAGGTGACAGAATGAAAATAAGCATCTCAGATTTAAAATATAACGAAAAAGTCGTTTACGGCCTACGCTCCTTATATAAAAAATACGGCTACACCCAGTATAAGATGAGCAAGTTCGAAGAATACGATTTGTATGTCAGAAACAAAGACTTTCTTATGTCAGACAGCATAATCACATTTACTGACACCAACGGCAAGCTTATGGCCTTAAAGCCGGACATCACCCTGTCCATAATAAAAAAGAGCAAAGATATTCCCGGCTTCGTCCAAAAATTTTACTATAACGAAAACGTCTACCGCGTCTCAAAAGGAACCAACACCTTCAAAGAAATCATGCAAATGGGACTCGAATGTATAGGCGACCTTGACGACTACTGCCTGAGCGAAGTGCTGATTCTTGCGGCAAAGAGCCTTAAAAGCATCAGCAAAAACGCAATATTGGACGTTTCACATCTTGGGATTTTATCAGCTTTCTTCGACGCCGCAGAAATCGACGAAGAAACAAGAACGCAGCTTACCGAATATATAAGCGAGAAAAACCTTTCCGCTATCTGCAAGACATGTGCGCAGAAAGGAATCGGCAAAGAAAAGACAGACATGCTTAAAAAGCTCGTGACCCTCTACGGCCCTGCCGGCGAAGTAATGCCAAAGCTGCGCAGGATAGCCGACGGCTTCAAAGACAAGACTCCTTTTGAGCAGCTGGAAAAAATCATCAACGCCGCAGGCGACGAATACAAAGACATGATTAGAATAGATTTTTCCGTAGTAAGCGATATGAAATATTATAACGGAATAATCTTTAAAGGTTTCATAAAAGGCATACCGACAAGCGTGGTATCCGGCGGCCAATACGACCACATGATGCAGAGAATGGGGCGAAAATCAGGAGCCATAGGCTTCGCCGTGTATCTTGACATGCTTGAACGGCTCAAAGTTTCCCAGTTCAAATATGACGAAGACATAGTTCTGATATACGATAAAAACACAGATATAAAAACCTTAAAAAAGGCCGTCGAAGAGCTAAGCCAAGACGGCAGGTCGGTAACGGCCCAAAGACAGCTTCCTGCAAAGCTCACATACAGGCAGCTTGCCAAAATACAAGACGGAGAGGTGAAGATTCTTGAAACAAATGATTAACATCGCCCTGCCAAAGGGAAGGCTCGGCGATAAAGTCTACGATATATTTGAAAAAATAGGATTTGAATGTCCCTCCATAAAAGAAGCAAACCGCAAGCTCATCTTTGAAAACGAAAAAAAAGGAGTGCGGTATTTCTGGGTCAAGCCTTCCGACGTAGCCAGATACGTGGAGAGAGGCGCCGCCGACATAGGAGTGGCAGGAAAAGATATAATACTGGAATACGAGCCTGACATTTACGAACTGATAGATTTGGGCATAGGAAAGTGCAGGCTGGCAGTGGCAGCGCCCAAAGGTTTTCACGACGACCCGCAGCAGACCCTTAAAGTAGCCACCAAATTTTCAAACATTTCGCAGAAATACTTTTCCTCCCTCGGCCGTGAAATAGATATAATCCACCTCAACGGTTCCATAGAAATCGCCCCCATACTGGGACTTTCGGATGTAATCCTTGACATCGTGGAGACGGGAACAACCTTAAAAGAAAACAATCTTGAGGTGATCGAAACCGTAGCGCCGGTAAGCGCAAGGCTGATTGCAAACAAGGCAAGCTTTAAATTTAAAAATACACAGATAGAAAATATCATTGAAGGAATGAACAGCTTTCTGGAGGCAGAAGCAAAGACAAAACCGGAGGCAAAAAAATGATTAAAATTTTAAAATACGGAGAAGTTCCCAATCAAGAGATATTCGCGCGGGAAGAAGAAGCGGCGGATGTTGAACAGGTAGTTTCTCAAATAATTGAAAACGTCAAAGAAAGCGGCGACAAGGCCCTCTTTGAATACTGCAAAAAATTCGACAAAGCAGAGCTTGACAGCCTGCTGGTCACAAAAGAAGAAATAGAAGAAGCCGTAAGCTCAGTGGAGCCGGAATTCCTTGAAATACTGAAAAAAGCAGCCGCAAACATAAGAAAATTCCATGAGCGTCAAGTCAGAAACAGCTTCATAATAAACGACGAGGACGGAATCGTCATAGGCCAGAAAGTCATACCTCTTGACAGAGTAGGCCTGTATGTGCCGGGAGGCACCGCCGCCTACCCTTCCACCGTCTTAATGGACTCCATACCTGCAAAAATCGCAGGCTGTAAAGAAGTAGTCATAGTTACACCGCCGGGCGCAGACGGCAAGATAAATCCCGTCATACTGGCAGCGGCTTCGGTAGCGGGTGTAGATAAAATATTTAAAGTAGGCGGAGCTCAGGCAGTGGCAGCCTTGGCCTACGGAACGGAATCCATACCCAAGGCAGATAAGATAGTAGGCCCGGGAAACGCCTTTGTCGCAGAAGCAAAGAAACAGGTTTTCGGCAAAGTTTCCATAGACATGATAGCAGGCCCCAGCGAGATTCTCATAGTGGCCGACGGCAGCTCAAACCCACGCCACTTGGCGGCAGACTTGCTTTCTCAGGCAGAACACGACAAAATGGCAAGCGCAGTGCTGGTGACCGATTCAAAAGAGCTGGCCGAAGAAGTCAGCCGTCAGCTTGAAATACAGATACCAGGCCTTGAGCGTGCGGAGATTGCAAGGGCCTCCATTGACCACAACGGAAAGATAATAGTCGCACCTGACTTAAGGGCGGCAATCGAAATAGCCAACGAGATAGCCCCTGAACACCTAGAGCTCTGTGTGGACAATCCATTCGATTACCTTGACAGCATCCGCCATGCAGGCTCGGTATTTATGGGAAGAAACTGCCCGGAAGCCCTCGGCGACTACTTTGCAGGACCTAATCACACCCTGCCGACCAGCGGGACAGCCAGGTTTTCAAGTCCCCTCTCGGTGGACGACTTTGTAAAAAAGAGCCAGTACACTTACTATACTCACGACGCTCTCAAGCGTGTGGCAAAAGACGTGGCATACTTTGCAAAAAAAGAAGGCCTTACCGCCCACGCCAAAAGCGCAGTTATACGCACGGAGGATGAAAACTGATGAGTCGTTTTTTCAGCGAAAAATACGCTTCCTTGGTTCCCTATACACCGGGAGAACAGCCAAAGGAAATGAAATATATAAAATTAAATACCAACGAGTCCCCTTTCCCGCCTTCTGAAAAGGCAGTTACGGAGGCTCTGAAAGAAGCGAGACGGCTCCAGATATATTCAGACCCCGAATGCCGGGATTTGGTGGATGTTGCCTCAAAGACCTTCGGCGTCGAAAAAGATGAAATCCTCTTTACAAACGGCTCCGACGAAATACTCAACTTTGCATTTATGGCCTTTTGCGACGATAAACATCCGGCGGCCTTCCCCGACATCACCTACGGGTTTTACACGGTGTTCGCCGATGTGAACAATATTCCTTATGAGCAGGTACCGCTTAAAGAGGATTTTTCCGTCTGCCCCGAGGACTATATGGGCATAAATAAGACTGTATTTCTTGCAAATCCCAATGCGCCTACAGGCATCGCCCTGCCCCTTGAGAAAATTGAAGGGATAGTAAAAAACAACCCTGACAATGTAGTGATAATCGACGAAGCCTACGTGGATTTCGGAGCCCAAAGCGCAATTCCACTGATTCACAAGTACGACAATCTGCTGGTTACCCAAACCTTTTCAAAATCACGTTCCATGGCAGGAGCAAGGCTGGGCTTCGGGGTGGGATGCAAAGAGCTGATAAGAGACCTTAACACCATAAAATACTCCACAAACCCTTACAACATAAACCGCATGACCATGGCCGCAGGGCTGGGAGTGCTTTCAGACGAAGAATATACAAAGAAAAACTGCGGCGCTATCATTGAGAACCGCCGGATTGCTTCAGAAGAGCTTAAAAAATTAGGCTTTGAAATGACAGATTCGTCAGCAAACTTTATCTTTGCAAAGCACCCTGAGATGTCAGGCTTTGACATATATTCAAAGCTCAAGAGCAGAGGCATTTTAATCCGACACTTTGAAACTCCTGCTCTTAAAGAGTACAACAGGATTACGGTAGGAAGCAGAGAGCAGATGACGGCTCTTATAGATAATTTGAAAGAAATACTGGAGGAAGCCTTATGAGAACAGCGGAAATAAAAAGAACGACCCGGGAAACGGATATTTTTCTCAGTCTTGATATTGACGGCAGCGGAGCCAGTGAAATCGAAACCGGCTGCGGATTTTTAAATCACATGCTTACCCTGTTTGCCTCCCACGGAAAATTTGACCTTACGGTCAAATGCAAAGGAGACACGGATGTTGACGACCACCACACCGTTGAAGATATAGGAATCGCTTTGGGCGAGGCTTTTAGCCGGGCCCTCGGCGATAAAAAAGGAATCGTACGCTACGGCAGCATGATTCTTCCCATGGATGAAGCGCTGATTCTGTCGGCAGTGGACTTTTCGGGAAGAAGCTATTTGGGCTACAGCCTCGAAATTCCGACGGAAAAGGTGGGAACCTTTGACACGGAGCTGACAGAAGAGTTCTGGCTGGGCTTTGTGAGAAATGCAAACTGCACGCTGCACATCAGGCAGCTTTCGGGAACCAATTCTCATCACATAATAGAAGGGGCTTTCAAGTCGGTGGCTCGCAGCATAAGAGCCGCAGTCAAGTTTGACAAAGGATTTGAGGATGAAATCCCGTCCACCAAGGGGGTACTGTAATGGTAGCTATAGTTGATTACGGAGTAGGAAATATTTTTTCCCTTAAAAGCTCCTTTGCGGCAATCGGAGCAGAAGTAACGGTCACTTCGGACGAAAAAACTTTGAGAGAAGCTGACAGGATTATATTGCCGGGAGTCGGAGCCTTTGAGGACGCTGCCAAAAAGCTTGAAGAATCAGGCATGGCGAGCCTTATCAAAGAGCTTGCCGCAAGCGGAAAGCCTCTTATGGGAATCTGTCTCGGCATGCAGCTTTTGTTTGAGAAGAGCTACGAATACGGCGAGCATGAAGGCCTGGGCCTGATAAAGGGTTCAATCAAGCCGATAAAGGACGTCATACCAGAGGATTACAAGATTCCTCACATAGGCTGGAACAAGCTTACTTTTAAGAAAGCGGACTGCCCTATTTTTAAATACATAAATGACGGAGATTATGTATATTTTGTACACTCATTTTATGGGGCAGACTGTGAAGCTTCGACGGCAGCCACCACAGAATACGGAGCGGAGCTAACCGCCGCAGTCATGGATAAGAACGTGTTCGGATGTCAGTTTCACCCCGAAAAGAGCGGACAGGTGGGGCTGGACATTTTGCGTGCATTTGTTGAATTAAAGGAGGAAAAGTAACATGCTTATTTATCCTGCCATAGATTTATATGAGGCATCGGCAGTGCGCCTTTTTAAAGGCGACTATGCCAAAATGGAAGTATACAGCAACAACCCGCTGGAAATAGCCAGAGACTTTGAAAACTGCGGAGCCACTCATATACATATAGTTGACCTTGAGGGTGCTAAGTCAGGAACCACTCCAAACCTTGAAACGGTATGCAACATAAAGCAGAATACCGGGCTGTTTTGCGAGATAGGCGGCGGCATACGAACCATGGCCGTCATTGAAAAGTATATAAATGCAGGCATTGACCGGGTTATCTTGGGCACCGCCGCCGTAACGAAGCCGGGCTTTGCAGAAGAGGCAGTCGCAAAATACGGTGAAAAAATTGCCATAGGAATCGACATAAAGGACGGCTTTGTTGCCATAAAGGGTTGGACCGAGAAATCGGAGATTGACGCTTTTGACTTTTGCCGCCGCATGGAAGGCATCGGAGTTAAAACCGTAATATGCACCGATATTTCAAAGGACGGAGCCATGTCGGGAACAAACCATGAGCTGTACAAAAAACTTTCCGAAGAATTTCAGCTCCAAATCATTGCCTCCGGCGGAGTTTCGTCCATAGAGGATGTGAAAGGCCTGAGAAAGCTTGACCTTTACGGTGCAATCATCGGCAAAGCCTATTATACCAAGGCCATTGATTTGAGAGAAGCGATAGAGGTGGCAAAATGATAACCAAGAGAATTATCCCCTGCCTTGATGTGAGAGACGGCAGAGTGGTTAAAGGAATAAACTTTGAGGGCTTGCAGGACGTTTCATCTCCTGTGGAGCTTGCTCAGTATTACAGCAAAAACGGAGCTGACGAACTGGTCTTTTATGACATTACGGCTTCATCAGACGGCAGAAAGCTTTTCACCGACATCCTTTGCGAAACCGCCAGAAAAGTGTTTATTCCTCTCACAGTGGGTGGAGGAATAAACAGCGTGGAGGATTTTAACAGAGTTTTAAAATGCGGCGCCGACAAGGTCAGTGTCAACTCAGGGGCAATCCGAAATCCGGGGCTGATATACGAGGCGGCCAAGCTCTACGGCGACCAGTGCGTGGTGCTTTCAGTGGATGTAAAGCGTGTCGGCGGAGAATTTAAAGTGTTCGCCAAAGGCGGCAGAGAAAACACCGGAATGGAAGCCATAAGCTGGATTAAAAGATGCGTTGAAAACGGAGCCGGAGAAGTGGTGGTCAATTCCATTGACACCGACGGTGTGAAGCAGGGCTTTGACCTTGAAATGCTTGACGCCGTATGCAATGCTGTTTCCGTTCCCGTCATCGCTTCCGGCGGCGCAGGCTGCACAGGCGATTTTGTCACTTTGTTTAAGACATTGCCTAAAGTGGACGCAGGTCTTGCGGCCTCTATCTTTCACTTCGGCGAAGTCAACATCAACGAGCTGAAAAAAGAGCTGTCCCAAAACGGCATAATAACACGTCTTTAAGGAGAAAAAACATGATAAATACAGTAAACTTAAATGAACTGAAATTTGATGAAAAGGGCTTGATTCCCGCTATCGTAACCGATGCCAAGACCAAGCGTGTTCTGACCCTTGCATATATGAACAGGGAAAGCCTTAAAATATCTATGGAGAAGGAGCTGACCTGCTTTTTCAGCCGTTCACGGCAGGAGCTGTGGCTCAAGGGCGAAACCAGCGGAAACTATCAGCACATAGTGTCAATTACGGCCGACTGTGACAGAGATGCGCTGGTGGTAATGGTAGAGCCTGACGGCCCCGCATGTCACCTCAACACCGAATCCTGCTTTGAATATCCCGTATTTCAGAGCGAAAACCGCAGCGAGTTTTCATACGAAGGCCTGCTGAAACTCATCGAGGGCAGAAAAGAGGAGAAGAAAGAAGGCTCCTACACCACTTATCTCTTTGAGAAAGGCCTTGACAAAATATTAAAGAAAGTCGGCGAAGAAAGCACGGAGGTAATCATCGCCGCCAAGGCAGAGGATAAGAAGGAAACCATATACGAAATCGCAGACCTTGCTTATCATGTCATGGTTCTCATGGTTGAAGCCGGAATTTCCCTTGAAGATATACGCAGGGAACTGGCGTCACGCCACGTCATCGACCACAAAGTAAAACAGGAGAAGATGACGAAGTAATATATATAAAATCGAGGGGGTAAAAAATTTTACCTGGGTGGGGGTAAAAAATTTTACCTCCCATTTTTTTATATATTAAGGTTGCCCAAAGCCTGTTTCCTTGCGCATTTTTCAGGCCGCTTGCCGGCAGCCGCTTTTTATGATCTAATTATACAAAAAATTACGGCACCAAACAAAGAAAAAACCAAGTGCTCCATAGTGAGAAATATCTGGAAACCTTGAAAGATTCAGCTACAGAGGTTGCTTTTCAAATTGTTTTGTAATATAATTCTCTGTAAATAAAGTGTTAAAATTATTTATAGATATGCAAAATAGGAATTTTATGACAGAGAAAAACTTAATGAACCGTATTTGACGAAAAAGCCTTTAGTGACTTTGGAAGGGAAGGCATGACAATTGAAAAAGAGTAAACAGAGGAAAGGAACCAAAGAAACAATAAAACAAGTAGGAAAAAAAACATGGCGTAAAGCAGTTTGCGCTGCCATGGTGGTTCTGGTCGTTTTCGGAACGGCCAATGCCTCCATGCTTCCTGCCGCAGCGATGGAAAGCTCTCAGTCTTCGCCTCAGGCAGAAGAAGATTTGGCAGCAGGCGCTGACGGAACCGTGCAGGGAACCACCCACGCAGGAACCGTCATCAATCTTTTCGACTACTGGATAACGGGACAGGATGATAAAGATTTAATTCTTGATGACAACACAATAAAAAGTCAGTGGAACATGGGAATAAACCAAAACCATGCTCTTAAATTTTTAACAAAGATACCGGGAGGACAGGCTAGCGGAACGGCTAACGCATGGACAAAGAGCGTAGCTCCATGTGCGGGAATTGTGGCAGACACCCTTGGCAAAGACGGCTATCCTTACCTTTCAAAAGATACAGACAAAGTAGAAGGAAGCGACGAATCCCTTGCTTACCTGTTTGACCCTAAAAAAGAAGTTGATGGAAAAGAATCATTTAGAAACGTAACGGGCCTTTTGCAGGTAGGATCCGACGGATACTATTATTACGATTCCTCAAAGAACTTTGCAGAATATAACAAAGCTTCCAACACTTTCACATTGTACGACAGCTGGGGAGTGAAATCCCATGATAATAAGGGAGACGGACAATTTTTCCCTTTTAATAAATATGAAGATGCAAAAGATCTCAAGACAGACAGCGACGGTTTGAACCATTACCTGGGAATAAACATGGTCACAAGGTTTGTTCAGAGAAACGACGGATATATGACTCCAAACAAAAAACACGCCACGACCTTTGACTTTTCCGGAGATGACGATGTTTGGATTTTTATAGACGGCGTGCTCGTGTGCGACCTTGGAGGAATACATGACAGAAGCAGCGTGGATATAAACTTTGCCTCCGGACAAGTTACCGTCAATGAGGGAACAGGATATGAACAAAAAACTCTTATTTACGACATCTTTGAAGCAGCCGGAAAAGCAGGCGATGAATCAGATTGGAAAACCAACGAAGAGGGCAATAAAATATTTGCCAACAACACATATCATACGCTGAAGTTCTTTTATCTGGAAAGAGGAAACTATGCCTCCAACCTGCGTTTAAAATACAACTTATCGTCATATCCGCCTACCGGCATCAATAAAATAAATCAGTACGGCGAAGCGGTAGCGGGAGCAGGATTTTCGGTGTATAAGGCAGATGAAAATTTCAATATAATAAGCGATACTCCCGTATATACCGGAACCACCGACGAAAACGGCGAAATGATATTCGTAGACGAGGATGAAATGCCTTACACCCAAGGCGAACTTAAAGAAAAATTCGGAGAACACTTTGTTCTCAGAGAGACCACCATACCTGAAGGTGAGCTGCTAAAATAAAGTTGTAATAGCAATGTGCCTTTTGTAAAATATAAACATAAAACGAAAGGAGCAATGATATGGCATACGTTGACCCACAAATTCAGGAACAGATAATCAA
>JAETTD010000025.1 GCA_021769295.1 Bacillota bacterium | reverse complement strand
AGAAGCCGTACAGGGGGGACATGGCGTACCGTATAGAGAAGGCGCAGGAGTACAGCCGGAGGGTCATCAACCTGCCGTGTAGCACGAACATTACAGAGGACGATATCCGTAAGGTGTGTCGGGAAATTGAGCAGGTGATCGGAAGATGAGAAATGGATGGGCTTTAGCATGAAAAAGATTCTTCTTACCGGCGGGAGTGGATTTATAGGGCAAAACTTGCTTCCGGCTTTAAAAAAGAAATATACAGTAGACGCCCCTGAAAGAAGAGAACTTGATGTCCGGGATCGCGAGGCAGTAGAGAGATTTGTAAAAAGTGGGAAATATGATGCTATCATACATGCGGCATCTCCAAGCCCTGTCCGCAGTCCTGAGGAAGATAACTATAACAATCTGTTCCGGGATATGCTGAAAATTTATATGAACTTCTACAGTGTAAGGGGAGAATGCGGAAAAATTATCTATTGCGGCTCTGGAGCAGAGTATGACAAACAATATGATATTTGCAACGTAACAGAAGAAGCGATAGGAAGACATATTCCTGTGGATGAGTATGGCCTGGGGAAATATATAATGAATAAATTGGCGAGAGACAGTTCTAATATATACAACCTTCGTATTTTTGCCTGTTTCGGTCCAGGAGAGTATGATTCCAAATTTATATCCCATGCGGTAAGATGCTGCTTGAAGCATAGACCGATAACGATCCGTCAGGATTGTTATTTTGATTATTTGTATATAGACGATTATGTTAAATTTATGCTTTATTTTATAGAGAATAATGCGAAATATCACGATTACAATGCTTGCAGCGGTAAAAAGATACGGCTTAGCGATATAGCGCAGAAAGTAAACGCTCAAATGGGAAGCACACAGGATATCCAGATTGAGATTCCTGGCCTCAATAGAGAATATACAGCTTCTAATAAAAGGATTATGGAAGAATGTGGAATATCTGCAGATAGCTTGATTGATATTGACCAGGGAATCCATAGACTGATTGAACAGATAAGGGGAACTGATTTATGCAACGCAGAGTATCAGACATTGTAATGGATATATTGGTTGAAGAGGATATTTTAGATTGCTTTGCCGTTGTCGGCGGCGGGGCGATGCATTTGAATAACGCTCTTGCATTGAATCATAAGATAAATAAATACTTCAATCATCATGAGCAAGCTTGTGCAATGGCTGCCGATGCTTATGCGCGACTAAGTGGGAAAATGGCCGCAGTCTGTGTCACAAGTGGCCCCGGCGCCACGAATGTTGTTACCGGGGTCATGGGGGCATTTCAGGACAGCCTTCCGATGATTGTCATTTCAGGGCAAGTCCGATATGAGACATCTGTGGCAAAGACAGGACTTCCGCTTCGATACCGAGGGATCCAGGAATTTGACGTACGTCCTATGGCTCAGTCCATGACAAAGTATGTTTCTATGATTACGGATCCTCTATCCATCCGCAGAGAAATGAAAAAAGCAATTAGATTGGCATTAAGCGGCCGCCGCGGGCCAGTATGGATAGATATTCCGCTTGACATGCAGAGCGCTATCATTGATACGGATAAGCTTTATCCGGAAGAAAAGAGGCCGGCGATTCCAACAATCAGCGCAGAAGAATGTAAATGGATCGAATGTGAGCTGAGTCATGCGAAACGCCCTTGTATCTTAGGCGGGACGGGGATTGTGAGCAGCAACACCCAATCTGATTTTATAGAATTTATTGAAAGGCTACAGTTTCCTGTCATCGGAGGAGGCTGGTGCACGGACATGCTTTATACACAGCATCCTCTCTATTATGGCCACTCTGGAGACATTGGGCCAAGGACCGGCAATTTTATCTTACAGAATGCAGATGTAATACTAGTCCTGGGGAATAGCCTTTCTTTCCGACAGACTGGATTTGCTCAGGATTTATTTGCCCCTGATGCCCGGATCATTTATGTAGATGTGGATGAGAATGAAGCCAGGAAGCCAGGATTGCACATTGACAGGTTCATACATTCAGATCTGAGGGCTTTCTTCCAAGTTTTCTCTAAAGCAAGCCTCTCAGTAACAGGAAAGGATGATTGGCTCAGATACTGTAATCATCTCAAAGGAAAATTCTCAGTCTATGAATCAATAGATGTTCTGGACGGCAGAGCGAGGGTAAATGCGTATTATTTTTGGAAGGTATTCGAGGAGATGGCCCCAGAAGGGCAGATTATAGCTATGGGCAACAGCCGGGGCAATGCGGCCAAAATCCAGATTGGTGTCCATAAGCCAGGACAGCGAGCCATTACGAACTATCTGTGCGGCTCTATGGGATATGATCTGCCAGCAGCGATAGGATGCGCTGTTGCTTCTAATAAAGAAGTGTTTTGCATTACAGGAGACGGGAGCATAATGATGAACCTGCAGGAGCTCCAGACCATAAAGCATTATCATCTTCCGGTCAAAGTCATTATTTTTTCAAATAAGGGCTATAGTGCTATCCGGCAGACCTGTAAGAACTTTTTTTCAGGCACTTTTATCGGCTGTACTCCTGAATCAGGGATAAGCTTCCCGGACTTTGGAAAAGTGGCAGATGCATTCGTCTTTGCATACAAGCGCTGCTGTTGCAATGATGAAGTAGAAGCATCTTTGGACTGGGTATTAAATACCGAAGGGAATCTCCTATTGGAAATAGAACAGCAAATTGAGAACCCCCTAATCCCTAAGCTTATGTCAAGAATGAACCCAGATGGGAGCTTTAGCACCCCCGCTCTTCATGATATGGCTCCGTTCCTGCCAAAAGAAGAGATAGAAAGCTTAATGTTCAAGGAGAAAGAGGCATGATTGAGAAATATACTATTCCGCCTGACCGTACTGTCAAAGATGCGATCCACCTGATAGAATGCGAACATGCCGACTGTGTCTTCATTACGGATAAGAATGACATATTGTTAGGGATCTTTACCCACGGGGATATGAGGAGATTTATGCTAAAAGGCGGTAATATGTCGACTCCCATTGCGGACGCCATGAATCACTCTCCTATCACCTTCACTTCAAGGGAGGATGCCTTAAGGGAAAGCAAGATGGGCAGCCTGGTAGTCTATCCGGTAATCAGCCCTTCTGGGCGGCTGGTTGATGTAATCTTCAAGAGAAAAGATGTGATCAATGAGCGCTCCTCTACTATCCTGAAGGATATCCCTCTCGTGATAATGGCGGGAGGGATGGGCACGCGCCTGTACCCTTATACGAAGATATTGCCTAAAGCGCTGATGCCGATAGGGAATCTGACTATCACAGAAAGGATTATCAATAACTTTACCAGCTGGGGGTGCAGAGAAGTGTTCCTGATCTTGAACCATAAGGCGGCTATGATCAGGTCATATTTTGAGGAGCTGGATAAAGACTATAAGATCCATTACATTATTGAAGAGAGATTCCTGGGGACGGGAGGCGGCCTGAGCCTTCTGAAAGGGAGGATAGACTCTGCCTTTATACTTTCTAATTGCGATATCCTGGTCAACGCTGATTTTGAATGCCTTATTAAGACCCACAAAAAAGAGGGGAACGCGATTACATTCGTAGGGGCTATGAAAGAATTCACTATTCCATATGGGGTCATCAATACGACGCCTTCCGGGCAGATAGAGACAATAGAGGAAAAGCCAGAGATATCCTTCCTGACTAACACCGGGGTGTACGCGATCCATCCTAAGATTATAGAGGAGCTGAACGAGGATGAATTCATCCATATCACAGATATTGCAAAGCGCTATATGGATCGCCAGGAAAGAGTAGGCGTCTTCCCTGTCCCGGAAAAGATGTGGCTGGATATGGGGCAGTTCAATGAAATGGAAACGATGTTAGAAGAATTAGGGATAAAAGACAGATGATAAAGCGTAGATTGTTATTGGTTGGTGGAGGTGGGCATTGCAGATCTGTCCTGGACAGCGTCTCAATGAGCGGAGCCTATGAGGACATTGCAGTTATTGATCAGGCAGAGCACGTAGGGAAGAAGATTGGCTGTGCTACAGTTATCGGAACAGATAAGGAGCTGCCTGGCCTAAGACAGAGAGGCTATACTGACGCATTTGTGTCCATAGGAAGCATTGGTAATACTTTAACACGTGTACGCCTTACTAAAGGCCTTAAAGAACTGGGATTTGAGATTCCGGCCATCATTGATCCGAGCAGCCATGTATCTTCTTTCTGCAAAGTGGAAGAAGGGGCCTATATCGGAAAAGCTTCAAATATTAATTGTGATTGTTACATTGGAGCCGGAAGCATCATTAACACAGCCGCTACTATTGAACATGAATGCAGGATAGGGCAGTTCGTTCATATCGCTCCCGGGGCAGTAGTATGCGGAGGGACGTTTATTGGGGACAACAGCCATATCGGCGCACATGCCACCATAATACAAGGGATCCATATAGGGGAAGGCGTCATGGTAGGCGCCGGATGTGTCGTCATCAGAGATATTCAGGCCGGCAAGACAGTTGTCGGAGTCCCGGGGCGGCATATATAAAGTAAGGGAGAATAGCTATGAAGGTTGCATTTGGGACTGTAGCATACGAATCTGCATGGAAGTATATGACAGAATTCTGCACATCTTTAAATACACAGACAGACGAGGGCTTCACTGTCCTGATCGTCTGCGATAACCTTTCCTCAAAATGCCTGTCGGAATTAAGCCAGTCAATGTTGAGGGAAGCTATTTTAACAGAGGTTAATGAAAGTAAGACGATCCCTGCGCTCAGAGCGGAGTTATTAAAGCAGGCCAAAAGGCATGGCTTTGACTTGCTGATTCTGGGAGATTTTGACGACGTGTTCTCAGAGCAAAGGGTGGGAGCGATAAAGAGGGCATATGCCTGCAGCCCGCAGACATCCTTCTTTTACAATGAGATCCGCGATTTTGAAGGCAAAAATATATTTTCATATCTCCCACAACGTGTGGCTGATGTCTCAGCAATATTAGAATGCAACTTTTTGGGCTTGAGCAATACGGCTGTTAACCTGCACAAAATATCATGGGAGCTTATCGACAGCTTGTCGGTAGTAGATACTCCTACATTTGACTGGTATTTGTACTCCCGGCTGCTGCTAGATATGCAGGAAGGGCTCTTCGTTGAAGGAGCGGGCACCTTCTACCGGATCCATGATAATAATACAGCGGGGATAGCCACATTTGAAGAGAGCGATTATAAAAAAGAGCTCGGCATAAAGGAGAAGCATTATGAACTGCTTAAACAGCGGGATCGCCGTTTTGAGAGCCTCAGCCAAAAGTATAAAGCTCTCTCTACAGAGAACAGCTTGTTTGAGAGCACGCGTTTCAGAAATAGAGCGCCAAACGGGTACTGGTGGGAACTGATAAAAATCGGGAGGGAATAAAGGATGTTTAATTATGAAAACCTGAAGGAGCCAGGAAAGCCTTATGTCATCGCGGAGATTGGATCCAATCATAACGGCGATATGGGACTGGCCAGGGAAATGATAAAGAAAGCAAAAGAATGTGGAGCTGACTGTGTAAAAATCCAGTCATGGTCAAAAACCACGATTTTTTCTAGAAAGGTCTATGAGGACAACTATTTCCTCCAGGACGATTATCGGGACAGGGACGACTACACGCTGGAAGAGATCGTCGATAAGTACAGCGTAGGGCCAGAGGAGCATAAGGCCTTGAAGCAGTACTGCGACGGGCTGGGGATCGATTTTATTTCGACAGGGTTCTCGAAGGAGGAGATCGACCTGCTGGCAGATGAGCTGGACGTCCCTTTCATAAAGGTCGCGTCTATGGACGTAACGAACACGCCGCTTTTAAAATATATCGCATCGAAGGGGAAGCCGGTAGCCATCAGCACAGGGCTGTGCGGCCTGTCCGATATCGACGGGGCCATCGCATGCCTGGAGGCGGGCGGCTGCAAGGAGATCGTGATCCTGCACTGCGTGTCCATCTACCCTCCGAAGGACGAGCAGGTGAACCTGAACAATATGGATACGTACCGCATGGCGTACCGCTACCCGGTGGGCTACTCGGACCATACTTTAGGGGTGACGGCGCCGATCATGTCGATCGCGAAGGGGGCGTGCATCATCGAGAAGCACTTCACGCTGGATAAGGGTATGGAAGGATGGGACCACAAGATATCTGCGGATCCTGAAGAGCTCAGGCAGATTTGCGCTGCGTGCCGGGTGGGATATAAGATGCTGGGGACGACGCAGATCGTAGTGAGCGAGGACGAGGAGAGGCGAGGGGCGTTCCAGAGGAGCATCGTAGCGGCGAGGAAGATACATGCGGGGGAGCGGGTCACATTAGAGGATCTTGACTATAAGCGGCCGGGGACCGGCATAGCACCGAAGAATTATGAGACCGTCGTAGGGCGGGTCGCATCCAGGGATATAGAGTATGATCATATAATTACATTGGAGGATTTTTAAATGAAGTTTGCAAATATTTCAATGCAAAGAAGCGGATTAAATAATTTAGGAGACAACATGCAGCTTCTGGCTATAGACAACCTGTATAATTATATGGGTATTGATAGAAATGAGATAGTAAGAATTGATTTCTATGATTTAAATACTTATTCCGGAGAATATGTACTATTGCCAATTAATTATCCCTTTTATGGCTATAAAGACGATATGAGCATTACTATGTTCTCCCCTAAAATCATTCCTGTATTCTTAGGGCTCAGTTTAATGTGCGCGGATTTCAAGGAGGCAGAATTGAACTACTTAAAGCGTTTTGAACCTATCGGTTGCCGGGATGAGTACACTATGACTGAGTTAAGGAAAAAAGGGATATTTGCATATTTGAATGGATGCCTTACCGCAGCTTTTCCAAAAGTCCGCTCTAAGGAGAGTAATCATTTGAAGAAAATTTTTTGCGTTGATGTGAATCCAGCTTTACGCAAATATATTCCGAGCAATCTTCTGCCGGATTGCGAATTCATTTCACAGATGGTATACGACACTCCAAGCGCCGGAGAGTGTGCGAAAAAATACTATGACCGGTATATCAATGAAGCGAGGTTAATCATTACAACGAGATTACATTGCGCTGTCCCATGTATGGCAGCAGGAATTCCTGTCGTATTGTTAAAGGAAAACTACTCTTTTCGATTTCCATGGCTAAATAAACTGCTTCCGATATATACAGATAACCTTTTAGATGAAATAGACTGGAACCCACAGCCGATTGAGTATGAAAACATTAAGACAAAAATTCTGGAAAATGCTAAAGACAGAATCTTGAATGTCAAAAATTCCTATGAACAGTTACTCGATATCAGTAGTTTTTTTGAAAAAGATATAAACGCAGAACAAGGAGACGTGGAACATTATTCTACTGCAAAACGATATATATCAAATAATTGGAAGCGTGATATCAAAATAGAATATTCCTTTTGGGGAATTACTCAGCCAGCGCGCTTAATTTACGAGTTTATCCAGAAATATTATCCGGGAGCAACTCTTAAATTTGTGTACGATAAATACAAAAGAGTTGATTTCTGCGGGGTAAGATCAAAAGCAGCGACGGAAATCGAGCAAGACGAAGACACGTTTATCTTCGTAACATCTGCATCTGCTTTTGTAGAGTCAGAAGAATATTTTAAAAAACTGGGAAAAGAAAATTACTTGCAGTGTAGTAGTGATAATATTTTATAAATAGTGAGAGGTCTTTTAGATGAAATTTCCCGACATATGTATATGGAACTTGAGGTTTGATAATAAAATTTTTAAGCATAAACGTGTACCCCTGTCCGATCAGCCCATAATACATCCTTGTGACGGACAGGGCTGGTCCAATAAAATATATATAATATCCATTCTATTCATTTTTACCTTATTTTTTCTTAGGGTAATTGGTTTGGACAAAGATCTGCCGAACTTTGGGCTGACCTTTTATCAGGCGAAGGATGAAGGGTCATATTCTGCAATGTCCGTCCTGTTATATGAGTATGGGAGCGTTGATGCTGCTGGCAATATGGACATTGTTGTTGCTCATACCTTTAGAGCGAATATAATAGGAAATCTCTTACAATTTGCTGCAATGAAGATACTTGGCGACAATTATTATGGTTTTCGGATTCCTTACGTTCTAATAACTTTGGGAACAGTGCTACTACTTTACCTGACTTTAAAAAAAATCATTGAAATATATAAACTGCCTGCTTCCAGCAAATGGCTATTAGTACCCATAATGTTAAGCATTGTGTCTGACTTTTCTTTTTTGATGAGCAGCCGTTGTGCAGAAAACAGTTCTGTTAGGTCTCTTGTTACAATTTTATGTGTATACTTATGGATTAAGTATTCCAACGATCTCAAAAAACGATATTTTGCGCTTGGTTTTCTAAGCATAACTTCAATCTTTTTTGTATACTATTCGAATGTGCACCTGCTTGTAGTCTCCTGTATAATCGGAGGGATAAAGATTATTCAGATGATTTTAAAGAAGGAAAATAATTTTATAAAGTACTTGAAGAACTGGGGGATTGGATTTGGAGTTGGGCACATACTGGTTGAAATATATTATTTTTCAGTATGGAAATCTGGATGCTGGGCAAACTTTTTCTCTTCATTAAATTCTTTTTCAGACAGGGTAGTGACTGTATCTCAGAATGATGAAGCGTTCTTAATAACATGTTTAAAAAGATTTCTTACTTTTTGGACCAGTAATATGTTCTTTTTTAATTTTCTTATAGCAATCCTGGTCATAGCGGCAATTTGCATAAATATATTGGGATTCATCAAAACCTATGATGAAAACATATTACTTGTGCTGGGAATACTACTTGTAATGATGTTACAGGCAACTTTCACATATGACTGGATGGAACGGAAAGCAATCAGCATCTACCCTGTCGTTCATGTGAGTATATTTTTAGCGATTGCTATGTTCAAATGGTTAAATTATAATATTTCCGCAAAAATGAGATGTGGTATTTGTGTTTTATCTTTCCTGTTAATTATACCTCTGCTATATTCTATGATCCGTTTTAGAATAAATAGAAATTATTTTGTTGACTTCGAACAAATTGACATAAATATATGGGTAATACTAACGCTTGTACAAATCTTTTTTATATATATTTTTTTTACTACAGTAATTTTTGAAAAGAAAAAAATATATACAGGCGCTCTGTTAGTTAGTTTTTGTTTTGCTTTATCCGTCAATATCTATTTTTCAGTAAAGTATGTGTATACATACAAAGAATACTCTGAAAAGGAGGCAATGATAGGCATTGGAAAAATTGTGGGAGATGATTATGTCGCTGGTCCTTATGCATATGCATATACTCTTTATAATGATATAAAGCCTGTATGGAATGCAGAAAATTATTGTGTTGAATATGTTGAATCTGGAAAGATTAAATATTTCTGCGACTATCCGTCTGGGCCATATTATGTAAACTTAATGAATCCTGATAAAGATTATTCCTTGCTTGAAAGTTTTGATAGAAAACTGATTGCTCAGGGAGAGGAATTTCCAATTGGTCTTTTTATAAAAAATCCAAGTGTACAAAGATGTGTGCACTAAGGAAGATTAAATTACAAAGGGGAAAAAAATGAAGAAGATTAGTTTTGTTATAGCCTGCTACAATGAAGTGGGTAATATTGAGGAACTGGTAAACAGGCTTATAAAGGTCATGTCCAAGGAAAAATATGAATATGAAATAATATTTGCGGATAATGCGTCCGATGATGGGACGCAAGATGTTTTAAGAAAACTCGCAAGTGAAGATAAACGCATTAAAGTAATCTTGAATAATCGTAATTATGGCCCAGGCAGATCTCCCAGAAACGCGTTCAGACACGTTTCCGGCGATGTTGTTATTGGGCTTGCCGCAGATTTGCAAGATCCTCCAGAACTTGTTCCAGAATTTATCCGGGAATGGGAAAAAGGATATAAACTGGTATATGGGCAAAAAGTGGCCAGTGATGAAGGCATTATTAAATATGCATTAAGGTCTTTATACTATAACATAATAAACTTTTTCTCAGAAGTCCCCCGGTATAAGCACTTGTCTGGTATAACACTGCATGCAAAAGATGTATTAGATGAAATGTTAAGCGCAGATGAGGATATTTCATTCAGATATTTAATCGCAGAGATGGGATATCCTGTTAAACTAATACCGTATAGACAGAACAAAAGAAAAAGCGGGAAATCCAGCTACAATATAAACAGATATTTCAACTTTGCAATCAATACGCTGATTTCAACATCAACGATTCCTCTCAGAGTTGCTACAGTATTTGGATGCTTTATGGTTGGCATCTGCTTTATCGTTGGAATTGTATATTTAGTAATGAAGCTTAAATACTGGAATCGGTTTTCTACTGGGATAGCTCCAATGTTGATTGGGATTTTTTTCCTTGGTTCAGTGCAGATTCTGTTCATTGGATTGATAGGAGAATATATAGGAGCAATTTTAAGAAAACTGACAAAACAAATGCCTGTTATTGAAAAAGAACTCATAAATTTTGAAGAGAACGAATAACGTCAGGCGAAAATTAAGTATTCCAGATACAGTCTCCAGTGGCGGAACGTACTGGTTTACGACACGCCGCACAGAGACGTTGGTGTAGGGCGCGGGACAGGTTGTAGCTATAATTGATACATTTCTACACCTCAAGAAGCCTCGGCTGCGACAAAGTTAATATATCAGTTGAACAATCAACTGATTACCATTGATTTGTAGGAGATTACTAAATTTATGTTTTGTAATCTCCTACATTTTCTCTGTTTACAATCATCCGCTGTACACTATAATTTCCTATGAGCCTCTGTCTTGTCCAACAAAAGCACACTCATATGATGAATTTTAGAATGGGTTACGGCTCATCCTGTGATCTGGGCTGATCGTCAAACCCAATCCTCTCTTCTTCTATGACCAGCGGGCGATTCATCACTCGGATATTTATGTTCATAACGTACTCTCCCAGAAGGCCGATAAAAAACAACTGTAAAGAGCCTATAAAGAACACTCCGATCAAAATAGGCGCTATCCCTGTCGGGTACTGATACCAGAACAGCAGTTTCAATATTAAATAGACAAGGGACACGAGCAGGCAGATGCACGATGAGATGAATCCCCCGATCGACGCAACACGGAGCCCCGTCTTCGTATAAGAAGTAAACCCATTCATTGCGGTGTTAAAGAGTGATGAAAATTTCATTTTAGACTTCCCGCTCCGTCTCTTAGGCTGGACAAATTCCAAATCTTTTCTTTTAAAAGCGTATTCCGCTACGAACCCTCTTAAATAGGGGTAGGGATCCTTGATCGTCTTAATAATCTCTATAAAGCTTTTATCATACAGTGCAAAGCCTGTAAATTGTTCAATCTGCTCTACAGTCGACATCTTTTTAATGAGCTTATAATACAAAGTCCTTACTGCGTACATAAGAGGGTTTTCTTTGCTTTTTGTCTTCACTCCGCATACTACCTTATAGCCTTGCTCCCATTCGTGGACGAATTTGTGTATCATGTCAGGAGGACATTGGAAGTCAGAGGCTATGTTGATCGTACAGTCCCCTGTAGTCTGCATCAGACCGTATACGCCTGAATTGGCATAAAAATTCTTGGCATTGAATATGGCTTTTGTATTTTTATATTGTTGGCATAAAGTACGTATAAGATTTTTCGTGTTATCCGTAGAATGGTTGTCCAGAAATATTAATTCATAATCATATTCGGGAAGATTATTTTCCATTTCCTCCATAATAGCATGGCATATTGGTACAATATTCTCCTCCTCGTTAAAGCATGGGCATAATATACTTATCTTTTTCATCATGTTCCCCTTTCTTATAGTATATTGTTAATAATCTTCTTTATCTCATCAAAAGCTCTCTTGTATCTGTCTTCTTTTTGGTATTCAGCTAGACGGACGGACTGTTCTATCTGAGGAAATTCATCTATCAAAAATGAATTGAAATAAGGAATCTCAAAAAAAGCGGATTCTTTTCTGTATGTGTCCTTGTATAAACGAAGATAATATTGAATCTGCTCTTTCATTTGTAATGAGCAGTATTTATCTGCCAAATAGCATATATTGTTCTCGCCGGGGAGGCCGCCCTGTAACATATGTCTGCATAGCTCCAGCCTCCATATGGCATATAAGTAATCATATAAATAATTTTTAGAAAAGTACTGTATATTCTGTATCGCTGCTCTTGCGGCAGACAGTAGCTGCCATGCCGCTATTTTAGGTTCGAACATGTCCATCAGCAAAGGCGAGGCTTTTGGAAGAAAGCCATAATAATCATGGCCAGATGAATTTCCAATAATGCTGTATATCCCAAAATAGTAATTGCAGCCGCCCCGTTGATGTGCCGAGGTCTTGCGCCACAGGACAGGAACATCGTTTTCTTCGTACGACAGCCTGTTGCTTTGACAAATCGTCTCCAATATCTCATGGATCTCTATTCCCCAAAAGTCTAGTCCATGCTCTGCAATGTTGCGAATGCCCGTACACCTTTTTCCGTTTAAAGAGATGTAGGAGAACATAATATCCAGATCGCTGCTTCTGCGTTTAATGCCTATGTTAACGCTGCTCCTTAATGCCCAAAAGAGGACTCGGACATTGTATTGACGTTCATACTGGGACATGTGCTGATTAATTATTTTTTCTAATTCCTTATTCATATGCTATATCCTTATTGTAGTAACATTTCTGATACCATCTCTGCCTGTGCTAATATTTTTTGATGAGCATCAAGATGCCTTATATCAGAAGCTTCTTTAATAACAGGCTCCCCCTGCATAAATATCTGGATAGGATCGGACATTCCCATCTCATATTCAGCACAGGCATGAGACAATATGTCCTTTTCGTCAGTCTCCCTGTTGTCCAGCCTGCCTAAGGCCTCTCTGAAGTCTCTAACAGACTCGATATCTACGCCACACTCTTCGTAGAGCATAGCAATGGAAATGTATGATCTGTAAGACTTACATGTTAACACCTCCGTTGTATACCAGCTATAAATTAAAGACCATATAACATATTCGCAGTTATCCTTCACGTAGCTAAGCGATGAGGATGGCCACAATATACATATTGTCCCGTTTTCCTGCACATAGAGGCGATCATTAGAGCAGAGCGAACGGACATCATATCCTCCTGACCCGCAGGCCGTCGTTTCTTGTTGTAATCCTCTTATGGCGCAGGCGACTCTTTTCCAGAGACGACAGACTTCTTTACATAAGTCCTCTGTTCGGTCTTCTCGTATGCACGAGTTAAGCAGACAGAGCAGTTTTTCTTTTAAACGCACAGAAGAAGGCATTTCCCATTGGCTGCCCCAACAAAACTTTACTCGTTCCTTTTCGGAATACATTATGTCAGAAGAGCGACGCTCCTCCGGCATGCCTGTGTAATATATGACTGCCTCTTCCAGGCTGTCTCCACAGATGGTACAGCCCCCATTATGGCGCTTCATCTTTAAATAGGGCTTATAGTAAAGTACATCGCTTACTTTTTCATCAGACAGCTCGACAAGAAAAGAGTCTGCAAATGTCTCTATTACATTTTCTGCCTGCAAAGTCTGTGCTAATTTTCTAGTATCAAACAGCGCCGGCATCTCATAATTTGTTGAAAACCGTTCACCATCATAGACAAAATATTTTAAGCTTTCAGAAGTATGGATCTCTGTCGGAAAAACATAGTCAGGAAAAGGGTAATAGAACTTGTACTGCCTAATCCCCGCCTTTTCCAGGATATCCGTCAATTCCATCTTCGTGAATGTCCGAACTTTATTATATCCGTCAAAGCCATTGATGCCGGAATACATCTTACCCGTATACTCTTCCACAGCTCCCGACAAGTATTTAAGGCCAATCCTGTTATTTGTCGCAACCAGTATCTTCCCGGCCGGGCTCAGGCTGCTATATAACATCTTAAAAAAATCTACGTAAGTATCAGAAGTGCAAAAATACTTTTTCAAGTAGCCAAAGTAATTATGGATAATAATATAATCAAATGCGCCCAACTTAGGGATTTCTTTGAACAGGATATTTTCTACTCTCAGATTCCCATATTTTTCGCATCGCTGTTGTATGATCTCTCTTTTGGCGTCGTTTGGCTCAATTGAAAAGACGCTGCTCCCCGCCTCACAGAAAAATTCAGTCAGCTCCCCTACATTCCCGCCTATCTCCAGGATCCTGCCTCCTTCTTTAAATGGATACCATTCAAACAGCAGCCTTCTCAGAGGAGAGACATAATCATAAATCTCCAGTGGGATATCTATTGTCGGCGATGATATAAAGCCCCTGATATCATCCTGAAGCTTCTCTTCTGTGAAGTCATGAAAATCAGGGCTTTCTGGAAATGCATTGTCCAGTATGGCCATTTTAATCCTCCCTTTCGAATGCCAGAAGCAGGATATTCTGTGAATCCCAATAACATCTTTTGAGGATCTCCGCATCTTTGAAAGGCTTCTCGGACATGAATTGTTCTACATTCCTCATATCTTTCTCATCTGCCATAATAAATAACGTGCCGGCATTATTAATCCGGTTATCATATTCATCCAGAATGGAGCGTCCTTTCAGGCTGATATCAAAAAAGCAATATTCCTTTAAAGGCTCCGCCTTTTCAATGCAGCTCGTATAGAAGAGCTCATCAAGCAATGCCTCAAACTCGTCCTCTCTGCTCATATTGTGGACAGAAAACCCTGATTTTGCTAAATACCGCTTGAGCTCTCCGTGATCCCCTGCAAAGACATGGAATTTATACTTGTCAAATTGAAGTATGTCCCAGGCTTCCAGGTCTTTTTCTGCAAGGAATTCGATTAAAGGCTTGATAATACATTGGTAATACTGCGGCCTCTTACACGGTATATTTAAAAAATATGGGTGAGCGACAGAAGCCTCTAACGAATCCATATCCGTCCTCTGCATATATTCTTCCACCTTTTTCAATACAGGCAGGTTCAGATATCTTTCATAATCCTCTCTGCATATCTCGAGCGGCATCGTATAGAAATTCTCATATACAAACAGAGCGGCTCTGTGACGTCCTCCGTTCAGGTTGAAGTAGCCCTTCTCCTCATTCCAGATCCCTTCTGGCGGGTTCCTGTAGAAAAAGTTAAAATCCTGCTCCAAAGACTTCTTCATGGCCGTAAGGACGATCAGCCGGTTATCTATCAGATTCTGCTTCCAGCGCTGTGTTATCTCCACATTATTATTCCTTGCCCCATAGCTGCAGAAATCAATATACCACTTTGTCTTATCTTCTCCCCCGTCCCACAGATATTTGTACAGGGCAGTGTGGGGGACGAGCGTTACAATACTTTTTTCAGCCCACGGATAATCCGGCATCAGCTTCTGCTGAGCTGAATAAATATACATAATCGGAATACTGGCAATTACCTTATCCCCATATGCTGATCTCAGGGCTGTGTCCTTTAATGAGATCCGAGGGAATCCCGTTATTTTCGGAATATCATAATCCAGCTCTAACGGAATGGAATCATCTCCGATCCATTTAAACCGTTCTATCTCATCATAAGTATCATTAATTATCTGAAGCTGGTCGTCGCATTCACCGTCCACTATCTTTTTAGGGCGGTAGATTAATCGTTCATATCCTCTCTTAAACAGCTCTTTTGCAATTTTTTCCTGCTCAAATACATTTTTAATCGCAATGATCACCACGCACGGATCGTTAATCTTCTGATCTATGCTAAAAACCGGGCAGCCATTAATATCCGCTATCTCGTCATGCCGTTTGTCAATAAAGCCGATTACCTGATAATCTCTTCTGGATAAAATGTTATAAAAGAGCTTTCCAACTGCAGAAGCCCCATACAGGACAATAGGCACAGTCTTATCCAGGCGGAATGTGCCAGCTTTTCCTTTTTTCATCGCATTCATTACGCGGCTGTCATTGTTAGACTTTTGCCCATATTCTTCTATCTTACTGTAAGGGAGGAACACGGGCGAGAATTTCCTGGAGTAGAACGGCTGGATCTGTGATACGGCGGACGCATTATTAAATACATGGCCTCTCCATTTCTTAAATATTTCTATATGCTCTGCCCTTATCCCAAGATCGCTGCTTAATTGTTCTGTATGGATTACCTGCTCGAGAAAGGCATTCTTATAAATATAAGTATAATGCCAGGACTCTATCAGGCACCACATCAGATAGTCGATCGGGACATTAAAGAATTCAATCGGATCTATGTCAATAACATGAAAGCCATCCTCCCCTGGGAAGATATGATCCAAATGCATATCTAACGTAACTGGATTAAGACAATCTAACGGCTCTTCTATTACAGCCTCGCCGAAATTCTTCTGGAATGTCTCATTAAAGATCTCATCTGGCCTTTTTTTCTGTGCTTCTGTCTTCATTTGATCATATATTTCAGACAGAAGGCCGAGTATATCCTTATAAATCCGGTTTACATCATGTGTTGCTTCCAAATCCTTCAGCTTTATCTCCAACTGGTCAGATACGGAAGCTCCTTCAATGTACGGCATGTGTAATGTACATGTCTCCTGATCATAAGAATAAGAAATATAATTAAAGCAATGCCGAGAGCTGTTCAACTTTACAGAATCATTGTAAAGCTTGTGCAGATGTTCTCCTGCTTCTGGCGTAAGGGGTTTTTTTTCAGCATATTTTTTGTCGCCAGAATAAACAATAGTGGCTGTCTTATATTCTTTATCTACAAAATACTGATTTTTTGCATAGATAACGCCATTATCCGCAAATGATCCTTTGGACAGCTCAATAAAGAAGGAATTGGAGAATCTGTCTACAATACCATTTTCCTGTAAGCGCCGATACATTTTAAACTCATCAAAAAAGGAATATCTGTCCAAGTTATAATCATTGTAATGATGCCCGAACCGCATGCTCTTGAGCGACTCATCTGTGTAAATGCTTCTTGGGAAAGCATAGTCCGGGAATGGATAATAGAATTTATAAAAGCACATTCCGCTTTTTCTAAAAATATCTTCCAGCTCTCCCTTTGTGAGAAAGTCCGGCTGTTTCAGACTGTCGAATAATTCCATATCTTTCGAATCACAATATGCACCGTTCAGATATTTAAGCCCCATGGCATTATTCAGCGCCATGAGCAGCTTTCCACCTTCATTCAGATTTTTCTGGCTTTTATATAGGAACCTCTCCATAAAATTATTCTCATTTGGATTCTTTAAATGTCCTGCCAGATAATCAATGGCTATAATGTAATCAAATCTTTCATCAAGAGGATAATCCATAAAATCAGCCTGGATGATACGGATATTCGAAAGGCCAGCGCACCGTGCCTTGATAACAGAGCAGTTCTCTTCATCATTTTCTAGCACTGTCACGCTGGAAGCGTTTCGGCACAGATAAGGAATCAGCGCTCCTGCCCCGAAAGAGAGCGCCAATACAGATGAATCCTTTTTAAATGGATACCAGTTAATCAGGTTCTCTCTTAGCTTCGACGTGTGATACGCCGTCTCATAGGATTCGCCCTGATAAGACCCATAATAAGATCCGTCTTCAAAATACGGTAATAATTTATTTATTTCATCATGCATCATTCGTACTCCCTCCAATCGATGCGATAGATTGAGACCGACTCATTGTTAAATATACGTTCCAATCCGGGCTGCTCTCCATAGAAATTAGGCGAAATCCGTTTATAGCAAACGATATACTTAATATTTTGCTCTGAGAATCTTCTCAGAGGAGCCTTTCTACCGTTCATCAGGCTTTCTATCAAGTCCTCATTGTCCATCAATATATGCCTCCCGCTGAACACTCCTAAAATATACGGGCGGACGATCTCCTCATCCAGACAGAGATTGCTTGTAAACAAGTCCTCCCAGTCTGTATTATCGCGTATCCACATATACGCTTCATAATCCTCATCAGAGATATAGTTGTATAGATGGTTTTTGCTCACTTGCAAAACAGGCTGGCTATCCCCCAGATAATTCGCGATCCCTATCCCCCAGCCTTGCTTAAAATGATAGGAAGTTAAGAAATATCGGATGCCTACAATTGACAGTCCTATGACTATAACTGCTTTGGAAATGGCTACTGCTTTCTTTAGCCGCTGTTTTATCTCTCCGTCACGGATCTCAAATTCAGAAATGCTTTTTAATGCGAATAATGCGGCATAAGGATAAGATGACATTAAAAAGTACGTCTGCGAGAATGTTGGATGTCCCATGATAAGCGTCAATATACAGCCCACAAAAGACATAAAAACGCAGGCTATATCCAGACAATCAATACTTTTATAGCGGATCGCCTTTAATATCACCCCTAAATAAAAGAGGATAGCAATTGAATATTGACAGATAATCGGAAAATAGAGCGTCTGAAGAATACGCGCTATGAGCCAGGGCACACTTTTCCCATAATAGAGATTATTAAAGAAATCTCCGATATAGCCATTATTCATTAATCTTTCATATTCGTTCGATGTATTTAAAGTCGAAGCGACCGAGCCCTGATCCGCAATTAAAAAGAAGCGAGATACGAGCAAGAATGTCAACAAGAGTATGAAACCATACAAAAAGGCTGTCTTGTATTCTTTTTTTATAAAAAATCGATATAAGCATATGATCCCAAGAACTCCCAGGACAATCGATCCAATCGGCCCTTTTGATCCCAGGCAGGTAAAGAAGCAGGACAGAGCCATAATATAATAAAATATATCGAATACAGGCCGTTCAAATTGCTTTATCAAAAAAAGCAGCGCAAACATCCCAAAAGCAGCGCTTATATCAAAACCAAAAGGAGCTTTGTACATATGTGAGACATAATTTACAGAGGTAATGTATTCATTCCCTGTCGTAAAAAGGACGATCAGCATGCCGGCAAAAACATAAAATGTCCTGTTCCTTTTTATAACTTGCTTAAAAAGCAACAGGGCAGATGAGGCCAGCAGTATGCTTGACTGGAAGGGAAGAAACAATAAGTTCAGCTTCACAATATCGATTCCAGTCGTCAAGTGTATGACTGCCAGCTGTATTGAGGAGAAATAATGATAAAAATATGCCTGATTCACATTACGAAAATGGCGTGGCGGGAAATTATGTGAAAGCTCAATAGAATCTCCCGTCGCGAAAAGTATATCTGTATAATATGCATTCTCCTCTAATGCGGTAGGCAGCATGTTATTCCCACAATAAACGACAAAGACAAGCGCCAGCAATAAAAAAAGGAATCCTCCCCATAAGAGTAGATCTGCTTTTTTCGGGGCGTGGACGTCGCCGTAGCTTTTTTTGATTTTATAAACAGCAAACAAGTCCAGAATTAAAAATAATGGCAACATCCCCGTTTGCAGATGCAATGGCATAAGAAGAAAATATAGGACGATATTCAATATATATCCGCTCGCGTAGGAAAAGATAACAAGCTCCAGAACAGATAAGGAGACGTCTTTGGCAACTGTTAACACAAAACCAATTCCAGGTAGCACAATACACCCTAACTGGAACAAGAGAAAAAGGCCGCCATCCGCAAAAGGCAGGTTGTTCGTCAAGGTTACTGCATAAGTAAATATGAATAAATAAATTAAAAATATAATATACGCTGAGTTTTTCAGGAATTTATCCTCATTAACTGCCACTTAAAATTCTCCTTTTAGCTTCAGGCGCTCCGCCATATTCTCCATCTCGCTAATCTTGCCCATGTCCAGCCACGCCTGCTCCGGGACGGGGAAAACGCCTACTGTGTCCCCGTTCTCCATGCACCGCTTCGCGATATCCGGGAAATCAATATATTCGTCCCGGGAGATCTGTTCAATCACATCGGGATCGATCACATACACTCCGGTATTGGTGAGGAAAGAAAACTCCGGTTTTTCCTTTAGATCAATAATCTTCCCATTCTCATCGGATTGGATGATCCCATATGAGATGGGCAGGTTCTTTATCGCACATACGAAAGTGATCTTGTTCTTCTTCTCTATATGTGTCTTATAGATACACTCCATATCTTCGTTGATAAGCACATCACAGTTCGAGAGTATAAAAGTGCCTTTTATTAGCCCTTTTAACAGCTCCAGGCCTCCTCCTGTCCCCAGGAACCTGTCCTCATCGATATAGTGGATATTATAATCTTTATCAAGCTCATTAAAGTAAGCCTTAATCATAGATGCTTTATAATTAAGGATCAGGTATACGTCCTTACATCCGTATTTTGCAAAATTGTTGATGATCCGCTCGGTTATAGTCAGATCTCCGATAGGGATAAGCGCTTTCGGAAGCACCTTTGTATACGGGTACAGGCGGGTCCCCTGCCCGCCTGCCATAATCACCAGCGGGATGTCCTCCAATGAATTATTGATATGCGCGTTATTATAAGACTGGGGCTCTCGCTCGAATATGGCATGGGTCAGCCTCCCTTGCGGGCTTATAATAGGGTAGACCAACATTCTTTGTCTCTTCCTTGCCTCATTCACTTCTTCAACTGAGGAGAATACGATTGGCTGTGGATTCATTGCCTCCGTAATACAAGAAGATAATGCTCCATTCCTCAAAATAAACTGCCGCATATCTCCAAGGGTGAAGATCCCTTCCAGCACATCTTTTTCATCCACAATGAATACAACCGGAATCCCGTAGTCATCCATTCTCTGGAGGGCTTCTTTTACGCTATATTGAGAATCAATCTTGTAATGTTCCAGCATTCTCTTCTCCTCTCACCAGAGCATCAGCTCTTCGTACTCATCTCTGTCAATGAACGGGTACATGTCTTGCAATACAGGCGTTTCAAATGTTCCGTCTTCTTTTAATCTGGACGTTACCTTTGGTATGACAGGGTCGTCTAGCCGCTGTTCGATTTCCAGAAGAAGGTGTCCCGGCTCATTAAAGATCCACTGCAGCCCGTCTGACACCTCCCGGTTGCTATGGCAGCACCGATATTGGAAGCCAAATAATCCGGCAACTCCATGGAAATCTGGGAAGCTGACTCCTGTCTTGGCATTGCAGCCAATATAGCGGCCGTTAAAAAAGTTTTTGCATGTCTGTCGGAAAGCGTTGTAGCCATCATTCGAGAATACGATTATCTTTATAGGTAATTTATAGTGCCTTATCGTCTGCAATTCTTGCAGGTTCATCATGATGCTCCCGTCTCCTGTGACGCAGATTACTTCTTTCTTCAAAGCCGTCGCAATCCCTATGGATGCCGGAAGCTCATATCCCATGGAGCCGCAAGTATAATTGGTGATAGCCCTCTGGCCCTCTTTGCTTACTCCCACCTGTAGCTTTACGCTGTTAGCAGAATTGTTCCCTAAAGCAACGATCGAATCTGCGGGAGCCATCTCGTCAAACCTCTTCCAGAAATAGTACGCACAGACCCTCTCATCCATATCAAGGCCTTCTGCCGCTTCGTAGAAGGAAAACCTCTCCTTTAAATGATCACAGTAAGAAAACCATTCGGAGGGCGCTTCAAGGCCAGAGAATATCGGTTCCGCCTCTTTAAAAAATTCTTTTATATCCGCATGTATGAACTTCTCCAGATGAAGCCCAGGCTTCTGTGCCTCATATTGATCTGCATCTACCATGATGATCCGTGCGTTCGGCGCAAATTCTTCCTGAAGGAACCCGGTCTGCCGGAAAGAAAGGCTGTTTCCCAAAACGAGGATCACATCTGCATTCTGAAGGATAAAGTTCCCTGCCCGGGGCCCGATATTTCCTGAAAGGCCATAATACCTGGGGTGATCTGTATAAAATATATCTGATACCCAGGAGCCTCCTATAACAGGCAGCCTGGCTTTGTCTACGAACTTGGCGAATTCTGGGCGGGCATCTCCGCTGATGATCCCGGAGCCTGCCAGCATACATGGGCGCTTCGCTCCCTTCAGAAGCCTATATGCTTCTTGTATATCTTCAACAGTCATGTCTCTTACGCTTACCAGATCTGAAGATTCAGGATAGAGATCTTCTTCCTCTACAGTGGCGCTCTGTATATCCATTGGTATATCCAGCCACACAGGCCCCCGCCGTCCATCCATCGCGATCCGTACGGCCTTTACGAATTCTTTTCTGATCGAAAGCGGATCCGTCACCATTACTGCATATTTTGTCATATGCTTTACTGCCGGGATGATATTATATTCCTGTGTGCCCCGGTAGCGGAGCGGAAGTCCTGATTTCTCCACAGAAATCTCATATCGTACCTGCCCGGAAAGTACGATCATCGGCAGGCTATCCTGCCATGCCCCCACGACTCCTGTCAAAGTATTAGTGGCTCCAGGGCCGCTTGTTACACAGACCGCCGCCATCCGGCCACTGACACGGGCATATGCTTCCGCTGCCATTGCACAGGCCTGCTCATGATGATTGAAATATTTATGGATATCTTCATTAAGCGCTAACGCATTGTCCAGATGCATAGCGCCTCCGCCTACCACTGCGAAACAATCGGTAATCCCATATTGTACAAGCAGCTCCACTACTATATCAGCGACTCTTTTCTTCATACCAATATTTCCTTTCATGCATAATCTGCAGTGCGATCCCATCATCCAGGGACAGGAATTGCTCCGTAAGGCCGGCCTCTGCCTCCAAGCGGGAGACGTCCGGCGTATACTCTTTATTCCATCCGTCTTTCAGGATGACGATCGGCTTTGTACAGGACATCTGAGCCCGAACTTTCTCAGCAATCTCAAATAAAGAATATCTCTGCCCGCTGCCAACGTTATAAACGTGTTCTTCTAAGTCATTTTCAATAGCATATAGCATTACTTTTGCCAAATCATATACATGGATATAATCAAACATACAGTTCTGTCGGATAGTAATCTCTTCACCTCTGAGGCAGCATCTGATGCAGTGCGTAATAAACTTGCTCTCATGATCGAACGGGCCGTAACAGGCAAACAGCCTCAGATTATAGACATTTGTGCTCGACAAGGCCAGCTCGTTCATGATATATTTGCCGAACCCGTATATATCTTTTGGGATCGCTCTGTCTTCAAGATTTTCAGAGATGCCCCGGATCTCTTCGGTCTTGTCGCACTCTGCGCCGGATCCAAGATAAAGCAGCTTCTCACAATATTTACGATTCCGATAAAGGTTCATAAAGATTCTTAAGCTGTCTTCTAGCATCATGCTTTCAGAATCAAAGCGGCTGTTTTTTACAGGGTTGGGATTGGCGCTATGGATGATAACGTCAAACTTGCCCTCCTTAATATAATCTTCTACCTCTTTTGTGTCCTTTAAGTTCAGATCCTGTCGGGCAGGAGCGGCTACTTCATGATCCTTCCTCAGGATTGGGAGGACATTCCTGCCTACAAGCCCTGTCCCGCCTGTAAATAATATTTTCTTCATTATTCTATATCCTCGAAATGCAGCGTTGTGTCTGCATCTATATCCCTGGCTAGTTTTTTTCCCTGTAACGCATCCAGATATTTCGGCGGGATCCCATCTCCCGGCCTCTTGATATCTAAATCCCCTTCGACGATTGTATGTCCTTTTGAAAGGGCTTTAGTGACGGTGATGCTCTTGCGCGCCACCAGACGGGTATTCTGCTCGCTCTCGGTCATCCTCTTCGCATCATCGCCAAATGCTTTTTCAACATTCCGAATACTCTTCACCATTTGTGAAAGCTCTTGTATGTCGAGCGATGCGGCATGATCGGGGCCTTGTAATCTTTTTGAAAGAGTCACATGCTTTTCGATGACTTCTGCTCCCAAGGCGGCGGCCATGACAGGTACTTCTGTCCCTGGCGTGTGGTCTGAGTATCCGACCGGAAGATGGAAGCGTTTTTTCATGCTTACCATAGCGTTCATATTAACATCTTCGTAGCGGGCAGGATAATTCGACGTACAGTGCAGGAGAGTGACAGGATTCTTCCCGATATCAGCAATCCATGTCAGAGCCTCCTCGATCTCTTCTTCTGTGGACATGCCTGTCGAAAGTATGAGCGGTTTCCCTGTTCTTGCGACATACTGCAGTAACCGCTTGTTCGTAAGATCCCCGGAGGAGAGCTTATACTGGGCTACCCCCAGCTCTTCCAGCCAGTCAACGGCCTCTTCGTCAAAAGGGGTTGACATAAAATCAATCTCTTGTGTGTCACAGCACTTTTTAATCTCTTTGAATTGTGCAAAAGAAAGCTCCAGCCTCTTTAACATTTCATACTGGGATCCGGAAGTCCCGGTGTTCTGCGACTGGTAGTCTGCTTTTTGTGCATGGACTGTGACGATCTTTTCTGTCTGAAAGGTCTGGAACTTTATACAATCACATCCAGCAGCTTTCGCCTGGATAATTAATTGTTTTGCGAGCTCCATATCTCCATTATGATTTACTCCTGCTTCCGCAATAAGATAAATGGACATTATCTCCTCCTAATCTCTCTTGCCGGGCTGCCAACTGCAACTACATTATCCGGAATATCACAGATGACCGTACTGCCGGCGCCTATGATCACATTTGTACCAATATGAAGATCTTGTAATACAATGCTGCCGGCGCCTATGAATGAATTATCTCCAATCACGGACATACCTGCTACAATTGAGCCGGGCGCAAGATGTACCCCGTTTTTCACAATTACTTCATGCTCAACGATCGCCCCCGTATTGATGATATTATTGCTGCCAATCTGAGCTTGTGCATTGACTGCACAATTTGCCATAATAAGATTGCCTTCGCCCAGCCTGCAGCTGTCTGATATCACCGCTTTTGGATGTATGACATTAATCATCTTACAGCCCAGTTCTTTGCAATGGGAGAACAGACGGTTACGTATGCTGGCATCACCGATATGCCCGATTGCAATAAATGCATGTAAGCCCTCTGCGCTTGCATAACGTCCTACATCCCTGTCTGTCCCTATGATCGGGATCCCATTGATATTTTCGTGGATATGAGATAAATCTTTATCGAGAAGCCCGATAATCTCATATTCTTCTTTATCTACTGTGTCAATAACTGTTTTAGCGTGTCCGCCTGCTCCGATAATAATCAGTTTCTTCTTCATATCTGATAATCCACATCAAAAAATTCTTTTTTGAGCATCCTCTCTGAATGAAAGTCGGTCTTCTTTATGATACGGACCATTTTCTTTGCTGCAGCTCCATCCCCGAACGGGCTGTCATAATCTGCAATAGATTCACGGAACTCCAAAGAGTCTCCCTTTCGAATCGCATCCAGGATGTCTTTGTATGTGCAATCACAGTGGATGACAGTTGCAGGTGCGAACCTTCCCCTTTGCCGGTCGCCTATATTAATAGTGGGGATCCGAAAAGAAGGAACCTCTATCAATCCGCTGGATGAATTTCCAATAACCATTCTTACATAGCTTAATATACTTAAATATCGTTTTTGGCCAAGACTTTTTCTATATATGAATCTATCTGGATATTTCTGAACATAATGCCCAATAGCGTTCTGTAAAATAGCACTGCCGGAATCGTTATTAGGCATCGTAACGATATAATGCATATCATAGGCAAGCAGAGCCTTGAACAGCTCTTCCCCCTGTTCGCGGATCTGGTCGGCGCTATCCAGAGTGACCGGATGGAAAGTAACTAACGCTACAGGATTATTAAAGTCAATTCCAAGCTCTTTTTCCAGCTCTTCTCGGGGAAGCGGCTGCATTGCCATGATATTGTCAATTCCCAATGCCCCTACAGGATGAACGTATTCCGGGCTTTCTCCCATTTGGATGATCCGGCGGGCATATTCCTGGATAGTAGGGAAATGGAGCGAAGCCATCTTAGTAATCGAATGGCGTATCCGCTCGTCGACAGCGCCCTCTGTCTTCTCCCCTCCATGTATATGGATGATAGGGATATTCAGCATCATAGCTGGGATGCAGAAAGAGAATAATTCGTAACGATCTCCTAATACAAGGATGGCATCATACTTCTGCTCTTCATATAGCCTTGAAAATGCCAATATCCCCCTCCCAATAATCGTACTAACGCTCTCTTCTTCCTCACCCATGATAGGGATCTTATGTGCGACCGGTATACCGTCTGCAATAATCATTTCCAGCGTATTCCCAAACTTATCCAACAAATGCGTTCCAGTAACGACAACTTCAGCCTGAAAATAAGAGTCCTCTGTCATCTCTCGGATCAACGGCTGCAAGAGGCCATACTCCGCCCTTGTAGAAGTAATTATTGCTATTTTTATTGCCATTTCCGCAGATCTCCTATCTTATGACATCAATAATTTGCTCAGCCACCTTACGGATATCGTCCTCTGTAATGTTCGTGCTACACGGCAGGTTGATGACCCTCCGGCTGTACTCCTGCGCCTTCTCTATACGGTACGCCATGTCCCCCCTGTACGGCTTCT
>JAETTD010000041.1 GCA_021769295.1 Bacillota bacterium | reverse complement strand
CGTCCATCGCCCGCATGGTGAGCAGGATATGGGCGTGGGGGTTGCCGTCCCCCTTGTCGTGGATAGCAAAGTCGGCTATCATGCCTTTGGAAACAAAAAACTCCCGGCAGTAGTCAGGGATAAGGTCGGCGTGCTGTGACCGTGGGATTTCCCTTGGGATGGCAAGCACGAACCTCCGGGCAAGCTGGGAGTTCCATTGTTTTTCCTGCGCTTCGGCGGAGTTCCATAAGGTATTGCGGTCTGCAAACTCCGGCGGCGCATGGGGCGGGAGCAGGATTTCTTTGTGGGTGACTTCGTTTTTGTAGGGATAGTATTTCTGCTCTTGGTCGTATTCAGAGAACAGCTTCTCGCCGCTCTGGTAGGCAGCGGCGGAAACAGCGGATTCATTGTTGCTCCGCTTGATGATTGTGATTTTACAGTGCGGGCATGGCAAGTGTGCGTCCTCCTTCCTCCCGGATTCCGGGCAAAAAAATAGCAGGATACCTTTTCAGATTTCCTGCTTGGGTGTGCCGCTGGTGAGCGGCGGGTTATTTAGTTTTTTGAAGGGCTATTAGTACGACAAACTGGAATTTGTTGCCTTCGCATTACACAATTTTTTATAATCTCCATTAAATTATACCATCTCCAAAGATATATCTTCTATTGCACAACAAATAATTGATGCAAGTTGATTTACAGCATTTTCATCTATATTAACATATCTATTTGTATCAGAAGGATGGCCAATCTTGTTACGCAAAGCAGTAAATTGATCTTCTTCCTCACTAGACCTTGCCCCCGGACGAGTGCATGGAGATGTGATCAATTCTATTCCAACTCTAGAACAGTTATCCGAAACATATTTCACAACTTGTTTTTGGCTTTCCTTTTGACTAGAATATATCTCCTTCACCAAACTCATCAAATAGGCATACATAGCCATATACTTTTGAACTATATTTTCACCTTGGAGCAACAAAAACAAAATATCATATTTATCACGTTTACTTGTATAATTTGAAATTTCAACATCTTGAACCCATTTTTTTAAAATCTCATTTCCGTTACTTAATGTAGAACGAGTAGATAGAGAATCTCTCATTCGAATATAATCATTTAGTTGAGTATGGTTCATTTCTGCTAAATGTATCACTGAAAGACGAATAGTCGGTTTAAGCGAAACATTTGAGTATTGTAAACTGTTTTTTAAAAGGGCAATCATCATATTACCGAGATACAAAGATAGATAATTAACTATTTCTGAAATTTGATTATCTACAATTTCAATCGAGTCATGCAGGCAAAAAGTCGCCTTACTAATATCGGACGATACTACTATTTTATTTATAAATTGGTCATTATTGATTACACATTCTGCATCTTTGTCAAATGTAAAAGAGTTCATTAAGCCATCATGCTTAACTCCTAAAATGTCAAAAATAATATAATTGTTGTTTCCCATATTTTTACCACCTTTCATACTTACAAATTCCGATTTGTCGCTGGCTCCATTATACGCTATCTCATAAAAAAAGTATAGCCGGATTTCAGAAAACTTGTCGAACGGAAACAGCTTGTAGCGTAAATTGATTCCGCTCGGCAAGTCCACAAAGGGGTAGCTGGCGTATGCCAGCGCAGGGGAAGAGTAGCTTCCCCTGTGATGATTGGAGCAGCGCGGAAATCATCTGCTGTCCGCAGGACGCTCCCGGCAGGGCGCAATGCACCACTTCCCCAAGTGGTGTATAATTGCGCCCTCTTTCAGAGGGGGAATTTCCGGCTTGTTACTTTTGAAGTCATAATTGTAAGCGGAACTTCCGGCAGTTGGGAATCATTTGTACCGATTGCGCTATTTCTACTCATAGTAAACTGTCAACGTGAACGCGCTCGGCGCGTCCACGTTAGGACTTCGCTGCTATTTTTACCGTTCCTGCTGTCTGGGCTTTTTGTCAGGATAGAGTTTCCCGGCAACAACGGCGGCATGGCTCTTTATCCTGATTTCCCCTTCCTGTTCGCTGTGCTTTGCGTTCCGGTAGCCTTCATCGGAGAGATAGAAACGGAACCGCTCCCCCTTAAAGCCGACAAAGCAATCCTTCTGTACTTCCAGTGTAATCATATGGCGGGTTTCCGGTCGGAACCGTTCTTTTCCTGACAGGTCATGCCCCTGCATAATCGGCTCCTGTGCCTTTGCCGCCGCAAGCCGTTGGCGGATGGAATTGTCACGCTCTGCAAGGAACCGGGCTTTTGTGGCGGCGACAAACTGGCTGCACTCCGGTTCCGGTATCTTTTCCAGTTTTCGGATGGCGTTTTCCACGATTGCTTTTGTCAATAAGTCTTTTATCACCGGCACGATTTCCTTCATGCCTGCAAGGGTTTCCTCCTTGGTCGGTGCGGCATACTGGTAGATAATGTCCAGCTCGCTTTTTGAAAATTTCATTCCGTGTCCTCCTTCCGGTTTTCTGTAAGAACCTGTGCCACAAGACGTTTGGTGTCGCTCCGGCAGAACAGGACTTTTAAGATAGTGCTGACCTGTTCGTCCGTCACGGATTCCGGGTGGGGGAGATGGCTTTCCAGCATAGCCCCTCTGGTGCAGAGCCGGTGTGTCCGTTCCTTCCGGTTAAGCGTCTTTATCTGGTGTTCCAGCATTTTTTCTTTATGCTCCGCCCGCCGCAGTTTCGCTTCGGTCTTTGCAATCTCCTGATTCAGTTTTTCCAGCTTCTCATTCATGGGCGGCATCCTCCTTTGGGAGCAGGATGTAGATGTGGCTGACCTCCCCGATTCCCTGACGGACACGCATAATCATCCCGGCCTGTTCCAGTTCGTTTAAGGAACGCTTGCAGGTCTGGGGGCTTCGGGAGAGTGCCATCGCTATCTCCATGATGGGAAAGCGGATAAACAAAATCCCGTTGCAGTCCTCGATTCCCCTTGTCAGGATTTCATCCAGCAGGCGGGCATACATGACTTTTGCCGTGCTACTGACCGGAAGCCGGAGTGTCGCTCTTGGGAGCGGCATACAGGGCGGCAGGGGTGTTCCGGTTATCATAAATTCATAATTCATTTGGTGGTGTCCTCCTTGCTCGTTTGGATAGATAGCGGGGGCAGTCGATAA
>JAETTD010000024.1 GCA_021769295.1 Bacillota bacterium | reverse complement strand
TGAGCTGTACTCCGTTCAGAGGTACTTGCAGTATGACACCCTTGCACAGAACGGTTTGCAGCATTTTGACAGTTGGGCTTCCACCTTTGGAGAAACGGTTACAGCTCTGGAATTAGCACCCGAAGGCACGAATTACCGAGCCAAGACGAGGTTTGCCAAATTCTATAACCTGCCAGAACTGATGCAGATGTTCCGTGAGGTGGCGGATATTCAGACCGCCGATATGCTAAAGCTCCCTGTGCCAAAGGTCAATTACCACAATATTAAGACCAAGCCGAGTGAGATACAGACCGAAATGGTAGCTTCCCTTGCGAAGCGGGCTGAGAAAGTCAGGGCAAGGCTTGTCGAGCCTAATATCGACAATATGCTCAAGATAACCAATGACGGACGGAAACTGGCTCTTGACCAGAGAATGATTGACCCGATGCTACCAGATGACCCAGACAGTAAAGTCAATGCCTGCGTGGATAATGTGTACCGTATCTGGGAGGAACACGCCGATACCAAAGCGACACAGCTTGTGTTCTGCGACCTGTCCACCCCGAAAAATGACGGTACTTTCAATGTCTACGACGATATGAGGGAGAAACTGATAGCCCGTGGTATTCCTGCGGAGCAGATACGATTTATCCACGAAGCGACCACCGATGCACAGAAAAAAGAGTTGTTCGGCAAGGTCAGAAGCGGCGAAGTCCGTGTGCTGTTCGGCTCTACTCCTAAGATGGGAGCAGGTACGAATGTGCAGGACAGGCTCATAGCAATCCATAACCTTGACTGTCCGTGGCGTCCTTCCGACCTTGAACAAAGGCAGGGGCGTATTGAACGGCAGGGAAATATGTTCCCAGAGGTGGAGGTTTACCGCTATGTGACCGAGCAAACTTTTGATGCCTACCTCTATCAGTTGGTGGAGAGCAAGCAGAAATTTATCAGCCAGATAATGACGAGCAAAAGCCCTGTACGCTCTGCCGAAGATGTGGACGAGGTTGCCCTGTCCTTTGCGGAGGTTAAAATGCTTGCCACAGGCGATGCCCGTTTTAAGGAAAAGATGGATTTGGATATACAGGTTTCCAAGCTCCGAGTGTTAAAGCAGAGTTATCTTTCCGAACATTACGACCTTGAGGACAGGGTGCTGAAATACTATCCCCAGACCATTAAAGAGTATGAGGAACGCATTGCAGGATATGAAAATGATGCAGCTCTTGCTGAGCAGCACAAGCCGCAGGGTGAGGATAAGTTCTGCTCGATGACATTAAAAGGAGTGACCTACACCGAAAAGGCAGACGCAGGCGAGATGCTCCTTGCAATCTGCAAGGATTATCCGATGTCCGCACCTACCGAAATCGGCAGCTACCGAGGTTTCCGAATGGAGATTTATTATGATACTGTCAATGCCCATTACTGTATGAACCTCTGCGGAAAGGCAAAGCATAAGGTGGATTTAGGTGCTGATGCCCTCGGAAATCTGACCCGAATTGAAAACGAGCTGTCAAAGCTCCCCGCCAGACTGGAAGCTGCCAAGACCAAAAAGGCGGGAACTATCGCACAGCTTGAAACCGCAAAGGAGGAAATCAAGAAGCCTTTTGCCTTTGAAGATGAGCTGAAAGAAAAAATAGAACGGCTGAACGCTCTTAACATTGAGCTGAATCTGAATGAAAAAGATACTTCCGTTATGGATACCGAGCCAGAGCAGACAGAAGAACAGCCCGAAAGAAAATGTGCAAGTCGGGAGAGATAATGCGGTTTGCATATTTGTATTGCTGATTTCTGGGAAGTATAATAGGTGTAGATTAGTAAATGTCGGAGGTGAAAGGTGTGCTTGATAATTTCAGATTTGAAACCTTTGTTGATGTGCATAGCAACATCTTTGCTGAATATCTAAGCTCCGTTATCGCAAAGCTGCCCAAAGAAAATCCAGAATACCATTTCATAGAGGAAAGGATAGAGGAACTCTACAAGGAGTATCCCAAAGTGATGGCAGTTTTGGATACGGAAAAGCCGAGTGATTTATCCGAGCAGGAGTGTAAGGCTTTGATAGAAGTTTTGGAGCTTCGGAACAGGCTCAGCGATATGCAGCAGGAAGCAATCTATTTCAGAGGGTGCTATGACAGCGTTGGGTATCTCAAAAAGGCAGGAATTTTGTAACCAAGAACGGCGGCATTGGCGTGGAGCTGATGCCGCTTTTACATAGCCGCAGAGGTGGAAAAATTCACAATAAAGTATTATAATAAAAACAATAGCTTATCTAAATGAGGTAATTGATATGATGTTGATGAAATATTTTAAGATATATGATGATGAATTATGCCCATGCGGTAGTGGAAAAACTTATCTTGAGTGTTGTAAAAATCGTAAAGATAGAACTGTAAAGAAAAGTAAGAAGCCTCTTAATATACAAATCATGGAACAGTTCAGAAAAAATCAGATAAAGTGCTGCTTATATCCTGATAGTACCAGATGTGTTAAGCATATCAAAGAGGCTCACGCATTACAGAACAATAAAATAATATCTCAATTATCGGAAGATGGGCATGTGTATATTTTGAACCCTAACAAGCCACCACAAGTTATTCCCATTGAAAATGAAGAACCAGAAGTATTAACAATGATTGACCGAGTTGGGGTCAATCATGCGACAACTGCGACCTGCTTTTGCGATATTCACGATGATGAAGTATTTGCTCCTATAGAAAAAGGAGCACCTGCTTTCGATAAAGATAGTGATGAACATAAGTATATATACGCATATAAAGCTTTTATATTTGAGTATTATAAGAAACTTGTGGAACAGAAAGTCTTAAGAGAAAACATTACAAATACGCCGTCTTTGCTAAAAACACCACAGTATATACAGTACTATAGAGCTATATCAATGACTCTGGAAGAAATGAATGAGGTTAAGAGTTTTTTCGATAAAGGTATTGTGAGTAAGGATTATACTGGTTTAGAAACTTGTGTAATTGAGATTCCAGAAAGCATAAAATTTGCGACCTATGCTTGTATTGCTGTTGACTTTGACTTGAAAGGCAAGAAAATACGACATACGAAAAGAGGTTTTATTAGTAGGCTTTTCATTACTATTTTTCCAGAGGAAACAAAATCTTATATTATTTTGAGTTGTTTGAGTGAAGATATTAAGATTTATAAAAAATTTTTTCAGCAACTCCAGACAACTAATTTAGACAAGGTAAAGTACTATTTTGATTTGATACTTCCATTATATACTGAAAATAATGTTTTAAGTCCTCGTTTATGGGAAAAGTGGGGCGAAGAACAACAGATAGGATATACTTTTTTTGCAAATAGAAAAGGAAAGCAGTTTTTGCTTTATAAGCAAATACTAAAGTTTGGAATGTATAATTTAAGGAAAAAAGAAAGTGGGTTTGGGACAGGCAATAGGGGAAAATTAGATTTATTTGAATAAAACTTTTACATAGCCGAGAGGTTTTCATTTAACGAAAGCCCCTCGGCTTTTTCTATTTCTGGAGGTGATTTTATCCATTGAGAACTAAGCAACCCTATGTGCAGATTGACCCAGATGTGCTTGAACGGATACGCCAGATTGACCTGTTATCCTATCTGCGTGAGTTTGAGCCGAGCAATCTTGTTAAGGTCAAAGGCACAAGCAATGTGTACTGTACCGCAGAACACGACAGCTTGAAGATTTCCAACGGTAAATGGTATTGGTGGTCGAGAGGTTTCGGCGGCTATTCTGCCCTTGATTATCTCATCAAGGTCAAGGAATATGACTTTGTGGAAGCCGTGGAAATTCTCACAGGGCAGACGATGGCGGACTGGAAGCCACCCCCTGCTCCCAAGAAAGATGAACCGAAAGTCCTGCTCCTGCCGCCAAAGAATAAGGATTGTAACCGAGTGATACAGTATCTTTTTGGGCGTGGTATTGACTATCATCTTATACAGGAGTGTATTGCAGACGGCACGCTCTATGAGAGTGCCGATTACCACAATGCTGTTTTTATCGGCAAAGATGAAAGCGGAACACCGAAATATGCCGCCCTGCGAAGCACTCTCGGCAGCACTTTCAAGCAGGACGCATCGGGCAGCGACAAGCGGTATTCGTTTCGACTTCTGGCAAGAGAGCCGACGGATACCGTGCATTTATTTGAAGCCGCCATTGATTTATTGTCCTATGCCACTTATCTGAAATGCGAGGGCAAGGACTACAAATCGGAAAGTCTGCTTTCTCTTTCGGGCGTGTATCAGCCAAAGAAAGAGATGAAGGACAGCAAAATTCCCATAGCCCTCACAACTTTTTTGAGTGCCAATCCACAAATTAAGACCATCGTTCTGCATCTGGATAATGACAAGGTAGGCAGGCTTTGTACCGCTACTTTGAAGGAACTGTTGCAGAAAGACTACAAAATCGTTGATGAACCACCGCCTGTCGGCAAGGACTTCAACGATTTTTTGTTGTCCTATCTGGGAATTGCAAGACCAAAGCCTGCCCGTGAAAGGAGTGATGCCCGTTGATTGTGTAGTAGATTCTCACCAGAAAGACACCGAAACCAAATCAAAATATAATGCTGAAAGCGAGGAATGAACCATTGAAAAAGTATGATGTAACCCTTACTGCCCATTACCGAAAGACCGTTTCCGTCTATGCGGAAAGCCCCGAACAGGCAAAGAAAAAGACAAAAATTATCCTGTTCGATACCGACCTTATCAACTTTACAGATGATGATTTTGTCTGCGGCGAAGCCGATATTACCGAGCAGAGCGAGGACGGTCTTGACGGTGCGGGCGAGAATACACTACAGGAAAATGAGGATTGTTCGGACTGTCCGTACTTCTGCCCCGTGTGTGGTGAGTGTATGTATGAGGACGACTGCGAAGAATGAGATGTCTTACCAAGCACTGAATTTGGTTAGCCAAATTCGCTTGTTAGGGGTCAGCCCCTAATACCCCGTGAGAACAGAAAGGAGTTCAAGAATGAGCGAGTTCTTATTTTTCATTATCGGCACAATGCTCGGCGGTCTGTTCGGCGTTGCGTGTATGTGCTGCTTGCAGATAAACAGACTTTCCGAGAGAAAGGAAGTGGACAATGCGAAAAAGAAATGTGCAGATACTTTTCCGTCTGACTGAGGAGGAAGCCGAACACCTTAATGAGCTTGTGCGGAAATCGGGTCGCACAAAGGAAGCTTTTTTAAGAGAAATGGTAAAGGGCTATCAGCTCTGCGAGAAGCCCGACCCAGAGTTCTATAAAATGATGCGTGAGCTGTCCGCTATTGGCAACCGTATCAATCAGCTTGCGGTTAAGGCAAACGCCCTCGGCTTTGTGGATACCCCGATGCTCCGTGAGGAAGCAAGGAAGTGGCACGAATTTCAGATTGAAATTCGCAAAAGGTATCTGCTTCCACGCAGGTCATCGTAATGGCGGTCTGCGAGATATGGGATGTGCGTGGCAGGCTCGACCACCCAATCGACTATGCCGAAAATCCCGAAAAGACAGCCAACCCCAAATACACCGAAGCCGACCTGCAGGCGATGGTCGATGTAATGGAGTACGCTACTAATAAGAATAAGACCGAGCAGCGTTTCTTTGTCACAGGCGTAAACTGTGACCCGACCACCGCTAGAGATGAAATGATGATTACCAAAGCGGGGTGGAACGACACGAGCGAGATTGTCTGTTACCACGGCTTTCAGAGCTTCAAGCACGGTGAGGTTACGCCAGAGCAGGCTCACGAAGTCGGCGTTAAACTTGCTGAGCGAATGTGGGGCAACAGATTTCAAGTCATCGTTGCCACCCATCTGAATACCGACTGCCTGCATAATCACTTTGTCGTAAACTCTGTTTCTTTTGCTGACGGTATGCACTACCACGACAACAAAGCAAATCTGCGGCTGCTCCGTCAGCGCTCCGATGAGCTTTGCCGTGAGTATGCCCTGTCCGTCATCGAACACCCAAGCGGCAAGAAAAAGCCCTACGCCCTTTACCAAGCCGAAAAGCAGGGGCGACCCACGAGGGATAATGTTGCAAGACAGGCGGTGGACGAAGCTATCAGCAAATCATTCACGCTGAAAGACTTTGACCGCCAGTTGGCAGAAATGGGCTACCGCATAAACTTTGACCCCAACCGCAAGTATTGGACGATTATCGGCAAGGGCTGGCAAAGACCCAAGCGGATTTATAAGCTCGGAGAGGAATACACCAATGACAGGATTATGGAGCGTATCAGAGAAAATTCCTATGCGGTCAAATTCCAGAGCTTCTCGGAGCCACAGCCACAGATTAAGGTCTATCGGGTCAAAGGCTCTTTGAAGAACGCTAAGAAAATCGGTGGCTTGCGTGGACTGTATCTCCATTACTGCTACAAGCTCGGTATCCTGCCAAAAGGCAGAAAACAAAATTATGCACGGCTTCATTATCTCTTAAAGGACGACCTTATGAAGATGGAAGCCATCACACAGGAAACAAGGCTGCTTTGCCGCAATCACATTGATACGGCGGAGCAGCTTTGTTCATATAAAGGCTCTCTGGAAACGGAGATGTCTGCCCTGCTTCAGAAGCGAAAGGAGCTTTACTCCAAATCCCGCAGGATAAGCGGCGAAGAAAAGGAAGCGGTCAAGGCAGAGATTTCCGATATTTCGGGGCGGCTGAAAGTTATCCGAAAGGAGGTCAGACTGTGCGAGGGCATTTCCGCCCGTAGTGATACCCTCAAGGAAAAATTGCAGACGATACGGGCAGACGAAAACGAACAGCGAAGAAAGGAGCTGATGAAGAATGAACACAGGCGGCGAAGCGGCAGAACAAATCGTCCGAATGAGCTTGGAGGGCTTTGAGGTCGCTGCCAAAATCACAGGTGCAGGTGCGAAGAACATCGCTATCCTGTTGTATTCCATTCTCAAAGAAGAAAAGAAAACCAAAGGCAAAGCAAGGCTAACGAGTATGCTCCGTTCTGGCAAGGAGCTGAAAGTCTTTACCGTCAAAAACGGTGACTTAAAGAAGTTCACGCAGGAAGCGAAAAAATACGGTGTGCTTTACTGCGTCCTCACGGACAGAAAAAACAAAGACCCCAATGCCGAGGTCGATGTCATCGCCCGTGCCGAGGACGCATCGAAAATCAGCCGTATCGTGGAACGCTTTAATCTTGCTTCGATGGATACCGCTTCTATTGTGACGGAAGCCGAGAAATCCAAAGATGCAAAGGACGGTCAGTCAGAGCCAGATATTGGTGTGCAGGAAAAGGCGGAGAAAGACAAGCTGCTTGACGAGCTTATGGGCAAGCCCGTCCAGAAGGAGGAAAACGCCCCAAACCCCTCGGTGGCAAAGACAGAAAAATCCCCTCAGTCCGAGCCTACCTCAGAGCAGCCAAAGAAATCCGCAGAGGGGGCTACTATGACTAAGGAGAAACCTTCTGTCAGAGAGGAACTGCGGAAAATCAAGGAGAGCCGCAAGGAGCAGAAAGCAGAGATTGGCACTTCCGCCCTGGACAAAAGCGGAGCTTCCGACAGGGCGAAAAGTGCTAACGGGAAAACGGAGCATAAACAGCCCCAGAGAAAGAAAAAGAAACCAAAATCCAAAGAAACGAGGTAAACAGCTATGAGTATTTACGATGTATTCGGCGGTGGCAACAAACCTTTTGATAAAGAGGAATGGGCTGCCGCAAAGCAGGCACAGCGGAAAGAAGCCTATGAGCTGATTGACAATACCTGCTCTGAAATGATGGCAAGCGGCGACAGCTTCCGTCAGTATCTTAATGTGCAGGGTCGCTTTGACCGCTACTCCGTGGCTAACGCTATTCTGGTGTCAGCACAGATGCCCGAAGCAACGCAGCTTAAAGAGTACAGCAAATGGAAAGCGAACCGTGTCTATGTGAACAAGGACGCACAGAAAATTATTATCCTTGAGCCAAGCAAGGAATACACCCGTGAGGACGGGACAAAGGGCATCTCCTACAATGCCAAAGTGGTTTATGATATTTCCGAAACCTCGGCAAAGGACAGGCAGCAGGAACAGGAGCCGAAATCCATGCGTGAGCTTGTGTCGGCTCTGATTGATGCAAGCCCTGTACCCTGTGTACCCGTCGGTGAGCTTGAACTGCCTGCCTATTATGACAGCTCTCAGCAGACCATTTTTGTCAAGAAGGGGCTTTCCGAGGAAGTGCTGTTCGTGAGTATGGCAAAAGAGGTATCGGCAGCGGTCTATGACTTTAAGCACAACGAGAGCCGTGATGCTTCCGATTTCAAATCCTTCTGCGTTGCCTATATGGTAAGCTCCCGTTACGGCGTGGATACCAGAGGGTTTGACTTTTCCAGACTTCCCAGAGAGTATGCGGAAATGGATACGCAGGCATTCAAGGGAGAGCTTGGCACGATGCGTGATGTTCTGGGCGAAATCCAGAGCGATATGTATAAGAGTATGGAAAAGAACAAGCCTGCAAAGAGCAAAGAGCAGGAACGCTAATCGGAGGTGAAGACTATGAGAGAGGAACGATACCATATCGCACTTGACAAGTACGATAAGAATATCGTCATCAACGCCTTAAACACCCTGCGTACACAGCAGTTAAAGGAGGAACGCCCCACCGAGCCTGTTGACGAGCTGATAAGCAAGGTGGCACACGCCCCGACAAAAAAGGTTAAGGTCGTGCATTGCAGGTGCAATGAGGAACGATAACCAGAAAACGAGCCTAATCCTTTCTGTCTGCGGCATACTTCCTGTCGTATGGCTTGCCCTGCTGACAGCACCCTATGTCAGCGGCGGTCTTGTAGAGATTATCCGAGGTCTGCCCGTGGCGATGGGCAATCCGTTCGAAATAATGGTGTGTGAGGACAGCGTAAAGACTGTCCTTATTTTTTTGCTTGCCTACGTTATGGGCATCGGCGTTTATTTCTCTACACGCAGGAACTACCGCAGGCGTGAGGAACACGGCTCTGCGAAATGGGGCAACGCAGGTGCTTTGAATAAGAAGTACCGAGATAAAGACCCGTCAGCTAATAAGCTCTTGACCCAGAATGTCCGTATTGGGTTGGACGGGAAAAAGCACCGCAGGAATCTGAATATTTTAGTCTGCGGCGGCTCTGGTGCGGGTAAAACAAGGTTTTTCTGCAAGCCAAATGCTATGCAGTGCAACACATCTTTTGTAATACTCGACCCAAAGGGCGAAATCGTCCGTGACATCGGGGGTCTGTTGGAAAATAAAGGCTATGAGGTGCGTGTGCTTGACCTTATCAATATGCACCGCAGCCATTGTTACAATCCCTTTGTCTATCTGCGGAACGATAACGATGTTCAGAGGTTGGTAACAAACTTGTTTAAGGCGACCACGCCGAAAGGCTCACAGTCGCAAGACCCGTTCTGGGATACGGCGGCGAGTATGCTGCTTCTGGCTCTGGTGTTCTATCTGAAACATGAAGCACCGCCAGACGAGCAGAATTTCCCGATGGTTATGGAGCTGCTCCGTGCAGGCGAAGTCCGAGAGGACGATGACAGCTATGTAAGCCCTCTGGACGAGCTGTTTGACCGTCTGGAAATGGTAAACCCAGAGCATATCGCCCTAAAGTATTACAGGGATTACCACAGTGGTAGTGCAAAGACCTTAAAGAGTATCCAGATAACCCTTGCCGCAAGGCTTGAAAAATTCAATCTGGAGAGCCTTGCAGGGCTTACCGCCACCGATGAGCTTGACCTGCCAAGTCTGGGAGAAAAGAAGGTCGCTCTGTTCGCTCTGATACCAGACAACGACACGAGCTTTAACTTCCTTGTCAGTATCCTTTATACCCAGCTCTTTCAACAGCTTTTTTATCTGGCAGACCACAAGTACGGCGGAAGCCTGCCTGTGCATTGCCATTTCATAATGGACGAATTTGCGAATGTTTCATTGCCTGATGACTTTGATAAAATCCTGTCCGTTATGCGTTCCAGAGGGGTATCGGTATCCATTATCCTGCAAAATCTGGCACAGCTCAAAGCCCTTTTTGAAAAGCAATGGGAAAGCATTGTTGGCAACTGCGATGAGTTTTTGTATCTGGGTGGCAACGAGCAAAGCACCCACAAATATGTGTCAGAGCTTTTGGGCAAGGAAACCATTGATACCAACACCTACGGGAAAAGCTCTGGGCGGAGTGGTAACTATTCAACAAATTATCAGATTTCGGGGCGTGAGCTGATGACCCCAGACGAAGTGCGTATGCTTGATAACCGTTACGCACTTCTTTTTGTGCGTGGAGAACGCCCCGTTATGGACTTTAAGTATGACATCTTGAAGCACCCGAATGTAAAATTGACGGTTGACGGAGGACAACCGCCGTATATCCACGGAGAGCCTATGCAGGCTGTCGCAACCATTGTGTTTGACAGTGATATTCCAGATAACGTCGTGAGCGTAAAAACTGTCAGCACTTCCTATGAGCTTCTGTCCGATGAGGACTTGGAAGAAATATTCAATTTATAAGGAGGATTTACCCTATGAAACTTTTTAAGAAGAATGAGAACAAGAAAACCACGAAGCTGCCGATGACTGGAAAGGTTAAGAAAAGCTTCCGCTATTACTGTATGGCTGTTATGGCAATGACCTTTGTGCTTGGTACTTCCGTAACCGCCTTTGCTGCCAATGACCCCATTCAGGTAGTCAACAACCTGTCCGATTTCATTTTCGGTCTGGTGAGGGCTGTCGGTATGATTATGCTCGGCTTTGGTATCGTGCAGATTGGTCTTTCTCTCAAATCCCACGACCCGTCCCAGAGAGCTAACGGCTTTTTGACCCTTGCAGGTGGCGTTGTCATTACCTTCGCAAAGGAAATCTTGACTCTTATTACAGGCTAAAAAAGAGCAGCTTACCTTTTGGGGTAAGCTGCAATACATAAGGATATTTAAAATATGTTGCAAATTATTTGCCAAAATTCATTCCATCCCATAACGATTGACATTAGACCGCCTATAAATCCTACAAGGGTAACAATTATGTTTAGAAGTTTTATAATCCAATTATGTTTTGCCCTGCGGGTGGTTTCGTCTGAAATAAATCCAAACCAATGGAGCAATAAAATAGGTAACGAAACAATAAACTTGATACCGTCAGAAAAACAGGAAAACGGATTAACAAGATTCTTCCTTATGGATTTTTCAGCTTCTTTAAGAGTTCCTAAATGGCGTATGAACATATCATCACAGTCCTGTGCCGACTGGTTTATTCTGTTCATAATTATGCCATTATCACGCTCGTTGATAGCATTCCGTAATTCTGGCAAGAAGTTCACCAGCAATTGGTAATTGCTGGTGCTAAATCCTCGTAGGTTATCAGTAACATAAGCAAATATTCCATCAGAGCCAAGTTCATATTGCATTGATTTTACATCTGATGTCAGTTCGTAGTATAACTGCTGATTAAAACAGTTTCTTGACATAAATCCGTTTATTAGTTCAATGAATTTATGACGATAGCTATTTGTAAATTCAACCCGTTTGATTATATCGCTTAATTCAATACGCTTCATTATGAAACCTAATATAATTATTCCTATTATGATGAAAGCAGGAATTAACTTGTCCATAACATATCCCCTTACATAGTCAATTGCTTCCAACTGTTGGAGCAGTTGGCTTTTATATTATACAACATTTTTCTCATGCTTTCTACATGCAAAGTATGAGAGTAGAAAGGAGGTTTGAAAATGCCAAAAATAAACTATTCGTTGAAAGGAGGCTGTAATCAGTGTCAGATAATTGGGTCGTACAAAATCTTGAGAACGCCCTAAACACTTGGAATGAGAAATTAGCCGAGATATGGCAACTCATTACCCAATCCCCAGAGAACTTTAAGGGCGGCACGATATGGAATGTCATCGTGGATATTCACGGTGCGGTGCAGGCTATCGGACTTGCCCTGCTCGTGCTGTTCTTTGTTGTGGGTGTGATGCGTACCTGCGGAAATTTTGCAGAAGTCAAGCGACCAGAGCAGGCTTTGAAGCTGTTTATCCGCTTTGCCATTGCCAAAGGTGCAGTGACCTACGGATTAGAACTGATGATGGCACTGTTTAAGATTGTGCAGGGTATGATTTCCACGATTATGAATGCCGCAGGATTTGGCTCGGCACAGCAGACGGTGTTGCCGCAGGAAATCATGACAGCCGTTGAAGACTGCGGATTTTTTGAGAGTATCCCGCTATGGGCGGTCACGCTGATAGGCGGACTGTTTATTACGGTGCTGTCATTCATAATGATTATGTCGGTATATGGCAGGTTTTTCAAGCTGTATATCTATACTGCCATAGCACCCGTACCCCTTTCCACTTTTGCTGGAGAGCCGAGCCAAAGTGTCGGCAAGAGCTTCATTAAGAGCTATGCCGCTGTATGCCTTGAAGGTGCGGTTATCGTGCTTGCCTGCATTATCTTTTCCCTATTTGCTTCTTCTCCGCCTGTGGTCAATCCCGATGCGGCGGCGGTTACAATGGTATGGAGCTATATCGGGGAGCTTGTGTTCAATATGCTCGTCCTTGTCGGTGCGGTCAAAATGGCAGACCGTGTTGTAAGAGAAATGATGGGCTTGTAAGGGAGGTGCTATGATTGGAAGTCAAGATAAATAAGGAAATCCGTAATTATACGGAGAGTATGTTTTTTGGACTGTCCCTCAGACAGTTCATTTTTTCTGTCCTTGCCTGCGGCGTGGCGGTGGGTTTGTATTTTCTTCTCCGTCCACGGTTTGGTACGGAAACCCTCAGTTGGGTTTGTATCTTAGGTGCGTTCCCCTTTGCGGCAATGGGATTTATCAAATACAACGGTATGACCGCAGAGCAGTTTGTCTGGGCGTGGATTAAATCGGAATTTCTGATGCCGAAAAAGCTGATGTTCCTGCCAGATAATCTCTATTACGAAACGATGAAGCCGACCATTGAAGCCCATGAAAAAGGGTTGCCGACAGTACGGAAAAAGCAGAAAGGCAGGACACCGAAACCAAAGAAAACGAAAAAGAAAAAAGCGAAACGCAGCAAGGAGGTAAACAATGCTGAGAACTCTTAAAAATCTGTTCAAGCAGGACAGGGAAAAGTTTGTTGTGCCGAAGTCGGTACAGAATGTTATCCCGATTAAGACAATCTGGGATGACGGCATATTCCTTGTCGGCAGGAACAAGTACGCAAAGACCTTTAAATTTGAGGATATAAACTATGCCGTGGCAAGCCGTGAGGATAAGGAAGCAATGTTCCTTGAATACTCGGAGCTTCTTAATTCCCTTGACAGCGGTGCGACCACGAAAATCACTATCAACAACCGTCGCTTGAACAAAGCTGATTTTGAACAGACTATTTTAATCCCAATGGCTGATGACGGTCTGGATAAGTACCGCAAGGAATACAACAAAATGCTTCTGGATAAGGCGACAGGGGCTAATTCCATCGTACAGGATAAGTATGTAACCGTATCTGTCTGCAAGAAGAATATCGAGGAAGCCCGAAACTACTTCGCCCGTGTGGGTGCTGACCTTATCGCCCACTTTAACCGTCTGGGGTCGAAGTGTGTGGAACTGGACGCAGGCGACAAGCTGCGTATCTTCCACGACTTCTACCGTACAGGAGAAGAAACAGCGTTCCACTTCGATATTACCCAGACGATGCGGAAAGGTCACGATTTCAAGGATTTTATCTGCCCTGATACCTTTGAATTTGAGAGCGACTGCTTCAGAATGGGTGACAGATATGGGCGTGTGATTTTTCTCAGAGAGTATGCGGCATATATCAAGGACAGTATGGTTGCGGAGCTTTGTGAGCTGAACAGGAATATGATGCTGTCCGTTGATATTATCCCCGTTCCCACAGATGAAGCCGTGCGGGAGGTGGAAAACCGTCTGCTTGGTGTGGAAACCAATATCACGAATTGGCAGAGGAAGCAGAACCAGAACAACAATTTTTCTGCCGTTATCCCCTATGATTTGGAACAGCAGCGAAAAGAAAGCAAGGAATTTCTGGATGATTTGACAATCCGTGACCAGAGAATGATGTTTGCCGTGCTGACGATGGTGCATACGGCAGATTCCAAAGAGCAGCTCGACAATGATACAGAAGCTCTCTTGACTACCGCAAGAAAGCATTTGTGCCAGTTTGCGGTGCTGAAATATCAGCAGATGGACGGATTGAATACAGCCCTGCCATTTGGTGTACGGAAGATAGATGCCCTGCGTACCCTCACAACAGAGAGCCTTGCAGTGTTTATCCCGTTCCGTGTGCAGGAAATCTACCATGAAAACGGTGTGTATTACGGTCAGAATGTTATCAGCAAAAATATGATTATCGCCAACCGCAGGCAGCTCCTTAACGGCAATTCCTTTATTCTCGGTGTGTCGGGTGCAGGAAAATCCTTTACCGCAAAGGAAGAAATGACGAATATCATTCTGACCGACCCCAACGCTGATATTATCATCATTGACCCAGAGCGTGAGTATTCCCCGCTTGTGAAAGCAATGAAGGGAGAAGTCATTCATATCTCTGCGACAAGTGAAAATCACATCAATGCTATGGATATGAACTCCGATTATGGTGACGGTGCAAACCCTGTCATTCTGAAATCGGAGTTTATTTTATCCCTTTGCGAACAGCTCATCGGCGGCACGAACTTGGGAGCAAAGCAGAAATCCATCATTGACCGCTGTACGGCAAGCGTGTACCGCTATTATCAGCAGGGCAACTATATGGGAACGCCGCCCACCTTGCAGGACTTCCGTGAGGAACTGTTAAAACAGAATGAGCCAGAAGCACAGGAAATCGCCCTTGCGATTGAGCTGTTTACGGACGGGTCGCTCAACACCTTTGCAAAGCACACGAATGTTGATACCCACAGCCGTCTTATCTGCTATGACATTCTGGATTTGGGCAAGCAGTTACAGCCTATCGGTATGCTTGTCGTGCTTGACAGTATCTTAAACCGTATCACACAGAACAGAGCCAAAGGCAGAAACACATTTATTTTCATTGATGAAATCTATCTGCTCTTTCAGCATGAATACTCTGCAAACTTCCTCTTTACCCTCTGGAAGCGTGTGCGTAAATACGGTGCGTACTGTACAGGTATTACGCAGAATGTGGACGACCTTTTGCAGAGCCATACGGCAAGGACAATGCTTGCTAACAGCGAATTTATCATTATGCTTAACCAAGCATCTACGGACAGACTTGAGCTTGCCAAGCTCCTTAATATCTCCGACCTTCAGATGAGCTATATCACGAATGTCGGTGCAGGACAGGGATTACTCAAAGTTGGCAGCTCTCTTGTACCATTTGTAAACAAGTTCCCACGCAATACCGAGCTTTACAAGTTGATGACGACCAAGTTCGGTGAGGTCTAAGAAAGGAGGTTTTTTATGGCTGATATTAAATTCCGTGATACGGCTCATCGTGATTTCTTTCTGGAAAATATGATGAAATGCAGAGTGAACGACTGTTATCACAGGGCGTTTTTCTATGTGATGGGTATCGCTTCGGAAACGAGGGCGAACATCAACCAGATGTTCAATTTCAAGGAGGACTGCATCGAGCCAGAGGGTATGCACGGCGGCTGGCAGACAAGTGGAACAGTCAAGGTCTGCCATCTTGCTTTTAACCTTTGGAACGGGTATGCAGAGGAAGGGCAGGAACGGTATTTCACGCCAGAGGAGTTGTTCTGCTGTGAGTTTGCTCCCTACTTTATGGAGGGTATCAAGGTCAGATACCCCGAATATTGCAGGGAGCTTCCTACTCCCAGAAAACAGACGGAAATTTCAAGATAAGAAAGGAAAAGCCTATGAAGAATTATAAATCTATTATCTGTGTTGTAGCCGCCGTGTGCCTGTTAGGTACGGCGGCTTTTTGCGGCTTCCGCATTTATCATTACTATGCAGAGGTGGACGAGCAGACGGAAACCTTTGAGGAGATTGTCGAGATGGTAGAGCAGGCTCCCACGGATGAAACCGTGCCAGACGATGCCCCTGTCAGCGAGGGAGAAGATGTGCTTGCCAAGTATCAGAAATTGTATTTACAGAATGAGGATATGGTGGGTTGGATTTCCATTGCCGGCACGACAATCAATTATCCTGTGATGCAGAGCAGGAACAATCCGAATTTTTATCTGAAGCACAATTTTGAAAAAGAGTACAGCGACTTAGGTACGCCTTATGTGCAGGAGAATTGTGATATTGCCGAAAGTGACAATCTGGTTATCTACGGTCATCACATCAAGGGTGGCAAGATGTTTGGAGCGTTGGAGGATTACAAGTCCAAGAGCTTCTATGAGGAACACAAGACTATTCAGTTTGATACCCTCACAGAGCAGGCAGAGTATGAAATCGTCGCTGTATTTAAGACTGTGGCGTACAGTTCTGAGGGCTTCCGATACTACGACTTTGTTGATGCGGAGAATGAGGAAGAATTTAATTCCTATGTCGGGAAGTGCAAGGAGCTTGCTTTGTATGATACAGGTGTGACCGCTAAATACGGCGACAGGCTCATTGCCCTTTCCACCTGCGAATACTCCGCACAGAACGGCAGACTCGTTGTAGTGGCAAAAAAGGTCGGCTGATTTGAACGCAAATCCTCTGGGAAAGGAGGTTTTCTATGGCTGATATTAAAACCAGAGATGCGGTTAAAGGCACGATAAAGACCATAGATAAAGCCACCATAGCCAGTGAGCGTATGAAATCTGCCTATGTGGGGATAAAGGACAAGGCGGAACAGGGATATTACGCTGATGAAAGCTCTGCCACAGAATATGCTACGGACAGGATTTCTTTTGCGGCAGACCGTGTAAAGGACGAAGGTATCCACCAGTTCAATAAGCAGGGGCAAAAGGCAGTCAAGACAACGCAGGATAATATCGGTAAGGCAAAAGATAAAATAACCGATTTCAAGCAAAGTCGGGCTGTCAAAGCAGCAGAACAGAAAGCAGCACAGAATATGTCAGAACAACACGGCTTGCAGATCCGTCATGGAGCTGCAAGCCGTTCCGCTGCCCCCGATGTTTCCCAGACAGCAAAATCGCAGTTGATAAAGACCCGACAGCAGGGGCAAAAAATGATTAAGACCACAGCCCGAAATACAGAAAAAGCGGTGAAAGCAACTGCTAAGGGAACGGTCAAGACAACCGAAAAGGGAATTAAAACCGCACAGGCAACTTCTAAGGCGGCAATCAAAACGACGGAAACCTCAGTAAAAACAGCACAGGTAGCGGCAAAGGCTTCTGCGAAAACTGCCCAAAAGGCGGCACAGGCGGCAAAAGTCACCGCAAAGGCAACCGCCGAAGCAACGAAAGCGACGGTCAGAGCCACCATAGCTGCGGTCAAGGCGATTATTGCAGGAACAAAAGCTCTGATTTCCGCTTTAATTGCAGGTGGTTGGATTGCAGTTGTGATTATTCTCATTGTTGTCCTGCTCGGCTGTGCCGTTTCCCTGTTTGGCGGCGGAAGCGGAAGTAACGCCTATACCCCTGTCAGTGCGGAGGTGGAAGCCTATGAGCCTTTGATACAGAAATATGCCAAACAATACGGCATTCCCGAATATGTGGAGCTTATCAAGGCGGTTATGATGCAGGAGTCTGGCGGGCGTGGACTTGACCCGATGCAGGCGGCGGAAGGCAGCTTTAACACAAGGTATCCACACGAGCCGAATGGGATTAAAGACCCAGAATATTCGATTGAGTGCGGGGTACAGGAATTAAAGGCAGCCCTTATCTCTGCTGAGGTAGAAAACCCGATTGATATGGAGCATATCAAACTTGCCTTACAAGGTTACAATTTCGGTAATGGCTATATCTCGTGGGCTAAGACCAACTATGGCGGCTATTCCTATGCCAATGCGGTAGAGTTCTCCACCATGCAGGCGGCACGGTTAGGTTGGGACAGCTATGGAGACACGCAGTATCCCGCCCATGTGCTGCGGTATTATCCATACGGAAGAGCGTTCACAAGCGGCGGTAACCAGGCGATTGTGGAGGTCGCTTTGACACAGCTCGGCAATGAGGGCGGTCAGCCTTATTGGAGTTGGTATGGCTTTGATGGGCGTGTGGAATGGTGTGCCTGCTTTGTGTCATGGTGTGCCGACCAATGCGGATATATTGAGAGCGGGATTATCCCTAAATTTTCTGGCTGCGTGGACGGCTCAAATTGGTTTAAGGGTAACGGACAATGGCAAGACAGAAACTACGAGCCGCAGGCAGGCGATATTATTTTCTTTGATTGGGAAGGCGACGGAGAAACCGACCATGTAGGCATTGTGGAGAAATGCGAAAACGGTGTTGTTTACACCGTGGAGGGTAATTCTGGCGACGCTTGCAGGCAAAAGCAATATACGGTTGGCAGCGGCTCCATCTATGGTTACGGTATTCCTGCCTATTAATATTAAGGATGGGCAAAAGAAAAACCAGAGGTTTATTCCTCTGGCTCTTTTGCCTTACATAGTCCGTTTACCGTTGCTTCTATGACGGAAAGCTCTTTATCGTCCAATCTGTTGAGCTGTGCGTCTAAGCGTCTGCGGACAGAACTTTTTTCGACTTCCTTATTGGGGAATATGTACTCGTCAACCGACACATCAAACATCGTAATAAGCTGGATAAACAGCTCGATGCTTGGATACTGCCCCTCGTTTTCGATAGATTGGATGTGTCTGGGAGCATAGCCGATTATTCCAGAAAGCTGCTCCCTCGTCATCCCTCTGGCTTCACGGGCTTTTTTGATTGCCTGTCCTATCGGAGTAAAATCGAAGTCAAAATTATTGTTCCTTTCGTCCATTAGCTCACCACCTATACTCTGAAAATCTTACCCTTATATTTTACAGAGATGTGGCTTCCAGTTAAACGATGTGAAATCTCTCGGTATAGGAAGTTTAATCTCTTGTAACAAGAGATTAAAGCACGCTTGACATACTTGAAACTAATTTTTTATTCGGATAAACTATAGATAAGTTTACAAAAGCGGACATGAAAAGCGAGGAAAATATGCTCGTATTCTTGTATGCTTATATATGAGGAGGTAAGTAAATGGAATGGTTGAAAAGACTTGGAGCAGCCATTGATTACATAGAAGAAAACTTAGACAAGGAAATATCCTATGATGAAGCAGCTCATATAGCTTGTTGTTCAACATATTATTTTCAACGGATTTTTTCTTATGTATCAGGAGTGTCACTATCAGAGTACATACGCCGCCGTAAAATGACACAGGCTGCATTTGAGTTACAAAGAACAGATAATAAGGTTATTGATGTTGCTCACAAATACGGGTATTCATCTCCAACATCCTTTAACCGTGCTTTTCAAAGCGTACACGGGATAGCACCTATAGCGGCAAAAAGTATGGGATGTACCTTGTGTGCATATCCATCAATCCAATTTTCTATAAAAGTTTTGGGAGGCAGTGCAATGGCATATCACATTGAAGAAAAGAAAAATATTCGCATTATAGGAATTAGAATACCTCTTGTTGAAGATGCAGAGGAAAATATGCGGAATGTTCCTGCGTTCTGGAAAAAGGCAGTATTGGATGGCAGTATTTCCAAATTAGCAGAGCTATCAAACAAAAATCCAGACGGCATTTTAGGAGTCAGCGTTTATAATAATCCAGAGGATATATATTATTATATCGCTGTTTCGAGCAACATTCCCGTGCCAGAGGGAATGGTAGAATACATGATACCAGAGGGCATGTGGGTTGTTTTTGAAAACGACGGAGTATTTAAGGAAGATGTGCAGAGTGTTTTTCGCAGATTTTTGACAGAATTTCTACCGTTTTCTGGTTATGAATATGCAGGACTTCCAGATGTTGAAATATATCCAGTCTGCAAAGGACAGCCATCCAAAGGACATTCCGAGGTGTGGATTGCAATCAAAAAAGCAAAGGAGATTTAAGTATGTATCATTTAAGATTAAAAGGCGACCATTATCAGATGGGCGTAAAAAGAGGAAACATATTTCAAAAAGCTCATATTTCCTTTCCACTCCAGTTGGATAATTTTCAATTGGAACACGGGAAACAAAGCGAAGAAATTTTAAGAAAGTTTTTCCCAGAGATATGTGAGGAAGTAAGAGGCGTAAGTGACGCCATTGGCACAGATTATCTACACTTCATTTCTTGGATGTTGTGTATGGGCTGCTGTATGTATAACTTGGAGAACAACATCCCCGTTGAGGTTAGGGGCTGTACTGCTTTTGCATATTCAAGCAATGGCAGAACAATATACGGTAGAAATAATGACTTACCACCTTATCTGCGTGAAGGAAGCAAAAGTGAAATCTATGCACCGAAAAATGGAAACAGGTTCAATATCACTACTTCCTCTTTCATTAACGGCGAAGAAGGAGTGAATGAACACGGACTTGCTGTAGCAATGACTTTTGTAATGACCGACCTTGAAAAGATAAAAGCAGGTTTCAATTCTTGCTTTATTGTAAGATATTTGCTTGAAAAGGCAGATAATACCGAACAGGCGGTTTCCCTTCTTATGGGCTTGCCAGTATCTTCTAACTGCAATATTTTACTTGCAGATAAAAAAGGCAATATGGTAGTGGTTGAATGTACGCCAATTCTCAAAAAAGTTCGGGCGGCAGAAACTTTTGAAAATGGCAGTATTGTTTGTACTGTTAATAGTTTTACATCTGATGAGATGAAACCATATGACGATGCAAAAGGAAATGATTATGACTCGCACAGGCGTTACAGGACAGTATTAGACAGCTTTTCTTCGGAACGCATAAAAGATGAATACATTGAAACTACCGAACATCTCTTAAAAGGTGATTATGGGTTTATGTGCCAATATGATGATGAGCCAGATTTTGAAACAGTTTGGAGTTCAATATTTGATTTAGACAGCTTAGTAATCTATCGTGCAGAGGGTGACCCCAGAAAAAAGAAATTTGTTACAGATAATCGGTTACATGACCTTATAAGGCGAGGATAATATGCTGAGTATAAATTCCCAATGGATTTTATGTCCTCTTTGTGGGAACAAAACCCGAAACAAAATCAGAGAAGACACAGTTTTGAAAAACTATCCTCTTTACTGCCCGAAATGTAGACAGGAAACTTTAATTGAAGTCGAGAATTTACAAGTAACCGTCATCAAAGAGCCAGACGCACAGACGCAGAGCCGATGAACTTGTGAGAGATAAACTCACAGTTCATCGGCTCTGCCTATTTGGAAAAGTATCTTATGGGGGATTGTAATTATTCGTATTTTAGTTTTAATTCATCAATCCATGTTTCAATGGATTGTGCAAGAATGAATTGTTGTTGCAAGACCGCTAATCCTGTTTGTGGGATTTCGGGTACATTTTCTTTCGCTTTCAAATTTTTTTCCAGATATGATTTTAGTGTTTTTATATTGGCTTCAATATCTGTTAGGCATTTCATTTGATTTTCTGGCAAAAGGGCATCCAAGTTGACAATGACTGCATTAAAATCCAAGAAGATTTGAATGGGTTTTGCGGATATTTCAAACATAAGATTTTCAAGCTGTTTTTCACCCGCTTCTGTTAAGGAGTAGATTGCCTTTTCTGGCATTTTTCCCTCTTTGACTATGTTGCTTGAAATGTATCCCTTTTCCTCTAACTGGATAACTTTTTTATAGATTGACGGAGTGCTGATTTTTACCCATTTTGATATGTTGCGGTATTCAACCAATTTTTGGATGTCGTAAGCACTTAGGGCTTCCTTTTTCAGCATTCCTAATACGATTAAATCTATTGTTGCCATGATATTCTCCTTTCTCTATTGACAACTACTATAATTTATAGTAGTATATACAACACAGCTTTAATTGCTGTAATTTATACTACTATATTTTATACTCAAAGTCAAGAAAAGGAGTGTTAATTATGAGTCAACAAAACAAGAAAATGCAGCTATTAGGTAACGCACCTATCCCTCAAGCCCTATTAGCAATGGGTATCCCGACAATGATTGGAATGTTGGTAAACGCATTATACAATCTGGTGGATGCCTATTTTGTTGGAGGATTGGGAGAGAGCCAGATGGGAGCAATTTCAGTTGTGTATCCATTAGGACAGGTTGTGGTTGGTTTAGGGTTGCTATTTGGAAATGGGGCAGCATCCTACATTTCCAGATTGTTAGGACGCAATGATAAGGAAAAGGCAAACCAAGTTGTCAGCACAGCCTTATACAGCAGCGTTTTTGTCGGGGTAGTTATGATTATCCTGTCTGTCATTTTTCTAAAGCCGATACTAAGTATTTTGGGAGCGACAGAGAGTATTTTGCCCTATGCGGTCACATATGGAAGTATTTATATTATTTCCTGCATCTTCAATGTCTTTAATGTCACAATGAATAATATCGTGACAAGCGAGGGAGCAGCAAAGACGACCATGTGCGCTCTGCTGATTGGAGCCGTACTGAATATTGCATTAGATCCTATATTTATTTATGTACTGGATTTGGGAGTGGCAGGAGCCGCCATTGCTACTGCAATTTCACAGGTAGTATCTACTCTGGTGTATCTATTTTATATTTTGGGAAAGAAGAGTGTATTTGATTTTAAAATAAAGAATTACTGCCTTTCAAAAGAGATTGCATCGGAAATTTTTAAGATTGGTATTCCAACGCTTGTGTTCCAGATATTAACAAGCCTTTCCATTTCTCTCATCAACAATGCGGCGGCTGATTATGGAGATGCTGCAATCGCAGGAATGGGAGTTGTGACACGCCTTGTTTCAATGGGAAGTCTAACAATATTTGGTTTTATTAAAGGCTTTCAGCCAATCGCAGGGTACAGCTATGGAGCGAAAAAATTCAACCGCCTGCATGAAGCAATTAAAACCTCTATTATCTGGTCAACCATATTTTGTGTTGTTTATGGATTGATACTGGCTTTATTTTCAACGTCCATCGTGTCACAATTCGCAAGTGGCAATCTGGAGATGATTAAAGTAGGGGCAAGCTCATTAAGGGTAAATGGAATTTCTCTCATGCTGTTTGGCTTCTATACCGTATATTCCTCATTATTCCTTGCTTTAGGAAAAGGGAAAGAAGGCTTTATTCTCGGAGCTTGCAGGCAGGGAATTTGCTTTGTGCCAGTTATTCTCGTTCTGCCTATGATATGGGGATTGAATGGTATTCTGTATGCTCAGCCAGTTGCAGATGTGCTTTCTGCTATTATTACGGTATTTATGGCTATCCATCTTCACAGAGAATTAAATGAAGCGGAAAAGCAAGCGGCTATTGCAGGAACTAATGAAGTACATTAAGGGAGATGTTTTATGCAAAATGAAAAATGGGTGCTTTGCCCCGTTTGTGGAAACAAAACACGGATAAAAATAAGAGAAAATACGGTACTTCTTAATTTTCCGCTTTTTTGTCCTAAGTGTAGGCAGGAACAGCTTATAAATGTTCAACAATTAAAAGTAACTATCATCAAAGAGCCAGACGCACAGACGCAGAGCCGATGAATTTGCGAGGTAACTTGCAGTTCATTGGCTCTTTCTTTATGCAGAATAGGTTGGATAAGCCCGCCAAATAAAAAAAACGGTGCTTTGGTGGGCGGCTTTGTCACGCCCAGACTAAATTTTACTGCCCTCTAAACCCGTTTTCGAGTTTGGAGGGATTTTTATGTGTTGGTCAAGCACGACCATCATGCTGCTTATCAGAAGCAGCAGTTATTTACATAGTGTCACGTAGAAGTGAGGATAACTTATTAAAAAAAGCCTTGCTTGCTCGTGGCACTTTTCTACTTTTCGAGTAGAAGTCACATATCTATATCATAGAGATAATTATGCGTATTGCCGTAGAGGTCTTAGTACCTTTGCGGCTTTTTGTTTGTTGTTTTTTGTCGCAACACAGGATAAACCTGCTTCTGGCATTGGGTGCCGTAGCCCACCTCAATCTGAATTTCTCAAAAAAATTCAGATTGGAGGTACACATTATGGCTTACAACAAAGCCAGAGAAGAAAAGAAATGGCGGCTCTGGAAAGAAGCCGAGGAAAAACAGTTACGGAGCTTGGGGGTTAATGAGGACGATATAGAAAAGCTCCGTGTTCACGATTGGGCGATTTTTAATTCAGACAGACGGTATTATCAGCGAGTGCAGGAAACAGGTACATATCTTGACGAGCTTGCCGAAGATACTACGCAACCCGAAGTGAAAACGGTTGAGGATTTTCTGGACAGCATTGAAAATCAATGCCTATATCAAATCTTGATTAAGGTAGACAGGCTTACATTGCAGATTGCTTTGATGAAGATACAAGGATATTCAACCCGTGAAATTGCGGTGTGTCTGAATATTACTGAAAAAGCTGTTTACAGACGAATGGACAGGCTCAAAGAAAAATTAAAAAAGTTTTTTGAGTAGAGGGGAAAATCGAATATTCCCACGGGCTACAGGGTGAGAGGACAAAAACCTCTTACCCTGTTTTCCTTTGTGTGGCGAAAACGGGGGGCGTTCCTTGACAAGTGAATACCCATTCGCCAAATACTTTCTCTTTGTGATTGTGATGAGCATAAGCGTGTGCAGCGGTACGCCAAGACCTGCCGACAGGCAGCGAGCGATTGAAAGGTGGTGAGCCAATCTTACCGACTCAAAAAATCGGGTAGCTCCCGATTTCGCCATAACCCACAAAGAGGATAATGATACTCCCGTCCAGTCACAGTCCGAGCGTGATAAAACCGTCGCAGGCAATGAGGACGGCTCTGTCAGACCGACAGTTGGGGTGGAACTCCCGTGGTGTCAGTTCGCTGCTGACCGTTTGGCGACTTCCCATAGCATTTCGGGGTGTCGAGGACAAATTGAAATGCTCCTATCATATTCAGCCAAACGAAAGGCGGTCATAAGAACAGAGATTTTGTTTATACTCTCCCGACCTTAAATACTTCCTTTTGTTTGGCTGCCTACATAGGCAGAACATACCTGCCTAAATAAATCTGGGAGGTCAAACATAATGGAAAGAAAAATCAAGCGTGGAGATATTTACTACGCAAATCTAAATCCCGTTATCGGCTCGGAGCAAGGCGGAACAAGACCTGTACTTGTCATTTCAAACGATGTCGGCAATAAGCATAGCCCTACGGTCATTGTCGCACCCATCACAAGCCGAATACACGCTAAAGCAAAATTGCCGACACACACTTTAATCAATGATTTTGAAGGTTTGGATAAGAACTCAATCATTTTGCTTGAACAGGTAAGAACGATTGATAAGCAGCGACTAAAGCAGTATTTGGGAATGATACCAGACAATATAGTGGCAAGGGTTGATAAGGCTCTTGCCATTAGTGTTGCATTGGAGAAAACGAAGGCAACAGATGTGTAAAAGGGACGAGAACGATAAATTTGCACATTGGTAAAAATGCGGCTGTATTTCTATAATTAAGAGTACAGCCGCTTGTTTTATAGCGGAGGTACTCATTATGGGAAATGAAAACTATATCCAAAATTCAGAATTGCAAAATGAACAGATGAAAGATGAAAGCGAAGTATTTAATTCATTTATCAATGTTATGGTGCAGATAGTTGAAAAATACGGAAAGACAGTTTTGCAAGAATTGGATTGTGCTGCGTAAGCTACGCAGCCTTACATATCACATTTCCCTATAAAATTATGGAGGTGGTACGATGAACAGAGAAGGAAAGAAATGTGTCCTGTATCCGAGAGTAAGTACCGAAATGCAGGTAGACGGATATAGCCTTGAAGGACAAAAAAACGGATTAAAACGATTTGCTGACCGAGAAGAAATGGAAATTGTCGGTATCTATGAGGATGCAGGTAAATCAGGAAAATCTATTGAAGGACGACCTGCATTTAAGAAAATGCTTTCCGATATAAAGAACGGATTGGAGATAGATTATATTCTGGTCTATAAACTTTCACGATTTGGAAGAAACGCAGCAGATATTCTAAATTCATTGGAGTTTGTGCAGTCGTATGGAATAAATCTTATTTGCATTGAGGAAGGTATTGACTCATCACAGACAAGCGGAAAACTTTTAATTTCTGTATTATCTGCGGTTGCAGAAATTGAAAGAGAAAATATCATTGAACAGACAATGAACGGACGCAGAGAAAAAGCAAGACAGGGAGGTTGGAACGGCGGTTTTGCTCCGTATGGATATTATCTGAAAGACAATCAGCTCTTAATAGAAGAAACCGAAGCTGAAGCAATCCGAATTATATTTGATAAGTTTGCCAATACAGACGTAGGGCTTGGCGGAGTAGCAAAATATCTTAATCTGCAAGGAATAAAAAAGATACCTCGTCAGAATGGAACGTTAGAAACATGGAGCAGCCATTTCATAAGGTTGATATTAGATAATCCTGTTTATTGTGGTAAGATTGCTTATGGCAGAAGAACACGAGAAAAGGTAAAAGGTACAAAAAATGAATATAAGCAGGTTCATGCAGAGGATTACATTCTAGAAGATGGACAACACGAGGGAATTATCAGCGAGGAATTGTGGCAAAAGGTTCACGCAAAGCGTATGGCAACAGGAATTAAACAGCCATCCAAAATCGGTAAGGATAGGTCACACCTTTTGACGGGGATATTAAAGTGTCCCCTTTGTGGAAGTTCAATGTATACGAACAAACACGCTTGGACAAATAAAGACGGCACATACAAAGAGGTTTACTATTATATTTGTGGTAGAAATAAGCAGGAGCGAGGACATCATTGTGATTATAAAGCATCGCTAAGAAAAACAGATATTGAGCCACTTGTAATTGAAGCTGTTAAGGAATTGGTAAGTGATAAGTATTTTGCAAAAGAGATAGAAAAGCGGATTGGCGTACAGACCGATACAACAGCTATTGATAAGGAACTTGCCAATTACGAGAGTAAGCTGAAAGAAGTAGATTTGAATAAAGCCCGTCTGGAACGAGAGATTGATAATCTGCCTATTGATGCTCGTTTCAGAGAAAGAAAAATCCACGACATGACATTGAGGCTTGATGGATTGTATGATACGATTGTCGAGTTGGAAGAACGGATTGAAGATGCAAAGCTGAGAAAAAGTTCTATCGAAATGGAAACAATCACTCTGGACAATATTTACAAGCTTATGCTGAATTTCGGAAAGCTCTATGATATAATAAGTGACGAGGAAAAGAAAAACCTTATTACTTATCTCATAAAAGAAATTCAGATATATCCAAATGGGGAGTCAGAGCAGCCTTTGAAGTCAATAGAGTTTAATTTCCCAATATATCGGGATGGTCAAGAGGTAAGGCGGCTCTTGTGGGAAAAAGGTAATACCGTTGAGACGGTA
>JAETTD010000040.1 GCA_021769295.1 Bacillota bacterium | reverse complement strand
CGTCCCAAAGTAACGGAACTTCTATCTCCTAATCCTGCGGATTACATTTTGGATATTGCGTGTGGCAATGGAAATTATTCTTCGTATCTTGCACAAAGAGGCGCTTCGATTGTCGCTTTTGATTACAGCAAAAAAATGATAGAATTGGCTAAAAGACGGCAATCACAATATGCAAAACAAATTGAATTTTGTGTAGCGGATGCGACCAATAGAGAAAGTATATTAGAATTAAAAAGAAATCGAGCCTTTACGAAAGCAGTTTCTAATATGGCAATTATGGATATTACGGATATTGAACCACTTCTTATGGCTGTTTATGAACTGTTGGAGGAAAGCGGAATTTTTGTCTTTGCAACGCAACACCCTTGTTTTATCACGTTGACCGAAAAATATATGACACCGCACAGTTACTATGGTATAGCGATTGAAGGGCAACCGGAGGAGCAGATTTATTATCATCGTTCCATACAAGATATTTTTAACCTTTGTTTTAGAACTGGATTTGTCATTGATGGATTTTATGAAGAATGTTTCAAAAACAACAAAGAAATTCCTATGGTAATGATAGTAAGGCTCAAAAAGGTAAAACGTGATAGCTTAAAATAAATTCAAGTTTGTCGGGTAAATAGCAAACCCGGCCGAGCCAGTCAACGGTCAAGATGAACGGGCTTCGCCCGCCGTTGACAGCCCCGCCCGGTTTTGCAGTTAGGCAGTCAAGGAGCGACAGCCTAAAGTGCTGCCGCCCCTTACTATCATAAAAGGCAACTACCAACCAGCATTCATGAAGAAAAGGGAATTTTACCTCATTGTTTTTTTCTATTTTGTATTGGAAAAGTGGAACAAGAAGTATTTCTGGTAAAAGAGATATGCTGAAGGAAAAGATGGGTGGTGATAGAGATGGAACGATTGAGATTGTAATGAGGATCACTAAGGAGTCCGGAATAGTGACAGAGACAGTGCTTACTTCTTTTACGGTTAAAAATATAGAACAAAGAGTATCTGTTCTTGTTTTTTCAGAACTAGAAATCCATCTAAAAGAGCAGGTTGTTTACCATAGTGGGGAGCTTATACCTATGAGCCACCATGAGTTTTTCACATTATTATATTTGGCGCAGCATCCGGGATGGGTATTCAGTAAAGAACAGATATACGAAGCTGTGTGGCGAGAAACCGGTGATAGGTGTGGTACGGCGGTTGTGAACGTGATAAGTCAAATCAGACGGAAGATTGGGGAGAGGTACATAAAAACAGTTATCGGCAGTGGATACAAATTTGAAGCATAGGTAAAAGTCCGGCAGCAGGCATCTGTGAAATGGATGTGGCTGTCGGATTTTTATCTATGCTGCTGTGTCCACATTTTACAAATGCGGACAGCCGTGGATTTTTTACAAATCTTGTCTAACAAACTTATCAATATAGACCCATAAAGTTATCTTTCAGGACAACGAATAATAAGAAATCTATGGTAACATCCTACCCGTAGTGGTAAATTGTTCTACAGGAAAGGGTGCGAAACATGGAAAATGAAGTATACGAAAAAGACTATGGAGAGGAATTTCGGGAGAGGGCTGATAGGGCAAAAGGGCAGGACTTTTTAGACACATTGATGGATGTTGGCTTCTTCCAGGCATACCAGGAGGAAATGAACAAAATCCCAAAGCGTGTGGTTCCAAAGGAAAAAGCAGATTATGAGTACCTGCTTGGGGAATGTGATGCCTATGTGCGACAGTTTGGCGGAAAGATACGGGGCGAGGTAGATTACCAGAAATGGCAGGCTACCATAGACTTATATCAGACACATTTTGAGTTCTGTGACAGGGAGGCACTGACGCTGCTAAAAGAAATCGCAGAACGGGCGGAAAATGTGACGTTTTCGATTAAGGACGGGCTGTTGCGGATGACGGTATTCATCGGATATTTTGATGAGGTGTATTAAGGATGAGAGCATCTGTCAGTGTTGAGAGCTGGCGGGTGCTTTTTTTCATGAAGATATGGTATGCTGTAAGAAATAAATTAGCCGGAGGTACGGAGCTATGGACGATCAGCGGAATTTACTGGATTATGAGACGATCAAGGGAGCTGTCGCCGGGGAGAAATGGGCAACAGCACAGATTCTTAAACATTACGATGATTATATGACAGAGCTTGCCACAGTGAAAGAGAAGCAGCCGGATGGCAGTGTGAAGTGTTATGTGGATGAAGATTTGAAGCATGCAATAGCATTGAAACTGCTGGAGGAGATACCAAACTTTCCGCTGAAGGAAGCGGAGCGGGGAGTAAAAGAGAAAATTAATGGTGTTTGAATCCATCCATATGGGGTTCTCTCGCAATCTGTAATCTACGAAGCGGTCTGGAAGGAGCCAGGGGATAAGTGTCAGGCTATGGTTACAAATGTGGTGAGTGTGATTAGAAGAAAGACAGGGGATGAGTATATTGAGACTATGGTTGGTAGCGGGTATCGGTTTGTGGGGTGAATAAATACAGAGATAGCTTTATGAAGTTATCTTTGTATTTTTATAGAAGTATAACTTGGATATACTCTCTATCAGAGTTAACATAGAAAAAAGGAAATTTTGTCTGTTGTAACATTTCGCGGACATTTGCCTGTTATACTATTTGCAAAAAGCAAAGGAAGTGAGGACATGAAGCAGATTTTAATTGTTGAAGATGACAGCTTTCTGAATAAGATGTTAGCCTATAACCTGACCGCAGATGGTTACAGCGTGACCTCTGCCTTAAATGCCAGAACCGCCGCCGAAGCTCTGCGTCAGCGGGAATTTGATTTAGTGCTGCTGGACATTAACCTGCCGGACGGCAACGGGTATGACCTATGCAAGCTCATTAAGCCGGAACAGCCGGACACTATTGTGATCTTCCTGACTGCTAACGATCAGGAGAGCGACCAGATACGGGGCTATGAGGTGGGCGCGGTGGACTACATCACAAAGCCATTTGTGATCGGTGCCTTGCAGCGGAAAATCAAAGCCATGTTCGCCATGCTGGAACACCACAAACCAGCTAGGGACATTTACGACGACGGGCGACTGTTTCTGGACTTCTCGGAGCAGACGGCTTCCTTAAACGGCAAGCCCCTGACCCTATCCCCGATGGAGTACAAAATGCTGAACCTGTTCCGCAAAAATCCCCGGCAAGTGCTGACCCGTGGGCAGCTTTTGGA
>JAETTD010000023.1 GCA_021769295.1 Bacillota bacterium | reverse complement strand
GGTTTCCCAAGAGGCCGAGGGGGCCGATTGGCAAGAAACCGACTGCGGTGGATAACCTTGCGGACAAAGCAATAGAGATGAGAAAGCCCTGAGGAGACTCAGGGCTTTTGAAATGGTGGAAGAAGGGGTGAACCTGCCGGCAGGTATACAAAAAAGGGCAAAGGGGTATACAAAGTATACGAAACCGGCGAAAAGGTATACCGGAGGTATACACATGAGCGAAAAGCGGGTACAAAGTATACGAAAACCCAAAATATGTATACCACCCAAGCCCTCACCCACTGCTCACCACCCACCACTTAGCGCCGATAACACTATTTTCTGAATCCACCAACTCTTGTTAGCACATGGGGGGGTAAAAAATTTTACCCCCTGAAAAAGAATATATATATGAGATAGGGGCAGTGAGTAGATAAATGTGAGCAAACTGCTATTGCAAGCCAAAACCCCCTTGCCCAAACCCTTACTTAATGATAGAATTACAGCATATCAGTAAACAGAAAGGAATTATGAAGATGGATTTAGTTACCGGCATTAAAGAAAGAAGAAGCATCCGAAAGTTTCAGGACAAAAAGGTTCCGAGAGAACTGCTTGAAGAAGTCGTAAATATTGCGGCATATGCGCCGTCGTGGAAGAACACTCAAATAGCGAGATATATAATAGTGGATGATGAAAAAACCCTCAGCGCCCTTGCTAACGAAAAGTGCACATATGGATTTAAGGGAAACGTAGCTATTATGGAGGGCGCTCCGGCTATGCTCTTGCTCACATATGTAGAGGGCCGTTCGGGCTTTGAACGTGACGGAAGCTATTCGACACTGAAAGAGGATAGATGGCAGATGTTCGATGCGGGGATTGCAGCTCAGACTTTCTGCTTGGCGGCTCACGAGAAGGGACTTGGAACCGTTATAATGGGCTACTTCGATGAAGAAGAAGTCAAAAAAATTGTCGAAATTCCGGAGGGACAGGCTCTTGCGGCGCTCATACCGATTGGGTATCCGGATATTGACCCGGCTGTACCGCCAAGAAAAGATGCATCAAAATTGCTGACTTTTATATAAGAAGTATAAAAGTTTTATGAATATTATCAATAAACAGTTGTCATAAATCAAAAAAAGATATATAATATCTAAGATAAAAAGCCTTGAGAAAGGCTTTTTATTGTGGGCATAATAAAGATTTGAGAAAACGAGAAAGGATAAAAGCCACATGCGAAGCGACAGAAAAAACAGGGAGCACAAAAAACAGAAAAAGAACAGGTTTTGCAGAATCGTTGCCGTCATATACAGCATATTGATAATATGCTTTATCGGGCTGTTCCTATGGCTTAACGTATTGCCTGCAAAATATCTTTATCCGCTGATAGGAATACTGATAGTTATTTCTGTTTTTATAGTTCCGGTTATGTACAGCAAAAGAGGGAAGCCTTCACGCAAGCGAGGAGCAGCGATTTTTGCGATTTTGCTTATAGTAGCTTTTGGGGTAGGAACATATTACTTGGGCTCTACCATAGGGTTCCTTGGCGAGATTACTAAAATCGGAGAAGCAAAAGAAGACTTTTATCTTATAGTTAATGCTGATTCAAAGTATGAAGAGGCGTCCGAGCTTTCAGGGAAGACGGTTCAGGCGTGTGCAGATTCAGACTCTGCATATGCAGAAGCAAGAAATAAGCTGAAAAATGAAATCAGTATAAAATATAAATATCTGGACAAGCTGCCCGATGTTTTAGACAATTTGCTGAATAAAAAGGCAGAAGCCATATTTATAAGCGCCGCATCATATGAAAGCATGAAAGGGCAGGATTCGAGCCTTGAAGAAAAGACGAAGATAATATATACGGTTTCCGTTGCAGTAAAAAATAAGAGCAGGACAAGTCATGTCAAAGTAACGAAAGAACCGTTTAATGTTTTGGTAAGCGGACTTGATATAACCGGAAGCATTGATAACGTGTCACGAAGCGATGTAAATATGGTCATCACCGTAAATCCAAAATCAAAGCACATATTGATTACCTCAATACCGAGAGATTATTATATAAACCTTCCGGGCAAAGGGGCAACGGATAAGTTGACCCATTCGGGTCTCTACGGCGTGCAGGAGACGGTTGGAGCCGTAGAAGATTTCATGGGAATTGAAATAAACTATTATGCCAAAGTCAACTACTCTACAGTTATTAAGTTGGTTGACGCCATAGGCGGCATAGATATAGAATCCCCTTATGCCTTCAATACTCACGGCATGAATGAAAAATACAGCTTTGTTAAGGGCCATAATCATTTAGACGGCTCCAAAGCCCTTGCATACAGCAGGGAGAGACAGTCATGGGTAGACGGAGACATGAGAAGAAACGAAAATCAGCAGCTTATACTGGAAGCTATAATAAAGAAAGCTTCAAACAGCACGACAATACTTTCCGAATACACGTCCATTTTAAATGCCATAAAAGGCAACCTTGAGACAGATTTAAGCAAGGATGATATGACATCATTGATTAAGATGCAGCTCAATGATATGTCGGGCTGGACCATAGAAAAACAGGCTCTCAAAGGGGAACCGGCATCAAGATTCTGTTATTCGCTTGGACTTAATGCATCGGTGGTTCTTCCTGATGAGGCTATGATTGCAGAAGCACTCGACAAAATTATGCAGGTTAAGGATGAGACATAACAAATGAAGACAGAAAGAATAAAAAAGAAAGTAATAAACAAACAACTTGTAACACCGAGAAGTATAACTTGCGGAACTGAGAATCCGGCCTCTGTCGGATGCCGCTTTTATGAATTGGAAGGAGGAGAATTGGGGACCTTCTTTGTTCCTCAAAGCATTCATGAAGGGCATAACGGTATAATGCACGGCGGAATATCCGGAGCTGTTTTGGATGAAGTTATGGGAAGGTCAACTCTGGCTCATGGAGATACCGAATCATGCGACGACTGGATTCCACGCTATGTTACCGCTGAAATGACAGTTAAATATAAAAAACCAATAAAAACGGGAGAAAAGATGTTCGCCTACGGAAGAGTGGATAAGGTTGACGGAAGATGCTGCTTTACGTCCGGAGAGATTATGGATGAAACAGGCGAGCTTATGGTGACGGCAACCGGGGTATATGTTCAGGTAGAGATACCACAGAATGACAGGCCCGGTTACAGGCAGCATATGGAAAAAAGAGATAAATTAAGCGATGAAGACCCTAAAGAATTATAAAGAGCCATAGAAAACAAAAATCCTTGTTGACTTTGACAAATGGCTGATTTATAATAAATAGGCGACTTTATGATTATTGAACAGCAAAGATAGCTAAAAGCTTTGAAATTTGAAGTAAAACGGAGGAGAATCGACATGAGAGTTAAAGTAATGTTGGCATGCACAGAATGCAAACAGAGAAATTACAATACGATGAAGAATAAGAAAAACGACCCTGACCGTATTGAAATGCAAAAATATTGCAGATTCTGCAAAAAGCATACTCTTCACAAAGAGACTAAGTAAGGAGAGTGTAAATAATGGCAAAAGAGAAAAAGAAAAGGACAGGTTTCGGCGAGTACTACAAGGGTATTAAAACCGAAATGAAAAAAGTTGTATGGCCGACCAAAAAGGAACTGGCTTCATACACAGGCGTGGTCGTTCTGACATGTGCGATTTTTGCGCTGGGATTCTGGTTAATTGATACAGGTGTTTTAGCCGCTCTTAGAGCAGTTTTGGGAGTAACGTTAAGCTAACAATCAGAACGCCGCAAGGCAACCTGAATTTACTTCAAAATATATGAAAAGAGAAGGTACAAAAAATGTCTGATATTGAAAACAAAGGTGTATCTCCCCTTGAGGGCGAAGGCATCAGAGGTGACGGCAAGGCTAAGTGGTATGTGGTACACACTTATTCAGGTCACGAAAACAAAGTAAAAGTGAATATCGAAAAGATGGTTGAGAACCGCGGAATGCAGGATTTAATTATTGACATTGTTGTGCCGACGGAAGACAGAGTTGAAATCAAAGACGGTCAGAGAAAGATAAAGACCAAAAAGATATTTCCGGGTTATGTAATCATAAAGATGATTGTTACAAACGAATCCTGGTATCTGGTGCGCAATACTCAAGGAGTTACCGGTTTTGTAGGTCACGGTTCAGAACCGATTCCTTTGACTGATGAAGAAGTTGCCAGAATGGGAATAGAAAAGATTTACATCGATCTCGACGTGGAAGTCGGAGAAACAGTGCGTGTAATCAGCGGTCCTTTCGAAAGCTTTATGGGCACAGTGGAAGAGATTAACAAAGAAAAACAGGTACTGCGAGTAAAGGTTTCCATGTTTGGTAGAGATACGCCTGTTGAACTCGAGTTCAGCCAGGTGGACAAAATCAATTAGAGCTAAGCTCTGAAAATATAAGAGAAAGGAGAAAAGAGAATGGCTAAAAAGGTAGAAGGCTATATTAAACTTCAAATACCTGCCGGCAATGCAAACCCTGCACCTCCTGTAGGTCCTGCACTTGGTCAGAAAGGCGTTAACATTATGGATTTCTGTAAGCAGTTCAACGCAAGAACACAAGACCAGAAGGGAATGATTATTCCGGTAGTTATTACGGTTTATGCCGACAGATCCTTTACATTTATCTGTAAGACGCCTCCTGCAGCAGTTCTTCTTAAAAAGGCAGCAGGTCTGGATTCAGCATCCGGCGAACCTAACAAGAAGAAAGTTGCAACACTGACAAGAGCACAGGCAGAAGAAATCGCAAAGACAAAGATGCCTGACCTGAATGCGGCAAGCTTAGAGGCAGCAACAGAAATGATTAAAGGTACTGCAAGAAGTATGGGTATAGTTATTGAAGATTAGTAGGTGGGAGACGGTTAAGTCGATAGAACCACAAGGAGGTAAAGAAAATGCCTAAAAGAGGTAAAAACTACAAGGCTGCGGTAGCAAGCTACGATAAGGCGGCTTTGCATGAAGTTCCGGAAGCATTAAAGATTGCTGTAGAAACTTCAAAAGCTAAATTCGATGAGACAATCGAAGTACACATTAAACTCGGCGTTGACGGAAGACACGCAGACCAGCAGGTTAGAGGCGCTATTGTTCTTCCTCACGGAACAGGTAAAACAAAGAAGGTTCTGGTATTTGCAAAAGGACCTAAGGCACAGGAAGCAGAAGCAGCCGGTGCAGATTATGTAGGAGCTGAAGAAATGGCACAGAAAATTCAGACCGAAAACTGGTTTGACTTTGATGTAGTGGTAGCAACTCCGGACATGATGGGCGTTGTAGGTAGATTAGGTAAGATTTTGGGACCTAAGGGACTTATGCCTAACCCTAAGTCAGGTACGGTTACTATGGACGTAGAAAAAGCTCTGCAGGAAATTAAAGCAGGTAAAGTTGAGTACAGACTTGACAAGACCAATATCATTCACACACCAATCGGAAAAGCTTCATTTGGTGCAGAAAAACTGACTGAAAACTTCAACGCACTGCTCGAAGCAGTTGTTAAGGCTAAGCCGGCAGCAGCTAAAGGACAGTACTTAAGAAGTGTTACGGTAGCTGCAACCATGGGCCCTGGAGTGAAGGTAAACCCTGCTCTTATTCAGTTCTAATCACGTGGACCTGAATTTAAAATAAAATAGAAATCAAAACCGTAGACAGCGGGTGCGAAAGCTTAATTTCCCGCCGAGGTACAATATAAAATATTGACCTTGCCCGTCTATGCGGACAAGGTTTTTTTATGGAGTACCGATTCTGCCTTTGACGATAAAGGCAAGAAAGGAGTAAACGAAAATATGTCAGTAGAAGCTCAAAAAGCTAAACAAGTTATAATCAACGAGATTAAAGAAAAGTTAGACGGAGCACAGTCAGCAGTAGTTATTGACTATATGGGCATAAACGTAGCTGAGGCTGATGCTATGAGAAAGAAACTTCGTGAAGCTAATGTAGACTACACAGTTTATAAGAACACTCTCGTTAAGAGAGCGATAGAAGGAACTGAATTTGCAGGACTTGCAGACGTTCTTGAAGGACCGAGCGCTATTGCAATCAGTAAAGAAGATGCAACTGCACCGGCAAGAGTTATCAACGAAGTAATTAAAGAATATAAAAAGATGGAATTTAAAGCAGGCGTGGTAGAAGGAAACCTGTTCGACAAAGAAGGAATCCAGGCTATCGCAGACATTCCGTCAAGAGATGTGCTTATCGCCAAGTTCATGGGAAGCATCCAGTCACCTGTAAGCAAGGCAGTAAGAACGTTCCAGGCTATTGCAGACGCAAAAGCAGAATAAAAATTTTGGCGTAAGCCGCAAAAAAGAAGATTAAAAAATTTGAATAAGGAGAATTAAAATGAACAAGGAACAAATTATCGAAGCTATAAAAGCGATGACAGTTTTAGAATTAAATGAATTGGTTAAAGCTTGTGAAGAAGAATTCGGCGTATCCGCAGCAGCTCCTGTAGCAGTTGTAGGCGCAGCAGGCGGCGCAGCAGCAGTTGAAGAACAGACTGAATTTACAGTAGTTCTTGAAGCAGCAGGCGGCGAAAAGATTAAGGTTATCAAAGCCGTAAGAGAATTGACTGGCTTAGGTCTTAAGGAAGCTAAGGAATTAGTAGACGGAGCACCTTCAAACATCAAGGAAGGCATCGAAAAGGCAGAAGCTGAAGCAATCAAGACTCAGTTAGAAGAAGTTGGAGCAACAGTAACTCTTAAATAAGCTTTAGACTCAGACGAAACCTAAGAGGGAAGCCAAGTGCTGCCCTCTTTTTTTACATTCTTTTTACAAAACCGAGATAGTGAATCTTACTTTGCGGAGATATCATGAAGATGTAATCAAGGTTGATTAAAAATTTAATTGCAAAAGGAGAGTTGCAAAATGAAGAATGTAAAAAAAATAATTGCGGTAGGATTGATCGCAGTAATGTCACTGGCAGCATTTACAGGCTGCAGCAAAAAAGCAGAAAACGAATTTGACAAAGAAAAAGAAATCGGAGTAATTACAAGAGAAGAAGGCTCCGGAACAAGAGGAGCGTTTATTGAACTCTTCGGAATCGAAGAAAAGGATGCAAACGGAGAAAAAGTAGACAAGACAGTAGAAACAGCAGTTAATACAAATTCAACATCAGTTATGATGACGACAGTAGCAGGCGATGCATACTCCATAGGATACATTTCCCTCGGTTCCCTTAACGATACGGTTAAGGCCCTTTCTATTGACGGAGTTGAACCTTCCGTTGAAAACATCGACAACGGAACTTATAAAGTCGCCAGACCTTTTAACATTGCAACCAAGGAGAACTTAAGCGAAGCAGCAGAAGACTTCATCAGCTTCATCATGAGCGCCGACGGACAGGCAGTAATCGAAGAAGCAGGTTACATAGCAGTATCCGACGCAGAAGCATACTCAGGCAGCATGGATAGCGGCAAAATAGTAGTTGCAGGCTCAAGCTCCGTTACCACGGTAATGGAAAAGCTTAAAGAAGCATATCAGGAAAAGAACCCTGACGTAGTTATAGAGGTTCAGCAGAGCGATTCCTCAACAGGCGTTGCCAAGGCCATTGACGGAACATGCGACATAGGAATGGCTTCCCGTGACCTCAAGGACTCAGAAACATCAGAGGGCGTAAAGGCTACGGTAATCGCAATGGACGGCATAGCTGTAATCGTAAACAATGACAATCCTCTAAAAGGACTGACCAGCGAGCAGGTTAAGAATATCTTCACAGGAGCCGCAAAGGCATGGAGCGAAGTGTTCGAATAAACATCCCGAGCGATTAAAGGCTGCGGCAAGAGCCGTAGCCTTTGAATTATAAGGAGCATATAAATGAAAAGTTCAAAAGAGAATATTATGAGATTTGTATTTCTCATAGCTGCCACCGTTTCCGTCGTAGCGGTAATTCTCATCTGTGTATTCCTTTTCGTCAGCGGAGTACCTGCCATTGCGGAAATAGGAGTTTTCAAATTCCTGTTCGGAACGGAATGGAGACCTGCCAACGATATTTACGGCATATTCCCTATGATTGTGGGTTCTGTGTACGTTACGGCAGGAGCGCTTTTAATAGGAGTACCCGTAGGAATTCTCACGGCGATTTTCATGGCCGAATTTTGCCCGGACTGGCTTTACAGAATAATGAAACCTGCTGTAAACCTTATGGCAGGCATACCTTCGGTAGTATACGGATTTTTCGGTCTTGTAGTGCTGGTGCCTTTTGTGCGTGACACCTTTGGAGGCCGAGGCGTGAGCGTTCTGACGGCTTCTATCCTTCTGGGAATCATGATTTTGCCGACAATTATAAGCATGTCCGAATCTGCCATAAGAGCGGTCCCGCGCAGCTATTACGAAGGAGGGCTCGCCCTTGGAGCATCTCATGAGAGAAGCGTATTTTGCACGGTAGTACCTGCTGCCAAGAGTGGAATCTTTGCAGGAATCGTTCTGGGGGTAGGCAGAGCTATAGGAGAAACCATGGCAGTAATCATGGTGGCCGGCAATCAGGCTATAATTCCGGAAAAAATTACAGACGGCGTAAGAACTCTTACAACCAACATAGTAATGGAGATGGGATATTCTACCGACCTTCACAGAGAAGCTCTCATTGCAACGGCAGTCGTGCTCTTTGTGCTTGTGCTCATAATAAACCTGTCCTTTTCACTGATTAAAAGGAGGGATAAGAAATGAAAAAAGATGTCAAATCAAGTATCATGCATGGAGCGGTTCTGGCAGCCGCCGCAATTACACTGCTTGCGCTGCTTTTCATAATAGTGTATATCCTCATAAAAGGCATACCTCATCTTACTCCCGAATTATTTGCATGGAAATATAATTCGGAAAACGTTTCGCTGACTCCGGCTCTCATAAATACTTTATCAATGACAGCATTAGCCCTTCTGCTTGCGGTTCCCATAGGCATATTTTCAGCCATATATCTGGCGGAATATGCAAAAAGCGGCAGCAAAATCGTAGGGCTTATAAGAATAACCGCAGAAACCCTTTCGGGAATTCCTTCGATAGTTTACGGTCTGTTTGGGGCACTCTTTTTCGTAAAATATATGGGAATGGGATTATCTATGATTTCCGGAGCTCTGACCCTGAGCATCATGATTTTGCCTACAATCATGTGCTCCAGCGAAGAGGCGCTGCTGGCGGTTCCCAACAGTTATCGTGAAGGCAGTTTTGGCATCGGCGCAGGCAAGCTCAGAACCATATTTCGCATAGTCCTTCCCAGCGCCGTGCCGGGAATCATTGCTGGCGTAATATTGGGCATAGGAAGAGTCGTAGGAGAGTCTGCGGCGCTCATATTTACTGCAGGCACCGTGGCGGAAGTTGCGGATAGCATTCTTGATTCTTCAAGAACCCTGTCGGTTCATATGTATTCAATTTCCGGCGAAGGGTTGTACATAGATCAGACCTATGCAACGGCAGTGGTTCTTTTGGTAGTAGTTATGGGAATAAACGCCTTATCAGGCTTTATTGCAAGAAAACTTGGAGGCAATAAGAAAGATGAATAAAATATTGATAAAAAACTTGGATTTGTTCTATAATGATTTTCAGGCACTGAAAAACATAAACATGGATATACAATCCAATGAAATAACTGCATTTATAGGCCCGTCAGGCTGTGGAAAGTCAACCCTTTTAAAAAGTCTTAACAGAATGAATGACCTTGTGGAGGGCTGCAGAGTCACAGGAACTATAAAGCTTGACGACGAAGATATATACGGAAAGATGAACGTCAACCTGCTCAGAAAAAGGGTGGGAATGGTTTTTCAGAAGCCTAATCCTTTTCCCATGAGCATCTATGACAACATAGCCTTCGGACCGAGAACCCATGGAATCCGCTCCAAAGCAAAGCTGGATGATATAGTGGAACAGTCCCTTCGAAATGCTGCGATATGGGATGAGGCAAAAGACAGATTGAATAAATCGGCTCTTGGAATGTCAGGAGGCCAGCAGCAGAGGCTCTGCATAGCCAGAGCGTTGGCGGTTCAGCCGGAGGTTTTGCTGATGGATGAGCCAACCAGTGCTCTTGACCCTATTTCAACCGCAAAGATAGAAGACCTTGCTATTGAGCTGAAAAAACAATATACTATAGTTATAGTTACTCATAATATGCAGCAGGCAGTTCGCATATCCGATAAGACGGCCTTCTTCCTTTTGGGTGAAATGGTAGAGTTTAATTCAACGGAAAAGATGTTCTCCATGCCGGAGGACAAGAGAACAGAAGACTATATTACAGGGAGGTTCGGATGATGCGTAATAATTTTGATAAACAGCTTGCGACTTTAAACTGCGAAATGATTGCCATGGGAACATCTTGCGAAGAGGCCATAGCTATGTCGGCAAAAGCTCTCTGTACAGGAGATTTGCCCCTTGCGGAACGTGTTCGTGAATTGTCCGAGCAGATAGAGAAAAAAGAACGTGAGGTGGAAGGCCTCTGTCTGAGGCTCCTATTGCAGCAGCAGCCGGTTGCGGGCGACTTGAGGACTATATCGTCGGCACTCAAAATGATTACGGATATGAAACGTATCGGCGTGCAGTCTGCTGACATTGCTGAAATTATAATTACGGCACATATATGTGCAGGCGAAGACGACCTTAATATCGGCTCTATGGCGAAAGCCGCTATAAAAATGGTTACGGACAGCGTAAACGCCTTTGTAAAGAAGGACTTGGAAGCTGCCTTTGCAGTCATAGAATATGACGATGTGGTAGACGGATATTTTGATACCGTAAAAAAGCTTCTTATTGAAAAAATCAGCCAATCGGAGACCGGCAGCGAGAATGCCCTGGATTTCCTTATGATAGCAAAATATTTTGAGCGCATTGCAGACCATGCGGTAAACGTGGCAAAATGGGTAATTTTTTCAATAACAGGCAGCAGGGAAGGAGCGGATTGAGATGATTTTCTGTGTTGAAGATGACAGCGGAATACGTGATTTAATGGTGTACACCCTTAACGCTTCAGGCTTTGAGGCTATGGGTCTTGAAGACGGCAGCGCCCTGTTTGAAGCTTTGAGGGATAAAAAGCCGGAGCTTATAATGCTGGACATTATGCTGCCGGGAGAAGACGGGATTTCCATTCTCAAAAAGATTCGCTCCCGGTCTTTGACGGCTGATATTCCCGTAATAATGGCGACGGCAAAGGGCACGGAATACGACAAGGTCATAGGTCTTGACCTCGGAGCCGATGATTATCTCGCAAAACCTTTCGGAATGATGGAAATGGTGTCACGAATAAAGGCCGTTTTGAGACGCGCTTCTCGTAAGTCTGCGGGCACTGCCCTTCGTATGGGAGAGCTTGAGCTCAATGAAAACGAGCATGTTGTGACAGCCGCAGGAAAGAGAGTCCAGCTTACTCTCAAAGAGTATGAACTTCTGAAATTGTTTATGGAAAACAAAGGAAGAGCGTTTACGAGAGATAAGCTTCTTTCTGATATATGGGGCACGGATTATATGGGCGAAACGAGGACAGTGGATGTTCATATAGGAACCCTCCGAACCAAACTGGGCAGCTGCGGAAGCTATATAAAAACCGTGCGTGGCGTAGGATACCGAATGGAGGAAAATGATGACTAAACGTATATTTCGCTCCACCTTCTTTGTAGCGCTGCTGGTATTTATAGCATGTCTGATTTTGATTATGGGAGTGCTTTACGGATACTTTTCGGGGACTCAAAAAGCTCAGTTAAAGATGCAGACAACCCTTGCAGCCCAAGGTGTTACCCATGAAGGCCTTGATTATTTTGACGGGCTTAAAGCCGGCGATTATCGCATCACTTGGATAGATACTGACGGAACCGTTCTCTACGATGACCACAGCGACAGCGTTGGAATGGAAAATCATATGGAAAGAGAAGAAATAAAAGAAGCTTTCGAGAGCGGTTACGGCGAAAGCCAGAGATATTCCGATACTCTCATGGAACGCTCCCTATATTCGGCCGAGAGGCTAAGCGACGGCACTGTGCTTAGGCTTTCAACATCTCAAAACAGCATCTTTACGCTGATTTTGGGAATGGCTCAGCCTATTTGTATGGTTTTTGCGATTGTCATAGTGCTTTCGCTCGTATTGTCTTACAGGCTTTCCAAAAAAATTGTAGAGCCTTTGAACAAGCTAAACTTGGACAGCCCTTTGAGCAACGATGAATACGACGAGATTTCACCTCTCCTTCGCCGGATTGACAGTCAGCAGAAGCAGCTCAAGCGTCAAGCCAACCAGCTTCAAAAAAAGCAGGATGAGTTTACGGCCATTACGGATAATATGAACGAAGGTCTCATTCTGCTGAACCCGAAGGGAACCATACTCGGTATAAATACGGCGGCCACAAGGCTCTTTGATGCAGATAATTTCTGTATAGGAAAAAACATTCTGACCGTAAACAGAAACAGCAAGCTTCAGGAAGTTGTTTTCAGGGCTGTGGCAGGCGATAAAGCTGAAACGACAATGGAAATGAAGGACAGGCATTATCAGATAGATGCAAGTCCTATCATCTCCGATGGAGCAGTGTCGGGAGCGGCTTTGCTGATTTTTGACGTGACTGAAAGGGAAACAGCAGAGCAGATGCGTCGGGAGTTTACCGCCAATGTGTCTCATGAACTAAAGACTCCTCTTCACTCGATTTCGGGATATGCGGAAATAATGAAGAGCGATATGGTTGCGGCCAGAGACATAAAACCTTTTGCCGAGAAGATTTACACGGAAGCGCAGAGAATGGTACAGCTTGTGGAGGATATTATCAACCTTTCTCATCTTGATGAAGGTGCGTTGGATTTGAAATATGAACAGGTGGACATGTATGATATGGCAAAAGCCGTAACTGACAGTCTCAGAGACGAAGCGGCTTCAGCCGGCGTTTCCATGGAACTTACGGGAGACCATACGGTGACCGTTGGGATTCCGCAGCTTTTAAGAGGAATAATATACAATCTGTGCGACAACGGGATAAAATACAACCGTGAAGGCGGCAAAGTCAACGTTTGTATAAAAGGCGGGGACGCGGAGGACGTCATAACGGTAAGTGATACGGGTATCGGAATTTCGCCTGAACATCAAAGCCGCATATTCGAGCGCTTTTATCGTGTGGATAAGAGCCATTCCAAGGAAGTCGGCGGAACCGGCCTTGGACTTTCAATAGTCAAACATGCGGCTAAAGTGCATAATGCTAAAATTGAAATCACAAGTTCTCTGGGGCAGGGAACTCAAATTACGGTGAGATTTCCCAAGGGATAGCTATTTTATGGCAGCCAATGTGTATGTGGCCGCATAATTTCTGAAATTCGACTTGTATTCGTCATTGTAATCTCTGAAATCTCTCAGGGATTCGTGGAAACTCATGTCCGTTTTTACCGTATCGAGAACGCAGCCTGCGATATTGGAACAGTGGTCTGATATACGCTCAAGATTTGTGAGCAGGTCAGACCAGATGAATCCGGCGTCGATTGTGCATTCTCCCCGTTGCAGTCTCAATATGTGACGGGTTCTCATCTGTTCCTTGAGCCCGTCTATAACCTCTTCGAGGGCTTCTGCCTTGGTAGCCTTGTCAAGATCATCGGTCGAAAAAGCTTCAAAGGTTAAATCCAGAATTTCATTTACAGCGGAGGAGAGAACCGAAAGCTCTGCCTGAGCCGATGAAGTGAATTTGAGATTCTTTTCGTCCATTTCTTCTGCGGATTCGAGAATGTTAAGCCCGTGGTCAGATATTCTTTCAAAATCACCTATTACTTTAAGAAGCTTTGCCGCTTCTGTACTGTCCGCCTCGCCTATATGGCTGCCGCTCAGCTTTACAAGGTAAGTCCCCAGAATATCTTCGTAATAATCGGTCTTGTTTTCTTTCTCCCGCACTGATTTTGCCAGTTCCGGCGAGTAAAGGTTCAAAGAGCTGAGACTTTCTCTCAAAGCCGAGAAAGAAGTTTTTGCCATGTCCATGGTTACGTTGCGGCAGTTTTCAAGGGCGATTGAAGGCGTAGCCAGAAGGCGTTCATCCAGCTCAGGAACGACTTCAAGAGTCAGAGCATCAGGGACAATCCTGTTTGCCAGTTTTTCAAGCAATCCGCTCATCGGCATAAGCAGAACCGTACAAAGCATATTGAAGGCGGAGTGGCAAACGGCTATTCCGAAAAGTGATGCAGGCATATCCAGGAGAGCCGGACTTAAAAGAGCCTTAACTATGCAGAATATACCGAGCCATACGGCAGAGCCTATTACGTTAAACGATAGATGTACTACGGCTGCACGTTTGGCGTTTTTATTTGCTCCCACAGAGGAAAGCATGGCAGTGACGCAGGTTCCTATGTTTTGTCCCATTATAATAGGTATGGCTGCACCGTAGGAAACCTGTCCTGTAACTGCAAGGGCCTGCAGTATGCCCACGGAAGCGGAACTGGACTGGATAATTGCGGTAAGCAGCGCTCCTGCGGCAACTCCGAGTATGGGATTTTTAAACATGATGAACAGGTTTTGAAACTCAGGAACCTCGGCGAGTCCGGCAACTGCGCCCGACATGGTCTGCATGCCGAACATCAGAGTGGCAAATCCCAGAAGTATGGTGCCCGTATCTTTTTTATCGTTGCTGTTGCAGAACATGTAGAAAATTATTCCTACGAGAGCCAGAACCGGAGTGAAGGAAGACGGTTTTAAAAGTTCCATGACGAGGCTGTCGCTCTGTATGCCGCTAAGGCTCAAAATCCATGCGGTAACGGTAGTGCCCACGTTGGCGCCCATTATAACATTTATCGCTTGCTTCAAAGTCATAAGGCCTGAATTGACAAAGCCGACTACCATGACAGTTGTAGCGGATGAACTTTGAATTATTGCGGTAATTCCAAGTCCCGTTAAAAAACCTGCGGATTTGCTTGCGGTAAGCTTATCAAGAAGACCTCTGAGCTTATTTCCTGCACGGCGCTCCAGCGCCTGCCCCATAACGTTCATGCCGAATAAGAATAAGCATAAACCTCCGATGAGAGTTAGTACGTCAAAAATGTCCATAGTATATTCCTTTCAATAATATTTTACATTACGGACACTTTATCAAAGTTACATCAAATCTGTTATATGGTAATTGTAAAATGTTTGTAAAATGGTAAAGCTTAACATTCTGATAACACAATTTAATCCGAACGGCGCCGGCAACCGGCGGTCGGCGGGCGCAGTGATGTGAGAGAAGTGGGCGGTTGGGTGAAGAGCAGCGAGACTGCCGTAAATCTTAAATTTTATTTGAATTGCGGCATTTTGACAGGGGTGATAGAGGTCTCAAATTGCCGTAAAGTTCGCAATTTCTTTCAAATACGGCATTTTATAAGCCGTAGGAAGGGTAAAAGTGCCGTGAATTTAAAAATTTTCTTAGTTTCCGGCATTTTGGCAGTAAATAAGGTAGCAAAATTGCCGCAAATGGCCTATTTCCTTAAATTTGCGGCAATTTATAATTTAGGCGGTTGCATCGGAAACACCATTTCGGAAAACCTTAACATAATTGCGTGAAAACACAGAAACGTTGTAGCGCCGACGACCTGCAACCGGCGACCTGCAACCGACGACCTGCAACCAGCGACTGGCATCACTATTCCGGAGAACCGCAGCTATGAAAAACCCGGGACCGACTTCCGTATGGAAGGCGGCCCCGGGGCTCCCCTCTGTGATAAACTTTAAGTTATTTGAACTTTACGGCTGTGCCGTAAACGATTACTTCTGCTGCTCCCTGCATTATGGAAGAAGAACCGTAGCGAACATTTATTACTGCATCGGCTCCGAAAGATTCAGCCTCGTCTACCATTCTTTTAGTGGCGATTTGACGTGATTCTGTCAGCATATCGGTATAAGCTTTCAATTCTCCTCCGACCAGACCTTTCATGCCGGACATAAAATCCTTTCCGAAATTCTTTGACTGAACGGTAGTTCCCTTTGCGATTCCTATGGCTTCGATTTCTTTTCCGGGAACATAGTTTAAAGTAAGTAATAACATTGATATACCTCCTTGAGTGGTTTAATATTTTTTTGATTTTTCGGCTTCGCCGTTTTTTAACTCTTTTAATCGCTGCCTGAGAGCAAGACATATTCCCGCCCCGACCGCAAGCAGCACTACTGTATATAATATCAGAAAACACCTTATAATTAAACTGCTTATTGTTGAAATCAATAAAATAAATACGCTCGCTAAACCCAGTGATATCACCGCTATAATGACAGCAGACATGACTGAACCCCTTTTTGCATCAGAATTTTTTTGCATCGTCTATTTCCCCTCTCTTTATTTCATGTATTCTCTGTATGAGCGAAAAAATTATACCCAACACGATAACTACAGGCACTGCCAGGAATATTATCATAAAAGGGAGCGGAGGCGCTTCCGCAGGATCCGTTTTAAATGCCCACAACATGAATAAAAACAACGCGGTCATAAAAGCGGTCATGATTATAGAAGCGGTGACTGCGCCTATATATCTTATTGGCTTTATATCTTTTCTTATGATGTTATTAAAAGATGCGCCGGATTTTTCCATTTCGCCCATGTACTCAAGAAACTTGCAGGTGTCCAAGTCGGAAAGAATCACATCTTCTGTGGTTAAAAGCCTGCAAAGCTCCTGACATTTTGAAAGATTTTGCTGCTGTCTTTCCAAAGTGATTCCGTGCCTTTTCATGCTGTCAGCCACGGTGGAACTGCCGTCTTGCATGGAACGTATTTCTTCGATGGGAAGCCCGAGCTTGCGAAGAAGCTTAATCTGCTCAAGCTTTTTAATATCATCGTCACTATAGTCTCTGTAGCCGTTTTCCGCATTGCGGTTTGGAGACAGGAGTCCCTGCGCTTCATAGAAGCGAATGTTTTTCTTGGTTATGCCTATAATCTTTTCTACTTCATTTATCTTCATAGCAATTAACTTCCTCCCCTTTTCATAAATAATTGTATACCTTCCACTTGGGGGAAGGTCAATATAAATTATAAAAAATATATACACTCTCACAAACTTTTTGAAAAAATCTCCAATTTCACACCAAATTCTGCTTGATTATTTGACACCTATATTATATAATATTAGACTGCCACACAAAGTAATTTGTTAAGAATATAAGGAGTGATAAAGATGCCAAGACCTATAAAAGTAGGTAGAAAAGAACGTATGACATTCGCTAAAATCAACGAAGTCTGCGAGATGCCAAACCTTATTCAGATCCAGACGGATTCTTATAACTGGTTCATCGAAGAAGGCCTGAGAGAAGTTTTTGAAGATATTTCTCCTATCAAGGACTATGCAGACAATCTGGTCTTAGAGTTCATTGATTATTCCCTTACAGATGCTCCCAAATATGAGCAGGAAGAGTGTAAGGAAAGGGATGTGACATACGCTGCTCCGCTTAAAGTAAAAGTTAGACTTATTAACAAAGAAACCGGAGAAGTCAAAGAGCAGGAAGTATTTATGGGGGATTTCCCTCTGATGACAGAAAAGGGAACGTTTATCTATAACGGCGCAGAGAGAGTAGTTGTAACACAGCTCGTCCGTTCGCCGGGACCATATTACGATGTAACCTTTGACAAATCCAACAACAAGCTGTTCTCAACGACCATAATCCCTAACAGGGGAGCATGGCTCGAGTACGAAACCGATTCCAACGAAATTATTTCCGTAAGAGTCGACCGTACCAGAAAACAGCCCGTAACAACGCTTTTGAGAGCTCTGGGATTCGGAAGCGACCAGGAGATACTGGACATATTCGGCGACGACCCGAGACTCAAAAAGACCCTTGAAAAGGATACGGCAGCTAACTACGAAGAAGGACTTAAAGAAATATATAAAAAGCTCAGACCGACTGAGCCGCCTACAGTTGAAAGCGCCCGTGCTTTGCTGAACTCGCTTTTCTTTGACCCTAAGCGTTACGATTTAGCTAAAGTCGGAAGATATAAATACAATAAAAAGCTTGGTATTTCCAACAGAATCAACGGCGTAATATGCGCCGAAGATGTTATCAATCCGGAAACCGGCGAAATTATGGCTGAAAAAGGACAGAAGATTGACAGAAATCTTGCATTGGCCATAGAAAATGCCGGCGTTCAGTACGTATATGCATACGGACTTGACAAAGATAAGGAAGATCAGGTAACCAAGATAATAGGAAACAGCTTTGTAGACCTTAGCTGCTATGTGGATTTTGATACTACCGGTCTTAAGGTAGCTGATAAAGTGTTTTATCCTGTGCTCAGAGAAATTCTTGACAGCTGCAGTACGGAAGAAGAACTGAAAGAGATGCTGGTAGACAGAAAGAACGACCTTTCTCCTAAGCATATCATAATAGAAGATATTATCGCTTCAATCAGCTATATATTAAACTTAAACTATGGCATCGGCACCATTGACGATATAGACCATTTAGGCAACAGAAGACTCAGAACCGTTGGAGAGCTTTTGCAGAACCAGTTCAGAATAGGTCTCGCAAGAATGGAAAGAGTCGTAAAAGAAAGAATGACCATTCAGGATATAGATGTGACCACGCCGCAGGCGCTTATGAATATAAGACCTGTTACGGCTGCAATCAAGGAATTCTTCGGAAGCTCCCAGCTGTCACAGTTCATGGACCAGAACAATCCTCTTGCAGAGCTCACTCACAAGAGAAGACTTTCTGCATTGGGACCGGGCGGACTTTCGAGAGAAAGAGCAGGATTCGAAGTAAGAGACGTACATCATTCTCACTACGGCAGAATGTGTCCTATAGAAACTCCTGAAGGTCCTAACATCGGACTTATAGGTTCTCTTACCACATACGGAATAATCAACCAGTACGGCTTCATAGAAACTCCGTACAGGGTTGTTGACAAGGAAACTCATATAGTAACGGATGAGATTCACTATCTGACGGCAGACGAAGAAGAAATGATGATAATCGCACAGGCCAACGAACCGCTGGACAGCGAAGGTCATTTTGTAAACTCCAAGGTCGCTTCAAGAGGCGAACACGGAGAAATCGCACTGATGCCGAGAGAACAGATAGACTATATGGACGTATCTCCTAAGCAGGTAGTTTCAGTAGCTACAGCAATGATTCCGTTCCTCGAAAACGATGACGCCAACCGTGCTCTTATGGGATCCAACATGCAGAGACAGGCAGTGCCTTTGTTGGTTACGGAAGCTCCTATGGTTGGTACGGGTATGGAATATAAAGCAGCGAGAGATTCGGGCGTAGTAGTCCTTGCCAAAAACAGCGGAACCGTAGAATTTGTGGATGCAGACAGCATTGTTATCAGAAGAGACGACAACAATGAAAAAGACACATACAAACTGCTCAAATTTAAACGTTCAAACCAGGGAACATGCATTAACCAGAGACCTATAGTAGCTCACGGAGAGCATATAGAGGCAGGCGAAGTCGTAGCAGACGGACCTTCCACCGATCTGGGAGAAATCGCTCTGGGCAAGAACCTGCTCATCGGATTTATGACATGGGAAGGATATAACTACGAGGACGCTATCATCCTCAACGAGAGACTTCTCATGGATGACGTGCTTACGTCCCTTCACATTGAAGAATATGAAGCAGAAGCCAGAGATACCAAGCTGGGGCCTGAAGAGATAACCAGAGACATACCTAACGTAGGTGAAGACGCTCTTAAAGATTTGGATGAAGAAGGAATAATCCGCATAGGTGCGGAAGTAAATTCCTCCGACATATTGGTGGGAAAGGTTACTCCTAAGGGAGAAACCGAACTCACAGCAGAAGAAAGACTTCTGCGAGCCATATTCGGCGAAAAGGCAAGAGAAGTAAGAGACACTTCTCTGAGAGTTCCTCACGGAGAAACGGGAATCGTCGTAGACGTTAAAATCTTCTGCCGTGAAAACGGAGATGAACTGCCGCCGGGCGTAAATAAGCTGGTAAGATGTTACATCGCAACCAAGAGAAAGATTAACGTCGGCGATAAAATGGCAGGACGTCACGGTAACAAGGGTGTTATCTCAAGAATACTGCCGGAAGAAGATATGCCGTTCCTCGAAAACGGTCAGCCGCTACAGGTAATGCTCAATCCTCTGGGCGTACCTTCCCGTATGAACGTAGGACAGGTACTTGAAGTTCATCTGGGACTTGCGGCAAAGAAGAAAGGCTGGTATATCTCGACACCTGTATTCGACGGAGCAACAGAAAAAGATATTATCAACCTGCTTGATGAATGCGGATATCCTAAGACAGGCAAACTTCTGCTGAGAGACGGCAGAACAGGAGAACCGTTTGATAATCCTGTAACCGTGGGATATATGTACATGCTGAAGCTGCATCATCTGGTAGATGATAAGATTCATGCAAGAAGTACCGGACCGTACTCGCTGGTAACTCAGCAGCCTTTGGGAGGTAAAGCTCAGTTCGGCGGACAGCGTTTCGGAGAAATGGAAGTATGGGCTCTTGAAGCTTACGGCGCAGCATATACACTGCAAGAAATTCTCACCGTTAAGTCTGATGATATCGTAGGAAGAGTAAAGACCTACGAAGCAATCGTTAAGGGTGAAAATATTCCGACTCCGGGAATACCGGAATCGTTCAAGGTATTGATCAAAGAAATGCAGGCACTTGGACTTGATGTAAAAGTGCTGTCAGAGGATGACAGAGAGATTCAGATTAAGGAAGCATCCGAATATGACGATGATGTTCCAAGCATTGAAGGCATCATGGATGTTGAAACCGAGCTCGAAAACGAAGAAGCCATTCTTAACAACGGTTTCAGCGAAGAATCCGATGATGACGACAATGATCCGTTCGACGATGATAACTCGTCAGCCTTTGGTTATAACGATGATTTCAAAAATGAGTAATTGAAGAAAGGGGAGGGACTCCTTGAATAATAACAATAACGATTATGAATTAAACAATTTTGAATCCATACAGATCAGCCTTGCGTCACCGGAAAAGATTCTGGAATGGTCACATGGCGAAGTAACAAAGCCGGAGACAATAAACTACAGAACTCTTAAACCTGAAAGAGACGGACTTTTCTGTGAAAGAATTTTCGGACCTATGAAGGACTGGGAATGCCACTGCGGAAAGTATAAGAGAATAAGATACAAAGGCATAGTCTGCGACCGTTGCGGCGTTGAAGTCACAAAGGCTAAGGTGAGAAGAGAAAGAATGGGCCACATTAAGCTGGCAGCTCCTGTTTCTCACATATGGTACTTTAAAGGCATCCCGTCAAGAATGGGACTTTGCCTTGATATAACTCCGAGAAATCTTGAAAAGGTACTCTACTTTGCTGCCTATATAGTAACCGATCCGGGCGATACGGACCTTGGCTATAAGGAAATTCTGACCGAGCAGCAATACAGAGAAAAGAAAGAGGAATACGGCGACAGATTTAAGGCAGGAATGGGAGCGGAAGCCGTTAAAAAGCTTCTGTCAGACATTAACCTTGATGAAATGTCGGAAGATTTAAGAGAAAAGCTTAAAGGCGCAAGCGGACAAAAGAAAATAAGAATCGTAAGACGCCTTGAAGTCATAGAAGCACTGAGACTTTCGGGTAACAGACCTGAATGGATGATTCTGGATGTTATTCCTGTAATTCCGCCTGACATCAGACCTATGGTACAGCTGGACGGCGGCAGATTTGCAACATCCGACTTAAACGATTTATACAGAAGAGTTATAAACAGAAACAACAGACTTAACAGACTGCTTGAACTTGGAGCGCCTGACATTATCGTAAGAAACGAAAAGAGAATGCTTCAGGAAGCGGTTGACTCTCTTATAGATAACGGCAGAAGAGGAAGAGCGGTTACAGGCCCGGGCTCAAGACCGCTTAAGTCTCTGTCAGACATGCTCAAAGGTAAGCAGGGAAGATTCAGGCAGAACCTGCTTGGTAAGCGTGTTGACTATTCGGGACGTTCCGTAATCGTAGTAGGACCTGAACTCAAGTTCTATCAGTGCGGACTTCCTAAGAAAATGGCTCTTGAGCTGTTTAAACCTTTCATAATGAAAGAGCTGGTTGAACAGGGATATGCTCACAATATCAAGAGCGCCAAGAGAATGGTTGAAAAGGTAAGACCTGAGGTTTGGGACGTACTTGAGGGCGTTATCAAAGAACATCCTGTAATGCTTAACCGTGCGCCTACCCTTCACAGGCTTGGTATTCAGGCCTTTGAACCTGTACTCGTAGAAGGTAAAGCAATTAAGCTGCACCCTCTGGTATGTACTGCGTTCAACGCCGACTTCGACGGAGACCAGATGGCGGTACACGTACCTCTTTCCGTAGAAGCTCAGGCAGAGGCGAGATTCCTGATGTTATCGGTAAATAACATTCTTGCCCCTAAGGACGGCTCCCCTATTACAACTCCTACCCAGGACATGATATTGGGAAGCTATTATCTGACTCATCCGGGAGATGAGGACAGAAACACCTATGCCGAAAAAGGCGATGGCAAAGTATTTACCGATATAGATGAAATGCTCATGGCTTATCAGACCGGAGTTGTGGGAATCCACGCCAAAGTCAAGGTAAGAATGTATAAAGACGGGGATGATGTGGGTAAACTGGTAGAGTCTACAGTCGGAAGGTTCATCTTCAACCAGGGAATCCCTCAGGACCTTGGCTTTATAGACAGGGATAAAGACCCGTATAGCCTGGAAGTTGACTTCCTGTGCGACAAGAAGAAGCTGGGAGCTATCATTGACAAATGCTACCGCAGACACGGAAACACAGGAACCGTAATCATGCTTGATTACATCAAGTCCATGGGATATAAGTATTCCACAAAAGCTGCTGTAACAATCAGTATCAGCGATATGGAAATTCCTGAAGAAAAAGAGACGATTATTGCTGAAGCAGAGGCCATGGTAGATAAGTACGAAAAAGCTTATCGTATGGGTCTCATGTCCAAGCAGGAAAGATATGAAAAGATTATTGAAATCTGGAACAAGGCTACAGACGATGTTGCAGATGTTCTGATGGATTCACTCGGCTCCCTCAATAACCTGTATATCATGGCAAACTCCGGAGCCAGAGGTAGTAAGAACCAGATAAGACAGGTAAGCGGTATGCGTGGTCTTATGGCTAACGCTACAGGTAAAACCGTTGAAATTCCAATCAAGGCAAACTTCCGTGAAGGCTTGTCCATACTGGAATACTTCATTTCCTCAAACGGTGCAAGAAAGGGACTTGCCGATACCGCTTTGCGTACAGCCGACTCAGGTTATCTGACAAGAAGACTGGTAGACGTATCCCACAGTGTAATCGTAAGAGAATACGATTGCGGAACCGACGAGGGTGTAGAGGTAAGGGCCTTTACCGACGGCAAAGAGGTTATCGAACCGCTGAAGCAGAGAATCGTAGGCAGAACCGCTCTCATCGATATAGTAGACCCGAATACGGGAGAAGTAATCGTTGAACAAAACGAAGAAATTCTTGAAGATGCGGCTGAAAGAGTTGAGAAGAGCGGAATAGAAAGCGTAGCAATCCGTTCCGTAATGACATGTCACTCGAGAACAGGCATCTGCGCTAAGTGCTACGGCAGAAACCTTGCTACAGGCGAAGAGGTTAATATCGGCGAGGCTGTAGGTATAACTGCAGCTCAGTCTATCGGAGAACCGGGTACTCAGCTCACCATGAGAACCTTCCATACGGGCGGTGTAGCCGGTGGAGATATTACTCAAGGTTTGCCGAGAGTAGAGGAACTTTTCGAGGCAAGAAAGCCAAAGGGTATTGCCGAGATATGTGAGGAAGACGGAACCGTCATTTCCATAGAAGGCCGCAAGGATAACAAGACAGAAGTCAAGGTTCGCGGCAAGGAAGAAGACAGGGTATATATCATTCCTTACGGAGCAAGACTTAATGTTAAAGAAGGAGACGAAGTGTTCGCAGGCGGACAGATTACCCGTGGACCTTTGAACCCTCATGATATTTTAAGACTTAACGGCGTAGAGGGCGTTTATCAGTATCTGCTCAAGGAAGTACAGAGAGTGTACAAACAGCAAGGTGTAGATATCAACGATAAGCATATCGAAGTTATCGTAAGCCAGATGCTGTCCAAGTATAAGATAGAAGATTCCGGAGACACTAACCTGCTTCCGGGAGGACTGTACGGAAAGTATGAAATTGAAGAAGCCAATGAAAAAGCCGTTGAGGCAGGCGGAGAACCTTGCGTAGCCAACAGAATACTGCTCGGTATAACCAAGGCGTCATTGGCAACGAGTTCGTTCCTGTCGGCAGCTTCCTTCCAGGAAACTACCAGAGTTCTTACGGACGCAGCCATTAAGGGCAAGAACGATAAGCTTATCGGACTTAAAGAAAACATCATGATAGGTAAGCTGATTCCTGCCGGAACCGGCATGAAGCGTTATAAGAATATAGATTTGGATTACGGTGTAAATGCCGAAATCATGGAGAACTATGAAAGAGAAAAGGAACTGGCAGCAATGAAAGCCGTAAACGACGAGGTCTCTTATGCGGCAGGAGAAACCGCAAACGCAGAGGTAGAGACCGAGCCGGAGGTTGTTGCAACAGAAATGCCGGAAACTCCTCAAATCATAGAGCTTTAAGCAGAATTGAATTGACACGGCAAAGTATTTCGTGATAAAATATTATTTAGTTTTGTGCAAAGAACAGGTCCGGATACATGAATCCGGGCCGATTCTTGCGTAAATATATCATTTTAACATTAGAAGAAAGGAGAAAAAGGATGCCTACTATCAATCAATTAGTACGTGAAGGCAGAACCAGCGCTGTTAAAAAATCAACAGCTCCTGCGCTGAATAAGGGAATGAACTCATTAAAGAGAGTGGCTACAGATACTCATTCACCTCAGAAGAGAGGCGTTTGCACATCTGTAAAGACAGTTACCCCTAAGAAGCCTAATTCAGCACTGAGAAAGGTTGCCAGAGTACGTCTGACAAACGGTATTGAAGTAACAGCTTATATTCCGGGTATTGGTCACAATCTTCAGGAACACAGCGTTGTGCTCATCAGAGGCGGAAGAGTTAAGGATCTCCCTGGTGTAAGATATCACATCGTCAGAGGAACTCTTGACACCGCAGGCGTTGCAAACAGACTGCAGGCTCGTTCTAAATACGGTGCAAAGAGACCTAAAAAGAAATAAGAAACAATCAATAGGGTAGAGCATTCTTTTTGTAAATAGAAGCGCTCACGGCGGACTTTAAAGAACGTCGAGTACCCCGTCGAAAGACTTGCCGGCTTAATAATTGCAGAGCTTTGGCAAGAGTAATCCTTTTATAAGGGTGAAGAAAATGTGCAATTAAAACGTTATAACATATTGTGCAAAATCGCTTCGTACTAGATAAGACAGAATCGAAAGCGGTTAGCGAGGAGGGAAGAGAAGTGCCAAGAAAAGGTAACGTACCAAAGAGAGAAGTACTTCCGGATCCGGTTTACGGCAGCGTAGCAGTATCCAAGCTTGTAAACAGCATCATGCTGGACGGCAAGAAAGGTACGGCACAGGCTATCGTTTACGGTGCTTTTGACATGATAAAAGCTCAGACCGGCGAAGAACCTTTGGAAGTATTTGAAAAGGCAATGAACAATATCATGCCTGTATTAGAAGTAAAAGCAAAGAGAATCGGTGGTGCAAACTATCAGGTTCCTGTGGAAGTAAGACCTGAAAGAAGACAGACTTTGGGTTTAAGATGGCTTACAAAGTACACAAGAGCAAGAGGCGAAAGAACCATGGCAGAAAGACTTGCCAAGGAACTTATGGATGCTGCAAACAATACCGGAGCATCTGTTAAGAAGAAAGAAGATACTCATAAAATGGCTGATGCCAACAGAGCATTTGCTCATTTCCGTTGGTAAGATTATCCGTTATGCAATCTGTAAAACGGATTGCCTGAATTTTATGAGAAAAACAAATAAAAGTAGAGGGGAGGATATAATATGCCAAGAAAATTTCCTTTGGAAAAAACAAGGAACATCGGTATTATGGCCCACATTGATGCGGGCAAGACGACTACCACAGAAAGAATTTTGTTCTACACAGGCAGAACTCATAAGCTTGGTGAAACTCACGAAGGTGCAGCAACGATGGACTGGATGGAGCAGGAACAGGAACGTGGTATTACTATAACCTCTGCTGCTACTACAGCACAATGGAAAGATACAAGAATTAACATAATCGACACCCCGGGTCACGTGGACTTTACTGTAGAAGTAGAAAGATCTCTGAGAGTTCTTGACGGCGCAGTAACGGTTCTCTGTGCAAAGGGCGGCGTAGAGCCTCAGTCGGAAACTGTTTGGCGGCAGGCCGAAAAGTACGGTGTACCAAGAATGATATTTGTTAATAAAATGGACATCATGGGTGCAGATTTCTTTAGGGTTGTCGGCATGGTAAAGGACAGACTTAAGGCAAATGCAGTACCTGTTCAATTACCGATTGGTGCTGAAGATAGTTTCGTTGGAATTATCGATTTAGTAGAAATGAAAGCAGAGATTTACAAGGACGAGCTGGGTAAGGAATATGATGTTACGGATATTCCTGCCGACATGGCCGACCTTGCCGAGGAATGGAGAGAAAAGCTTGTTGAATCTGTTGCAGAAACAGATGAAGAGCTTATGATGAAATTCCTTGAGGGAGAAGAATTGACTGTTGAAGAAATTAAGACAGCCATAAGAAAGGAAACCATAGCAGGAAGAATGGTTCCTATGCTGTGCGGAAGCGCATACAGAAACAAGGGCGTACAGATGATGCTGGATGCAGTAGTTGATTATATGCCGTCTCCGCTTGATATTCCTCCGATTAAGGGTATAATTCCGGGAACAGAAGAGGAAGAAGAAAGACATGCCGATGACAACGGTCCGTTTTCAGCATTAGCATTTAAGATAATGGCTGACCCATTTGTCGGAAAGCTGGCATTCTTCAGAGTATATTCCGGAAAACTCAATTCAGGTTCTTATGTGTATAACTCCACAAAGGGCAAGAAAGAAAGAATCGGAAGAATCCTGCAGATGCATGCCAACAAGAGAGAAGAAATACAGGAAGTTTACTCCGGCGACATTGCCGCAGCAGTAGGCCTTAAGGATACGACTACAGGAGATACTCTTTGCGACGAAAAGCATGAGATTATCTTGGAGTCAATGGATTTCCCTGAACCTGTAATCGAAATCGCCATTGAGCCTAAGACCAAAGCAGGTCAGGAAAAAATGGGTATCGCTCTTGCAAAGCTGGCAGAGGAAGACCCTACATTCAAGACTTATACCAACGAGGATACAGGTCAGACAATAATCGCCGGAATGGGCGAACTGCACCTGGAAATAATCGTAGACAGATTGCTCCGTGAATTCAAGGTAGAAGCTAACGTAGGTAAACCTCAGGTTTCATACAAAGAAACCATCACATCCAATGCAGATGTGGATCACAAATATGCAAAGCAGTCCGGTGGACGTGGTCAGTACGGTCATGTTAAGATCAGAATTTATCCGAGACAGCCGGGCGAAGGCTTTGAGTTCAAGAATGCTATCGTGGGAGGAGCTATTCCTAAGGAATATATCCCTAAGATTGAAGAAGGTATCAGAGAGGCTATGGAAACAGGTCCTCTGGCAGGATATCAGGTAGTAGACGTAGGCGTTGAACTGTACGACGGTTCATATCACGAAGTCGACTCTTCTGAAATGGCCTTCAAGATTGCCGCTTCAATGGCATTCAGAGAAGCTGTTAAGAAGGCAAACCCTGTACTGCTTGAACCTATCTTCAAGGTAGAAGTAACCGTTCCTGAAGAATACATGGGCGATGTAATCGGAGACATTTCTTCAAGAAGAGGAAGAATCGAAGGAACGGATATGAATCTTGGCGCAGTAGCGGTAAGAGGAATGGTACCTCTGTCAGAGATGTTCGGATATGCTACAGACCTTCGTTCAAAGACCCAGGGCCGCGGCGTATACGTAATGCAGATGGACCACTTCGAAAAGCTGCCTGACAGCTTATTGGAAAAATGGCAAAACAGAAGTTTGAAAGAACAAAACCGCATATCAACATCGGAACCATAGGCCACGTAGACCATGGAAAGACAACCCTGACAGCAGCAATCACCAAGACACTGCATCAGAGATACGGACTTGGAGAGAAGGTAGACTTTGACCAGATCGACAAGGCACCGGAAGAAAAGGAAAGAGGAATCACCATATCCACAGCACACGTAGAATACGAAACACCGAACAGACACTACGCACACGTAGACTGCCCGGGCCACGCTGACTATGTAAAGAACATGATAACAGGAGCAGCTCAGATGGACGGAGCAATCCTGGTAGTAGCAGCAACAGACGGACCAATGCCGCAGACAAGAGAGCACATCCTGCTTTCAAGACAGGTAGGAGTACCATACATCATCGTATTCTTAAACAAGTGCGACATGGTAGATGACGAAGAACTGCTTGACTTAGTAGAAATGGAAGTAAGAGAACTTCTTGACGAATATGAATTCCCTGGAGATGATACACCAATCATCAGAGGATCAGCACTGGGAGCACTGGAAGACCCTGAAGGACCATGGGGAGATAAGATAGTAGAACTGTTCGAAGCAGTAGACAGCTATATTCCTGAACCAGAAAGAGACAACGACAAGCCATTCCTGATGCCGGTAGAAGACGTATTCTCCATTACAGGAAGAGGAACAGTAGCAACAGGAAGAGTAGAGAGAGGCGTACTGGAAGTAGGAAACGAAGTAGAAATCGTAGGACTTACAGAAGAGAAGAGAAAAGTCGTAGTAACAGGAGTAGAGATGTTCAGAAAGCTGCTTGACAAGGCAGAGACAGGAGACAACATCGGAGCACTGCTGAGAGGCGTACAGAGAAATGAAATCGAAAGAGGACAGGTACTGTGCCAGCCTGGAACAATTCATCCGCATACAAAGTTCAAGGGCGAGGTATACGTATTGAAGAAAGAAGAAGGCGGAAGACATACACCGTTCTTCAACGGATACAGACCGCAGTTCTACTTCAGAACAACAGACGTAACAGGAGATCTGCAGTTACCGGAAGGAACAGAGATGTGCATGCCAGGAGATAACATCACAATGGAAATCGACCTGATAACACCGATAGCAATCGAAGAAGGACTGAGATTTGCAATCAGAGAAGGCGGAAGAACAGTAGGTTCCGGAGTAGTAACAGAGATTATAGAATAAAACAAGGTTTCCCAAGAGGCCGAGGGGGCCGATTGGCAAGAAACCGACTGCGGTGGATAACCTTGCGGACAAAGCAATAGAGATGAGAAAGCCCTGAGGAGACTCAGGGCTTTTGAAATGG
>JAETTD010000022.1 GCA_021769295.1 Bacillota bacterium | reverse complement strand
TACAAATGGCTATATTGCTCCTGAACAATACTATTCCGGAAAGGCGATTGCTTAGAGCAATTACCATATATCCAGTGTTTGTGCACCCCGTGTCCGGAAAATGGGGTCCACATTAAAACTAAGAAAAATTTCAAATTTACGGCAGTTTTACCCTTCCTACGGCATATAAAATGCCGTATTTAAAAGAAATTTCGAACTTTACGGCAATTTGAGCCCTATCAACGCAGTCAAAATGCCGCAATTCAAAGAAAATTTAAGATTTACGGCAGTCTCGCCGCTCGCCGACCACTCGCCGACCGGCTAATCGCCAACCAGCTACCGACAGCCCACCGGTGGGTGAACATACGTGCGCCAGCCCCTCTATACTTACTGATAGCTTCCCGGTTTTATCAGTCCCTTTTCTTCCAAAAATGAAATTACGAAGGCATCGCTCTCCCTTATATCCAGCCAAAGGAAGTTTTCCTCTTCCGACAAGGTCTCTTCTTTAATATTCATCTCAAGTTTATCGGAAATGTTTTTGTCATTTGCAATGCTGTTTTCTGTAATGGAACCTGACCCGGAGTTTACACCTTCTTCCATTAAGAAGAAAATTTTCATATCAGCCACACAGCTCACATAGCCGGGATTGTTGCTCTCATATCCGTAGCTGATTATATCCCTGTCCATGGCTCTTATCAGCCCTTTTATGGTCCTCGGATCCGTTATGACGATTTTGGATTCAACGCCTTCCGCATTTTCCCCGGTCTCATAGCTTTCAAATTCAATCCGCTTTATTTTATTGAGTTTCAGGCGATTTTCCAGCTTAATCTTTTCTCTGTATTCTTCTCCCGAAACAACGCCGTCTATAAGTTTTACCGCTTCTGAAGTCAAATAGATGTTATATCTGCGCTTCAGTACGCCTCCGTCTTTAAGGTTGTAAACTATATTGACGGTTTCCACAGTAGAAATCACTTCTTCACCGCTGCATGAATATACGGAAGCCCCTGCGTCCTCCCGTTCCGTATACAGCTTTTCATCAACTATATACTGATGAAGATTTCTGACCGACTCGATAGAATCTTCCGTAACCAGCACCTGCTGCGGGTCATAATACTCTTCCGGCACTTCTCCCGATATGTATCCTCCTAAATCGTATCCCAATATAAGACCGTTTATCTCTACCGATTCTATATCTTCTGCGTGAGGTATTTCTTTCGAATATCCTCCCGCATCAAATATGGTAAAAGCCATAAACACAGCGCCTATAACAAAACATACCGCAAGAGATTTTGCCATGCTGCGCTCAAAACACTTAAATGACCTGTTTAAAACTATTTTCAGAACCGCAAAGGTAAACAATATTCCAAGCGTCATGCCCATAACTATAAACCATTTGGCTTCACTGAATGACAGCACGATAAAACCGAATATGCACATTCCCATGAACACCACAATATATGTCAAAAACTTTTCAAATGTCTTTGAAAGCATGGATGTGCCGATAAGCTCCAGTTTTCTCGTAGAATAAATCAGTTTGGAACCGAGATACATCAATATACCCATAAGTATATAGAACATGCTCTGTACAGGCGATATTGCTCCGTACCTCATCAGCAGCTTGCCTATGGGATTTATGCTCCATGTCAAATCATAAACCCAATCCGGCGTTTCATACCAGCCATGCAAAAATATATTAAAATATGATGTTATGGTTACTATTACAATAGGAAATATGGCAAACAAAATTCCTGAGGTCAGGATATGCATTGTTGTGGTTCCCGTAAGGGCTCCCGCAAGCATATATATACCGTAAAGGAATACCATAATTGCCACAGAAGACAAAGCCCATGACATAATTCCCGATGCCCCGAGTATGCCGTATTCGTAAGTAACATTTTTAAAAGAGCAAATGCACAAATATATGACAGCATTGACTATTACGGGTAAAATGCAGATTATCAGTCCCCCTAAGTATCGGGTATCAAATAACCTTCCCTTTGATATGGGCTGTGAATGAAGCGCAAGAGCCTTTGCTTCATTATGAATAAAACTCATCATCAATACCGCAGAAACAAGAGGTATTAGCGTCAGCAGCCCCATATAAGCCAGATTCTGATTGCTCATAAGCAGGCTCACGTAATATTCTATTTCAACGTCAGCCAGCTTACGTATATTGACAAGTATCGGAAATATACCGGTGAAAAAATAAAGAACGAAGGAAAGCACCGGCACATACCAATACATTTTGAAGAGTTCTTTCATAAGAGGCTTTGAAATGCCAAAATATTTTTTAGTCATTTTTACCGCCTCCTTCAAGTTTCTCTATAAATATCTCTTCTATGGATACGGAATCGAGTTCAAGCAAATCTCCCTCAAATATCATCTTCCCGTCAGCGATTATACCTATATAATCGCATACATCTTCCATTTCTCTTGCATTATGGGATGATATAACCACAGTCATACTCCGCTCCGCAACATCCCCCATTATATATTTCCAGAGTTTCTTACGCGCTATGGGGTCAATGCCGTCTATGGGCTCATCCAATATGAGATAGTCCGGCATCGTCGACATGGCAAGGCAAAAAGCAGCCTGTTTTTTCATTCCCTTTGAAAACTTAACGATATTTCTCGTCAGGTCAAAGCCGAAGTTTTCTGTCATTTCCCGGAACCGCTGTTCGTCCCAGTTTTTATACATATTTCTGTAATACCCCTTCATGTCATTGAGATTGTATCCCCTGAAGAAAAACACATCATCGGGAATGACCATGACTCTCGATTTCAGTTCTTCATTGTCGATTACCGGCTGATTATCTATTGTAACAGTCCCCGAATCCTGTACGATAAATCCTGCCAGATGCTTTATAACGGTAGTCTTTCCCGCTCCGTTAAGTCCCATGAGTCCGTACACCGACCCTGTCGGTACGCTCAGGCTGAAATCGTCCAAAGCTTTTATATCCCCATAAGCTTTGCATAAGTTTTCTATCTTTATCATCGGTCATTCCCCCTTTCTCTGATAGTTTCTTCTGCGATTTTACAGGCTTCTTCATAATCAAGGCCAAGATATAAAAGTTCCTTAAAGCCCCCCCTTATGACTTCTTTTGCCTTTTCAAGAGCTTCTTCATCAGGGTAAATGCCAGTTTTATCTGCAACAAAGGTCCCCACTCCCGTTGCAGTATATATGTACCCCTGACGTTCAAGTTCTCTGTACGCTTTTTGAATGGTGTTTGGATTTACGCCGAGATTTTTTGAAAGTTCCCTCACCGACGGCATCTTATCCTCACACTTTAACTCATCCGTCATGATAAGCTCTTTGAACTTGTCGACAATTTGCTCATATATTGATTTGTGATTTTTTAAATCAAGTTCAAACATAGCTTACCTCCCTTTTCAGCCCAAGTGTACCACACAGCATAGTACACTGTCAACACCTTATATTTTTCCCTTTCCAATTACTTTTTTTCATGGTACAATCACTTTATAAACAAATGGCAACAATCTTAAAGGAGGTCCTTATCTTGGAGCAACCAAACAACGAAAATAAAAAAGTCCAATATTATTCCGAAGGTCAATTTTCGGACAATAAAGATTTCAGCAACGTACAGGGCGAAGCACGTGTCAGACGCTCCTTTCCCACTTGGGCAAAAGCGTTGATAATCATAGTGGCTATCATATTGGGAATCGTAATTCTTGCCGCAGGCTGCGACAGCATGCTCTCCGATATAACCGGAAGCGGCGTTTCAAACGAAGTTACGACCAATTTCGGTCATGAATATATAGGAGTGCTGTACGTTCAGGATACCATAGACGAAAGCAGCAGCGGCCTTTACAATCACCAATATCTGCTCAACGCCATAGATGCGATGATTTATGACGACGACAACAAAGGTATGATACTTTATATAAACACTCCCGGCGGCAGCGTATATGCCTCTGATGAGCTGTACCTGAAGATAAGAGAATACCAGACCGAGACCAGCAGACCCGTTTATGCTTCAATGCAGTCTCAGGCAACTTCCGGCGGATATTATATCTCTGCCTCATGTGACAAGATAATAGCCAACAGGAACTGCTGGACCGGTTCAATCGGCGTAACCATGGGCAATTTCGTAGATGTAAGCGGCCTCCTAAGCAACTTAGGTATCAAGACCACCACCATAACCTCAGGAGCCAACAAAGCAATGGGAAGTACCGTCGAACCTATGACTGAAGAGCAGCGCAGCATATTGCAGGCTCTCGTCGATGAAGCTTATGAACAGTTTGTCGCTATCGTAGCCGACGGAAGGGGTCTTCCTGTGGATTATGTAAAAGAACTGGCTGACGGCAGAATATACTCGGCTCAGCAAGCCGCAGACAACGGGCTCATCGATGAAGTGGGCACTTATGAATACGCTGTGGACGACATGATTTCGTCTTATAACTTCGGCGACGTTTACGTTGAACATTTCCAGCCTGAGGTGGCAAGCAGCCTGGCCTCCCTTTTCGGTTCAGCTTTGGAAAACAAATCGGATTCACTGGCAGATGTAGCTGCAATAGAGGAATTGCTCAAGCTTAACGGAACTTTCAAGCTGAGTTATCTGTGTACGGTAACGAAATAAATCTAAAAGTTGTATATTTTTAAACTTTAAGGCTTGCAAAAGTTAATAAACTATGTTATAGTTATAGTACCCTTATTACTAATTATTTTTAAATGAGTAAAGTAAAGCAACTGAAGGAGCCGGCGGTTTATACCGCCGGTTTCTTTGTTTTTGTTTTGTTCACTTTTCCGCTTTAGCGCTTGACAATGTATTCTCAATAAACTATAATTTTATTGTTCGAAAGCGAACTATTTATCAGCATAAATTATTAGGTAATTATTATGAATGTTATACTTCAAAATTTATATATCAGCAGAGAGCTGAACGCTTCTCTTTTTCACCCCGTCTGCCTGAAATACGACCTCACATTGGCAGAAATCGTCGTGCTTCTGTTTTTGGCGGATAACAGCGAATATGACACCGCAAAGGACATTGTGGAAAAGTTAAAAATCGCCAAGTCCCATGTTTCATATTCAGTCAAAAACCTTGAAAAGCGTGGTCTTCTTACGGGGCGATACGAAAAAGACAATCATCGGACAATTCATCTGCAATTATGCGATTCCGCTGTCGCTGTTATAGACGATGCACGCAAGATTCAAAGACAATTTATATCTGCTCTCGGAGAGGAATTCTCTCAGGAAGAACTGGATGAATTTAAAGCTTATCTCCAGAGAGTTACAAAAAATATAAACTTATATTTAAAAAATTCTCTTTCAATATAGCCGTAGAGAATTATAACAGGGGATTAAAAGGGGAGGAAAATCGACATGCAAAAAACAGACATCGTTCATTTGACCAATGAATTCATCTATCAGAGATACCTGATGAACAACAATCATATACGTCAATATTTTAAGGAACTGAATATTCCGGAATACATAGCATTAAATATCATTTCGGAGACTTCAGCCGATGAGGGCAACAATTCCGGAAAGACCTATTTAAAAGATCTTTCGGATAAAATGCAGATTCCTATGCGAAAAATTTCCAAAATCATCGGCACTCTGAGGGACAGGGGTCTTGTCAACTGGTCCTTTGACGGAATCGGCGATGAAGGTACTTATGTTGTCATTACGGAACTCGGAAATAAACTTATAGCCGGCCAGGAGCAAACGCTCAGAGATTATTACGGCCGTGTTATCGAACAATACGGTACAGACAATATGGTTCAGCTCCTCAAACTTATGAAACAGCTTGAGGTCATCATGAGCAGAGAACTTAAAGAAACGGAGGTAACACCTGATGCTAACCAAACCGATGATTGAATATTTTGAGCTTCAGGAAGCTGTATGCAGAAAAAATGACAGCATTTCTCCGAGGCTATACGACGAATATGGTGTAAACAAGGGCCTCCGAGATGAAAACGGCAACGGAGTGCTGACCGGTCTTACGAATATTTCCAAGATTACTTCAGCAAAGATAATTAACGGCAAAAAAACTCCTTGTGAAGGTGAACTCTGGTACCGCGGTTATCGTGTGGAAAATCTGATAAATGAGCTCAAGCCTGATGAAATGGGCTTTGAAAAGGTTGCCTATCTTCTCTTAATGGGAGAAATGCCAAATGAAAATTCTCTTGAAGATTTTAAAAAGCTTATAGGCAAGTGCCGTATCCTGCCAAGGAACTTTACGAGAGATGTAATAATGAAAGCCCCCACCGGTGACATCATGAATTCCATGACCAAGAGCATTCTCACTCTTGCGTCTTACGATAAGCACCCTACAGATACCGCAATAAGCAATTCTTTACGCCAGTGCATACAACTTATAAGTCAGTTTCCGCTTTTGGCGGTCTATGCTTATCACGCATATAACTATTATCAGAAGCAGGAAAGCATGATTATTCACAGGCCAAATCCCAAACTTTCTACGGCGGAAAATCTGCTTCTAATGCTGAGGCCTGACAAAAAATATACGGCAACCGAGGCAAAGGTTCTGGACACCGCCCTGATTCTACACATGGAGCACGGCGGCGGAAACAATTCCACCTTTACCACAAGAGTCGTAACTTCTTCCGGCTCCGACACTTATTCGACCGTCGCTGCCGCAATGTCATCCCTCAAAGGCCCTAAACATGGCGGAGCAAATATCAAGGTCATGGATATGATGACCGACATCCGGGCTCATGTGAAAGATTTTTCCGACAAGGACGAAGTCGAAGCTTATCTTACTAAAATCGTGGATAAAGAGGCTTTTGACAAGAAGGGTCTGATTTACGGCATGGGCCATGCAGTATATTCTCTATCCGACCCGAGGGAACGCATTTTCAGAGGATATGTTGAAAAGTTAGTCGTGGAAAAGAACAGAGAATATGATTTTCAGCTTTATCAAAATATTGAAGAACTGGCTCCGAAGGTAATTGCCAAAAAGCGGCGCATTTACAAAGGTGTAAGTCCTAACGTGGACTTCTACAGCGGTTTTGTATACGACCTTCTGGATATTCCTCAGGAACTGTATACCGCAATGTTTGCAATCGCCAGAATTGTAGGGTGGAGCGCCCATCGAATCGAAGAACTGGTATGCATGGACAAAATTATCAGACCTGCATACATGAGCGTTATGGATGAAAAGCAATAGAAGGGTTGTCAGCAGCTACCTTATTATCTATCCGATACGTACTGCCGCATTTAAGCCATTTTTCGGTATTTACGGCAGTCTGAAGGGGTTCTGACCGGCCATAATGCCGTAATTGAGAAAAATTTCGGCTTTTTCGGCAATTTAATAGCTTCTCAGGCAACAATACTGCCGTAAATTTAAAGAATTTTTAAATTTACGGCAGTTTCACTGTTATATCGGCTCATAAAATGCCGTGATTGAAAGAATTTTTAAAAATTACGGCAGTCACCGCTCTCCCCCGGCAACCGAGCTGCCGCAGTATATCTCTATGGCCTTAGCCGCAAACTCTGCGGTTCCCGGTCCTCCGGCATTATCGATATTTACCTTCATACGTTCATCTGCGACGTACATCTTTCCCAGCTCGCCAAATATTTCCAAAGTGCAATTATAATAATGCTCCGTAATAAACCGTCTGAGCTTTTCTGCAATGGACTGAACCTCATCGGAGCCCGGAGAAAGGTCTCTGATTCTTCCCGCCTCTTTAAATATGCTCATCATTTCCCGGGCATCGGCGCTGTAATCACCCATTTCTCCTGACGCTACTCTTTCCTCATATTCCTTATATGCTTCGGTCTTTCCCCACCGTGACTTCGCTTCGGCTTGGTATTCTTTAAGTTTGGTTTCATCAAAAACAGAAAAATCCATTTTTCTCACTCCTGTCGTCATAATTTCACGAGCGAAAGAAATCAAATCGTCGAGGTGACGGCGTTTCAGTTCAAGCATCCCTACCTGTTTCTCGATAGCCTCTCTTTCGTCAAAGTCCGGGCTTTCGATAATCTTTCTGATTTCTTTCAGAGGAAACTCCAATTCCCTGAACAGAAGAATGCTTTGCAGGCGCCTCAGGGATTCTTCGTCATATAGCCTGTAACCTGCATTCGTTACCTCAGCCGGCTTGAGAAGTCCTATATCGTCATAATGGTGAAGGGCGCGCACACTTACACCGGTAAGCCGGCTAACTTCTTTTACCGTTTTCATATGGTTTTCCTCCTTCGTGTAATTACAATATAAACTATTACGTAACGTCAGAGTCAAGAGGAATCAAGAAAAAGCAAAGAAAATTAAACTACAATTTTTTCAGCATCCTATCGGCAAATTGAGCCGCCCTTTTCTCTATACCTTTTATCTTCATAATATCTCCGGGATTGTTGGCCGTCTCCATGAAGGCAAACCTGCCGGGCAGCACGAAATTTTTATTCATATTGATTGCACTGATTATCTGCGCAGCCACAATGTCCCCTCCGCTGTAACCTGATATAACAATGGCGTAAATCCTTTTGTGGCTGAAGTCGTTTGCCCTGAATACAGCAGTAAGTCTGTTGATAAAAGCCATAATATTGGCGCTGATTGCGTCATTGTAGTTTGGACAGATAAGTACCAAAATATCACATTTTATTATGGCGGGATACACTTTTTCCACCATAACCCCGCCGTAAAAGCAGTTGGAATTTTCTCCGAAGTGAAGGCAGTCCTCGTATTTGCATCCTCTGCAATCCCTGACCTCTCCGTTTCTTATGGAAATTTCCTCTATCTCTGCCCTGCCCTTTAAATTTTCGGCTATCATCCTCCACAGCCCGAGACTGTTGGAAGTTTTATGACTTCCGGCATGTATAGCCAGAATGTAAGGATGCTCGCCGCTATAGGGCTTAAAATCCCATATCTTTTTGATAAGCAAGTTGCAGCTTTTTACATAGGCCTCCTCCAGTTCCATATCCCAAAGGCCTGATACTATCTTAAAATTTGCCAGCTTTCCCGTGGCTTCCGTAAGCGGCTTGCCGGGAAAATGACATCCCGCCATATTGGCGGCAAATACCATACGTCTTCCCATATCTTTGGTAAACAACGCGCCGTCGCCGTCTATTATGACGCCTCCTGCCGAACCTGACATTATATCGGAATCGTATGTGGAATTCAGGTACGAAATTATTTTATATGCCTCCAGGTTTATTCCGCTTTTGCCAAGCTCCACCGCAAACAGTATTTTGCAGTTTTTCATCATGCCCATACTGCAAAGGCTGCAAAATTCCTCGGCGCTTTCAACCATAACCGGCTCAAAACCGGCGCAGTCATCCCCTGCTGTTTTCAAAGCTTCTTTCAAAACCCGCTCCATACGCCCGCGGCTTTGAGAATCTAAAATTTTTACGACATAAAAGCTCATAATCTCACCCCTGTTATCAAATCATGCATAAATTTTGATATGCAGTCTCTATGCGCTCATAAAGCTTTTCAGGAAGCTCCGTATCTTCGATTTCCACAGCTTCTCCCACAATTCTGTTTTTAATCCCTAAAAACGCCCCTCTGTCCTTATTGCCCAAATAAACCGAGCTGTAATTCCACTGTCCGCCGAGAGTCAGCAGAAGGGATATTGCGCCGGAAGAAACGGCGGGAGCTAAGTAAGGCTTAAATCCCAGCTCACGCACCCTGAGATTAGCTTCAACCGTAAGCTCTGTCAGCTCACGGGACAGCTCGTCATCGTAATTTTCTATGCTGTTAGCAATAACCAAATCATTTCCGTGGGGACCGAAAGCTCTTCCTTCCGTAAGGTATGAAGCAAACCTGTCATCCTTCGCCGCAAAGTATTCGGCTCTTTTGTTCATAACTCCGAGTCCGTAACCTCTCACCTGTCCGGGCAAAAGGCCTGAACTTTCGAGAACTTTTTTGCAAAGAGGGTCTACAGGGTCTGAAACAACCGCAAATATACCGCTAAACCCGGCTTTCTTTGCCAAGGCTCCGTAGTGGGCTGCAATTTGCCCGTTGGCTTCAAGCTGCATCATGCGTACATCGCCTGATGCTCCCACAGGAGGAACCGCCTTGCTTGCGCAAAAGACAAACAAATCGCAGTCGAACAGCCTTTCCTCTGTGAGAATTTCGACATGGGGAAGCCTGACAGAGCCAAAGGGCCAGCCGATTTGGTTCATCTCTGCCTCATAGCGTTTCATTACATTTTCATTTACATCAAAGATGCCTATGGTATCGACAATGCCTGCGCCCATGGTTTTAAGTCCCAAAAGCAGAGTTGCTCCCACATCTCCCAGCGCAAGAAGGTTGACCTTAAATCCACCTTCTGCAAGAGGCTTTTTTATGCGCAGAGGTACTGCATCGTCACACAGTTCCCATATGCTCCTTGTTCTATCGTTGTTTTCCATTGTATCTCCTGTTATCTGAACATATTTCTCATTCTTATAAGCTTTTCTATATCCATCTGCACGTATGCGGAGGCCGCCATGTTTTCGTCAAATTTAACATGCCGGTTTAAATCGGGACGCTTAGGGTCTATGATGACCTCTCCGATTCTCTTCAGCGTCAGCTTCTGTTCAAATTCTTCCTGATACTCCTCCTCAAGGGTCTTCAAAATGTCCCTGGCATTTTCAAGACATGTCATGGAATAATCATATAAATTATTTTGCTGTATCTTTCCGAGGAAGGTAGGTACCGCATAAGGAAGCAGCAAATTCAGAGCCGGAATCATATCAAGACTTGCAACGGGCGTGTCCTTTTCTTTCATTCCGTCTCCGCCTATATATGGATACATGGCCGTTTCATCTATCCAGCATTTTAAATTGGGCAGAAAATATGCGCTGTCAACGGTTCGCTCTTTAATTGTCATCAAATCCCGTCCTCTTCCTGTCTGGACTCCCACTACCGTATCCACAACTTCAACCTCATTGGCCTTTAATACAGGGTCTATCTTATTCATCCTGTATCCCTTGTGGAGCAAGTCATCTACCAGAATAACCGGGCGGTTAAAAGATTTTATGGTTTTTACCTGATTCTCAATGGTAGAGTAAAATCCGCTTTCTTCTACGGTAAAGGATGTCAAATCAGGCGAGAAATATTTTTCGGTATGCAGAGCTTTGGTCACGGTGTTGGGAACCGCAACTCCTTCCAACACCTTTCCGAAAGGTACCACCATGTATTCTCCATAGGATTTTTCTTTATACGGAACCGGCGAAACTTTATTGAGCTTTGCAATAAGGTTTATCATCTTATGGTGCATTATGCCCGAATTGTACGAGATGATAAGTTCTCCCGGGTACATGGAAGTCAGCATACCTAAAAGCCTGTTATGCGCGTCTTCCACTGCCTGTAAAACCCTTTCATTTTTGTTGAGAGGATTTTTAATTATGGTGTCGACGTTTTTAAATATTACTACCGGCGAGCGCATGTCCACGGCATAAATCGGTCTTGAGCCTTCCGGCGCAATATTTATAAATCCCTGTTTTTCAACAATCTTAACGGCTCTGTTTTTAAGCCCTGCCTCGTGGCAAGGATGATATACCACATAGGTATAGTCCCGTGCCAGAAGTTCGGACAGCATCTCTATCAATATGGTCTGCTCTAAGTTGGCTATGGCGCTCTTTCTGCTGCAGTAAATTCCGCCGATGACCGCAATGGCTCCCGCAGCTTTATTTCTGATGTAAGCGGCAATGTCCTGGTCCTTGAATGCGCTCAGCAAATCTATGCTGTCAAGCCTGCTGACCGCTGCCACCGCTACTACCTTATCTCCGCAGCTTCCGTCCCTGAGAACTATGGTTCCCACATCTTCACGGTTCAGATAGCCGCAAACCGCATCCATATCATATCCCTGCTGCTGAAGTTCTTCTCTCAGGTCCGAAATCACTTCGTCTCCTCTGTTTCCGAATTCTTCAAGATTTATATCCCGGGCCTGCAAGACATGTTTATATGCGGGCTCTCTCAGGTACAGGCTGTTTTCAAAGATGTAATCCTGCGCTACCGGATCGATGAGGTTTGAAATGTCCCTGTTGGAGTCTATATTTTCTCTGATTCTCGTTGAGCTTATGTCCTCATAATGCTCTTCCAGATGAAGGTTTATAATATCTGCGGTTATGGAATAACGTTTTTTGTTTCCCGCTCCGTCTCTCCTTTCATCCGAGGTTCTCTTGAAAATTATGTGATTTATTGAATGTATGGAATCCGGCGACGGTTCAACTCTGTAGCACGAAGCGTTTTCAATGACGTCGCTTCCGGCCACGAAATACAGTTCCCTTCCTTTAAAAATTTCCTTTAGCTTTGCCAAATCCTTAGGATTGGCAATATTTATCGGAATATCATCGGGGAAGATATATATATTCTCTTCATCAGCCACCGACATACTCAAAATCTTGCGCCTCTGCAGCCTTGGCTGGGTTTTCTTTGACCAACTGAATTCGTCAAGAGCAAGATACACTTCATACCCCATATCCCTTATTTCTGTGGCAATGGCCTTATGGCTCAGGCTGAACGGGTCAAAGGTTCCCGGGAAGAAAGCGACTTTGCCCGGTTCCGGTATATTGAATTCACCTCTTTCAAGTTCATATTGGCATATGAAGCGGTAAATCTGCTTGAGAACGGCAGCATTGTTGAAAAAGTCCAGTTCCGACTCACTGCGGTTTTCGTAAAGAGTAAGGAGTTTCTTTCCCGAATGGCAGAAAATATCATATTTTTCATCCAGGGAAAGCTTGTCGGAACCGAATATGTGCATTCCGATAGTCCATAACGCCTCTTGGCTTATGGTTGCGTTATAATTGGCGAATCCTCTCACTATCAGACTTATCAGCTTATATTTTCTGCTCTTGGTTTCATCCTCCGATTCCTGATTTCCGAAGATGTTCCTGTATATATTGTAATTTTCGGTCACAACTCCAAAGGTGTTAAGCACCGCTGCCGCCACCTGTCCGTTGGTAGCGCCAAGCAGCTTTTCCAAATCCGCAATCAGTTCATCCAGCTCTCTTGGCGGCAGATGAAGCATGATTATACCAAGGTAATCGGGAATATATTTAGAGAACTGATAATCACCTATTTCGAGGCCTTTACCCAATTCCACCGCAATTTCGTTTCTCTGTTCAAGAGGCATCTTGTCTATAATCGAAACCAAGGCTTCTCCGGCGCCTTTACGCACTACTACCGTCTCGCTCACCTTTACCAGATTTCCCAAATGGGTAGCCACATGCAGCGCCTTGCCTTCTGCTGAATTTTCTTCCAATGACTGAAGCATAAGCTGTATGTTGGCTATTTTTATAGGCCAAAGGGTTTTAGCCTTAAGATTGTCAAGATACATATCGGATACTTCTTCCTCGGAAAGCTCCCGGTCAGGATTAAATCCAAGACACTCCTTCAGCTCTCTCAGATATCCGTTCACATCCCTCTTTCCGCTGAAATGGTATCGTGCGTTTACCGCTGCCACCTTCAATCCTGAATCCGGCTCCTTTAGCATCTTATCTGCAAAATTCAGGAAACTTTCCTTCTGATTTTGCAGGCATTCCTGCGGATTTATTACCATTGCCACCTGTAGCAGTGACTCTTTGTTTTTCCTCGTCAGGCTGTCTTTTTTGTACCATTTAAGCAGAATATCTATATATTCTGCTTTTACCTCTTCTTCGCAGTTTGCAAGCAAGGCTGCGACTACGCTTTTGAGGCTGTTTTCTATCCATTTTTTGTGCTGCTCCGTCAGCTTGTGGTCAGGAAGCAGTATGTTATCCAATGTTTCTTTCCACAGGGTGGCGTTGGTCACTTCCTTTTGCGGCAGCGCTGCTCCTGAAGGCAGTTCTTTTGTGTATTTTTCATTGAATCGGGCTATTATGCGTCCTATTATGTCACCCGCCTGATTTCGTATGTCACTCTCCTTGTGCACCAACAACTCACTCAAAAATCTGACCGTCATAAGCTTTTGCTTTTCGGTCATATAGGTAGAATACTCGCCGAAAATCGAAATATACGTTCTCAGATTTTTCCATTGTTTTTCGCTTCTTGCTGTCTCCAGCAGGCTTGCAAAATCTTCCTCGCTGTAAAACTTGTTCATGAGCCTGATATTATGCTCGACAGAAAAATTCTTAAGTTCCTTTATAGCCTCATTATTATCTAAAAGGGAGAAGTCTTTTTTCTTTGTATGAACAGCTTTTGCCGGCCTTCTTGCCGGTGTGTCGGGCAGATTTACATCCACTCCCATATCCTTCATATAGTCTTCGAAGTCTTTAAGCTTGTTGTATACCTTGCGGTATCTCATTTCCTTTTCTGCATCCACATTGTCCAGCTTGCTTAAAATAACGTCAAAAGACTGGTCCAAGGTGTAAAAATGCACGACCTCTTCTCCTGCTTCATCTCTGCTGCTTTTAACCCTAAAATCCGCATAAATAAGGAGCAAAGATTCTACCGAAAGGTTTTCCAGCTCCAAATCCCATGTGGAATGGTTTGCTGCAATGTGCCCTATCATAGGCATGTTAAAGCGGTTAAAACATCTGTCCGTGTAGTAATAATGGAGATACGGGATTCTCCGTTCTTCGCTCTTTTTACATCCGTATTTACCGATATCATGACCTGCCGCGGCGCCCGAAATCAACCCCAAATCCACCGGTACCTTCAAGTCTGCAAGCTGATATGCAGCATGCATGGCAACGTAATGCACACCTGCTATATGTCCCAGCGTATTAAATGGTGTTATTTCAATTCCGATGCGCATAAATTCGTAGATATAATTCTGTTCCGAAAATCGAATCAGATCTATATATTCCTCGTTATATCCGCTTTGCACGATTTCTTTAGGCGATAAAAGGGCCATATCCTTTACAGGGTCAAAGGGAAGCGACTCTTTTTCAAATCTGTACAGTGTCTTTAAAAATTGCAGGAAAAACAATATGCCTCTTATGGATTTTCCTTCTTCCATGCTCTGTTTTTCGGGGAACATATTTGCAAGGATGTAGTTGTAAGACCCTACAAGCCAGCCGTCTTTCGGTTCTTCTGCCAGGGTTTCCAAATACACCTCTGCCATCTTTGCCGCCTTTGAAGCGACAAATCTTCCCTTATCATCTGCAGCACTGAAGATTTCACCGCATAGCGCATTTTCATCTTTCTTTTGAATCAGAGAAAGCATTTCTTCTTCTGTCATGTCAATCTGTTTCAGAAATGACTTCTCCGTCATAATCTCGCAAAGTCTATTGTACAGCACCTTATTTTTATTCATAACATTGCTCCCGTATCTTTGAAAATATCAATAGTTATTTATATTTTACCACATTATCCTTACAAAAACAATCGGCGCTGCCAACCATTTTAACGTCTTTTGATACGCCTACAGCACATATTGAGTTATGATTCTGTCAATGTTTTCTAAATTTTCCAAATCTTCTTCCAGCGTCAATATTAAATTCCGGTGTGTCCTGAATCCATGTTTCTGATATACGTTTACTTTATTCAGAGCTTTTGCCATATACACCTGATTGTCGGCAAGACCAAGATGTTCCCATATTACAATATTTACGTCAGGTTTCATTATGGTAAAATCCGGATAGAACCTTATTTCACCGAAATCCATAACACATTCGTATTTATAAGGAACATTATATTTTTCCAGTCTATTGCCGATAGTACGCTCCGACTTTGAACGCATTTTGACGCCCTTGTCCGTGCGGTATTTTAAAGCCTCAGGGTAAAGGGGATTATAATCGCAGGGTTCACTTATCCATTTGAGAACTTGTGGAGGAAAGCCTGATGATATTATAAAATCATTTAATTTGGCTGTTTTGTTATTCTCCTCTACCCTTTTTAACATATTGCTTATCACCGATACATTTTGCTTCTTTTCCGTAACCGATTTTTCAAGAAAGGTCTTGCGTGCGAGCTTAGCCACAAGGTCAGGTTCTTTCGTAATGCCTCTTTCTTTTCCGTTTAAGGTCTCGTAGAAAACTTTCCTTCCGTTGCGTATTCGTATTACCAAGCTGCCGCTTTGGGGGAGAGCTGAAAGTTCCGATTGCATGCGTGACAATTCCTGCTTTTCCTCCGTTAAAATATTTTGCAGTTTTAAAATCAATTTACCGTCCAATAGTTTCACCTCAACCGTAATATGTAAAATTTTACCATACGCAGGGCGTGAGTTCAACCGTTTTATGGGAAATTATGTAAATTTTTTACCGAGGCAACATTGGACTGCCGTAAAATTGAAATATTTCTTTGATTGCGGCAGTATTCCGGCTCAGCGAGCTGTCAAATTGCCGTAAATTTTAAAATTTTCTTTAGTTACGGCATTTTATACCCTATAATGGCTGCAAAACTGCCGTAAAACACATAAAATTACTTAATTGCGGCATTTGGGGAGCTCCAAGAGCGGTCATACTGCCGTAAATATTGAATTTTGCCTTATTCACGGCATTTTGCTGCCATTGAAACAGGCCTCTTAAGTCCCCCCCTAAAAAATTAAAGTCCCGTAAGTCTACGGGACTTGATATCAATTACCCTGTGGCACCGGCATGACAAAGTTAAAGGCGTCATGTACTATTTCCATATGTACCGTTCCTGCATCCACTATTTCTCCGTCGGTGCATAGTCTCATGCTTCCGTCCAGAGGCGTTATGGTAACTTCTCTGCACTGTCTGTAATACAGTATCTTATCGATATCTGAAAGTTCAAGATGAGTACCTTTGGCATAGTAAGGGAATTTTTTAAGGAATTCCCTTCTTGATACGTTATATATTATATTTACATCCATAATTCCGTCATTTACGGACGCCTTCGGAGAGCTTTTTACCCCTCCGCCGCAAAACGAGCCGTTGGCCACAGCCGTCAGGAGAACCTGTCCGTTTTCAACCACCTCGCCGTCCACTTCAATCTTAAGGTTTGCGCCCTTTTTCTTGATAAACATCCCGGCTACTGCGGTAAGGTACGCAACCGAACCGTTCATCAGCGGGTATTTCTTTATCTTGGATGTCAAATCCACCACATTGCAGTCAAAGCCTATGTTAAACATGTTAGCGCAATATCTCGTCTGCTGTCTGCCTTCAAGGAGACCCGAATACCTGATTGCGTCGCACCTCCTGATTTCTCCGCAAAGCTGAGCCTCAATATCCATAAAACGTTCCGCATCGGCAAAGTTTCTGACGAAATCGTTTCCGGTTCCTATGGGCATTACACCCAAGGCAACACAGTCATAACCTATTATTCCGTTCAGCACTTCGTTTACGGTACCGTCGCCTCCGCAGGCGATGAGCCTCACTTCTTCACCGTTTCTTTCTGCCTCGGCGGAAACAAGCCTTGCAAATGCTTCCGCATCGCCTACGGCCTTTGTCAAATAAATTCCCGCTTCTTTCCCCAATCTTGCGGATATTCTCTCAATTTTCTCTTTAATCTTATCCAACCCCTTGCCCTTACCCGCTTTCGGGTTCAGTACAAATATAGTCTTCATAAAATCCACCATTATCTTATAAATTATTATGCGCATGTACATTTTAACCTTATTTTAATACATTCGCAATATGCTTTTTATTTGCTATATGCCTTTTAATTTTCTATTTTCTGGGTTATAATATTTATAGTAAAAAATAGGAGGTAAATATGGATACAAGAGTAAAAGAACTTTCAAGAGTGCTTACGTCCTATTCCTGCGATTTGCAAAAGGGAGAAAGAGTACTCATAGATTATGAGGGAGAATGCTGCAAACCTCTGGTAAGACAGCTTATTAAAGATGCATATAAACTTGGAGCCAAGCCTTATGTAAACCACAGAGACAGCTCCGTTTTAAGAGAAATCCTTCTTGAAGCCGACGAAGAACAGGTTGAATTCTTAAATGATTATCAGCTCTACCAGATGAAGGGTATGGACGCATACATTGCAGTCAGAGCCGGTGACAATACTTCCGAGCTTTCGGACGTCCCTTCGGATAAACTAAACATGTACTATAAGCTTACCAGTCCCACTCTGGACTATCGTGTAAATAAAACCAAATGGGTTGTGCTCAGATACCCGAATGCTTCCATGGCTCAGCTTGCCAATAAGTCTCAGGAAGCCTTTGAAGACTTTTACTTCAACGTGTGCACCCTCGATTACAAGAAGATGAGCAAAGCCATGGACCCTCTTGTAGAACTTATGAACAAAACGGACAAGGTGCGCCTTGTAGGCCCGGGAACGGATTTAACTTTCTCAATCAAAGACATTCCTGCAATCAAATGTGACGGACTCAGAAACATCCCTGACGGAGAAGTCTACACTGCCCCGGTCAGAGAATCGATGAACGGTACTATCAGTTACAACACCTTCTCGGAGGAGCAAGGCTTTACCTTTGAAAACATCAAATTCGAAATCAAAAAAGGAAAAATCGTAAAGGCAACGGCAAACGATACGGACAGAATCAACGCACTGCTTGACACGGATGAAGGCGCCCGCTACTTCGGAGAATTCGCCATAGGTGTAAATCCTTATGTTCTTACTCCTATGAAAGACACTTTGTTTGACGAGAAAATCTGCGGAAGCTTTCACCTCACACCGGGCAAGTGCTACGAAGACGCCTACAACGGCAACCATTCTTCCATTCACTGGGATCTTGTTATGATTCAAAGACCTGAATACGGCGGCGGAGAAATTTATTTCGACGATGTTTTGATTCGTAAAGACGGCCTGTTTGTCATAGATGAACTGAAAGGACTGAATCCGGAAAATCTCAAATAGCTGTCCCTTGCCCGCCCGGTTCCGGACGGCAAACAGACTTAAAAGGAGCTTTAATTATGAAAAAGAAAACCATCGCAGTATTATTTGGCGGCTGCTCCAGCGAATACGGCATATCACTGAATTCAGGCTATGCGGTTCTTGCAAATATGGACAAAGAAAAGTACGAGCCTATCGCCATAGGCATAACAGAAGACGGCAAATGGTTTCGCTATAACGGCGACATCGAGAAAATACGCACAGACGAGTGGCATAAAGACCCTTCCCAATGCGTACCCGCCTTCATATCTCCGGACAGAGGAGTCCACGGTTTAGTTGAACTTCGTCATACCGGCAACGTGTTCACATGGCTTGACGGAGCCTTTCCCGTGCTCCATGGAAAGAACGGAGAAGACGGTACCGTTCAGGGCCTCATAGAAATGGCCGGTATAGCTTTAATGGGCTGCGGCACTCTTTCCTCTGCCCTTTGCATGGACAAGTACCGTGCTCATGTTGTAGCTGAGGAAGCCGGAATAGATATTCCTAAAGCGTGTAGCGTAAACGGAAAGTTTGATGATAAGGCTGTCTTTGACGCCGTTTCCGGTTTAACTTATCCGCTGTTTGTAAAACCTGTAAAAGCCGGCTCTTCATACGGTATCACCGTTGTAGAATCGTCTGAGCAGCTTATGGAAGCAGTAAACTTTGCCCTTGAGTACGACGATGAAGTTATAATCGAAGAAAAAATCACCGGCTTTGAAGTGGGATGTTCCATAATCGGAGACGGAAAAGGTAACGAAATCGTAGGCAGAGTCGATGAAATAGAGCTCTTTACGGGATGCTTCTTTGATTATACAAGAAAGTACACCGGTGTGGATTCAAAGATTCATACTCCTGCAAGAATAGATGCCGAAACGGAAGAAAGAATAAAAGATGCAGGAAGGGTTTTGTTCAGAGCCCTCGGCTGCAAAGGTTTTGCAAGGCTTGACATGTTCCTCACTCCGGAAGGCAGGATAGTTTTCAACGAAGTCAACACCATACCGGGATTCACTTCTGTGAGCAGGTTTCCTAAGATGATGGCCGGCGTGGGCCTCGAATATAAGGATGTAATAGACAAGATTATAGAAGTTTCGTTGAGCGAATAAATGAACTCGCAAAGCGGCGGCTGTCGGCAGCGGGGCGGCAAGCAGCGAGACTGCCGTAAATCTTAAATTTTCTTTGAATTGCGGCATTTTGGCGGGAACTATAGGGCTCAAATTGCCGTAAAGTTCGCAATTTCTTTTAAATGCGGCATTTTATAGGCCGTATGAAGGGTAAAACTGCCGTAAATTTGAAATTTTTCTTAGTTTCCGGCATTTTAGCAGTGAATCAGGCAGCAAAAGTGCCGCAGATAGGAGATTTTCTTAAATCTGCGGCAGTGAGCATTTGATACAGAGATAAAAATATGCGGTGCAGTACCTTTAATCGGTACTGCGCCGCATTCTTTGTATAATTATTTTTTATTACCAGGAGCCGCCTCCGCCGCCTCCGAATCCGCCGCCGGAGAAACCACCCCCGCCGCTGCTGAAGCCGCCGCCTCCACCGCCGGAATCACCACCGACCGGTATTTGTATATTGCTTGCAAAGGAACGGCTGCATCTGTTCATCATGTTGGAGAATATCCAAATATCAAAGACATCCGCTCTTCCATAAGAATCCGTATACCACGAAGGTCTTGTCATGGCTATGCCCTCAAAATTCTTTGCCCATTTGTCTGTAAGCCCCATAACATAAGCGTATGGCAATACGTTATAATAGTAATCCGGGTTTTCTTCCACCAGCATGTTGATTCTGTCAAGTTCAGCTGTTTCTATGAAATTCTTCAATCCCAGTATTTTTCCCATAAGCTCTACGCTTTTATCTGTGCGCTGGCGCATCTCCACAGTACAGATATATGCTGCTGCGCTCAGTATAAACGCCAGCACCGTGAACGGCAATGAGTCAAACATGGTTCCTGCCAAAACACTGAATCCAAGGACTAAAGCTCCTTCTATTATCCAAAGAAGTGTTCCTCCGATATATTTACGGGCACGCTTCAATACGTACAGCTTTTTATTTCTTAGTACAAGAATAACAAGGACTATAATTGATACCACGGAAGATGCGACTCCTCCGATAATCATCATCACTTCACCGCTGTACCAGCCTCCGAGAGCCAATACCGCAATCTGTGAAATCGCCGCAAACATAATGCCCAATATCTGGAATACCAATGATTTAATGGAATTCTGCCTGTTCTTTTCTCTTCCGAAGTACTCGCTTAGCTGCTGATATGCGGTAAGATAGCTGTCACCGAACTCTTCTCCCAGTTCATCCAGATATACCGAATCTCCGGCCTCAAAAAGACCGTTGAACAATGTCCTTGCAAACTTTTTTTCACCCTTGTCTATATCATTTAATTTGGTTATTTTAAAATCCTTTTTTCCGCATTGTTCAATGGACAGATAACCTTTATCTGCATAATACATGAGCAGTGATACCAAATCTTTCTGGTTTATGGTGCTGTCTATGACATATCCTACTTCCGCAGGAGTCATTCCCTCAGGAGGATAAAATTCCACCGTAGGCACAATTTTCTTATCTCTTCCGAAAAACCACCACAGCACGATAACAATCAGCGGAAGTATAACTGCAATCGCATATGCCAAGGTTTTGGCCCAGCCATAAGTCGCCTCCCCCTGCCAGTAACCTTCAGGCAGTTCACACAGCACGGTTATTCCATATCCCAAGTTTAAATTTTCATCCTGAATGGTGATTACGTCAGATGCCTCATCATAGTTCCACTGAACTTGCATTTCCATAGTTGAACCGTATACACCGCTGTATACTTTGATTTTGTCCGCATCTATTTTCTCGGGCATTTTTATCCTGACAGACGCCTTGTCTATAGGTGTTTCCCAGCCTGTGGGAATCACGTCAAGATAGAAAAAGTCTCTGCTCTCGTCTCTGTCATCATATACCTTAACTTTGTATTTTATCGGATATACCGCTTCACCTGTAACGGTCCGGTCTTCGTCTCCGATTTGTATAACCTTGTTGCCGTTTTCGGAATAGGTTTCAAAATTCCAACCGTCTACGGTTATATCGGTTATGGTCATATATCCCATTCCCTTGTGGTTTCCTACAGGGATATACCTGAAAATTCCGTGTTTTGGAGTGTTGAAATCCACACTGATGTTTTCTGTAATATCATAGGTGTTGTCCTTGTTTACGGTTATATCGACATCGTAGGAGTCCGTCGTATAACTGTAGGCCATGGCAGGAGCAAGGGATGTAACCATGCAAAACAAGATTGCAGATGCTATGACAGCCGCTCTCGTAATTTTATTTCTGACAATCTTCATATAACTTTCTCCCGGAATTAAAAGCTTACTTTGACATTCTGTCTTTCTTCTGCCGCATCTACTTCAAACATAGGGCGTTTCTCAAAATGAAACATTCCGGCGATTATATTGGATGGAAAAACTTCACACTTGGTATTGAACTGCTTAACTACCGCATTGTAATACTTGCGGGCGTTGGCGATGTCTTCTTCCACCATGTTAAGCTGGTCCTGCAAATCCATAAAATTCTGGTTTGCCTTTAAATCAGGATAGCTTTCAGCTATTGCAAACAAGCTCTTTAAAGTGCCTTGGAGCACATTTTCTCCTGCGGCCTTTTCTTCTAAGGTATCTGCATTCTGCGCCATGTTTCTGGCTGCAACAACCCTTTCCAGAGTTTCTTTCTCATGAGAAGCGTATCCCTTTACGGTTTCAACCAGATTAGGGATCAAATCATATCTCTTTTTGAGATAGACATCCATGGTTGCGAAAGCCTCCTCGCAGTTGTTTTTAAGCTTGATGAAGCCATTGTACATGGCTATGAAAGCAATCACCAAGACGACAATAACTACTACTATTGCGATTATCATAATAATCTCCTCCTTATTTTAATTCCCAATTTATCGGGGTTTGCCCCGTTATTTCCAAAAATCTGTTGGCCTTGCTAAAATATCTTCCGCCGAAAAAGCCTTTCCATGCGGAAAGCGGACTTGGATGAGCCCCTGTAATAATCATATGTTCCTTATTTGTAATCAATGCTGTTTTGGACTTGGCATTTGCTCCCCACAGGATAAACACCATGGGTTTTTTACGCTCATTCAGCAGTTCCACTACCCTGTCGGTAAAAATCTCCCAGCCCTTTCCTTTATGAGAGTTAGCCTGTCCTTTCTGCACAGTCAATACGGTATTTAAAAGAAGCACTCCCTGTTTGGCCCACTCAACCAAGTATCCGTGATTCGGAGGAAGTATCCCCAGATCGTCTTCTATCTCCTTATATATGTTAATAAGGGAAGGCGGTATCTGTATTCCTTTATTTACCGAAAAGCAAAGTCCGTGAGCCTGATTGGGCTCATGATACGGATCCTGTCCCAAAATTACAACTTTTGTGTCCTCATATGAAGAATATTTCAAAGCATTGAATATATCGCCGGCCGGCGGATAAACAGTGTGGTTTTTATATTCTTCCTCCAAGAAAGATTTTAAATTCTGAAAATAAGCTTTCTCCTCTTCATTTTGTAACATTTTGTCCCAATCATTCCCGATTTTAATCATTTTCACCCTCCATTTGTGACATTATAGCATATTTGATTGTTTTTGTGAAAATACTTTGATAAAATTATCATAAAAATGATTTTCTTTCGTAACTCTTTCGTGTATAATTGTTACCGTGAGTAAAGTATATGTAAGCTTAGAAGCTAATGAAATTCTAAAAAAATACCTGCGTGATGCAGGTCATAACGTCATCGAGGTAAACGCAAAAGTCAAAATGGATCCTGCCATTGCCACACATCCGGACATATACATGTGCGCTCTCAGAGACAGCGTGTATCATGGCGAGCTTTTTCTGCTCAATCCCAATTATCCGGCTCATGCCATATTTAATGGCTGCTCCACAGGGAAGTATTTCATTCACAACCTGAAATACACCGCCCCTGATTTGCTTAAGGCAGTCAGAGCTGAAGGACAGATTGAAGTTAATGTAGCTCAGGGCTACGCAAAATGCAATTGCGTGGTAGTGGATGAGGATTCAATCATAACCGCTGACAGAGGCATATGGAAAGCTGCCGTAAAGGCCGGCATGGACGTATTGCTCGTTGAACGCAGCCAAGTAATTCTGAAAGGATACCCTTACGGTTTTTTAGGAGGTGCTTCCGGTAAGGTTGGCAACAAAATAATATTCAACGGCAATATAACAAGGCACAGCGATTATGAGGCAATCAAACGGTTTATCGAAAACAGGGGACTTGAAATCGTGTATTTTGAGCAGTATCGTCTTACCGATATAGGCTCTATAATCGAGGAAAAATAAGATGAAGAAGCACGCCATAATTCCCGTCTTTATTCCTCACAAAGGGTGCCCCAATGACTGCGTTTTTTGCAATCAGCGCAAGATCACGGCTCATTCCGCGCCCTTGGTACCATCCGATATACACAAAATCGTTGATGACTACATGTCAACATTGTCTGAAATGAATCTGGAGACAATAGAGTTGTCATTTTTCGGCGGCTCATTTACGGGGATTCCCTTAAAGGAGCAGTCTGATTTTTTATCCGTGGCCAAAGAGTACAAAGATAAAGGTGTAATACACAAAATACATCTTTCTACCAGACCCGATTATATCAACGAAGAAATTCTCGATAATCTGAAAAAGTATGACGTGGACGTCATAGAACTTGGCGTTCAATCTTTTGCAGAACCCGTGCTCAAAGCTTCGAAACGTGGGCACGGTGTTTCGTGTGTTTACAAAAGCTGTTCTCTGATAAAAGAGTACGGCTTTGTTCTCGGTGTACAACTTATGATAGGATTGCCGGGAGATACCTATGAATACGATTTGTTTTCCGCCAGGGAAACGGCTAAAATCGCTCCCGCCGTAGCGCGGCTCTATCCTACCGTTGTCATTGAGGATACGGCTCTTTATGACATGTTTAATCAGGGGCAGTATGTACCAATGGAGCAGGAAGATGCTGTCATGCGAACCGCTCATATGTATAGAATCCTGTCGGAAGCAGGCATCAATATCATAAGGGTGGGGCTTAAATCCAGTGACATCATGAGCGATGAAGACGTTACCTCCGGTACTTTTCACCCTGCTTTCCGCCAGCTGGTCGAAGGACGGATAGCAAGGGAGGATTTGGAAAAGCAGCTTATAGCTAACCCCAGAATTAAATCCGCTGTGTTTATATCCAATCCCGATTCTTTTAACAACATGGTGGGCCATAAAGCGACCAATAAAAAGTATTTTACAGACACCTATCCCCATATTAAAATACGGTATAAAGCCGATAATAACATGAAAAAGGGCATATACAAGGTGTTTGATGAAAAGGAGATAAAATTATGAAAGCTGTTGTAACTGTAATAGGTAAGGACATGGTAGGCATTTTGGCCAAAGTATCCACTGTCTGTGCAAATAACAATGCCAACGTAGCAGAAGTAACCCAATCCATTCTTGAGGGATATTTCTGCATGGTTATGGTAATTGAAATCAGCAAGCTCACTTGTCAGCTTGACGAACTTGAAGCTTCCCTTAAAGCTTCTGTTCCCGACATGGTAATCCATGTTATGCATGAAGATATTTTCAATTCCATGCACAGAATTTAGCAAATAACGGAGGCTTATAAACAATGGTTAACTTTAATGATATCATGGAAACCATAACCATGATTCAAGATGAAAATTTAGATATCAGAACTATAACTATGGGAATATCTCTTTTAGATTGCGCCGACAGCGATATCGAGCGCTCGTGTGAAAAAATCTATAAAAAGATAACTGCCAAAGCCAAGGATCTGGTGTCCACGGGAGAAGCCATCGAAAAGAAATACGGCATTCCCATCGTAAATAAACGAATCAGCGTAACTCCCATCGCCATGCTCGTAGCTGCAAGCGGCGGCGACCCGGTCAAGTATGCTCTGACTTTAGACAGAGCCGCCCGTGACGTAGGCGTCAATTTTATAGGCGGATTCAGCGCCCTTGTTCAAAAAGGTTTCAGCGCAGGAGACAGGGAGTTGATAAATTCAATTCCGAGGGCATTGGCCGAAACTCAGTTTGTCTGCTCTTCCGTCAATATCGGTTCCACAAAAGCCGGTATCAACATGGATGCCGTAAAGATGATGGGCTCAGTGGTAAAAGAAGCCGCCGAACTTACAAAAGACAATCAGTGCGTCGGAGCCGCAAAGCTGGTGGTATTCTGCAACGCACCTGAGGACAATCCGTTTATGGCCGGCGCATTTCACGGCCCGGGAGAGCCCGATGTGGTGATCAATGTAGGTGTTTCAGGTCCCGGCGTCGTTCGCAGTGCATTGGCCAAGCTTCCGGCTGACGCTCCTCTCAATGAGGTTGCGGAACTCATCAAGAAGACTGCCTTTAAGATTACGAGAATGGGTCAGCTTGTAGGTACAGAAGCGTCCCGTATGCTTGGCGTTCCTTTCGGAATCATAGACTTGTCACTGGCTCCTACCCCTGCGGTGGGCGACTCCGTTGCTCATATTCTGGAAGAAATCGGTCTTGAGCAGTGCGGAACCCACGGCACAACCGCAGCCCTTGCAATGCTTAATGACGCTGTTAAAAAAGGCGGCGTAATGGCATCTTCCAGCGTAGGCGGCCTGTCGGGAGCATTTATTCCGGTAACCGAGGATGCCGGCATGATAGATGCCGCACGCAAAGGAGTTCTGTCTGTTGAAAAGCTGGAAGCAATGACCGCCGTATGCTCCGTAGGTCTTGATATGATTGTAATACCGGGAGAGACATCAAGTTCAACCATATCTGCAATCATAGCTGACGAGGCGGCCATAGGAATGGTAAACTCAAAGACCACCGCCGTAAGAGTAATACCTGCCATAGGTCTTGGCGACGGCGACGAACTTGACTTCGGAGGTCTCCTCGGAAAAGGTCCCGTTATGAAGCTCCGCCCTCAGTCCTCTCAGAAGATGATTGACCGAGGCGGCAGAATACCGGCTCCTATGCAGAGTCTGAAAAATTAGAATTGTGAAGTTTCTGTGGTTTATTTTAAATCCCATTGACATTATCATCTCATAAGATTAAATTATGTTATAAGAATTAACTTTGGGGAGATTGTATTATATATGGGTAATTTCAGATACAAAATGGCACAATTTATGCTCGGCAGAAACGGCTTTGATTCGTTTTGCCGCGGTATGCTTATGGCTGCCATGGTACTGATTTTCGCTGACATAATCGTCCCGGGGAAATTTCTTCAGACCATAGGGTTGGTACTGATGCTGTATGCTTATTTCAGAGCTTTTTCACGCAATACCGCCCGCAGATATGCGGAAAACACATGGTATGTAACATCAATAGCAACGCCTTTCAGGTCATACATGAATCGTGACCATAAAAACTACAGATACTTTAAATGCCCTTCCTGCGGCCAGATGCTCAGAGCGCCCAAAGGCAGAGGGCATATCAGAGTGACATGCAGCCGCTGTCACAATACATTTGAGAAGAAGGTATAACATCCGCTCCATTGCGGATTGCCAAAGGCCTGCCCTGCCCGGGCAGGCCTTTTGTGTTGGGCCGTATGCCAGCGCTGCTATGGCACGGCGGCGTACGGCGGCGATTGTGCGGCTACGGAGATTGTGCTGGGACGCTTGTTGTGCAGCGAGTGGTGCGAAGTATACATATTTTGGGTTTTCGTATACTTTGTATACCGGTTTGGCTGTTTTTGTATACCTCGGGTGACGCCCCGGGTAACCCCATGGAACACGTTTTTGTGAATTCACGCAATTGCGTTAAGAGTTGCCGGGATTATGTTTGCTAAGCTACAATGTTTTCGTGAATTCACGAAATAATGTTACGGGTTTCCGAAATTGTGTTTCCCAAGCTACAACGTTTCTGTGAATTCACGTAATTATGTTAAGAGTTGCCGGGATTATGTTGGCTGAGCTACAATGTTTCTGTGAATTCACGTAATTATGTTACGGGTTTCCGAAATTGTGTTTCCCAAGCTACAACGTTTTTGTGAATTCACGTAATTGCGTTAAGAGTTGCCGGGATTATGTTGGCTGAGCGACAATGTTTTTGTGAATTCACGTAATAATGTTACAGGTTTCCGGAATTGTGTTGCCCAAGCTACAACGTTTTTGTGAATTCACGTAATTGCGTTAAGAGTTGCCGGGATTATGTTGGCTGAGCGACAATGCTTTCGTGAATTCACGAAATAATGTTAAGGTTCATTGAAGTTATGGTGCCAGCCGTAACACGTTTCTGTGAATTCACGTAATTATGTTATCGATTCGTCGCTTTTCGGTTATCCGGCAGAAACCGCAGCAGGCCGGAGCCTATGAAAAAAAGTCTGTAAATATTAAAAAAAGGAAGCCTTCTATGGTAAAATAAAATTATCATAGGAGGCTTTTAAAATGGCTAAAAGGAAAAAAGAAGTCCATAAAATCG
>JAETTD010000039.1 GCA_021769295.1 Bacillota bacterium | reverse complement strand
TTAAAATAATTTGCCTATCATTTTATCAAATTATTTTAACTATTTTTCTATGTTTATTATTTTTATTTGACTAAATAGCTGTTATTTTAATTAAAATAATTCACCGAATAACACTACCGCCGTAAACATACTTCCAGCCTTGATACTTTAGAGCTTCGTTCATAATCTTTTGTACCGTCGCATTATCAAAGTGGGTAACGGTCAGATATTGATTGACAAGCTCCACATAGAACATATTTCCATAGCCATAACGCCAGCCACCGTTTTTCGCAACGGCTATCGGGTTGGTGTAAGTAACTTTTTTACCGCCCGATTTTTCACGGGCGAAATTCTCGGCAAGGGTAAAGGTATGTTTCTTTCCGTTTCCTGCCACATATCCCACATAGCCATCGCCGTAGTTATAAGACTGTATCGCTACATTCAAGTCTTTTATCCCTTGTGCTTCACACGAAGAAAGCAGAGACGCAAAATATTTACACCCCTGCTTGATTGAGCTTTCTGTATCTAAGGAATTAGGCGGTAGTCCCAGACTTTCCGAACTCTGCATAACGTCCTCGGCTGTACCGCCACTTTCTACTTGAATAATTGCAAGAAGCACATTTACATACTCGGAAATACCATTTTCCTTTGCGTATTTTTCCACCATTGGCTGATGTTTCAAGACCTCTGCGGATAGGTTCATACCACCAATGGAAGATGAATAATTCCCACCGCCGTCGTCGTCCTCGGCACTAATCAGCACCCCAAAGAATAAGACGATAGAAAATAGAATAGGAAACAGACAGCCAATGATAGCTATGTGTTTCAATCTCATTTTTTCTTCTGTCCTTTCTTCGTAATCAGTTTACGGTTTTTCTCTGTGGTCTGCTGGTTCTTTTGAACCGTTGTCTGCTGTGTCTTTGTGATACGCTCCGTATGTAAATTCTGGCGGTTTACTTTTACCGTCGGTTCAACCGATTTCCCAGAAGAAGCAAGCGGACGCTCCTTAACCATTTTCACATCATCAGCTTTAGAGGAAGTGGCAGGGCGTTTGACTTCCTGCGGTTTGCTGGTACTTTGTTTTTTCACTTCTGAAGCAGAAGCAGTCGCTGGTCTTTCATGTGGACGGGTAGCTCCTGCTGTCGCTGATCCGTCCGTTTTTCTTCCGGACTTTGCTTCTTGAGCTTTCTGTAATTCCATTCTTTTATCAGCGATATTCTGTCTATGCTGTTGCTGTTTCTCATAACGCCCAGCTTGACGCTCGTTTTGTTCCTGCACCACGCCACGCTTAAAATCCGATACACTTGACTTCGCCTTTTCCTTTGCGGAATGAACGGCATAAGCGGTCTGGGTCGGTACGTCCTTGATATTTTCACGGACAGCGTTTGCCTTATCCTTAACCTTATTTTTCGTATCTAAGACAGCACCTACGGCATTTCCAGCCTTGCGCCCTATGCTAGAAGAAGTATTGCTACGAGTTTGTGTCTGCTGTTTCTGTTTACTACCCGATACAGCATTACCAGCTACCGCACCAGCGATACCGCCAGCCGTAACCGCACCAGCGACACGACGCTCAAATCTTCTGGCTCTATGTCGCATATATAAATACGGTCTGCGGAATATCCTGCGTCCCATTTGTTGACTGTCGCCAGCGTTCAATGAGAACATACTCATCAAATCGCCCAACTTCATGTAGATACCAGCGAAACATACTATCTGCAAGAACGCCACCATAAAAAACGGATAGTCCGTTGAAATGTTGTAAAACATACTAGAAATACTAAATGCCACCGTTACAATGAGCGTAATTCCAGCTCTTGTCATAATGGTATTGAATACTCTTACGATTGCCTGCTTTGCCATGCTTTCATAGCTCGGTATCATGGATAATAAAAAGCTGATTGGTAAAAACATTGCAAAGATGATAAAGAGTATCTGCGAAAATATCATCATGCCTGTAAGCAGGAATACAAATATGGTTATCCCTAAGTTGAAGAACAAGAGGAAGAATACCATGCCTAAACGGTTCACGACCTGCGGTATCGTGAGATTGTTATTGTCGTTATCCTCAATCTCTGTCTTTACTGCATCTTCTCTTGTTTCGCCGTCCTCGTCGTCTGGATTGACTGATACTAGAGCTTCCACACGGTCAGCCCCGATTTCTTCCACGTCGCTGTTGCCAAACTGCAAGAGTAGCCACGGCTGTTTGACTTGAATAGAAAATAGGCTGTCCCTTATCAAATCCACACTGTCCTTTCCTTGACTGTCGCTGTCTGGGAGCATGATTTTTGTTCCCAAGTCCAAAGAAGCGGTACTAATATCTGATGAAAAGTCATTGACTTTCTTTATGTAATCGGGAGCATACGCAATAAAGGAAGCTGACAAGATGAACACCACAACAAAGTTGATAACAGCGTGTAATGCCTTGCTGGTTTCTCTTTTGATAAGTCCTGTATAGGCTACATAGATACCGACAACTAAAATAATCATCAATAAGAAGCCTACATAAAACCCAGAGGTAGAAAAGCCGTTCTCGGTAACGCCTGCAAGGGTCTGTATGCTCTTGCCGATACTGTCTGCCATATCGTTGATGAAGTCTAATTTATAGGCTTCCTGCACCACATATCCCGTCGCATTGGAAAGATACAAGCTAATAGTCCAGACAAAGTTGGTAATACAGTAAAGCCCGTATTGCACCGATTTTCCGATACCGTCCAGCCAATTCCACGGAAGCCACGACCAGCTATTATCTACATAGAAGTCTAGCTGATAGTTTGACAGCGGATATTTTGAGTAAAGGTTTTCTGCATTTATTGTGTCGTCCACAAGTCCCGTCGCATGAGCTACCGTCCCCAAGAGTGAAAGCAGGATAAGGGTAAGTCCCATGACGAACAGAGCCATTTTGAGAAAGTGAAATATCTTTTTTCTTGTGAATGCACCTTTTATCCTTTCTTTCATCACTCCACCTCATTTCTTTGTACGGGCGGTCTGGTATCAAAGGCGAGCAGTAGTTCTTCAAAGACTGGGTGTATCTGTACTACACCGACACGTCCGTATAAGTCCTGCAATAAACATTGTCCGTTCTCTAAATCACGCAAGCGTTTCTGGTTGTTTTCGTCATCCTTGTCGATACCGAAAAATTCTAGGGTCTGCTTGATTTCCTCAATAGCGGTACTACGGAAAGCGAATTTCAGACCGATATTGTTTTTCAGACTTTCCTTTGATACGTCCGTCGCACTCTGAGTAACGAAGTAAACGCCTGCGTTCATAGCACGTCCAGCACGCACCAGCTTATTAGAGAGCGTTTCGCCTTGTGCTACATTGAGGAACGCCCATGCTTCATCTAAATCCACAATCTTAAAAATGCTTCTGTCCGAGTGGATAAAGTCTAA
>JAETTD010000038.1 GCA_021769295.1 Bacillota bacterium | reverse complement strand
CAGATATGCCGCCATGTTCCGGGTGGGTACGAGCTTCATTTTTTCCAGTATTAAATCCCGTTCCGCTTCCGTCACTCTGAATTTGATTTGCACCGTCCTTTTGCGTCCGTCCATGTATTCGCTCCTTTCTTTTCCGTTCCGAGGGTTTGGGACACTTCCCAACAAGCCATTTTCAACCGACGCGTCGCAGCGCGGGAGGGGGAAAATACGGAAGTGGGTACCCGCTTCCTATGCTTGCTACGAATGTTTTTATCCTTTAGACTCTTATCCCTTACTACGGAGAAAAAGCGATTTTGCCAAACTCCCGCAAAAGAAAAACGCTGCAATCTTAAAAAAAGATTACAACGCTTTCTAAATCTTATTCAGTTTTAAGCCGGACATTCCTATTCGCCCTTCAAAGAAAATCTGTAAACTTGGGTGCTGCCCCTTGTTCTCAATGTTCGCAAGGTAGCGCGGCGAGATAAACATTTCGTCGCTTACTTTCTTGCGGCTCTCCTTGCGCCCTGTCCGAGCCGCCTTTATCGCTGCCCCAAAAGCCTTGAAGTCGTATTTTGGTACTGGTCTTTTTGCCATATTTATTCACCCTATTACATTTTACTGTTCCCCTTTCTTCTTGAATATGTCTACACAGTTCTATTGGTTAGCCAAAATAATTCTTTTATATAGGTGTTGATTTGAATTTTATATAGCGTTAAGATTTCATGTAGAAAGTCGTCAACAGAAAATGCCTTTGACTTTACCCTTACGGCAAAGTGTATACTTCAAGAAAGAAAAGGTGGTGATTATCAGTGTTATCTATTGGTGAATTTTCAAAAATATGCAAGGTATCTACCAAAACCCTCAGATATTATGCTGAAATAGGGCTTATCTTACCGAGTGAAATCAACCCGGAAAATGGATATAGATACTATTCTATTGAGCAGTTAGAAACAATGCTGTTTATCATTCGTCTAAAGTCTTACAATTTCTCATTAGAGGAAATTAAACAAATTATGGAATTTGGAGAATTTAGTGAAGAAAAGTTATATGCTGCGCTTACTCAAAAGAAAGAAAATATAAAGAAGCATTTGCAGGAATGTGAAAGAAGTCTAAATCAATTAGAACACGACATATCAAATATAAAATGTGGAAAACCCATTATGTCATATTTAGATGATATTGATGTAGAGCTTGTGGACGTTCCAAAGATGTATTTACTCTCAATCCGCAAAATGGTTGAAGCAAATAACTTCTCTGATGAATATGTGCTTAATTTTGGAAAATTATTTAGCAAGATACAAAAAGAAAATTTAACTATAAGCAATCCCCCAATGGTATTGTTTCATAGTGAGGAATTTAGTCCATTTGGCTTAGATACAGAATTTGCCATTCCTGTCAAAGAATATGCAACTGGAACAAGAGATTTTAAGGCAGGGTTATGTCTAAGAACTGTTATCAAAGGGAGTTATTCGATTTTATCTTCTGTATATGCAAGACAAACAAAATGGGCAGAGCAAAATGGGTATGAATGTACCAGTACATTGTTTGAAGTGTATGTAACAGACCCTTATCAGATTTCAAGTGAAGATGAATTGATTACAGAAGTCTATTATCCAATTAGAAAGATATGAAAAACGGAGGTTAAATAAAATAGCATGAAGCAGGAACAAATAATGTCCTTAGAAAACAAAGTAAAAAATGAATATGGTAATATAGCCGGAATAGTTGTACTTAAAAATGATAGTGTCGTTTACAAAAGTTATTTTAATCAGTGTTCAGAAAACGAGCCTATTCATGTTTTTTCAGTGACAAAAAGCATTATATCTATGTTGTTTGGAATTGCCATAGATAAAGGCTATATCAAAAACCTTGATGAAAAAGTAATTGATTTCTTCCCGAATTACAAAATCAAGAAAAGAGAAAAAACAATTCAGCATATTACAATTAAAAATTTGCTTACAATGACTGCTCCATATAAATATAAGTCTAATCCCTATACAAAATTTTTTTCGAGTGCGGATTGGGTAACGTCCTCTCTTGACCTATTGGGAGGAAGTGGTAAAATTGGAGATTTTAGATACGCGCCTGTAATCGGGATTGATATTTTATCCGGCATACTTATCAATACTACGGGACAATCTGTTTTAGAGTTCGCACAGGACAATCTGTTTTCTCCTCTAAAAATTTCTGTTGAAAAAAATGTATATTTCCGCAACAAAGAAGAACAATTCGATTTTTATAAGTCTAAAGGCATAAATGGTTGGGTTGCTGACCCTAATGGAACGAATACGGCGGGGTGGGGACTATCCCTCACAACTATGGATATGGCTAAATTAGGACTGCTATATTTGAATAAGGGGCTTTTATATAACAGACAGATTGTTTCCGAGAAATGGGTTTCTGAAAGTACACAGGTACAAAGTATTTGGGAAACACGCAATCTCAAATATGGATATTTGTGGTGGATTATTGGAGAAGAAGATTGCTCTTTTGCAGCTTTAGGTGACGGGGGAAATGCAATATATGTCAATGCTAAAGACAAAATAGTAGTTGCTATTTCTTCTTTATTTGTTCCGAGAGTTAAAGATAGAGTTGATTTTATAAAAAATGACATTGAACCAATATTCAAATTCAATTAAACCTTAGAAAGCTAAAAAGCAAAATTAAAATAAGCAATCTGCCGGACGACGGCAAAAGAAAAAAAGCCGTCCAAGAGCAGACATATTTTCACGCGCCATTCCTTACTTGCAGCGGCTTTGAATAAATCAAAGCTGCTGTTTCTTTTTGCCTGTTGGCAATCATAAGAACTCTAACACCGTAAAAATTACGGCGGCTAAAAGGAGGTAGCCGCCATGAAATATAGACCGTATCGACAAAATCCGACAGTCATTGACTTATCAAAAAAAGCCCGCCCACCACCGGGGGAAATTACGCTTGTATATATGAACTGTCTAATCATCTGAATACCGCTTACAATACCCATGCGCCTGTCCAGGCTTTTCGGACAGGCGCATTTTGCTGCTCAAAAAATTTTTTGAAGAAATTTCAAAAAATCTTCGGCGTTTTTGAAAACCGCCGTATTGCCCCGCGAAAAGGGGGAAGCACCACCAACTTTCCAACGGGAAAGGAGGTGAGAATGTGGAACCTAATAGCAGGGAGTTTTACAAACAGTGTGCTTTTCAGAAGTTTTGTAATACGGTATTGCACAATGAAGCGTGCGACACTCATAGAGAGCTGCACAGGCATAAGGCAAGGGAAGTCACCTTTTCCGACATGACCTTAGACGAAGCGCGACAGCTTCATACGTTTGATGAATATTTCAAACGGGAAACTGCCGAAACCGCCTTTGAGAAAGCCGGGAAGAAAATCACGCCAAAGCTGCTTCTTGAAGCAATCCGTACTTTGCCGGAAGAAAAGCGCAAAGCCATATTGCTGTATTACTTCGAAGGAATGAACGATACCGAGATTGCGGAACTGTTCAATACGTCGAGAAGCACGATACAGTACAGGCGGACAAGCTCTTTTGAGAAATTAAGAAAATATCTGGAGGAAAATGCTGATGAATGGGACGAATGGTAATGAACCCGGCTACCCGGAAAATGCCCTTGTTCCCTATCCTGTCATTGTGGCAGCGACAAAGGGCGACCCGGACGCCATGAAGATTGTCTTGCAGCATTTCAGCGGCTACATAGCCCGCCTTTCCATGCGGAAGCTGTACGACGAGCGCGGGAACGTCTATTTCGGCGTAGACCACGACATTCGGGAACGGCTGCAAGCAAAACTGATGATGGCTGTCCTCACCTTTAGGACAGAGGA
>JAETTD010000037.1 GCA_021769295.1 Bacillota bacterium | reverse complement strand
CGGATGCAGGAGGAGATACAAGCCAACTATGACCGCATCCGTCAGGAAGTCCGGCAGATAGTCGAGGACGAGATAACCCGGATTAAGAATGACCCGGAGCTATGCCACTTGATTAAAGAGGAAGAATAAATAATGAAATAGGATAGCGGAATTTTTCTGCTATCTTATTTTTTGTGCATTATCCAATCTTCTATGGCAATACGAAATCATTGCTAAAATTTCCAAAGCATCTTGTTCTGTTATGTTCCAGCTAATTTTAGGTTCGTGAGCTTCAGGATTTCTAAACATTCCACATAATCCTTTTAAAAGGTTACAAAATCCTTTATGCTCGTCTATTTCAGATTTTGACTGGAAATTGTTTATAATTAATATAGGTGTATTACTAAATACATACTCTATTAGCTTGTTCCCGTCTTCATTATACAATGACAAGTCCCTAATTCTATCAAATAAACCTTTGTTTGCTTCAAAGACAGCATGAAAATAGTTGTTTGTTAGCAACTCAGCCTTACAATATTTAAAGAGAGCCAAATGTGCGTTGCGGTTCTCTAATTTTGTTTTTAGGTTTTCTGCTTTTTGCTGCGCTTCTGAAATCGTTTTAGCTTGAATTATTTCACTAAATTTTCCTGTTTCATTTAGTTGATAGCCAATAAACGCTAATTGTTGATTTATTGCATTTCTTTTTTCTGTAAACTCGTACTCATTATTTACAAATTTGGCAGGAGATAAAGCTAATTGAATAAAATAAAGTATTTTGTTAGAACACTGATGTGTGTTTTGGTAATTTGCAAAAGCACTATATAACCTTTTCCATTTGGTATTTTGTGAATCAATATCTTCAATTTGAGATTGTTGTAAAAGGTATTGTATTTCACTTCCCGTTAAGCCATTACTTGTATCTCCCAATATTTTGGCGATACCTTCTAACGTAGCTTGGGTAAAACATCTTCTTTTCACAATTGCCATAATTATATACTATTCCGATAAATTTCAAATTTAACCAGTATTTCGTGTAGGTTCTCCAATGCTTCCATAGCCTTGCCTATCGGCGGCATCTTGCTTTTGTCAAAGGTCAGTTTCTTCAAATCGGTAGTGTATGCCGTAGCCACTTCGGGCAACGCCATGACCGCTTCGGCATCCTTGAATATCGGTGCATCAGCCAGCGACAAGTGCGAACGGGAGTTTTTATTTAGTCCGTCCTCTATCGTCACTCGGTACATGGCATCCAAGAAATCTTCCGAATGTAGGTAATCGTTATATTCCTGATTGTGGTAGAGTGCCGACAAGTCGTAAACGTCACGGATATGCTTTGCCAACAGTGCGGTTGCATCCTCATTGTAAGACAGCTTTACCAGCCTTGAAACCTTGTCGCAGATAGTCTTTCGGGGGTTGATGCACTGCATTTCAAAACTTTCCAGCCCGTAGGTGTTTATCAGTTCCTTTTGCCCGATGCTTTCAAGAAAGGCGGTCACAATCGGTTTGATAACCCGCTTGTCCGCCGGGTAGAACATCAGTTTTTTGTCCGGCAGGTCACAGGATTTTATCTCTACTTCCAAATGCTCTTTAAGTCCCACGCCTTGAAATACATTGTCATACGAGAAATACAGTTTGCGGTAATTACCGCCCGTTTCCGACAAATCTTCCTTGTATATGTCACTGTTGAGTTCGGCTATGTATTTGGAAAGTTTCTTGTTCAATGTCTTTTCCGCCTGCTTGGACGCACCTTTGTCACCCGTAAACACGAACAAGTCCAAATCTTCCGAGAAGCGTTCTATCAGCCCGTAGGCTTTGGAAAGTGAAGTTCCGCCTTTGAAGTAGGTCTTATCTGCATATTCGGACATGGAAATATCCCGCAGTATCTTCGATACCCAGTAATCCTTTTCCACGTGCGACTGCTCGTAGCCGAAATGTTCAGCCGCCAGTGCGATGATTTCCTTGAACGCTTCCTTGTCCGAATGTAAATTCATATTTCTGTCCTATGCCGTTTTATAATCCAAGTTGAACCGTGTCGTGGGAAGAATGGTCTTTGCCATTTCCGTTTGCAGCACGGTTTGTCTGATGTCGCCCAGTATGTCCGCCACCACCTTTCTGACACGTGGCGGGTAACTTTTCGCCAAAGATACGATTTTTTCCAGTTCCGGCAGGCTGTACCCGTTGAAATATTGGCTTTTGACCCGGTTGTAGATGTCCTGCCCGGTTGTTCCGGGTATGTGTTTCATGTCCTTTATCGCATCGAGCAGCCGCAAGTACGGGACAAGGCTTTCATCCGGGTAGTCCATGCAGTAGGCTTTCACGCACTCTATATCCAAGTTCTTGAAACGGAAACGGCGAACCGGGTTAGGAGTGGCTATCGTTATGGTTGTGGCGACCTGTTTGGTCAGCCCCATTTTGTTATAGATGTAAGCCCCCGTGATATAACCGTTCAGTTTTTCGGTAAGATAACGAAACTGTTCATCCTGATAGACGGGCAGCTTCCCCAATCCTAAGACCGATTTCTTGGGACGGTAGTACGCCCCCTTTTCAACCCGTACCAGTACCCCTTTGCGGCTCTGCTCGGAGAGCAACACCGCAACATTGGCGGTCTTTTCCGTTTCAAACGACAAATCCCGGAACGTGAATATACGCCCGGTATCTATCCGTTCAATCTGCCCAAGTATCTCTTTTCTGAATGAAGCCATATTTATCTCCTTTGTTTCTATCTGCAAAGATAGTATATTATGTAATTACCTGCAAAAACATAACAAATATTTTGCCGAAGATGTTTTTTATTTCTCCAACTATTGGTTAGATATTTTTTATTCACTCGGACAAATTGGGACAGTTCAGGACAAATTTGGACAGCCGTTGCCGCCCGTCCAAATATAGCATATTTAGTCACTACCTTTGGGCGGGACTATTCCCGTAACCGCTAAAATTTCAATTATTTATGGCAAACAGAATGACCCCGCCCGTAGAGGGGCAGGAAAAAGACGTGCTGCTGGTCTTGGATAAACAGCAGGGAAAAGTGAGTGTCGTTAAAGGTATCGACAAGGAGGGCAATTTGCAGACCGTGCCATCCAATACCGGACACGGCGGCGAGTTCATGCAGGTGGACAAGAACAGCGATGTGTTCAGCAACTTCATTTCCAATTTCTTCCGCAAGTTTCAGGACACTTCCGGGCTGGAATTGTTCAGCGTCAAGGCTTCCCAAGTGGAGCGGGACGCAAAGGCAATCGAGGACAACCACCGCAATCCCACACCGGAGGGCGATAAGCGGGCTGAAATGCTTCGAGTTCCGAAGCCCGAGACTGGGAGAACCTGAAAAAAGTCGGCATCACCGCCGACACCCTGAAAAACACGAAGGACTTCGACCGGGTGATGCGTGGCTACAAGTCCCGCAACACCTACACCGTTTCGGGGACAGTGGGCGGCTTCTACCTCAAACCTACCGATGTCAAGCTCTCTTTCTATCAGGCTAAGGACGGCACGGTAGTACCCAAGCTGCACGGCGTGCAGCAGGACGAGAAACTGTTGCAACGCCCGTTCCACGAACACGGGTTCACCAAGCAGGAACAGGGCAACTTGCAAGGCACTGGCAACTTGGGCGGCATCGCTGAAATCAAAGACCCGAAAAGCGGCGAGCAAATCCCCGTGTTCGTCAGCCGGGACAGGTACACGCACGAACTGGAGTATATGCGGGCTGACAAGTGGAAATGCCCCGACACCATTTGCGGCGTGAAAGTCAGCCCGGAGCAGAAAGCCGCCTTTGAAGCCGGGCAAGCGGTGAAAATGGAAAACCTGCAATTCAGGGACGGCACGAAGCGCAGTGCCTATTTGCAGGTCAGTGCGGTGGAGCGTGGCTTGGAGTTCCTGCCGAGGTCTGCCGTC
>JAETTD010000036.1 GCA_021769295.1 Bacillota bacterium | reverse complement strand
TGCAATCAGCGAACTCCAACAGACGGTTTTGCGGAGCAAAACGGACGCGACGCGGAGCGAGCGGACTTAACCAGTAGCTATTGTAATCTGCAGATATCTTATAATGATTGAGGCCATTGAAAAATGGTACGAATCATTTAAGGAGGATGCCTTATGTTAGATTACAAGAGCATCATTATCAAACGGTATGCACTGGGCCTGAGCTACAAGGAACTGGCTGAAGAGTTCAGTGCAAGTAAATCTGGAATCAACGACTTCATCCGCGCTTTTGAAAGGTGCGAAAAGCTGTCGTATCCGCTTCCAGAAGGGATCACGAATTATGCGATCTACGAACTGGTATACGGCCACGAGCCAGGTACCAACAGACGAAATGCCGGCTATGAACAGCCTGATTTCGCCGCAATCTTTAGACAGATGAATGAGCGTAAGAACATGACACTCGTCTATCTGTGGAGCCGTTACCAAAAGGATTGTACAGCCAGAGAGGTCAAACCTTATCAATACCGACAGTTTTGCGAACTGTATGCCCGCTGGTGCAACGAGAACTACGAGACACTGCATATCCAGGCGGTGATCGCTCAGAAGATGGAAGTTGACTTTGCAGGCAAAACATTTGAGCTGATTGACAAACTTACTGGCGAGACCACGACCATTGTCGTGTTTGTAGCAGTTCTGCCCTATTCGCAGTATATCTATGCAGAAGGGATGATCTCCACCTGTGAACCCCAGTGGATTGAGGTCAACAACCATGCACTGGACTTTTTTGGCGGCGTTCCGACCATTGTCGTATGCGATAACTGCAAACAAGCCGTTACTGCCAATAAAGATTGGATTGATCCTGACCTGAATAAGGATTATGCAGCTTGGGCTGATCATAACCATACCGTTATATTACCCGCCAAGGTACGCAAACCTAAATGGAAAAGCAGCGTTGAAAATGCTGTAGGCATCCTTGAGAAGGGGTTCTTTCATGATTTAGAAGAAAACCGTTACTTCTCACTGGAACAGTTCAACAGGGATCTCTGGTCAAAACTGGATGCTTTGAACCATGAAAACTTCAAAAAGAAAAACTATAGCAGATACGACCAGTGGATGGATGAGCGGCAGGAACTGCTTCCTCTTCCGGCTGTTCCTTATGAATACATGGAGAGGCGGACTGCAAAGGTATCTGCTGATTTCCATGTACGCTTCGATAATGCTTATTACAGTGTAGATAAAGCATATCTGCATAAAAGCGTTATGATCGCTGCCTCTGCGACAACAGTCAACATCTATTCCATGAAAGGGGAGCTTATCGTCAGTTGGCGAAGGGCTTCCCACAGAGGAGAATGGCTGACAGACCCAGCGCATTTGCCCGAAAGCTATAAACAGATGTCAGAGTGGAATGCTACTTACTTTACCAGGAAAGCAATGACAATAGGCCCGAATACGGTCAAAGTCATAGAATACATACTGCGAAGCCGTGAGCATGAGGTTCAGACATATCGCCTGTGTATTGGTATCCTCAACTATACAAAGAAGTATAGCAAGCTTTCTCTGGAGGACTGTTGCAAACTGGCAATTGATACGAATCATATCTCGTACTCTTTTATTAAGAATTCAATTGCCGCTGTCGCTGAGGAGATCGGAAGCGCCGGTTTCAATACAAAGCTCAACGAAGAACGTAATAAAGGGGCGTTTGTCATGAGCCCGCATACCGGAGACATTGAACGGCTTCTCTCCAAAAGCAGTAAACTTGCCGGGGAGGTGCGTGATGAAAAAGCTTGATCGGATCAATGAACTTGTAGATGAACTCAATGAACTGAAACTTGGATACATGGCAGCATCACTTGACGCACTGTATCATTCAGAAACATTTGATGAACTGGATGCCGTATCACTGCTTGAACAGGTGATCGGACCGGAATACCAGAATAAAATATCACAAAGATTCCAGAACAGGCTGAAACGCGCCCATCTTTCCGGAGGTCCTCAATCGCTGGATAAGTGTAAAGATTCTGTGGAGCGGGTTTATCTGCCTTCCGATATCAACGCTACACTGTCATCGCTGGATTTTATCCGAGAAGGTTTGAACGTTTGTATTCTTGGACCGTCTGACAGCGGAAAATCATATCTGGCCAAAGCATTGGGAATACAGGCCTGCCTGAATTACAGAGCTATGTATCATCATTGTGAAGAATTCCTTGAAACCATGGTTGCTCTGAAGCAGGCTGATTACTCAAAATATCAGAAGAAGATACGATTTTACCTGAAGCTGGATCTGCTGATCCTGGATGATTTCCTGCTTCACACGATAACGGATGAGCGCGAGATCAAAGTCCTCTTTGAAGTCATGGAAAAACGAAGTGAACTGTCAAGGTGCACGATTGTGTGCTCTCAAAAGTGATACAGCCCAGAAACTAACTGACTATAATAGGCGTTTCAGGGCGTCCGTTATACTCCGCACAGCGTCCGCTCTGAAACGCATCGGAGTCCGCTAGGCTCCGCAGAATGCAATCAATGTTTACACATTGTTCAATTAGAAGAATACGAGAATGTTACTGTGGAAAAATACTCCAAAGGAATGAAACAAAGGCTTCAAATTGCCAGAGGACTAATTAATGATCCTGATTACATTTTCTTAGATGAGCCAACATTAGGTTTAGACATTCTTATTGCCAAAGAATTAAAGAATTATCTTAAGGCTTTAGCAACAGTCCAAAATAAGGGGCTCCTTTTGACTACTCATTATATAAGAGAAGCAGAAGAACTATGTGATTATATATACTTAATTGATAATGGAAATATCATTGCGGAGGGTTCTCCTAAAGATATTAAGCAAAGGTATTCCCGCAAATACAGTGCTACATTCACCATAACAGATATAACTGATGATTTTGTTCACTCCATAAATACATTACCTTCTCTTTTAAAAGTTTCTGTTGATAAAAACACATGCCAAATTGAAATTTTAGCAGAATATGATATCACCCATGATGTTCTGTGTATCATAAAAGAGCATCAATTAAACCTTTTAAATATCACTTCATCTGAGGAAAATTTAGAAGAAACTATATTTGAAATTATGAATAACCAACAAGCAATAAATTAGTTTAATCGCAAAACCACTCATACTTTTGCTAAATAAAATAGAAACATCTAAAAACCACTAGAAAACTTTTTTGTAATCATAGGAGGAGGAATTTATTTTGACAAAACAATTATTTTTAACTTGTAAAGGAGAAATAAAAAAACAGCAAAAAAATTACTATAATTCTTGGTCTAATTTCATTAGTTTATTAATATGGCCAGTTCTTATTTTCCTTAGTACCTATTATGTATATTTATCCTTTGACATCACTCTTCTAAAACAATATGGAATTAATTCGAATCATGATCTAATGATTTTTTTAGTAATAGGAGCTTTGGGCTATAACAGCTTTTTTTCTATGGTTCAGGGCGCTTTTCAAATATTAAACGAACGTGAAAACGGGACTTTGGAAATAGTATATTCAACTCCTGCTTCAAGAATGGGGCTTTTATATGGAAGAGCACTAGGTGGACTCTTCCAAAGTATATGGATGTTTTCTTTGTTCTTTTTGTATATTATCTTTTTTAAGGATAGCTTAACCATACACAGATTATTTGTAATTATTATTAGTTATATTATACTGATAGTATCTTCTACTATTTGGGGAGGTTTTATTAATATATTGTTCATATTAACTAGAGATGCTAATTATTTATTCACAATATGTGATGAACCAATGAATTTTTTTAGTGGTACAAAAATTCCAACTTTAGCCTTTCCAATGTGGGCTAAAATAATTTCCGCTATTTTTCCATTAACATATTGTCTTTCCATTATGAGAAATTTAATAATGACTACCAATTTAGATTCTATTTTAACTGCTTTATATAAATTATCATTCTCTTTATGTACTATAATTATTATAACGTACCTATTATCTGTTTATTCTGAAAAAAGAAATAGAAAAACAGGAAATCTACAATTATACTAATTATTCTATTTCTTTCAAAAAATAAAGAAAGATGGTTCTTTCGCATATTACCATCCTTCTTTATTTTTTTAATAATTACATATTCTTTACTATCCTTGACAAACTTTCCTATTACTTTCTTAAATATGTCATGACCTCTTCCACTGTTTTTCCGGAAGCAAGTAAGGCACTAAAGATTTCATCTTTCTGTTTATCTTCAATCTTCTTCCTAAGTTCTTTTGCTTTCAAACGCAGTTCTTTTAATTCTGCCTCTGTTGTTTTAATCTCCTGTTCTGTCTTCATAAGCATTTCTTCAAGAGAAAGATTTTCTACTTTTTTACGTCTTGGCATACTGTTTCCTCCCATGCTGATATTTTCTTCATTCTACCATTATTATTCCAAAAATACCAGTCTTTTTATGAATCGCTCCTATCTCCCTCTTCGCTGCTGTTTCTGGCTTTTGGCATATTCCATCTTTTTATTGTATTCGTCCATGATTGCACTTTCCAGATCTGCCTTAAATTCTGCATTGACTGCATGGGCAATATCCTCCCTCTCTCCTTTTGCGGAATTTTTCTGAGGCATACCTACAAAAGTTTTTCCGTTCCATGCCTGGATCACATGAAGCTGCTGGATTGCCAATACGTCCTGCAGACGAATGGCAACATCTGCCTTAAACGTATCGCTTCCCTGTACCGGATTTACACTCAGATTGTAATACAGCTCTTCCTCTCCCCAACTGCCCTTGCAGTCTGTTTTCGTTTCTGTCATATTCTCATAGGCTTCCCTTACAGTATCCAACACTTCCTTTTGAAATTCCTTATCGGTAAACCGAAAAAAAGGAACATACTCCCCTGTTTCGTAATCTCTGTAACGGGGCATATCCAGATACAGATTTCCTTTCGAGGACTCTTTAATTGCAAGGCTTTTCACACAGAAGGCCTCATCAAAGGTAATGGTAGCAAATCCTTTCAGGTTATTGATCTTTCCTTCTTCCTGTTTCAATTCCGGTTTATATACTCTGATATTATATTCCATATTGTGATCTCCTTTTCTACTTTACTTTTCGTTACCGAACCGCTGTCTGGCATGGAAGATTTTTAGTTTCCTCCTGCACTTCCACACACTCCTCCTGGTCCTTGATTTCCAGTTCTGCATCAATCTCCATCTGCCGGGTAATATTTTCTTTTAAAAGTTCCTCATACGGGAAGGGCTTTTCATATTCCTGCTTTGCATTTTTTATCTCATTTTCACAGGTCTGAATTTCTTTTTGAACATCTTCTACTGCTTTATCAAGGGCATTCAAGCGGTTTTCTATACGGACCATGTTCCCGGAGTCACTGCTTTTTAACTCCACACTATACTCCTTCTCTCCCTGAAGAAACAAGATCGGCCCCAGCATATCATTCTGGACAGATACCTGAAACCCCTTATACATACCGACTTCGTGCCTGGTAAAAGCTGTCACCCCATCTATAAGCCCACGCAGCACTTCGCCTGCTTCTTTGTGTTTCTCATAAACTTTTCCCTGCAGCGTGATTGCAAACCCCGGCTGTACTTCCATAGCCTGGTTCCTTCGCTCCAAATCCTTTTGAAGTAATTGCAGTTCTCCCTTCAGGCTTTCTATCCTTTTTGGATACTGGAAAGTAACCGCATCTTGCAGGGCAAACCGTTTCCCTTCATGTGCCGCTTTTAAAATTCTCAGACGTGCCACTTCATTATCTACTTGTATTTTTTCCATAATCAGGGGATTTTCAGAAGCTACCGCTTTAATCTCTGCAAAATTTAATACGGTTTCATCTATATCCTCACAGATTCTTGCCAGTTCCCGGCTGGTAAATACCTGGCTGATAAACCGCTGTTTTGTTTCTATAATGCCCCATAAATAA
>JAETTD010000004.1 GCA_021769295.1 Bacillota bacterium | reverse complement strand
GTGACTATAGCGGAGAGGATACACCTGTTCCCATCTCGAACACAGTAGTTAAGCTCTCTTGCGCCGATGATACTTGGTGGGAAGCTGCCTGGGAAAGTAGGTCGTTGCCGGTTTTTATGGCCCCATGGTCAAGCGGTTAAGACATCGCCCTTTCACGGCGGTAACTCGGGTTCGATTCCCGATGGGGTCACCATTAAAATCAATAAAAGTAAGGAATCCTTAGATTCCTTTTTTTAAATTATATTCTGTATTATAATGATATGTGCGATTGGCGGAATTTAAGTGAGAATCCAAATCTTTGATTTGGCATTTCGAACTTATATGAAGCTATGAAAACTGTAATAAAAAAGTATATGCGCGATTGGCGGAATTGGCAGACGCACTAGATTTAGGATCTAGCGGGAGACCGTGGGGGTTCAAGTCCCTCATCGCGCACCATAAAAAACATTCGTTGAGGATGTTTTTTTGTGCACATAAGAAATAAGGGACTTGAACTCGTGAGGGCGCGAGCGTAAAGCAAAAGACTCCGGTGGAGTCTTTTGCAGCGAGCGGTCCGAGGCGACCGGAGGGAGCCGAGGAAGCAGCCAGCGAGCCGGTAGGCAAGCAGGCGGTCAAGTCCCTCATCGCGCACCAAAAACATCCCAAGTGGGATGTTTTTTTATTGGAGAAAAAGCCGTATTCAAAGCAAATTTTGGAATTTACGGCAGTTTGAAGGCTATTAAGCTATTTAGAATGCCGCATTTGAAGAAAATTTTAGATTTTACGGCAGTTTAGGGGCTATTATGGCCCATAAAATGACCACAGGCAAGCTGTTTTTAGAGATTTACGGCATTTCTGCCATGCCTCAAGGAGCAAAAATGACCGTGGCTGAAAGAATTTTTGCAATTTATGGCATTCCAAAGAATATTCGAAACCTTCATTATGTTGAAGGCACCATTAACAATTGTATTTCTGCTATTGGCATGATACACTTATTAAAAGAAAGTGGCAAATTGTGAATTGACGGAGGAAATTACAATGGAATATATCAGAGTAACAAAAGAAAATATTGATAAAGAACATATTTGTTGCGCCATATCAAATAATAAAGATATACAGGTTTCATCCAAAAAAGATTGGATGATAAAATGCTTTGATGATGGTCTTGTTTTTCTTAAAAGTACAGAGAGAGGCAAATGCTTTATCGAGTATATTCCGGCAGAAAATGCGTGGGTTCCTATTATTGCGGAAAACTATATGTATATAGACTGCTTTTGGGTATCAGGTTCATTCAAAGGGCATGGGTACTCAAATGATTTACTTAATGAGTGTATAAAGGATTTAAAGTTGCGGATGTATCAGATGCAGGCATCAATCTAATGTATTTCCCGTTTGATGAAAAGGCAATGATTCCGCAATTTACAGAAGCTGCAAGACACCCTCATATTGAAGAAAAAGGATATGTTCTTTACTATACAAGCCAATGTCCTTTTAATGGTAAATATGTCCCTATTGTTGAGCAGACTGCTTTAGAGAACAATATTCCGTTTAAGGCAATTCATATTCAAACGAAAGAGCAGGCGCAGGAAGCACCAAGTCCATGTACATCGTATGCAATGTTTTATAATGGGGAATTTCTTACAAATGAACAATTCAATGATAAGAAGTTCTTGAAAATGGTACAATCAAAATAGATAAATCTCGGTTTATCAGGAATGAAAACACCATTAAAGTCCAGATTTCTATGATTTAGAGTCGGTGATGTTTTCTTTATAAAAGTAAGATAAAGAATATGAGGTAAATTTATGAGAACATTTAATCCGGTAAAAAAATATTGGGATGACCGTATGAAAAATCAACCGAGTGTGGTGAAAGAACAAATAAAGCAACTTTTGGAAAAGGGTTATATGACGGATGAACTTGTTTTTATTCAAAGAAAACGCCCTAAGTTAAAACCGGGAGATGTTTTTGTTGTTCAGCCAAAAGAAAATATATTTTTTTACGGATTGATTATTGGTATTTGTTCACGCCCGGATTGCAAGTGCCAAGTTACTGCTTGCATTTTTAGAAATTTGACAAACAAAATGACAATGAACGATTTCAGAGCAGACTTTCGTAATTTACTTTTGCCGCCGCTTAATTTATTTAAAGAACCGTGGACGTCTGGATATTTTTACAATATTGGGCATGCTGATTTGGATTCAATGCAAATTCCAAGTTATGCGTTCTATCATATATTTTCTGGGTCTGTGGTTACAGCAAAAGGTGAACATGTAAAGATGATGCCGGAACTTATTGGACTATCTGCTATATGTGGTATCGGCTCCGTGGCATTGCAAATAACTCAAGAACTTATTATCGACCCCAGTATTCTGACTGATAATAAAATAAAACAAGCAGATTTTTGCTTAAAATTTCCGAATCTGTATTTTGAAAGCCTTACATAAGCTAATATATGGATAAAAAAGAATTCAAACAAAAATGCAAAGCAGGGAAAACGAAAAGCTATAGGTATTGCTTTAAAACACCATTTAAATCTTAACCTTACGGTTTGGACTCTGCAGCGTCATGCAGACGGTCAAGTTTCCCGTTAACTCCTCCCCAATGTTCATCTGGGGGGATTTTTTATTTGCGCTGTGTGAATTTGTGATGCTTTTGACATAATTTTCCAAAGAATTTGTCAAATCACGATTTGCGCCCAAGGCAATAGCGCTGCCCGCAACATACCGACATATCAATCTTTTAGGAGCCGGTTTCCCGATTCATATACCATTATCAAAATATTCCTGTTTTGGAATATTTTTTTATATGTGAGCATAATAAAAGAAGGAAATAATTTGAGAGCGGACGCTGCGGCAGCGTTCGCAGCAGGAGCGTTCGCTGAGACGTAATTCCAAACGGACAGGCTCTTCTTATCGATGACAGACGTGCAAGGTTTCAATGCTGAAATGCTTGTTGAATTTGGAAAAGTTTCTTGTCGAATTGTAAAAAAGGAGTTGCTTTTATACGGCGGGGGGGTATACTTAAATTGTATGAAAAATTTCACAAAGGATTATTGTGTGTTCTTCAATAAATGAGTTACCAAGGAGGTATTTTGCATGAATTACGCAAAAAGAAAAGGGCGTAAAGCGCTTTTTGCCATTGTACTTGCAGTTGCGATGGTTATGTCCGCCTTCTCTGCTTTGACTTTATCGGCAGATGGGGCAGAATGGAAAACCACTGCTGCAGATTCGGAGACTTTGGCACATTGGTCCTATACTTTCGGACAGGAGGGCTCCCATGAGCTTCCTGCCAGCAGCGAAAATATAGGACGTATTTGGGTGGATAAATCTGTCTTTACGGGAGATGCGGAGGTTCCGCTGGGAAACACGCCGGTAGCTAAGACTGAGGGAGCGGATTTTCTTATAGGACTTTCGGCGCTTTCTTCGGCGTCCTCTGAGCTTATAACCGATTCTGTACCCATGGATATAGTCCTGGTGCTTGACGTATCGGGAAGCATGAATGATGAGCTGACCAGTACGACTAATTATACAGAGGTATATAATCTCAGCACTCGGAGCAGCTATTACATCAGGGTCAATGACAGCTGGACAGAGGTAAGCTACAGCAGAGGCGGAATGTTTGAGGAAAGCGGCTGGCGGTATGGGAGTGGTTGGAACTACACCTATGTCACTCCAAAAACCGGCGCTGATGATGAAACTGCCGGAAGCGTGCAGTTCTATACACGAAATATCTTAAAAGAAACAAAGATGGACGCTTTAAAAAGCGCAGTAAATAACTTCCTTGATTCTACTGCTGTGCAGAACGGTGAGATTACGGACGAGGCAAAGAAACACAGAGTTTCTCTTGTGAAGTTTGCCAGCGACAAGACTGACACTGTCGGCAATGATAAAGACAAAGACGGATATAATTATTCCCAGATTGTTTCCGGCCTGACTACCGATATAGCAGGTCTGAAGACAACTGTAAACGGCTTTGATGCGGCAGGGGCAACCAGCGCAGATTACGGTATGGAACATGCGGCCGCTGTGCTTGGCGGCGCACGGGAAAACTCCAAGAAAGTGGTAATCTTCTTTACAGACGGCGAGCCTAATCACAGCAATGGGTTTAGTGAAACTGTGGCAAATAACGCCATTAACGGGGCAAAGTCGCTTAAGGACGGCGGAGCTACGGTTTACACCGTCGGAGTCTTTGAAGGCGCAAATCCCGATGCAAGCGTGAGCAGCGCCTCGAACTTTAACCGCTATATGCACGGTATGTCCAGCAATTATCCGGCTGCCACAGGCTATAGAGCCGCTGCTTTAGGAGCACGTGCGGAAAACTCCGACTATTATAAAGCAGCAAGCAACAGCGCAGAGCTCAGCAGTATATTTGACGAAATTTCTTCCGAGCTGGCTCAGCCGACGCCGCCGACTCAGATAGAATCGGGACAGGCAGCGACCACAGGAGGATATATAACTTTTACCGATACCCTTGGGGATTATATGGAGGTCAGGGATCTTAACGGCATTTTTCTTGACGGGAAGCTTTATGAACAGAGAGAGGTTCAGCAGACGGCAGAAAACGTAAAGACCTACGTCTATACAGATACGGTAAACAATGCGATTTTCGGCGAACAGAGCCTGAGCTCGATAGTAATACGTGTGACTGAAGGGGTCGATGAGAAGGCAGGAGACACTGTAACGGTGCGTATTCCTGCTGCGCTGATTCCGGTTCGGTATTACGACATAGAAAATAACGAAGCAGCCGGCACCCTGAACATGACCATAGACGATGCAAGGCCGATTCGCGTGTTTTATTCCGTAGGAATCAAAGAAAGTGCGGAAAAGAAGCTCCTCAGCGGCAATATCACCGATACTGCTCTTTTAAATTATCTAAATGAAAATACGGGAGATGACGGCAGGTCATGCTTCTATGCAAATAAATTTACTCCGGGAAAATCGACGGGAGATACGGTAGCGACTTTCGCACCTGCCGCTACCAATCCTTTCTATTTCTATACCGAGGATACACCTCTGTATTCCGATGAGAAATGCACCGTCAGGGCTTTGGAAGTTGCAGACGGAGCAAGCCTGTATTACAAAAACACTTATTATGAAAACAAAGATGGGATGACGAGCCGGGTATTTAAGCCTATTGCCATAAGTTCGGCAGGAGACCTGAGCGGCATTGCAAAGGAGGAAGGTACAGGCTACCTCTACATGCCTAAAGGCACTGCAAGGGTCAATCGAATGGCAGGTTTTACCGAAAGTAAAGGAGAAAATATAACCGGAACCGCAGAATCCGTAATTTCACCGACATGGGACGGAATCAACCGTGAGGTTGACGTATATTTGGGAAATAACGGACTTTTGACAGCCGAGCTGCCGGGCAACTTGGCTGTAAGTAAGACTGTTACAGCCGATGAAGGGCTGACTGCGCCCGATAAGGATTTTGAATTTACGGTTACATTGACAGATGAAGGCGGATCGCCGCTTACAGAGACCTACGAATATGCGGTAACGGATAAGGAAGGAAACCCTGTCAACAATGCTCTCGGAATGCAGATAACGGGGAAAATCGAAAACGGCAGCGGAAAAATCACCTTAAAGGACGCTCAGACCGCTATAATTACCGGCCTGCCCGACGGAGCCAAATATACGGTAACAGAGACTGCCGTTGCCGGGTTTACAGCAGTGTCTGCAGAGGAGAAAGGCAATATCGAGGGAGGCAAAACCGCCGATGCGGCATTCTCCAATAACTACAGCGTGGAGCCTGTAACCCTGACAGGTGCAGATAACATTAAAGCTCAGAAGGTTCTCAAGGGCCGACAGTGGAACGCCACCGATTCCTTCACCTTTGCCATGAGCCCCGTATCATATCAGGCGCCGAGAGAAAAAGCGTCGGATGCAACTGCCGAAATCCTTGAGGCTATGCCTAAGCCGGATGCTTTAAATCTGACGGTAACGGACGGCGCCGTCCAAAGTTTTGGAGATATTGAATTTACAAAGCCGGGAATTTATTCCTACGCCATAGCAGAGATATTGCCTGATGACGGCGGGCTTCCGGGGGTCAGGTATTCAAAATCGGTATACAGAATAATAGTGACCGTCGAAGACAAGGAAGACGGCACCATGAGCGTTTCAAGCGAAATGAAAAAGACCTTCGATGACAACCGGGGAGACCTTTCCGGAAACTGGGAGAACATCGGAGATAAAACCGCAGTGTTTACCAACACTTATTATGCGGATGCTCAGCCGGCCAGAATAATTGTGGCAAAGAATTATACAGATAATTCGGGTTCCAGACCTCTTGAGCAGAACATGTTCTACTTCAGACTGAAAGCCATTACCGAAGGCGCGCCGATGCCTGAGGGAATGACTCCGGATGAAAATGGCTACGTTAAGGTGGGCAACTCACTGTTCAGCCCTGAGTACGGCGATGTGAGAGCCGTGTTCCCTGCAATCATGTTCAACAGCACCGACCATGACGGAAAGACCTACGAATATGAGCTTGCCGAAGAGATTCCTGCCGGTGCGGATGAGACCAACGGGTATACGACGAAGGGCATGACTTATGATCCGATTGTCTATAAGGTAAGAATTGAAGTTAATGCAGCCGGAAGCCGGCTTGCAGTAAATACGACTTATCTTGATGCTGACGGAAATCCGATTGCATCACCTCGTCCCGAGTTTAACAACAGTTATACTCCTACGCCGGTAAAATTGGCGGCAGATACTGCTTTGAAAGGCAGCAAGACCCTGACGGGACGTGATATGAAGGAAGGAGAAACCTTTGACTTCACACTGGCGCTGACAGGAACCCTTCCTGCCGGCATGACAGACGGCGTTGAAATTGCAGAAAAGGGCGATATGGCTTCCGTAAGTGGCGGAAAGGACGGCATTGCAGAGGAATTTTCTTTTGAAGACATTACCTTTAAGAAGCCGGGGCAGTATACCTTCAGCATTAAAGAAAATGTGCCTGCCGAAAATCCTAAGGACGGCGTGAACTACGACGGACATGAATGTATCGCAACGGTTACCGTTGCAGATGATAACGGAGTTCTCAAGGTTACGGACATAGCCTATAACAACGGAGCAGGAGCAGAGGACAACAGCAGAGCAGTGTTTAAAAATACCTATGAATCAAAAGCTGTAACCCTTGGAGGAATTCAGGTGGAAAAAGTTCTCCAAGGCAGAGAATGGAAAACCACGGATCGATTCTTCTTTAATCTGGTCAATAAAGATAAGGCTCCGGCGCCTGCCGTTAAGAGGCTGAATATAGTTTCTACGGAAAAGGTTACGGAAGGAAATGAAGAGCATTACAGAGATAACTTCGGAGCCATAACCTATACAAAGGCTGGCGTATATACCTATGAAATATACGAAGATACAAACAATCTTGAGGGTCAGCTTGATCCGTTGCCGGGCATTGCCTATGACAAGCGCACAGCTACGGCTGTAGTAACCGTAAGCGATGACCTTATGGGAAGTCTCTATGTTGAAAAGGTAGTATATGACGGCGACGAAACGGCCGAGGCCGCAGTATTCACCAATGTTTACAAGGCTGAGGAAATCAGCCTTACGGGAGAGGCTGCACTCCATGGCTCCAAAACGTTGTCAGGCAGGGACTGGACCGACGGTGACAAGTTTGACTTTGAGCTTTCTGCCGCCGATGATGAGACCGCAGCAGCTATGGAAGCAGGAAAGGTGGAGGCAAATACAAGAGCTTCCGCTGATAAAAAGTCGGACGGAGAGTTTTCCTTTGGAAATATGACCTTTAAAGAAGCAGGAACCTATAACTTCTCAATCAGAGAGAAGATTCCTGAAGCCGCTGACAGGGAAGAAAACATGACCTATGACGGCCACAGCTGCACAGTAACGATTGCAGTGACAGATAATACGGACAGCGGCAAGCTGACTGCAACGGTGACTTACAGTGACGGAGGGGCGGCGAGCTTTACCAACGTTGCGGCATCCAACAGCAAAACCGTAGATGTAGGAGACGGTAGGCTTGTCGGGGCAGATCAAAAGCTGACCTATACTATAAATTGGGTAAATAATGCTGTAGGCAAAAATGGAGCGCCTGCCGCAGCTACGGTGACCGTTACGGATAAAATTCCTTCGGGGACGGATTACGTGGAAGACAGCGTTACCGGAGGCGGAGTTTATGATCCTGAAACACGTACAATCACATGGACAGTGGAGGCAAAGGCAGCGGAAATCGGCGAGGTAAGCTTTGCGGTACAGATAAACCCTGAAGCGGTGACTACTGATCCCATAAGCAATGCGGCAAGAGTGGAGATAGGAGATAATTCTTACAGTACCAATACAGTCACCAACCCGGTAGCCAAGAAGACGGTGGAAACCGCAGAAGGTTCAGACGCCAAAAGCGCTCAGGTTGGAGATGTTCTGACCTATACAGTTTCCTACACCAACACGGAGGACGCACCGGCTGTAGTAAATATTACGGATATTCTTCCGGCAGAGCTTGACTACGTGACGGACAGCGCAGACAACGGAGGCATATATAATCCGAATACTCACAGGATAGCTTGGGAGATCGCAGATGTTCCGGCCGGAGGCTCAGGTACAGTCAGCTTCAAGGCGAGGGTAAACGAGAACGCCATGGGCAAGACCGTTGAAAACAAGGCTCAGGTAGGCAATACGGTTACAAATACCACTGCCACGGTTGTAGCGGGAAGCGGAGAACTGACAATAAGCAAAACCGTTGAGCTGACAGCCGGACAGAATACAAAAATAGATGAGAATAAGGAATTTTCCTTTACCGTAACCCTTCTGGATACGGGCAAAACGCCTCTTGGCGGCAGCTATTCATATACGGTGAACGGAAATGAAGCAGGAACTGTTAAGAGCGGTGATGCAATAACCTTAAAGCACGGTCAGAAGGCAGTGATATCAGGATTGCCGATCGGAACCGGATACAGTGTTACCGAAGCTGAGGAGCCGGGATACAGAGCAGAAAATTTATCCGTTTCAGGAACCGTTTCTGCGGGCGGCGCGGCAGCTGACTTTAAGAATATCTACAGCGTTACGCCTGTGACGGCTGCCAAGATTGAAGCTTTAAAGACTATGACCCGCTTCGGAGAAAAGACCGACTTGGGAGACAGAGTCTTCGGATTTAAGCTTGAAGGCGGCGAACTTTCAGCTCCTCTTACGGCAGAAAACAAGTCTGACGGACGGGTCGCCTTTGAGAATATTCGCATAAGCACAGCAGGAGTTCACTCCTTTACACTGAGCGAAGTTAACGGCGGAATAAGCGGCATTAAATATGATGACAGAGTTTACACGGTTGAAATTGAAGTAAGAGATAACGGTGAGGGTATGCTGGAGACAGTACGCACCACCTACTATCTCAATGGCAAAGCTCTGGCTGACGGCAAGTTGCCGGAATTTGTCAACGATTATGAGGCTGATTTTGACGGCGGAGCCGCAACTATCAGAATAAAAGCAGACAAGATTCTGACAGGCCGTGATATGAAGGACGGAGAGTTCAGTTTCAGCGTAAAGGATGAAAAGGGAAAAGAGGTTTCGACAGGCAGCAATGGCCCGGATGGAATCGTTACATTCTCAGAGTTAGGACTTAAAGCAGAAAGCGAAGAAGAACTCAAGAGCCTGATTGGAGAGCACTGGTATACCGTCAGCGAAAACGGACGCGACGGCAGCGGCATTACCTACGACAGGACCGTATTTAAAGTCAAGGTCACGGTAAGCGATGACGGAGCAGGTAATCTGACAGTATCCGAGCCTGTATATTATGCAGAAGACGGAGTTACCCAGCTTGAGGGAATATCCTTTAAAAACAGCTACAGCGCAAAGCCGGCAGAAGTGATTATTCAGGGCAACAAGCTGCTCTTGGGACGTCAGATGAAAGCGGGCGAATTCAATTTCCTTCTGTCGGAGGACGGCAAGGTGATTGGAGAGGCAAGCAATGATGCAGACGGTAAAATAGGCTTTGCCATGAGCTATGCTGAAGCCGGCAAATACGTTTATACAATCTCCGAAGCCAAAGGAGACGATGAACAGATAACTTATTCCGATGCGGCTTATACGGTTACCGTCGAGGTTACCGATGACGGAACAGGACAACTGAAAGCAAATGTCATTTACCCTAAAGACGGTGCAGTATTTACCAACTCATACAATGAGCCTGTGCCGCCGCAGACAGAGCCTTCTGTGCCTAAGACAGGCGAAGGCTCGCCGATGATGCTGCTTATTGCAGTAATGATAATTTCAATATTGTCATTGTTCTATTTTAAATCGGCAAGCAATAAGAATCAGCAAGGCTGATAGATAAAATTAGTGGTGGCATAATATATAAAAGCCGTGGAGAACTTGAACAACAAGTATCCACGGCTTTTGTTGTGGCTTTAGCGAGAAAACACCATTGAAATCCGAACCTCTATGGTTTGGACTCAATGGTGTTTTATTTATAGCCCAGTGTTTGTGCGGTTGGTGAGGCCATATATTATTTCCAATGTTTAAGAAGTGAAAGATAGGAGTCAAATTGATTACGGCGGACATCTTCAGCCAGATTTTCCGGATTAGGCATATTACTTACAAGATAGTCGATTAGAGAATCCTTTGATTTATAGGCGAATTCACCGTCAGAATAACACCATTTACAGTAATCCTCATTATAGCTTCCGTCATTTTCACGGCTGATTAAGCCATCATCATTTAACGGCATTCCGCAGCATTGGCAAATAAGCTGCCGGGGAGAACCGAGAAGAGTATTTATTGATATATTAAATTCCCGTGACAACAATTTTAACGTTTCTGTATTGGGTTGTGTTTCTCCGGTCTCCCAGCGGCTTACAGCCTGTCTGGTGACCATCAGGCGCTCTGCCATCTGTTCCTGCGTAAGGCTATTGCTTTCACGCAGATTTTTAAGTATTTCATGCATTTCCATGATGCTTCCTCCTTGAACTAAGATGTCTTTATAGTATACCTGCAGAGCAGCTTTGGCAAGCAACTTGCTGTTGCCGGTGCATGGAACAATAATACAGGTATAATAAAGCGCCTTTAGACGCAGCCTGAAAATCCCGTGCGGCTGACGGAATTTTCGGTGCACTTTAAGATACCATCAGTGCCATGGATAACCGAAAACGGTGAAGGTGGCAACACAATTTCGGCGTCCCTTAACATAATTTCGTGAAATCACAGAAACGTTGTAGCGCCGGCAACACGATTTCGGCGTTCCTTAACATAATTGCGTGAAATCACAGGAACGTTGCAGCGCCGGCAACACAATTTCGGCGCCCCTTAACATAATTTCGTGAAATCACAGAAACGTTGTAGCGCCGGCAACACCATTTCAGCAGACCTTAACATAATTGCGCAAATTCACCGAAACGTTGCAGCTTGGATGATCCGAAACGTGTCCTCCCAGGCAATCCGAAACGTGTCAACTCAGACAACCCGACCACAACCCGAGCACAATCTGAGCACAACCCTGCCTACGCAAGCTGAAAATACTGAAGCATACCGTTATATATGCCGCGGGCAAAGCTTTGAGGGTTCGTAGACAGAAGATTTGCATCGGTGGTATTGGTCAGGTAGCCCATTTCGACGAGGAGAGCCGGCATAGTCGTAAGCCTCAGCACATATAGGCTTGGATTTATGCGCATTCCGCGATTTGGCAGACCTGTGGCATTATGCAAGCCCACCAAAATATCCTCTCCGAGAGGATAGGCTCTGCTGCTCTGACTGTACACATACACCTCGCTGCCGCTGGCACTGGTAATTGAGCTGGCGTTGCAGTGGAGGCTTATGAAATAATCAGCGCCCCAGCTGTTGGCTGCGTTTACTCTGGCAGCAAGGCTGGTTGCGTTGGATACGCCCAGCTGTTCTGTAGGGCTGTTTCGAGAAAGCCGCACTTCAAAAAAAGGATTGGAGCGCAGAAGCTCTGCCAATCTCACTCCTACTTCATATGTCACATCCTGCTCTCTGACGCCGTTTGCTTCGGCGCCTGCGTTGGGATTTTGCGGGTTATGCCCCTGGTCAATAAAAATTTTCATATATGGAATTCCTGCCTTTCTTAGCATAAGCGACTGTCATGCAGCCGCTTGACGTTATTGCGCTCTTATATTTTATGCACAAATAGATTGAAGGGTGAAGCCTTTGTTTCCGCAAGGCACCGCAAAGCAAAGCACCGTCAAGCAAGTCACCGCAAAGCATGGAACCGTCAAGCATGGCGTCGCAAGACAACTCAACACAACGCAATACCGCATAATATGTTTCCAAAAAGAAAAGAATATTAAAATCACATTATTATAAAGGAGGTGGTCTTGTGGACAATGAAAAAAACAATACGCCTAACAGATTGATAAATGAAAAATCTCCTTATTTGCTGCAGCATGCATATAACCCGGTGCAGTGGTATCCGTGGGGAGAAGAGGCATTTGACAAAGCAAAGCTTTTGGATAAACCCATTTTTCTATCTGTTGGGTATAGCTGACTTGTCTGCAATTATGCACTTGTCATTGGTGCCATGTTATGGCACATGAGTCATTTGAGGACAAAGAAGTGGCCGAAATACTGAATAGAGAGTTTATATGTATAAAAGTAGACCGTGAAGAAAGACCTGATATAGACGCCGTCTATATGGCCGTATGCCAAGCGGTCACAGGCTCAGGAGGGTGGCCGCTGACTGTCGTCATGACCGCGGAGCAAAAGCCTTTCTTTGCGGGAACGTATTTCCCAAAAAAGAGTGCGGGCAATATGCCGGGTATGATAGAGCTGCTTAAAGGCATTGCAGACTTATGGCGAAACGAGAGAAGCAGATTGATTGAAGCAGGCAATCGCATAACCGATTTTCTGACGGAAGAACGGATAAAAGGAGACTGTGAGCCTGATATTTCTCTTGCCGGAAAGGCATATGAAGGGTTTAAGGAAACCTATGATGCCAGGTGGGGAGGATTCGGGCAGGCGCCAAAATTTCCTGAGCCTCACAATCTGATGTTTCTTATGGATTATTATGAAAGAGAGCATGAAGCAGAAGCCTTGGAAATGGCAGAAACCACTTTGCAGGCCATGGCCAGGGGAGGAATTTTCGACCAGATAGGAGGGGGATTTTCGCGCTACTCTACGGATGATATATGGCTCATTCCCCACTTTGAAAAGATGCTTTGCGACAACGCCCTCCTCATTGCAGCCTACATCAACGCTTATCAGATAACGAAAAACGACTTCTACGCCCAGATTGCCGAGAGAACGGCAGAATATATTCTGTCGGAGCTTACGGACAGCGAGGGAGGCTTTTACTGCGGTCAGGATGCGGACAGCGGCGGGGAAGAGGGAAGGTTCTATGCTTTCAGCAAAATGGAAATCTTTGACGTGCTGGAAGAAAAAGATGCGGAAGAATTTTGCCGCATATACGATATTACAGATAAAGGAAATTTTGAAGGGAAGTCTGTTCCCAATCTCATAAAAGGCGTGAAAGGATGGCCCGCAGAGGATAAAAGGCTTAAAAAGCTTTATGATTACCGAAAGCAGCGGGCAGAGCTGCATAAAGACGACAAGATACTGCTCTCCTGGAACTCGTGGGCCATAATAGCCATGGCAAAGGCGGGGCAGGCTTTGGGAAAAGATAAATATACAGAAGCGGCAATAAAGGCTCAAAGGTTTATAGAAAATAACATGACAGATGAGAACAACAGGCTGTTTCTCAGGTACAGAGACGGAGAAGCGGCCAATCAGGGGCAGCTTGATGACTATGCGGTCTACGCTTTGGCGCTTTTGACCTTGTATAAGGTCACTTTGGATGCGGATTTCCTGAAAAAAGCTCTTATGAGGGCGGAACAGATTGTCAAACTGTTTGAAGATGAAAAAGGAGGGTATTTTATAAATACACATGATTCGGAGCAGTTGATTGCAAGACCCAAAGAGACTTATGACGGAGCTTTGCCGTCAGGAAACTCGGTCGCTGCGGCGGTGTTTGAAAATCTCGGAAATTTAACCGGCGAACCAAAGTGGATTGAAATTTCGGCAAAGCAGCATAAATTTATGGCAGAATCCGCACAAAATTATCCTCAAGGGCATACTTTTTACCTGCTTGCAATGTTAAAAAGGGTGTACCCTCATAAAGAGCTCATATGCACAGGCAAACAAATACCGTCCGAGATAAGAGAATATTTAAAGACGCATACCGCAAATGATTTGTGCGTTATTGCCAAAACCGAGGATAATGGGGAAGTCCTTTCCCGATGCGCACCGTTTACCGCAAATTACCCCTTGCCTGATGAAGGCGTCATGTGGTACCTATGCCAAAACGGTTCCTGCAAAGCTCCGACAGGGGATTTTTCAAAATTGGAGTTTTAAACAATGACGATAAAGATATTGCTGGGAATTTTGATTCCCTTTGCAGGCACATCTCTGGGCGCCGCCTGCGTATTCTTTATGAAGAAATCCATGGGAGATACTCTAAGACGCATGTTGACGGGATTTGCGGCAGGCGTTATGGTTGCCGCATCCGTCTGGAGCCTTTTGATACCTGCCATAGAGCAATCTTCGGGTATGGGCAAATGGGCCTTTGTTCCGGCTGTAATCGGATTTTGGATAGGAATTCTGTTTCTGTTTTTATTGGACCACATAGTACCTCATGTGCATAATAAAGGCCGGCATGTGGAAGGACCCAAGAAAGGATTGCCTAAGACCACCATGCTTTTGCTGGCAGTTACACTGCACAATATACCTGAGGGAATGGCGGTGGGAGCGGTATATGCAGGCTTTCTTGCGGGAAATTCGGATATTACAGCTATGAGCGCCCTTGCCCTTTCAATAGGCATAGCCATACAGAATTTTCCTGAGGGCGCCATAATATCCATGCCTCTGAGAGCAGAAGGCTTTAGGAAAGTTACAGCGTTTGGGAGCGGGATTCTGTCGGGAGCGGTAGAGCCTATAGGTGCCGTTATAACGATTCTGGCGGCAGGCTTTGTGATTCCTGCGTTGCCTTATCTGCTCAGCTTTGCGGCAGGCGCCATGATTTATGTGGTAGTTGAAGATCTTATACCGGAAATGTCCGAAGGCAGCCATTCCAACGTGGGAACCATGGCATTTGCTGCCGGGTTTTCCGTTATGATGATGCTGGACGTAGCGCTTTCATAAGTTTGATAAAATAATAGTAAAGGTATCTTGACAAAGTGTATAAAGTAATGCTACTATAACATAGTAATATCCCCTGAGAAGCTTTTGGAATCCGAGGGCAAAGGCCTTGGAAACCGAAGGTGGAGGGAACTCTGGAGAATCCCATTTTGGGTACCGAAGGTGCAAGGCCGCCTGCAAGCGGCTGAATCTCTCAGGTAAAAGGACAGAGCGGACATAGTTTGACTTAATTGTGTTTCGCGAGCCGTTTATTTTCTGGAGCTGCTGATATTTATCAGCTGCTTTTTTATTTGTTAGGAGGGAATTTTAATGGAAACACTTTTAAGCATTGTACAGACAGTCAATTCTTATCTTTCCGACTATGTGCTTATGATTCTTCTTCTGGGAACAGGACTTATATTTACCATAAAGACAAAATTTGTACAGGTCCGTTACCTTGGCGAAGGGTTCAAAGCTGTCTTCGGAAAGTTCTCCATGAACGGAGGTAAGCAGGAGAACGGTATTTCATCTTTTCAGGCTCTTGCCACAGCCATTGCAGCTCAGGTAGGAACCGGAAATATAATAGGAGCCTGCGGAGCAATTCTTATAGGAGGTCCGGGAGCTATCTTCTGGATGTGGATAATTGCCTTCTTTGGAATGGCTACTATTTATGCAGAAGCCGTACTTGCTCAGAAGACCAGAATAGTGCAGGATGACGGAACCGTATTGGGCGGCCCTGTTTATTACATAAAGAGAGCGTTCCCGAATAAATTCGGAAAGTTCCTTGCAGCATTCTTCTCCGTTGCGATTATTTTATCTCTTGGATTCATGGGAGTTATGGTTCAGTCCAACTCAATCGGAGCTACTTTCAGCACCGCTTTCGGCGTACCGTCATGGGTTGTGGGAATAATAGTAGCCGCTGTTGCCGCATTCATATTTATAGGCGGAATACAGAGAATCGCATCGGTTGCGGAAAAAATAGTACCTATTATGGCATTCCTTTATATAATAGGCGGCCTGATTCTTTTGGTTATGCGTGCAAAGTACATTCCTGAAACCATAGGAATGATTTTCAAATACGCTTTTGCGCCTCAATCGATAATCGGCGGAGGAATAGGATATGCCCTTAAGACTGCTATCAGCCAGGGCGCCAAGAGAGGTTTGTTCTCCAATGAAGCAGGTATGGGTTCAACACCTCACGCTCACGCTATGGCCAACGTTAAAAAACCTCACGACCAGGGCGTGGTTGCGATGATAGGCGTGTTTATCGATACATTTGTAGTGCTTACGATGACAGCGCTTGTCGTAATTTCCACATTATATGCAGGAGACGGAATCCTTGCACATGGAGCTGCAGAAGGCGTTGATAAGACTAACATGGGTCAGCTTGCATTTTCAAGCGTATTCGGCAGCAGCATAGGAAACATATTCGTAGCCGTTTGTCTGGCCTTCTTCGCATTTTCCACCATCTTGAGCTGGAACTTCTTTGGAAAGCTGAACATAATCTATCTCTTCGGAAAGAAAGGCGTGCTGCCTTATTCAGCGCTTGCAATAGTGTTCATCTTCTTGGGTTCATGCTTATCCAATGATTTGGTATGGGAACTGCAAGACATGTTCAACCAGCTTATGGTACTGCCTAACGCTATCGCATTGATTGCACTTTCCGGCCTTGTGGCCGCTTCCGCAAAAGGTGAAGATAATGTTGAAGAAAAGCTTGAAATAAATCAAAAAGCAGATTAAATCAAATATAAGCAATATATAAAAACTTCCGCATATGATTGTGGAAGTTTTTAGGTGAAAAAGGGACGGGTGTATGGAAGAAAAGACAAACGTAATGAGACTCCTTGATCAAAAAAAGATTAAATATAAAAGCCATTGCTATAAAGATACAGGAGCCGTAAGCGGCAAAGAAGTGGCTGAAGCCCTTGGAGAGGAGCCTGACAGGGTGTTTAAAACTCTAATTACCATAGGTAAAAGTAAAAATTATTATGTCTTTGTAATTCCCGTTACCAAGGAGCTGGATTTGAAAAAGGCAGCCAAGGCAGTGGGAGAAAAGTCTGTGGAAATGATAAAATCCAAAGAGCTTCTGCCTCTGACCGGATATGTACACGGCGGCTGTTCGCCTATAGGGATGAAAAAATTTTTCAAGACCACTGTGGATGTAACCGCAGAAGGGCCGAAAGATTTTTGCGTGAGCGCAGGCAAGATAGGTTATCAGATAGAGCTTTCTTTGGAGGACTTAAAAAAGGTCATCAATTTTCAGCTTGCAGAATTGACAATTTAGATAGAATAAGGACGGTATATAGTATTGGTGATTTTTGGATACGGATTGGGCTCACTGGGTACAGGAGCGGTTTATTACTTTATGTCTGCATATTTTGTGGTATTTCTTACCAACTGCGTCGGACTTAATTCAACCATAGCTACGACCATATCTTCTGTAGCGCTTATGGTAGAGTTTATCGCAGGCATGATAGTGGGAAATCTTTCGGACGGCTGCACTTCCAAGCTTGGACGCAGGAGGCCCTTTATACTGGCTGCTACCATAGCCATGGTTCCCATAATGATATTGATATTGCATACCATAGATGCTCCTTATATCGTTACCGTAGCATATTACCTCGTGTTTGCCATACTTTTCAGAGTGTTCTTTTCATCGTCAGAAATTCCGTTCAACGCTTTGGGCTCTGAAATAGCCACCGGATATGATGAGAGAACACGAATCAGAACCATATCGCGTATTTTTTCAATTGCCGGCAATGCCATTGGGTATGTAATGCCCCTTGTAATACTTGACATGTTCAAAGGCAACGAAAAAACGGGATGGCAGGTCATGGGTATAATACTTGCCGTCACCTGCTTTGTAAGCTGGGGGATTTCTTTCCTGACCATAAGGGAAAATGTGGCGGAGAAGCGAAAAAAGGCAAAGGAAAAGAAAAACGTTTTAAAACAGATATTTTTTAATTACAGAGAGCTGTTTAAGTTGAAAACCATGAAACTGCTCATAATGTACAAGACCGCTTTTTCCTGCGCTTTTTCTCTTATAAACGTGGGAACTCTGTATTTTCTTCAATACAATCTGGGACTTGATAACAGGTATTCATCTTACATATATATATTTACCATAAGCATATTCGTTATATCGACGCCGTTTATAGACAAGGTGGCTATGGCTAAGGGAAAGGCATGGCAGCAGATGACAACCATGGCAGCTTGCGGTATTGCAGGCATAGTCGTGTATATATTTGCTTCGTCTTCCGTGATAGCCTGCGCTGTTTACGTCGGCTTGTTTGCCGTAGTTCAGACGGGCTTCTGGCAGCTTTCCGGTTCTTTGTTCTACGATATTGTGGAAGTGGACGAATATGTCAATTATAAACACAGGCAGGGGGACATAATGTCTTTTGTATCGGTTCTCGGAACGCTTATCACTGCCATAATGGTGCAGTGTTTCGGTATTATGTTTGATATGGCCGGGTTCAATCCGCAAAACAGCGTTCAGCCCGAAGCCGTTCATGTATTTTTAAATGCTGCCTTTATATTGATACCGTGCGCATGTTTGCTTGGTGGTGCTTTGGTGCTTAAAATCTTCCCTATCAACAAAAAGACCTTTGCCTCTTTGCAGGCAGTTCTCAAGCTGAGAAAAGAGGGAAAGAACTATGACGAATATATGGATGACATCAAGAAGATAATAGGGTGAAGGCCCTATAATAAATGTTGGGGTGGTCGAAGAATGTCGATGTTGTCACAATCCTGAAAAAAACAAAAATCAGCCAACATAGGTTTACATAATACCTACTCACTCGATGCTGCGACGAGGCTATGTTGGCTGTTTTTAATTGGGATACAAAATTGGCTTACAGTTTTAAGGTTTTTTGTAGGCCAATTCCGGATAAGAAGCTCAAAAAGCCAACGGAGGCCTTGGAAGCCGCCCTGAATTTACAGTTATTGTAATAAATGTTGGCTGTTTGAGCGATTTCCTTGCAAAAAGCCAACGCTATAGCTGCATCCGCAGCAATAAATCAGGAACTGCTTTTAGCGGTTCCTTTTGCTATGGCGCAAGCGGCCTGTTGACATTTGACACTGCCTTGGCTATAATAAAACATATGATTCAAAACACTTGATTTAATAAAGAAAGGAACGAGATATGCCGCCAAGAGCAAAGTTTACAAAAGAGGAAATTGTCGAAGCCGCCTTCAATATCGTCAAAGCAGACGGGCTTGAAGCCTTAACTTCCAGAGCGTTGGGAATCCGCCTCGGCAGCTCGGCAAGGCCGATTTTTACGGTATTCCAAAGCATGGACGAGGTCAGACAGGCTGTAATTGAAGCCGCAAAGTCGCTGTATAAAGAATATGTCCATAAAGGTTTAAAGGAGGAACACTCATTTAAAGGCGTGGGAACCCAATATATCCTCTTTTCCATCCATGAGCCAAAGCTTTTTCAGCTTCTCTTCATGACGGAACAGCTGCAAATTCCCGATTTATCGGGCGTGCTGCCGTTGATTGAGGAAAGCTATGAGGAAATCCTCCTATCCATTGAAAAGGACCATGGAATTGATGAGTTTTTTGCCGAAAAATTATATCGACATCTCTGGATTTATACCCACGGCATTGCCACCCTTTGCGCAACCAAAATGTGCCGTTTCACCGGCGAGGAAATCAGCGCTATGCTGACAGAGGTCTGCATGAGCATTTTGAAAAACATAAAGGAGTGCAAAAACTGTGATTAAAGTGAAGGACATTATAAAATCATACGGAAACGGCGAGAGTAGCTCTCAGATATTGAAAGGAATCAGCCTCGAAATTCAGGACGGAGATTTTGTCGTAATCCTCGGAGCATCAGGCTCCGGAAAATCCACTCTTTTAAATGTAATTTCGGGACTTGAACGGCCGGACAGCGGCAAAGTATTTTACGATGCAACGGACATTACAGCGCTTTCCGACAACCAATTAACCGCATTCCGTAAGGAAAATATCGGCTTTATTTTTCAACAGTATTATCTGCTCCCGGATATGAGTGTGGATAAAAATGTGAAAATGGGTGCTGATTTAGCAGGCAACAAGGATTATAAAACCGTCATTAAAGCAGTTGGACTGGGGGAAAAGCTGCATAAATATCCCGGTGAGCTTTCGGGCGGAGAGCAGCAAAGGGTTTCCGTCGCAAGAGCTTTGGCGAAAAAACCCAAGGTTCTCTTTCTCGATGAGCCCACAGGAGCATTGGATGAGCAGACGGGCCGACAGGTGCTGGACTATATCTGCAAACTGAAAAAGCAATATGGTTTTACCATTGTCATGGTAACCCACAATTTGAATATTGCAGAAATGGCTAAAACCGTGGTCAAAATGAACAGCGGGAAGGTATCGGATATTTATCAAAACGAAGTGCAGAAAACCGCTTATGAGATTGGGTGGTGAAGTAATGCTTATCGGAATAAAGAACGCTTCAAAGTTCATCGGCATTTCAATCATCGTTTGTTGCGCCGTGGTCATATGCACCATGTTTCTGAATTTTTATTTTGACGTACAATCCGTAGAGAGTCAAATCACCTCAGAATTGTCCATGATTTTCTATGACGCTCAGGTATCGACAGCAAAAGTAGTTTGCATGGTCAGCGGCGGTTGCCTGCTCCTTACTTCGGTTGTGATGCTCATGTTTTATATCAAGCATTATATAGATACCCACAAAAAAGAGTTAGGCATTTTAAAGGCTTTGGGGTATTCCAATATAAAAGTCGCAAAACATTTTTGGGTATTCGGCATGACCGCTCTCATGGGAACTGTCATAGGCTTTGGCATCGCCTTTCTGATGATGCCGAGGTTTTACGCACTTCAAAACGAGGATAAAATGCTCCCGGAGATTGTCATACACTTTCACCCGGCCGTTTTTCTTTATTTTGTGATTTTGCCCACTGTAGGCTTTTCCTTGCTTGCCATCGGTTATGCCTGGTGGAAATTAAAGAGGCCCGTGTTGTCGCTTCTGAGAAATGATTTTCATAGTGTAGACAAGGGGAAAAAGCGTACAGATGACAAGCTCAGCGAGCGTTCCTTCGTGGATGACCTGAAAAGGAGCACTTTAAAAAGCAAAAAAGCTCTTGATTTTTTCATAATCTTTGCTTCCTTCTGTTTTTCTTCTATGACGCAGATGTCCTTTAGCATGAAAGATCTGTCGAGTGAAATGATGGGAGCGATGATGCTGGTTATCGGCCTTGCTTTGGCATTTACAACCATGTTCCTCGCTATTACAACGGTTATCGGTGGAAACACCAAAACAATCTCTATGATGAGAGCCTTTGGTTATTCATCAAAAGACTGCTGCAAGGCAATCCTTGACGGATACAGGCCGCTGTCCTATATGGGGTTTGCCGTCGGAACCGTATATCAGTATGCCTTGCTACGCATTATGGTGGACATCGTATTTAAAGATGTTGAAGGCGTTCCTGTTTATAAATTTGATGTTCCTGTCATGCTTGTTTCGCTCGTTGTTTTTATAGCGGCTTATGAAATCTTAATGTTTGTATACTCCGAAAAAGTGAAGAAGATTTCAATTAAAGAAATAATGATAGAATAATATTATAAGAAAAAGAGGGCTGTCGCCTTAACGAAATGTAATCGTTAAGATGACAGCCCTCCTTTTAATGATAGCATTGTTTTGGTGACTCTATCGGGATTCGAACCCGAGTTGCCGCCGTGAGAGGGCGGAGTCTTAACCGCTTGACCATAGAGCCATGACCCAATTATTATATCATGGTTTATACCATTTGACAAGCATTCGCTTGCAAATTTTTTGATATTTAAAAGGGCAATCTTAGAGAACCATAAGAGGGCATATGTTTTCGTCCATAAATCTTTGGAGGAATTTTTTTGCAAACATGTTGATTTCAAGGGCGTTTATACTGCTGCCGCTTGATATGAACAAAAAGTCATTTACATAGTTGGGATATATTTTAAAATCTTCGTAATCATCAAAAAAGAGTTTGAGATTTATAAATGTATTGCCCTTGTGGCGTTCCGTGCGTATTTTAAAAGAAAACCGGTTTTCCGTATTGAATTCGCACGAAAAATTATCGGTGAAAGTGTCATAAGACATGTAGGAGAAAGGCTCTCCGTAATATCTTCCCAGAAGAGTTAAGCCCGTATAGCTTACCTTGACTGAAGTCAGGTTCATGTAAGGCCAGCCGCTATGGCCTTTCACAGGAAAACCGAGGCTGTTAAAAGCCCTGTGTATATCGGTGCTGCGCAATATGGGCATAAGCTTATACAGTTGAATCAGGTCGTCATGATTGTGCAGAAGTATCTTTTCCCTCAAAGCTTTTTTTTCATCGGCATTTTGACACATTAAAAAGGCTTCGTAGAGGCTGACGCTCTCAGCGCCCGAAATTTCATCTTCTCTTGATGATTGCAGTCCCATGTATTCTTCTACGGTTTTTTGCTTCAGATTTTTTATCAGATATTTAAGCTGACTGTGTCCGTTCAATATCAGGTACAAGTCCATATTATAGAAATTAAAATCAAACCCGTCCAATCCCAAGATTGCTGCTCTCTTTTCAACAAAAGGCAGGTCAAAATGCTTGCCGTTGTATGTCAGGACGTAGTCGACATCTTGAAAATCCTTTTTAAGATATTCCAGTATCAGTCTTTCATCCTCGGGAGTATCGGCAAAATATTGAGTTACCGTGCAGTCGCCGTTTGGGGAAATAACCATAAATCCCGTAAGTATTATGGGGCATCTGGACGGGTTAAGGCCCATGGTTTCAATGTCAAATACGCCCATGCGCATATCTCCGAAGTACTGATTTATGATTTTGGAAGAAAAAAATTCAAGCTTGTGAGTGTTTTTTATGATTTTCATATGACTGAATTCTCCTGCGGGTCGATAACAAAATAGACTGCAGGGGAGCAGTCTACTTTGTTCAAAAGGGGTATTTTGGATTTGAGATTATGAGGTTATCAGGGGGGATAACCACAATGTAATTGTACAAAAATATTTGGAAAAAAGCAAGGGTTTAGTGAAAAAAAAGTGAAAAAAGTTGTTAAATGAGTGAATTTGTCGAAGAGTTTTTGGAAAAATTATGTAAAAAGAATTTATAATTAGGTTATCGCAGGGAGCTCAATAAGCGATGACAACCAAGATAAGAGATTATAACAGGAGGAATAACAATGGAGATTTTAAAAGTGTCAGCTAAGTCTAATCCTAATTCAGTAGCAGGAGCATTAGCAGGTGTGTTGAGAGAGAAGGGAGGCGCAGAAATTCAGGCTATAGGCGCAGGAGCGCTTAATCAGGCCATAAAAGCGACTGCTATCGCAAGAGGATTTGTCGCCCCGAGCGGAATCGATTTGGTATGTATACCGGCATTTACCGATATACAGATAGAAGGTGAAGAACGAACAGCCATAAAGCTTCTCGTTGAACCGAGATAAATACATAAAGAGGCTGACCTGCTACAGACGGGCAGTCTCTTTATCTTTTTTGCCTTTTGTGATAAAATATACGAGAAGAGAACTTTCAAGGAGGCACAGGATGACTTTTGAAGAAAAGACTTTAAAAAGCGAGCGCATATATGAAGGCACCATAATAAACCTGCGTAAGGATAAAGTGACCGTTCAAAACGGAATATCTTACAGAGAGATAGTCGAGCATAACGGAGGAGCGGTTCTGGCGGCCGTCACCGCCGAAGGTAAAATGGTAATGGTTCGCCAGTACAGAAAACCGGCAGGTAGAGTGATGTTGGAAGCTCCTGCGGGAAAGACAGATCCGGGCGAAACGCCCGACGAAACCGCAGTTCGTGAGCTTAAAGAAGAAACCGGATACAGCGCAGGCAAAGTAAAATACATGACATATTTCTATCCTTCGGTAGGATATTCCGAAGAGAAACTCTATCTGTACCTTTGCACCGACTTAAAGCCGGGAGAGACTTCCTTCGACGAAAACGAAGCCATAGACATAGAAGAAAGAGATATAGACGAATTGTGCCAAATGGTAATGAAAGGCGAAATCAACGATGCAAAAACCATTGTTGCCATTCTCATGGTCAAAGAAGAAATTACATCAGGGCGGCTTCAATTAAACATGAAATAATGATGAAAACCATGGTTATACCGTAACATATCAAGTATTGCCTTGCATAATTTTGCAGGGCATTTTTATTTGCAGAGCGGCGGCGCTTAGACAGAAAGTATTTTGATGTGAGAAAGGCGCCCTGAAGCGAAAGAGCTGCAAGTACGCACAGCGCCGGAATCTGTATCAGGCCGTGAGGCAACATGGTGGACAATATATACCATACGCCTTTAACTTTAAAAGTTTCAATCAGCATGGTTGCCGAAAAACCGAGGGCAAGACCTTTTAAAAGAGGTATTGCGGGGCACATGATAGCCAGCGGAGGAAAAAAAGGACATAAAAACAGTATGAGCGCTATGATAAGCCACGTTTTTATGCAGTTAAAAAATGCAATATGAAAACTTTGGGTGTTTTCCCCCGAAAAAAATCCCGACAGCATTTCCATAAGTTGCTCTTTTCCTTCGCCCTGCATGTACACTTCAAAAAATGCTCCCGTGCATATGCCTACGGCGAGAATAAATAATAACGTTAAAGTAATCTTTTTGTTTACAATCATATCAAACTCCCATATCCAATTTTACGTAGAAGAATTAAAAGCGTTACCGAAAATTGGATGCATAATATGACCGCATTCGACAAGTTTTAATTGAAATATCCGAAATTAAGTAATATACTAAAGAAAAAGACTTTAAAGGGAAATAATAATTTGGAACAATTTGCAGAGTATTTAACAAATGAAAAGAGGGCGTCAGGCAACACAGCCAAAGCGTATGTGAGGGATGTGCTTCATTTCAGAGACTTTTTGACAGGCCGCGGAGTGAGCAGCATTTGTGATGCAACAAATGCGGATGTGGTTTCGTATCTCATGGAGTTGAAGCAGGCAGGTCGTTCCAAATCAACCGTCAACAGAAAACTGGCATCCATACGGACATATTATCACTTCTTACAGAAAAAATCTCAAATTAAAGAGAATCCCGCAGATAATATCAGGTCTCCTAAGATAGAAAAAAAGAAAATGGAGTTTTTGCAGCCTGAACAGATAGACGCTCTTATGGAACTTCCCGGCGATACGGACAAGGGAATAAGGGACAGAGCTATTTTAGAACTGCTGTACGCCACGGGAGTTCGTGCAAGCGAACTGATAGATATGAAGCTTGAGGATATAAATCTTCGCATGGGTTTTGTCACTTGCTCCGGAGAAAACATAAGGGCACGTATAATACCTATAGGCCGTATGGCGAAAGCTGCGCTGGAAAGATATTTTGAATATTCAAGAAAACGTTTTGTAAGAAATAACGAAGCCGAGAATCACCTGTTTGTAAATTTTCAGGGTAAGCCTATAACCAGACAGGGACTGTGGAAGATTCTCAAAGAATACGGCGACCAAGCCGGATTTGAGTTAAACCTTACTCCGCAGGTGATAAGAAATTCCTTTGCGGTTCACATGCTTCAAAACGGTGCGGATATCAAGTCGCTGCAGGAACTTATGGGGCATGAGGATATTTCCGCAACACAGGTATATCTGGCTTATGTTAAGACGAGAATCAAAGATGTATATGACAGGGCTCATCCGAGAGCATAAAAAATTGTACATTTAAACGTAAAAAAATCTTGAAATCAAAGAATTTGTATGTTAGAATATACAAGTTATTACGGGCGGTCCTCTGGAGATTGTTTGTGCCATGAACGTCTTGGAGGGAAGGAGGAAAAATATGGATATTATGAAATCAATCACTCAGGAATATGAAAAGAGTGATATCCCTGCTTTTGGTGTGGGCGACACAGTTAAGGTTCATATCAAAATCAAAGAAGGCAACAGAGAAAGAATTCAGATCTTTGAAGGCTTTGTGCTGAAAAAGCAGAACGGCGGTATCAGTGAAACTTTTACCGTAAGAAAAATTTCATCAGGTGTTGGCGTAGAAAAGACATTCCCGCTTCATTCACCTAAGATTGAAAAGATTGAAGTAGTAAGAAGAGGCGATGTAAGAAGAGCTAAGCTCAACTACATGCGTGAAAGAACAGGTAAAGCTGCAAAAATTAAAACTAAGGAATAGTTTTTACGGGGAACCGCATCGGTTCCCCTTTTTTCTAATAAAACGGAAAGCAGGCAAAAGATGGATAATATAAATTGGTATCCGGGGCATATGAAAAAAACCAGGGAACTTATTGAAGAAAACCTCAAAATGGTGGACCTGGTTATAGAGGTGGTTGATGCCAGAATCCCCTTATCAAGCCGAAACCCCATTATCGACCAGCTGGTAAAAGAAAAACAGAGAATTATAGTTTTGAACAAAAGCGACCTTGCCGACGGAACGGCCAACGGGGCGTGGGCAGAAAAATTCAAAAAAGAAGGCAATCTGGTTTTAACCATGAACTGTATGAAGGGGCAAGGGGTAAATCAGCTTTTTAAAATACTTTCAGATCTTCAAAACAAGAAGAATGAAGGGCAGATAAGAAACAAACCGCTGCGTATGATGATTGTGGGAGTCCCCAATGTGGGAAAATCGTCGCTTATAAACAGGATGACAGGAAGAAAAAGCGCAAAGACCGGAGACAGACCGGGCGTTACAAAGGGCAAGCAGTGGCTGGCTCTTCAAAACGGAATGCAGCTTCTTGACACACCGGGAATTTTGTGGCCCAAGTTCGAAGACCCAAAAGCTGGACTCAATCTGGCATTCTGCGGTTCCATAAAGGATGAAATCCTCGACGTTGCCGATCTGGCGCTGGAACTTATAAAGGTGTTGCAGATTCAATATCCGGCGCTGCTTAAAGAAAGATACAAATTGGAAGAGTTATCCGGCGATGCTCTTGAAAATATGGAAGCTATAGCTCGCAAAAGAGGCTTTATTCTGCCGGGCAAGAGGATAGATTACGAAAGATGCGGAAGAACGCTGTTGGACGAATTCAGAAGCGGAACAATCGGAAACATAACGTTGGAAAAGGCATAGAACATGACTAAAGAAGAAAGACAGCAGATGCTGGAAGAAAGATTCATCAGGATGAAAGCCTTCGATGATGAATTTCGCAAGGAAAAAGTTTATATAGCCGGAATAGATGAGGCCGGCAGAGGACCATTGGCGGGTCCGGTGGTAGCTGCCTGCGTTGTGCTGCCCCGGGATTTTGACGTCATGGGGATAGATGATTCAAAAAAACTTTCCGAAAAAAAGAGAGAAGAACTTTTTGAAAAAATAACGGCAAAAGCTCTTGCCTACGGCGTAGGAATAGCAGATAATAGTGTTATAGATGAGATAAATATATTGCAGGCAACCAAGCAGGCTATGAAAGACGCCCTGGAGCAGGCAAATGCCCGGCTTAGGGAAAAAGAGCAGCAAGGTGTGGAGCTTGTGCTGCTGGATGCGGTGGAGCTTAAGGATATAAGCCTGCCTCAAAAGGCCATAATCAAGGGAGACGCCAAGAGCCTTTCCATAGCGGCGGCATCCATTATAGCTAAAGTAACCAGAGACAGAATTATGCTCGGCTATCACAGCCAACATCCTTTTTACGGATTCGATAAGAACAAAGGGTATGGCACAAAGGCTCATTATGAGGGTATAGAAAGATACGGAATCACTCCTATTCACAGAAGGACGTTCCTTAAAAATCTAAATATATAACCAAGGAGAAGAAGCATGGAAATCAAAAGCGATATTCAAATTGCTCAGGAATCAGTTATGAAAGAGATTACGGAAATTGCCGCCGATGCGGGAATTGATGACCGTTACCTTGAGCAATACGGAAAGTATAAGGCAAAAGTCGACTATAACATTCTTAAAGACAAGGCCGACGAAACCGACGGTAAACTCATATTGGTAACTGCAATTTCGCCTACTCCGGCAGGAGAAGGAAAGACTACTACAAGCGTAGGCCTTGCAGATGCGCTTCACAAAATGGGAAAGAATGTCTTTGCGGCATTGAGAGAGCCGTCCCTGGGACCTGTGTTCGGAATAAAAGGAGGAGCTGCCGGAGGCGGTTATGCCCAGGTGGTTCCAATGGAGGATATAAACTTACATTTTACCGGTGACATGCACGCCATAGGAATCGCCAACAACCTGATTGCAGCCTGCCTGGACAATCACATACAGCAGGGCAACGAACTTGGCATAGATGTTAAGAAGATTACATGGAAGAGAGTGGTCGATATGAACGACCGCCAGCTCAGAAACATAGTGGACGGCTTAGGCGGCAGGGTCAACGGCGTGCCGAGGGAAGACGGATTTGAAATCACCGTGGCAAGTGAGATAATGGCAATCCTCTGCTTATCATCAAGCATTTCCGACCTGAAGGAAAAACTGGCAAGCATCATAGTGGGATATACATACGATGACAAACCTGTAACCGTCAGAGACTTGAAGATACAGGGCGCAGCTGCGGCAGTGCTCAAGGATGCCCTTAAACCTAACCTTGTGCAGACCCTTGAACATACGCCTGCCTTTATTCACGGCGGACCTTTTGCCAACATCGCCCATGGCTGCAACTCCATAATGGCCACAAGAATGGCTCTTAAACTTGCGGATTACGTCGTTACCGAAGCAGGCTTTGCTGCTGATTTGGGCGCAGAAAAGTTTGTGGATATAAAATGCAGAAAAGCAGGACTCAGACCTTCTGCCGCAGTAGTGGTCGCTACTGTAAGAGCCCTCAAATATCACGGGGGAGTGGCCAAGGCGGATTTGAACAATGAAAATCTGGAAACGCTGAAAAAAGGACTGCCTAATCTGCTGCAGCATGTGGAAAACGTTACAAAGAATTACGGAATTCCTTGCGTTGTCGCAGTCAACAGATTCCCTACCGACACGGAGGCTGAACTGGATATGGTAAGGAAAGAATGCAAGGCGCTTGGAGTAAACGTTGCGCTGTCGGAAGTATGGGGCAAAGGCGGAGAAGGCGGCATAGAGCTGGCTCAGGAAGTCATAAGACTTACGCAGGAGAAAAACGAGTTCCGCTTCGTATATGAGGATGACCTTTCACTGGAAGACAAAATAAAGGCCGTTGCAGAAAAAATATACAGAGCGGACGGGGTTGAATTCGAAGCAAATGCAAAGAAGCAGCTTGCAAAGATTGAGTCTCTCGGATTCAGCAATCTCCCTGTATGTATGGCAAAGACACAGTACAGCTTTTCCGACAACCCTGCGCTCTTGGGAGCTCCCCGTGGATTTAAGATTACTATCAGGGATGTAAAGGTTTGCTCAGGAGCAGGTTTTGTGGTAGTTAAGACCGGCGATATAATGACCATGCCGGGACTGCCTAAAGTACCGTCCGCTGAAAAGATAGACGTGGACGATGAAGGCAGGATTTCCGGATTGTTCTAAGTAGAAATTATAAGATGAGCATAAGAAGTTGTCTTATGCTCATTTTTGAGTGTAAATAATATGTCAAATTTGAAAAAGCAACTGTCGGTTGACAAATTTCCAAGGGTAGTTGGTAGCATTAGACCGTCAAAAAAGCTAATATTTTGCTATAATAAAAATCGGAGGTAGAGAATGTTTTTAGCTTATAAAATCACAGAACTCAGAAAAGCAAAAGGTTGGTCTCAGGAGGAGCTGGCTGAAAAGGTCAATGTTACAAGACAGTCCGTATCAAAGTGGGAAAGCGGTCAATCCGTGCCGGACCTGGATAAAATTTTGCAGCTCAGCCAAATATTTGATGTGAGTACGGATTACTTGCTCAAAGGAGAGGCGCAGCAAATTTCGGTCGATAATGAACCGGCAGAAAACGGCGAGGCAGAAAATGTACGCCATGTCTCCATGGAAGAAGCTACGGAATTTTTGGAAATAAAAAAATCAACATCCTGGAAAATCGCCATTGCTTCATTTTTATGCGTTTTGTCACCCGTATGTCTCGTAGGATTGGCAGGCGCTTCGGAAGGCGGTCAGATTCCTTTCAGCGAAGACCAGGCTGCCATGATAGGGCTCATAATCTTAATTGTAATGGTGGCCATAGCCACAGTGATGTTCGTCTTGTGCGGTATGAAAACCGGAAAGTTTGAATATCTTGAAAAAGAAATTATAAAGACAGACCAAGCAACAAAGGACATGGTTACTGCCAAAAAAGAAAATTACAGGAGTACCTACACAAGAAACATAACCATAGGAGTATGTCTTTGCATATTATCGGTGGTGCCTGTATTTTTCGCCGGCTTATTCGATAAGGATGAATACTACGTGTTCGGCGTCTGTGTCCTCCTCATCATTGTGGCAATAGCGGTTCTGCTTATGGTGCCGGCCGGAATAACCTTTGAAAGTTATGGAAAACTTTTGCAGGAAGGTGATTACTCAAAAAAGAAAAAAGAGGAAAACCGCGCTTTTGCTTCTATCGGCAGAGCATATTGGGTTTTGATTACGGCCATTTATCTCTTGGTCAGCTTCAAAACAAATGACTGGGATAAAACCTGGATTGTATGGCCGGTAGCAGCGTTGCTGTTTGTAGCGATTAAAGAAATATATAATGTAATCAGGAGAAGATAAAGGTTCTATAATAAATGTTATGGAGGGCGGCGATGAGCGAGACTGCCGTAAACTTTAAATTTTCTTTGAATCACGGCATTTTGGCCGCAGTGATAGGGCTCAAATTGCCGTAAAGTTCGCAATTTCTTTTAAATACGGCATTTTATAAGCCGCAGAAAGGGTAAAACTGCCGTAAATTTGAAATCTTTCTTATTTTCCGGCATTTTGGCGGAAAATAAGGTAGCAAAAGTGCCGCAGATGGGAGATTTTCTTAAATTTGCGGCACTTTGCAATTCAGACGGTTGCGGTGACAACATATGGAAAAAATAGAAGAATATCCGGCGAGAGCAGTCCCCTTGCAAAGAGCAAATGTTGACTGGTATTAACATCAATTGTTAATATCGGTTTCTTTATTTTTTGCATCGGCAGTGTTATTATTTCAATGTGAAAGGAAGTGAAAAATATGATAGATATGAATATAAAGTTCTTTAGGAAAAATGTGAATATGACCCAGGAGCAGCTTGCAGAAAAGCTTAACGTAACCAGACAGACCGTTGCCAAGTGGGAAAACGGAGAAGTGATGCCAAACATAAGTGATTGCATAAGCATGGCTCAGATTTTTCAGATAACCGTAGATGACCTTGTGAAAGACATGAAAGAAGAAGACCTGGTATTTGTGGCGCCCAAGGGAAAGCATCTGTTCGGAATCGTTACAGTGGGCGACCGGGGGCAGATTGTGATACCCAAGGATGCCAGACAGGTTTTCGATATAAATTCAGGTGACAAGCTGATAATATTAGGTGACGAGCAGCAAGGTATTGCAATAGTAAAGGCTGACGCTTTTGAAAGCTTTGCAAAACAGATAATTGAGGGATTCAAGGAAAAAGGTGAGCTGTAAAATGAAAAATTCCTATGCCATTGAAGCAAAAAATCTTACAAAGCGTTTCGGAGATAGTATAGCGGTACGTTCTGTAAACCTTGCCATTGGGGAAGGAGAACTCTTTGGGCTTTTGGGGATAAACGGTGCAGGCAAAACCACCTTAATAAAAATGCTTTGCAGAATGCTTAAGCCTACAGAAGGAGAAATGTTGATAAAGGGACAAAACATAAGCAATTTTGAAGCAAAAAAGAGAATAAACTTTTCGCCACAGGAAACCGCCTTTGCTCAGGGGCTGACGGTAAGGGAGAACCTTGTGCTCATGGCAGGCATGTATGGCTTGGAGAAAAAACTTTGCATAAAAAATGTGAAGGAAGTTATAAGCCGGTTTGATTTGGGAGAAGTACAGAATAAAAGGGCAAAAACCCTATCGGGCGGCTGGCAGAGAAGGTTAAGTATAGCCATGGCGCTTGTTACGGACCCCGACATACTGTTTCTTGACGAGCCTACCCTGGGCTTGGACGTGATTGCCAGACGTGAACTGTGGGAAACCATTCTGCAGCTTAAAAGCAAAACGACCATAATACTCACCACCCATTATCTTGAGGAAGCGGAACATCTATGCGACCGAATAGCTGTAATGAGTAAAGGAGTGATAACGGCAGTCGGTACCTCAAAAGAACTTGAAGAAAAAGCCGGAACGGAAAATTTTGAGGAAGCTTTTATAGCCCTTGCAGGCACGGAATTGAGGAGGGAAGCCATATGAAGATAAAGGCCTTTTCTTTCAGAAATGCAAAAGAAATACTCAGAGACCCTTTGAGCTATATATTTTGCGTCGGTTTTCCTTTAGTAATGCTTGTGATAATGACCGTTGTCAACAAAAGCATACCGAAGGAAGCCGCAATGGATATTTTTAATTTGAGCAAGCTTGTGCCCGCCATAGCGGTATTCGGATTTACATTTATAATGTTGTTTATGGCTATTTTATTGTCCAAAGACAGAGAAAGTATGTTCCTCAGCCGTCTTTGCGGAGCGCCTATGAAACCGTGGGAGTTTATGGCGGGATACACTCTGCCAGTTCTTATAATAGCGCTGCTGCAAGTGGCGGTCACATATGCGGCGGCTTTGCTGATTGCATTCATTGAAGGCGAAAAACTGAGCCTTTTGGGAATGGCAATGTCGGCAGCTACATTTATACCGGTAATGCTCATGTTCATAAACTTCGGCATAATTTTGGGAGCTGCCTTCGGAAGCAAATCGGCTCCCGGAATAGCTTCCGTATTGATTACAGTCGTATCACTTTTGGGCGGCATCTGGATGGATATAGAAGCGCTGGGCGGCTCATTTTTTGCGGCAGCAAAAAAACTGCCTTTCTACTGGGCAGTGGAAATAGGCAGAGAAGCCATGGCAACGGATGTGGGGAGCCAACGCCTGTGGGGCGGAGGACTGATTATAGCCATATATTTGATTGCGACCTTCTTAATCGGAATGGCGGTCCTTAAAAAGAATGTGCAGGAGATGTAAGCTTTAAGAAACGGACTTTGGTGCGCCGAAGTCCGTTTTTTATGGCTTATATACATAGAGCTTAAGAGAATTTTGTTGAAAATAATGGGATTGTGATTGTCGTATATTGACAAGTTTGCGTAAGAAAATTATACTATATCTACCTATTAGTTTAGCCAGTATACTTGACATTGGAGTGAGAAAGTGAAAAATTCAGGCAAGGAAAGCTGCTTGCATAACATTGCGGATTTCATTTCTACATTTTTTGCAGCCCTTATTTTGATGATAGCGGCATTGTTGATAATAGCTAATTTTGTGGGAATACATTTGTTTAATGTGGAAAGCGGCAGTATGACACCTGCTTATCCGGAAAATTCTCTGGTTGTAGTCAAAGAAACCGACCCTTCAAACATTAGCGAGGGCGACGTTATCACATATGTGATGAATGAATCCGGAATGGTGGTCACTCACCGGGTGGTTTATGTGGACGAAGAAAACCGAACCTTCAAAACCAAAGGGGATGCCAACAATGTGGAAGACGTAATGCCGGTTCTTTGGGACAATATGGTGGGAAAGGTGCTGTTTGGAATACCGGCATTGGGGTCTGTATTGTCAGTTATAACCGCAGAAGAAAATCGAAAGATAATGATATGTATAATAGTATGCTTACTGATTTTATCTTTTGGTTTTGACATATTTAAGAAGAAAAAAAGAACAGGGAGCAATATCGATGAAGGATAGAAAAAAGGAGAGATATGTAATGAAGAGAAGAAAGGGCTTGATAACTATAGCAGCATTACTTGTTATTGCAATTGTTGCTGCAGTTGCGCCGACATATTCATGGCTTTCGGCACAGAGCGATAAGGTTGTAAACACCTTTGCCGGAGGAGCAATATCAATCTTGCTTGATGAATCACCGGTAGGAACGGACGGCAAAAAAATTGAAGGAAACCGCACAACTGCAAACAGCTATAAGTATAAAGCTGGAGCAGTGTTAGACAAAGATCCGAGAGTAACGGTGATAAAGGGAAGCGAAGAATGTTATGTATTTCTTTGTGTTGAAAACGGTCTTAACGACAAATTTGCAATAAATTACGATACTTCATCTTGGCTCAAGGTGGCAGAATCGGGAGAAAAGTCCGTATATACTTACAAACAAAGGGTAAATGCGCTTGAAGCAACCGAAAATAAAGTGCTTGAGCCTATATTTACAACAGTGACAATTTCTGAAGACTTAACTTCGGAAGATATTTTGTAGCTCGGCCAGAGAACTTTATCGGTAACTGCATATGCAGTTCAGACAGAACCTCTTACATCGGCTGAAGCTATCGATATTGCCGTAGCCAATTTCCTTGGAGAAGGCGTTGCAGCAAACCATGTTACCATTGGATAGCAACGCAGCCTGAGAGGAGGACGTTAAATGCAATTATCGAAAAGAAAACTGAATAGGGTCAGGATACTCGGAACGGTGACTTTATGTATATTTCTGATTGCATTTTTGTTTACGGGACAGGTTAAGCAAACTTTTTCCTATGTGCAGACAATGTCAGGCACATGTGTAAACACTTTTATAGGAGAGATTACGGAGACACCGGTAGATCCGCCGGACCAACCGGATAATCCTGATAACCCGGACATACAAGATGAACCTTCGGATACCCCTGTGAATAACGGTGAAGTGACCGACAGTGCCGATAAGCATGTAAAAACCGGAGATGATTTCAATATGTTTTCGTGGGTATTTGTAATGCAGTTAAGCTTGCTCGCTTTTTTGATTATCTTTGACTGCAGAGCTAAGGAAATGTTGATAAAAAGATAGAGCAGTTGGCAGAAAGGAAAACAATGGGAAAAAATAACAAGAGAATATTCACCACAGGGCTGGCGGTAGCTCTTGCGGCAACCCTTCTGATAGGCGGAGGAACTCTCGCTTACTTGCAGAGTAACACGGAAAACGTGGTAAACGAATTTGATACAAATAAGGTAGTAGTGGAACTCAGTGAAACCACAGGTGCAAGCTATAATATTGTGCCGGGCACAGAGCAGACAAAAGACCCAACGGTTACGATAGACAATACCGTAGACGCATATGTATTTGTGGAGGTTACGGATACGACCGGAGGATTTGTGAGTTATGAAATTGCGGAGGGCTGGAGCCTGCTAAGCGGTTATACCAACGTATATTATCGTGAGGTCGCTGCGGCTGCAGATGTCAAGGCGTTCCCTGTACTTAAGGATAATAAGGTTAAATATGCATCTTCTCTTGAAAACAGCGATATGGTGGATGCAGATGGACAGCTTAAGAGCGGAATAAATTTGATTTTCAAGGCTTCTGCCGTACAGCAGGAAGGATTTACTTCTGCACCGTATGCATATGAGGGGAAGGCAGGGCTGTCGCTTGATAATATGGTGGATATAAAGCAAGCTATACCTACTAAGGCTGCAGAAAAAAAGATAGTAGGTTTGGCAGATAACATTGTTTACAATAGTACGATAGACAGTGATATTGATACGACAGGCAGAAGAATAATTGTTTCATTAGGAACCTTGGAACTTGACCTTGCAGGAAAGAGCATAACCTTTGATTCCAATGAGGGAAAAAATAATTTTGCTGCATTTTATATACAGTCAGCAAAAGGAAAGATGACAGTAAACGGCGAAGGAACAATAGATGCAACGGCTACTTCCGGCGCGTATTGCTTCCACCTAACGGGAGGGAAGCTTTCTAAGCCTACTCTTACCATAAATAGCGGCACCTATATAGGAAACCCTACGGCGGTTAATGTGGATTACGGCACAGCTTACATAAACGGAGGATTCTTTAATTGCAGACCGTCGGGAACTGTTGAAGACGACCGATACAGATATACTCTCAATTGTGTTGATGCGCATTACAAAAAAGGTGCGGATATTATCGTAACCGGCGGAACCTTCGTAAACTTCGACCCGTCAAACAATCAGGCAGAAGGTCCGGGAACGAACTTTGTTAAGGACGGCTATAAAGTTGTATCGGAGACCAAGGCCAATGGAGACATTTGGTATACGGTAGTTCCGGCGTAAACGAATATGCATAGGAGAAAGGAACGGCAAAATGAAAGGAAACAAAAATAAAATGTTGCTAAGAGGGCTTGCGGTAGCTCTTGCGGTAACCCTTATAACAAGCGGCGGTACCTTTGCATATTTGCAGAGCAGTACAGGCGATACGGTAAATACTTTCAATACAAACAAGATAAACGTTGAACTCACGGAAACCACAGGAGAAAGCTATAATATCAAACCGGGCACAGAACAGCCAAAAGACCCTAAGGTTAAGGTGGACAATACCGTGGATGCCTATGTATATGTAGAAGTTACAGACGGAACCGAGGGCCTTGTGGGCTATGAAATCGCAGAAGGCTGGCAGCTTTTGGCAGGAACGAATAATATTTACTGGCGTGATGTTGCAGCGGGCGCGGATGTTAAAGAATTCTCCGTCCTTAAAGGAGATAAGGTTACATATGCATCATCCCTTGGAAACAGCGATATGCTGGACGCAGACGGAAACCTAAAGCAAGGTATAAACCTTACTTTTAGGGCTCACGCAGTGCAGAAAGAGCCTTTTAACGATCCTGTTAAAGCATTTCCATATGCAAAAGCACGGCTTGTAACTGATGATGAATTCAACAAAATGCTGGAAAACAATGACCATGTGGTTCTAACAGAAAATTTGATAGCAGAGGACAAAGCAGGTACAGAATATAATATGACAGAAAATGCAGTTCTGGATATTGGGAAAAATACGATGAATATACCATATATGTCAGGTATTTTCCAGGGAAAAGATGCTATAATTACCAATGGCAATATAGAAAGCCGAGCAGATTATCCTCTCTTTATAGGAAACGGAACTAAAGAAACATCAATAACTGTTGAGAGGGTCAACCTTAATGGAGGAATTAACGTATACGCAGGTTCAGCAATCTTGCGTGATGTGTATGCAGATGCGTCTTCCAAAAATTATTATGCCGTATGGGCTGACAATGGCGCAACTATAACTATTGAAAGCGGGACATATATTGGTGCTGCCGGTAAACCGGCTATTCTTTCTTCAATATCTGAAAATCCTGATGCAGACGGTCCTTCCGGAGTTATAATTGTTAAGGGCGGAAAGTTTAATACAGATGTAAGTCAATATGTGGCTGACGGCTATAAAACGGTAGAATCGGTCGAAGGCGGAAAGACGTGGTACACAGTAGTTAAAGCTTAATATATTTCTAACAAAAGGGGCTTATATAAGCCCCTTTTTTCGTGGCGTTTTAGCGGCTCGACTAACAACCGGCTCGCTTAACCGTGCAACTAACCGAGGCATACAAAACAGGACAACCTGTCATACATTGTATGCCAAAAACCCCAAAAAGTGTTGCCCGTGTAATCACTATCCCGGGAAATCATCATACAATGTATGACGCAAACCCCAAAGATGTATGCTTCGCCCCGCACCCCTCACCTCAAACCCTCGCACCCCGCCCCGCAGCTCCGGAGGTCAAAAGCTACCCACCCGGTTGCATTTTTGGCCAACAACGCTATAATTAGAATATGAGATAACAGAGAGGTGAAAGAGATGAATATGCTTGATAAATTGTATTTTGAAATGATTGATTACTATAAAGCCCAGCCCAGCAGGATACAGCACTTTGCAAAGGTGCACAGCTTTGCAAGGCTTATAGCCATAGGCGAGGGCCTTGACGAGGATACCCGCTTTACGCTGGAAGCGGCTGCTTATGTCCACGATATAGGAATAAAGCCCGCCGAAGAAAAATACGGAAGCTGTGCAGGGCCGCTGCAAGAGAAGGAAGGCGTTGAACCGGCACGTAAAATGCTTACAAAGCTTGGATTTGAGAAAGAAATAGTTGAAAGAGTGTGCTGGCTTGTGGCACATCACCATACATACACGGATGTAACAGGCATGGATTACCGGATACTCCTTGAAGCTGACTTTTTAGTGAACCTTTTTGAAGATGATGAACCGACTACGGCAGTAAAGTCCGCTTACGACAATATTTTTAAAACGGAAACGGGACGCAGCATCTGCAGAACAATGTTTAGTATAGGCGGTCAATAAGGGGTGATTCATATGAAAAAACAATGTGCAATTGTTACAGGAGCGTCAAAGGGAATCGGACTGGCGGTTTTCAGACGACTTGAGGATAATGGATATGATGTTTTGGGTCTTTCAAGGAGCCGTGGTGCGCTGCCGGAGGGAAAGTGGATTCAATGCGATATAACCGACAGCGAAAGCGTGGATAAGGCCTTTGAAGAAGCTTTGGAAAGATTGGACAATCATATAGACGTTTTGATACTAAACGCAGGCATGGGAATCTCGGGAGCTCTTGAGTTTACTCCGAAGGAAGATTATCGCAGGCAGATAGAAGTCAACGTTTTCGGAACGACGGCATGCGCAAAGAAGGGCGCTTCCCTTATGAGAGAGCAGAAGAAGGGAAGGATTATATTTATATCCTCCCTCGGAGCCATATTCCCTCTGCCTTTTCAGAGCTTCTATTCAGCCGGAAAGGCTGCCGTGAACGCATTGAGCGATGCGCTGGGAATAGAACTCAAACCCTTCGGAGTGGAAACATGCACCGTAATGCTCAACGATGTTAAGACGGAGTTTACCGCAAACAGAATCAAAACATATGAAGGCGATGACATATACGGAGGCAGAATCCAAAGCTCCGTATCAAAAATGGAAGAATCCGAGCAAAAGGGAATGAGCCCGGAAAAGGTCGCAGAGGCAGTATATAAACTGGCTATCCGCAGCAGGATGCCTTCCCATAAGATAGTTGGCATAGGAAACGAATTTTTGGGGTTGCTGTACAGGATATTGCCGACCAACGCCATGCTTTGGCTCCTCGGGAAAATTTACGGATAGACGGGAGGTCACATCAGATGAAGCAGATGTCATTTTTCGACGGGAGAATAGAAAAAGCTCCTTTGGCAGACAGGCTCAGACCTGAAACCATAGAAGAATTTGCAGGGCAGCATCACCTTTTGGATGAAGGGAAGATTCTGAGAAAACTCATAGAACAAGACAACATCTCATCGATGATTTTCTGGGGGCCACCCGGAGTGGGAAAGACCACGCTGGCACGAATCATTGCAAAAAAGACCAAATCGAATTTCATAGAATTCAGCGCAGTAAGCAGCGGCATAAAAGAAATAAAAGAAGTCATGAAGGAAGCCGAAGAGGCTGCTTTCATGGGTATGAGAACCCTTTTGTTTGCAGATGAAATACATCGTTTTAACAAGGCGCAGCAGGATGCCTTTTTGCCTTATGTGGAGCGGGGAAGCATAATTCTGGTGGGAGCAACCACCGAAAACCCGTCCTTCGAAATAAACTCGGCCCTTTTATCCAGATGCAAAGTCTTCGTGCTTAAAGCTCTTGAGAAGGATGACATGATGTCTCTGCTCAGCAATGCGGTAAAAAGTCCAAAAGGACTTGGAAACCTTAATATAAAGATAAAAAACAGACAGCTTGAAGCCATAGCGGTTTTTGCCAACGGAGACGCAAGGACTGCCCTCAACACTCTTGAAATGGCGGTTCTTAACAGCGAGGTAAAAAGCGGCAGCTCTATAACCGTAACCGACAGCGTGGTTGCCCAGTGCATGGACAGGCGATCCCTCCTTTATGATAAAAGCGGCGAGGAGCATTATAATTTAATTTCAGCCCTGCATAAGTCGATGCGTAACAGCGACCCGGATGCGGCCGTATATTGGCTGTGCAGGATGCTGGACGGAGGGGAAGACCCGCTATATATAGCCAGAAGGCTTGTGAGATTTGCAAGCGAAGACGTGGGAATGGCGGATTCAAATGCGTTGCAGGTCGCCGTGGCGGCTTATCAGGCATGTCACTTTTTAGGCATGCCCGAATGCGATGTGCACTTGACCCATGCGGTGGTATACCTTTCCATGACAGCCAAATCCAATGCGCTGTACAGAGCATGCGAAGCGTGCAAAAAAGATGTGAAGAGCCTTCCTGCCGAGCCTGTGCCGCTTCACCTTTGCAATGCGCCTACGAGCCTTATGAAAGAACTGAATTACGGCAAGGGCTACGAGTATGCCCATAATACGGCTGAAAAGCTTACTGCCATGACTTGCCTGCCGGAGTCGCTGTCAAGAAGAGCATATTACAAGCCCACGGAAGAAGGCAGAGAAAAAGCCGTTAAAGAACGGCTGAAACAGATAAAGCTTTGGAAAGAAAAGCATAGATAAGTTATTTGTTCAGGAAGTACAAGCCTACCATGCATATTGCGATGCCAAGCACCTTGTTCATTGTGAGAGCCTCGTGATACAGGAAAAAACCTACTACGAGCAGGGCCACCGCAAGGAACACGCTCTGGAGTATGTATCCGGTGTTTATGTTCCAGCCCACTTTGTACATGTAGATGCTGCCGACCTCAAGACCGAGAAGTGAAATGCCGAATATAAAGGCGGTCCAGTTGAGCTGCGAATATTCCTGCAAGATGTTCTTGCCGGGGTTTGAAGCAAAATAGGCAATGGCAGCGCACAGTGCGGCTACTCCGTATGTGACGGTGAGCGAGGCAAAAGGGTTTATCGACTCCGGCGTCGATTTTGCGCATATGTGATAAATTGTATTCGATACTACGATTAAAGCGATAGGCCAATATAAATTCATGATTATTTTCTCCTACAAACAAAATTTTTCAATAGCTTCGGCGACGCCGAGGGACCTTTCCTCACTGCATACGTATTGGGCGGCGTCCTTTAAGACTTGAACCGAATTTGCCATGGCGACTCCGGTTCCTGCCCACTTTATCATTTCCATATCGTTGGTGTTGTCTCCGCAGGCCATTACTTCGTCTTGGGAGATGCCGGATTTTTCGCACAAAAGGGCAAGGGAATTGGCTTTGTTTACGTTTTTCGGCATTATCTCTATGAGATAAGGCTGTGACTGGGCGATATAAACATCTTCTCTTAGAAATTGACGAAGCTCCGACTGCAGGTACGGCACATCCTCAGGTTTTGCCACTATCATCGCTTTCGGAGACGGTTTGAAGTCATAGCCGTCAAAATCACCGGTCTCAATAGCTTCAGTGTTGGCCAGATCAGGGTCTATGGTGGTGTTTTCCGTGACCTTTTCAACCAGGATTTTGTGGTCAAGATAGAATTGGCAGTAAAGATTTCTTTCTTTGCAGAATCTCACGATTTTCTCCAGGATTTCCGGTGAAAGAGTGGCGGAAAAGATGATTTTTCCGCTTGAATCCGTGATTAAGCACCCGTTATAACATAAAATTCTGCAATCAGGGCCGATTTCCTCGGCATATTTTTTTGCCGACAGAAGGAGCCTGCCCGTGGCAATCACAGTGGTTATGCCTTTTGAGGCACATTCCTTCAAAAGTGTAAGTGTTTTCGGGTGTATCTCGTTATCCTTCTCAAGAAGGGTATTATCCAAATCGAGAGCTATGAGCTTGACCATGATGATTCTCTCCTTAAAAAATTTTAAACAATTCAAAAATTATGGAGGCGATAAGTAACGCCTGAATTATCCAGTAAAAAGCTATGTAGAGATTTCTCGTGCGAGGTTTGTACAGCAATTCCCCAAGTTTGGTATACGGGATGGGTTTATGTATTCTGAAACTGTAAAGGGGTATTTCATCGATGCCCTCTATCTTTTCCGGATTGGTTCGTTCGCCGGCAAGAGCCTCTCCCTTGCCGAACAGGTTAATGTGAAGCAGCCTGTAGCATTGCTGAGCGTAGAACTGATGACGGTTAAATGCGTTGTTCCACCTTGCCGTAAGCACTATTGAAAGAAAACCGGCAAGTGCCAGAACAAAATATATGCCTATGGCAATCATTGGCTGAAAGCTGTCGGCAAAAGCCAAAGCTCCTGCGACAAGAGCCAAAAATATGCTGTTAAAGGTAAGCCTTTCATTTTCCACATGCCTTGCGTGCTCCAGATTTTCGGTCATACACTGAGAGATGAAAGCAAATTGGTTTTCATTAAGTTCTTTGCCCTCAAGCCGTTTCCAGAGGGAGAAAGCATAAGAGGTTTGTCTGAGTTCTTCTTCTTTTCGTTGATGTTCTTTTGTATATTTCATATTATGGTGTCTCCCTATCCTTTGTCATGTAAAAAGTATACAAAATTTAAAGCAAAAAAGCAAATGCCTATTGTCACGGGCTCTCGTTGCAATGTGAGGAAGCAAATGGTATAATACTGTGAAGAGAAAAGGAGATAAAGAGCCATGGAATTATTAAAAGGAAAACCGGTTGCGGACCGCATTAAAGAGCAGACCTTAAAGATAACGGAAAGCTTGCTGGCAGAAAACACGGTGCCTACTTTGGGCATTTTGCGCGTGGGAGCAGGCGAAAGCGACATCGCCTACGAGAACAGCGCGGTTAAGATGGCAAAGAGCCTGGGCATACATGTTGAGAAATATATAATGGATGAGGATTCCGATACGGATGACGTGCTGGATGTTCTAAAGGTGATGAATGAGGATTCAAACATACACGGTATTTTGATGTTCAGACCTCTTCCGGCTCACATGGACGAAGAGAAAATAAGGAACCATATAAATCCGGCCAAAGATGTTGACGGAATTTCGGACGCCAGCGTAGGAGGACTGTTTACGGGAAACCACAGAGGATTTCCGCCGTGCACCGCTGAGGCGGCTTTATTGATTTTGGAGCATTACGGCATAAATCCTGAGGGAAAAAAAGCGGCAGTCATCGGCCGAAGCCTTGTTATAGGCAAGCCGGCTGCGATGATGCTTATGGATAAAAATGCCACCGTTACCATATGCCACAGCAGAACCCCAAAGGAAGCCATGGAGGACATCTGCAAAGAGTCGGATATAATCATATGCGCAGCAGGCAAGATAAATACGGTAGGAGCGGCTCACGTCACCGGGAAGCAGACAATTATAGATGTCGGCATAAACTTCGGCGAAGACAGAAAAATGTGCGGAGACGCTGATTTTGAGGCTTTAAACGGCAAAGTAGCAGCCATAACGCCGGTTCCCGGAGGAGTGGGAAGCGTGACCACGGCTCTTCTCATGTATCATGTGGCAGAAGCAGCAAGAGAAGCCTAAGCCGATATCATAATGATGTGACGACTAATATATATAATTTTCGGGAGGTAAAATTTTTTACCTCCCCGGGGGTAAAAAATTTTACCCCCTCATTTTAGATATATATGACTCGCCAAAAGTAAACCCTTGACTTTTAAGAACAAACTATATAAAATATCAAAGTAATAATTCAATAAAAACGATGATAAAGAGGAGTAAGCAAAGATAAGCCCCTTACAGAGAAGGAAACCGCAGGCTGAGAGTTTCCGGGAAGGCATTTGCCCAAGGTTGCTTTGGAGTTTTGAAAATAATGAGTGCTTTCGCAGGCCGACCTGGGTGCAGGCGAAAGAATAAAGGTGGTACCGCGGAATTTCCGTCCTTTAGTCAGGACGGATTTTTTATTTGATTGAAAAACAAGGAGACTTAAAATGGAGAAAAATTTGGCAAAGAACTACAATCCTAAGGATTTTGAAGAAAGAATCTACGAAATGTGGGAAACGAAGGGCTGCTTTAAAGCGGAAGTCGATAAGGACAAAAAACCTTTCACCATTGTGATGCCGCCTCCTAACATTACGGGACAGCTTCATATGGGCCATGCCCTTGACCAGACATTGCAGGATGTTCTGACCAGGTGGAAGAGGATGCAAGGGTACAGCGCACTATGGCTTCCGGGCTCAGACCATGCCAGCATAGCTACCGAGGTTAAGGTAGTAAATAAGATAAGAGAAGAAGAGGGCCTCGAAAAGGAAGACCTGGGAAGAGAAGAATTCTTAAAGAGAGCATGGGCATGGAAGGAAGAATACGGCGGCAGAATAACACGTCAGTGCCGTAAGCTGGGCGATTCGTGCGATTGGAGCAGAGAAAGATTCACCATGGACGAAGGCTGCAACAAAGCCGTAAAGACTTTCTTCATCAAGCTCTATGAAAAGGGACTTATCTACAGAGGAAACCGACTTATCAACTGGTGTCCTCAGTGCAAGACCTCCCTTTCCGATGCAGAAGTTGAACACGAAGACAGAAACGGCAAATACTGGTATTTCAGATACCCGGCTGCAGACGGCGGCGAAGGCATAGTTGTTGCAACCTCAAGACCCGAAACCATGTTTGCAGATGAGGCCATCGCAGTACATCCAAGCGATTCGAGATATAAAGCGCTCGTAGGAAAGAAGGTAATACTGCCTCTCGTAGGAAAGGAAATTCCTGTTATAGAAGATATTTATCCGGATCCTGAAAAAGGAACGGGAGCCGTAAAGATTACTCCGGCTCATGACCCTAACGACTTTGAAGTGGGAATGAGAGCGGGACTTGAAAGACCGAGCTGCATAAACGAAGATGCGACCATGAACGAGCTTGCCGGCAAGTACAAAGGCATGGACCGCTACGAATGCCGTAAAGCATGGGTGGCAGACCTTGAAGCAGCAGGCTATCTGGTTAAGACTGAAGAAAAGGTTATACCTGTGGGAGAATGCTACAGGTGTCACACCGTAATAGAGCCGATGCTGTCCGACCAGTGGTTTGTAGCCATGGAAGAACTGGCAAAACCTGCCATAGAAGCAGCTAAAAAAGGCGATTTGCAGCATGTACCCGAAAGATTTGAAAAAATCTACCTCCATTGGCTTGAGGAGATAAGAGACTGGTGCATTTCACGTCAGCTCTGGTGGGGACACAGGATTCCTGCATATTATTGCGAGGACTGCGGCGAGATAGCAGTAGACTATGACACCCCTGCAAAATGCCCGAAATGCGGCGGTACTCACTTCCGTCAGGAGGAAGATGTGCTGGATACGTGGTTCTCATCAGCCCTCTGGCCTTTCTCAACTTTGGGCTGGCCTGAAAAGACCGAAGATTTGGAATACTTCTATCCTACCGATGTCCTTGTAACCGGATATGACATCATATTCTTCTGGGTAGTAAGAATGGTATTTTCAGGACTTGAAGCCATGGGTGAAGTTCCTTTCCACCATGTTTACGTTCACGGTCTTGTCAGGGATGCGGAAGGCCGTAAGATGAGCAAATCCCTTGGCAACGGAGTAGACCCGCTTGAAGTAATAGATAAATACGGCGCTGACGCACTGAGATTTATGCTTACCACAGGCATAACTCCAGGTAATGACATGCGCTTCAAAGAAGACAGGCTGGAATCCTGCCGTAACTTTGCCAACAAGCTGTGGAACGCTTCAAGATTCGTAATCATGAATCTCCAGGATGAGGACGGCAATTTCAGAGAAATGGCAAAATGCTGCAAAGACTGCTGCGGAAAGGCCTGCGGAGATACGACCGACTTCAGCAACATAGCCCTTAAAGACGAAGACAAGTGGATGATTTCAAAGGTAAACGAAGCTGTGGAATACGTTACCAACGCCATGGAGAAATACGATTTGGCTCTTGCCGGACAGAAAGTTTACGACCTCATCTGGAACGAATACTGCGATTGGTATATAGAACTTGTAAAATCAAGACTTTGGGGTGAAGATGAAGAAGACAAGAAGGTTGTAAGATTCACTCTGGTTATGTGCCTTAAGAACATGCTTAAAATGCTTCATCCGTTTATGCCGTTTATCACTGAGGAAATATGGAGCTATCTGCCTCACGGAGAAGAACAGAAAGACAATCCGGACAACTACCTTATCAAGGCAAACTGGCCTGCATTCAGTCTGAGCTGTGTATTCCCTAAAGCCGTAAAGACTTTGGAAACGGCTATGGAGGCAATCCGTGCCATAAGAAATATAAGGGCTGAAGCAGAAGCCGCACCGAGCAGAAAACTGAGAGCGGTTATTCTGGCTTCGGAAGGCAGCGCAGAGACCGTTAAAGCCGGCGAACGGTATATAAAAAATCTGGCCAACATAACAGAAGTAACCTTTATAGAGAGCAAGGAACAGGCGCCGGAAGAAGCGATGTCGGCAGTTATCCACGGAGCTGAGATATATATTCCGTTGGAGGATTTGGTAGATTACGACGCCGAGTTTGAAAGACTGTCCAAAGAAAAGAAACGCCTTGAGGGAGAGGTTAAACGAGTTGAAGGAAAGCTTTCAAATCAGGGATTCATCAGCAAAGCTCCGGAAAAAGTAATAAACGAAGAAAAAGAAAAAATGGTTAAATATAAAGAGATGCTTGAAAAAGTTTCGGAAAGACTTAAAATCGTAGCTGAAAAAGTTGGTAAATAATATGGAAAACGTACAGAATGCAATAGATAAAATAAGTGAATTTCAGCGTTTCGGCAGCATTCTCGGTCTTGAAAGAATGACGAGACTTCTTGACGCTTTAGGTAACCCGCAGGATGACCTCAAGGTTATCCACGTTGCGGGAACCAACGGAAAAGGCTCGGTATGCAGATATATTTACAGCATACTTGAGTCAGCCGGCTATAAAACAGGACTATACACGTCGCCGTTTCTGGAAAAATTCAACGAACGCATCGAATTTGACGGAAGACTTATAAGCGACAGAGACCTGACCTTTTATACGGACAGGGTTCTTGCTGCCGTAGATACCATAACCTCAAAAGGGGAACAGTCGCCTACGGAATTTGAGGTGATTACTGCCATAGCCTTGGTATATTTTAAGGAAATGGGGTGCGACTATGTGGTTCTCGAAGTGGGCCTCGGGGGAAGGGGCGATTCTACCAATGTATGCAAAGAGCCGCTCATGACGGTCATAACCTCGATTTCGATGGACCACATGGATAGGCTCGGAAACACCATAGAGGAGATAGCAGGGGATAAAGCGGGTATTATAAAAGATCGCTGCCCTGTCATAGTCGGAGCAAAGGATATAAGGGCTCTGAGGGTTATCGAAAAAACGGCTGCGGAACATGACAGCATGATATTTGAAACAAAAAACCTTCCCGTAACAATTAAGGAAGAGTCTCTGCATGGAAGCAGATTTGATGTAAACATACAGGGAGTGCAGTTTGATAATGTTGAAATTTCAATGGTAGGCAGACATCAGATAGAAAATGCCGTCGTGGCCATGTGCGCCGTCAACGTAATGGAAGAACGAGGTGCGATTTCGATAAAAAGGGAAGCCCTCTACAGCGGGCTTAGAGCCGCCTGTCAGCCGGGACGCTTTGAAGTCATGTCAGAGCCCGGAGAGACACCTGTGATAATCATAGACGGAGCTCATAACGAGGACGGAGCAAGAGCCTTTGCCGAAACGGTAAACAGTCACCTTTCGGGAAAGAAAATTCTGATGATTACAGGTATGCTCGAAGACAAAGATGTAAACAGTATAATATCTGAATTTATCAAAATAACCAAAGATTTTATAGTTACGGAGCCGGAAAGCCCAAGACGTTTAAAAGCGGAGTGTCTTGCCGAGAAGCTGGAAGCGGCGGGCGCAAGGTGCACCGCATTGCCTAAAATCACCAGCGCATATGCCATGGCAGAATCTCTGAACGGTGCCTATGATGCGGTGGTTTATGCAGGCTCCTTGTATCTGATAGGCAGGATAAGGAGTTTACTTAAAAAATAATAAAAGAGGTATTGGAAAATGATTAAATTTACCATGAAGTCTACAGATGAATATGACAGACTTGTAAAATTTTTCGTCGAAAACAAGCTTGAGTTTGACGGCGATGAAGAAGTGGATACGGATATAGTTAAGTGCTGGAAAGTCGTCCATGGGGAGGACGAACTTATCGGCGGCTGTGTTCTGGCGTTGCGCCAAGGCGAATATATTATAGACGGAATTGCAGTGAACAAGCTTTTCAGAAAATTCGGCATAGGCAAGATTATGATAGATAAAGCGATAAAAGAAATAAAGGCGAGAGGGGGCTGCCGTCTGTATCTGGTAGCCCGGGCGCCGGAATTTTTCAGAAAACTGGGCTTTAAAACCGTGGAAGCGGACAATGCGCCTTTATTCTTTGAGTGCGCCCAGTGTCCGCAATATAAAAAAGAGTGTCATCCCGAGATAATGAAACTGGAGATTGAGTGATGAATTATTCCAAATTGCTTCAGGCGATACTGGATATTGCCGAGGAAATGCTCGTATGCGGAGCGGAAGTGGAAAGAGTTGAGGACAGTATAGAGCGCATGTGCGGCGCTTACGGCTGCACACGCACCAATGCATTTATAATCACCTCAAATATTCAGGTTACGTTCGAGGATCCAAACGGAGATATAATTACACAGATAAGAAGAATCGTGAGAAACGATGTCAACTTCGACCGTCTGGATTACCTCAACGACCTGTCAAGACACATCTGCGCCGAAAAGCCTGAACTGCCCAAGCTTATCGAAAAGTATGAAGAAGTGATGAACCGTAAACAGCTCCCCAGGTGGGTGGAATACCTCGGCGCCATTATGGTGGCATCGGGATTTACGGTATTTTTCGGCGGCAATCTCATAGACGGCGCATATGCGGCGGTTTTGGCCGTAGTAATAACCTTTGTGAACAAGTTCCTGTCCAGGTATGAAAAAAATGCCATGGCTATGGTGTTTATCGCATCAATAGCCGCCGGCTTTACTGCAGTGCTGCCTTCTGCGCTGGGCATGTTTATACACATAGATAAAGTTATGATTGGCGGTATAATGCTTTTGATTCCGGGCATTGCCATGACCAACTCCATAAGGGATATGCTTACCGGAGATATAGGAACGGGACTTCTCAGGCTGGCAAATTCCCTGCTTTTGGCGGCTGCCATAGCCTGCGGATTTGCTTTGCCGCTCATATTGACGGGAGGTGCTGCACTATGATGATTCAGATTGCCGCGGCTCTTGTAGGCTCGGTAGGTTTTGCCATATTCTTTAAGATGAGAGGAAAACAGATAGCTCTTGCAGGAGTGGGAGGAGCTATAACCTGGATAGTGTATTTAATCTGTCAGAATTACATCGACGGTTATTTTATACCTTACTTTATTGCGGCTATATTTGTAGCTGTCTATGCGGAAATTATGGCGAGAGTGAACAGGGCGCCGGCGACCATTTTTTTGACGGCAGCAGCGGTCCCTCTGATTCCGGGCGGAAGCCTGTACTATACCATGGCAGGTCTCGTGGCGGGAGATGAGAAGCTCTTTGCGGAGAGCGGAGAAGCTGCCGTTACCATTGCCCTTGCCATTTCCCTTGGTTTTGTGGTAGTGGCCGTGATAACCAGATATATCAGAATATTTTTAAACAGATAAGCAGGCATAACTTTCCCTGCCCGATAATAAACTGTAACAATGCGAGTTTCTTTGGGAGGGAATCTATGAAAAACACCACTGACAATATTTACGAAACAAATAAGGCGATAGTTGCGGGAATGGTCAAAACACCGCTTAAATTCAGCCATAAAACATATGGAGAGGCATTTTATACCTTTACGCTTGGTATAGAGAGAAGAAGCGGATATGTGGATGAAATCAATGTGATGATTTCGGAGCGCCTTATATACGAAAGCCCGCTTGCTGAGGATGACTTTGTTGAAATTACCGGTCAGGTGCGAACCTACAACGAAAACGTAGACGGCAGAAATAAGCTCAACGTTGTAATATTTGCCCGTGAGATTTTAATCAACAAGGATATAATATACTACGAGAATTACGTGTTTCTGGAGGGTTTCTTATGTAAACCGCCGATTAAGAGAACTTCTCCTTTGGGAAGGGATATATGCGACCTTATGATTGCCGTCAACAGGATGTACAATAAATCGGATTACATACCGTGCATAGCCTGGGGTCGCAATGCAAATTATGCAGAGAAACTTTCAGTCGGAACAAAGATTTACATAGAGGGAAGAATCCAGAGCCGTGAATATAAAAAGAAACTGGAAGACGGAAGCTGCGAAATGAGAAAAGCTTTTGAGGTTTCCGTGCTCAGGCTTGAAGAAGGCTTTGACGAAGAAGATACAGAATATACGGATGCTGAGCCGGAAGAAGATTAGCCTTGAATTGGAAGCCTTAATATGCTAAAATTAACATTAAAATTTACTTATTACGGAGGATAAAAATGTTCGACATTAACGGAAATGACAACAGCACTTATAATATCGACAACATAGAAATCATTAAAAAAGCTTCGCCTGCTGTAGGTGGGTTTATTGAGAAAGAATACAATCGCCAGAAGAACAACGTGGAGCTCATCGCTTCCGAAAACTACTGCTCAGAAGCGGTACTGGCAGCATGCGGCAGTTGCCTTTCTTGGAAGTATGCCGAAGGATATCCTTACGTGCGCACGTCCGGAAACACAAGCAGATACTACGGAGGTACCGAGTTTGTAGACCAGCTTGAAGAATATGCATGTGATGTGTGGAGAAAGGTATTTGATACGGACTATCACGTAAACGTTCAGCCTCACAGCGGTTCTCAGGCAAACTTTGCAGCGTATAAGGCAATTCTGAAACCGGGAGATACCATTCTTTCCCTTACCCTTGACAACGGTGGTCATCTGACCCATGGTTCTTCTGTAAATTTCAGCGGCAATTTATACAACATGGTCTTTTACGATGTGGATGAGAGAGGCTATATAGATATGGAAGACGTGAGAAAAAAGGCGCAGGAATATAAGCCGCAGCTTATTCTTACGGGAGCTTCCGCATATTCAAGAATAATAGATTTCCCTGCTTTTGCGGAAATCGCCAAGGAAACGGGAGCTTACTTTATGGTGGACATGGCGCACATCGCCGGCCTGGTTGCAGGAGGAGCTCATCCGTCGCCTTTCGGATATGCTGACATCATAACCACCACTACCCATAAGACTTTGAGAGGACCGAGAGGCGGTCTTATCTTTGCAAGAAAAGAACTGGCAAAGAAAATTGACAGTGCCGTGTTCCCATATGCGCAGGGTGGCCCTTTGGAGCATATAATCGCCGGAAAAGCTGTTTGCGCAGAAGAGGCTTTGAAACCTGAATACAAGGATTACGTTCATCAGGTGGTTAAGAACTGCAAGGCTCTTTCCGATGAGTTTATCAAACTGGGATACAAAGTGGTTACCGGCGGCACCGACAATCATCTGATTCTCCTTGATCTTTCAGATGAACCGTTCAGCGGCAGAGTTCTTCAGGAAAGGTGTGACGAAATAGGAATCACCCTGAACAAGAACTGCGTTCCTTGCGAAAAACGTACTCCAAAGGAAACATCCGGCGTAAGAATCGGAACGGCTCCGATGACTACGAGAGGCTACAAGGAAGAAGACTTCATCAAGGTGGTTCACAGAATAGACGAGCTGATTAAGAAACTGAGAGAAGAATATAAATAGAATTGATACGAGAATGGACGCAAAGCATTGTTAAAACGGTGCTTTGCGTTTTTTACATTGCCGCCGTGACTGAAATTCGGAAATCCGGAGCCGGCGAGCGGCGACCGGCAAGACTGCCGTAAATCTTAAATTTCCTTGGAATTGCGGCATTTTGACCGCGGTGATAGGGCTTAAATTGCCGCAAAGTTCGCATTTTCTTTTAAATACGGCATTTTATAAGCCGTAGGAAGGGTGAAACTGCCGTAAATTTAAAATTTTTCTTAGTTTACGGCATTTTGGAGGGAAATAATGCAGCAAAAGTGCCGTAAAAGGGAAATTTTCTTAACTTTGCGGCATTTTACAATTCGGACGATTGCGGCAACATCGACATTCATCAAACAAATAAAATTTGTCAATGGACTGAAACAATGTTATCATAATTAAACGGAGGAAGATTATGTACAGGCTATTGATTATAGAAGACGATTCGGGAATCGCAGAGGCAATTAAAAAGCAAGCCGAAATGTGGAATCTGAAGGTGAAATGTGCAGAAAACTTTCTTGATATTATGGCAGAATTCAGAGAGTTTGAACCGCATTTGATACTTCTTGACATATCCTTGCCTTTTTTCAACGGATATCATTGGTGCAGCGAAATTCGCAAAGTTTCAAAGGCTCCTATCATATTCATTTCTTCTGCTGCGGACAATATGAATATAGTCATGGCAATGAATATGGGAGCGGATGATTTTATTGCAAAGCCGTTTGATTTAAACGTTTTAACTGCAAAGATTCAGGCTGTTTTAAGGCGAGCCTACGATTTTGCGCCTGATACGCCCGTATATGAGCATCGTGGAGCATTGCTTGATACGGGAGACAACTCCCTTTTATATAACGGAAAAAAAGCAGAGCTGACAAAAAACGAATACAGAATTCTCTTTACCCTTATGGAAAACAAGGGCAGGGTGGTGAGCAGAGAGAGGCTTATGGAAGCCCTGTGGCAGACTGACAGCTTTGTTGACGAGAATACTTTAACTGTAAACGTAGGTCGTTTGAGAAAAAAACTTGAAGAAATCGGGCTGAAAGACTTTATTACCACCAAGTTCGGAGTGGGCTATATAATAAGATAAGGAGCATTACAGGGGGATGAAATTGCTTTTTTCGTACATCAGACATCATAAGGTAAGCCTTTTGGCATTTTTATCGTTTTGCATTATATTTTCGGTATCTTTTGCGATGTATCACTTGCCTCTTTCGGCAGTGGCTTATCCTGCGGTTATTTGCGTGCTTTTAGGAGGTTTGCTGTTTGCCGTAGGCTACAGAAGAGCCTGTGCAAAACATAAGGATTTACAGTATATTCAGAAGCTGTCGCCATGTCTGATAGAGACCTTGCCCGCAGCAAACAGCATAGAGGGAGAAGACTATAGGCAGCTGATAGACTTATTGTGCCGGGAGAGAAGGCAGTTCGAAACGGATATGAACTGTAGATATCAGGACATGATAGATTATTATACGGCGTGGGCGCATCAGATTAAGACTCCGATAGCTTCTATGAAATTAACCTTACAAAACGAAGATTCGGAAATTGCACGCAGGTTATCGGCGGATTTATTTCGCATAGAACAGTATGCAGAAATGGTGATGATGTTTCTAAGGCTGGATTCGGAAACTACGGACTATGTCATATGCCGCTGCGATTTGGACACGATAATAAGGCAAGCGCTCAGGAAGTTTTCCAGCGAATTTATTTCGCGCAAGATAAGTCTGGAGTATGAGCCGATAAAGGAGACTGTAATCACAGACGAAAAATGGCTTTCCTTCGTAATCGAGCAAGTGCTGTCAAATGCCCTTAAATATACTAAAAAGGGCAAAATAGCCATAACGGTTGAAGAACCTAAAACCCTGTGTATAGCAGATACGGGCATGGGGATTGCGCCGGAAGACTTGCCGAGAATATTTGAAAAAGGTTATACGGGGTATAACGGACGGAGGGATAAGAAGGCCAGCGGAATCGGTCTTTATCTTTGCAAGCGAATATGCAAAAACCTTGGACATGATATAAAAGCCCGGTCAAATCTCGGCAAGGGGACGGTCATCAAAATAGATTTATCACAAGATGAAATGAGAGCGGAGTAAATGTTACAAATTTGTAAGATTTGGAGAAGGAATTGTAAGACGATTCGATTGTCTTTACGATTCCTTTTTTGTTAAAATAGGTTAGAGATTTTAAAGAGGAGGATTTTGTAATGAGTATTTTAGAGGTTAAGGGGCTTCAAAAAACATATACTACTCGATTCGGGGGAAATAAAGTAGAAGCGCTCAGACATGTAACTTTTGATGTAGAGGACGGAGAATATGTTGCCATAATGGGAGAATCAGGTTCCGGCAAGACTACTCTTCTCAATATCCTCGCAAGCCTTGACAAGCCTACAGGGGGGAGCGTAGTCTTGGACGGCATGGATTTGACCAAGATAAAGGAGTCTGAGGTTGCAGCCTTTAGAAGAGACAATCTGGGCTTTGTATTTCAGGATTTTAATCTTCTCGATACTTTTTCCGTTGAGGATAATATCTATCTTCCGCTGGTTCTGGCAGGAAAAAGCTATTCGGAGATGAACCGGAGGCTGCTGCCCATGGCAGAAGAGCTGGGAATAAAGGGGCTACTGAAAAAATACCCTTATGAGATTTCGGGAGGACAAAAACAGAGGGTAGCAGTTGCAAGAGCGCTGATTACCAATCCAAGGATTATCCTGGCAGATGAACCTACAGGTGCCCTTGATTCAAAATCTACCGATGAGCTTCTCGGCCTTTTCAACAAGATTAACAGAGGCGGACAGACCATTCTGATGGTGACTCATTCCGTAAAGGCTGCAAGCCATGCGGGACGGGTGCTGTTCATAAAGGACGGAGAAGTGTTTCATCAGATTTACCGTGGAAATAACACCGACGAGCAGCTGTACCAGAAGATTTCAAATACCCTTACCATGATTGCAACCGGGGGTGAGAGATAATGAAAAAAGGCTTTTACCCAAAGATTGCCATGACCGGCATACGCCAGAACCGGCGCCTCTATGTGCCATATATTTTGACCTGCATGGGAATGGTAATGATGTATTACATAGTTTCCTTTCTCGCAACCACTGACGTTTTCAGCTATATGAGAGGGGGAAGTCAGGTGCAGGCCATGCTTGGCTTTGGAACCTTTGTCATAGCGGTGTTTTCGGTAATCTTTCTTTTTTATACCAATTCATTTTTGATGAGAAGGAGAAAAAAAGAATTCGGACTTTACAACATCCTGGGAATGGATAAGAGAAACATCGGAAAAGTGCTGTTTTGGGAAAACGTGATAGTTGTAGCCATTGCGCTGATTCTGGGCCTTGCTCTGGGAGTTTTGTTTTCAAAGCTGGCGGAGCTGGCTCTCATAAACATGCTTAAAGGCAATATAAATTATCAGATGCATTTTGAAATGGAATCCTTAATAAAAACATTGGTTCTGTTTTTAGGGATATTTGTGCTTATATTCTTAGGCGGGCTTAGGCAAGTGCATACAGCCAATCCAGTAGACCTTTTGCACAGCGAAAACCTGGGAGAAAAACCGCCCAAGGCCAACTGGCTTTTCGGCACAGCCGGAATAATAATACTTGCGGCAGCTTATTATATAGCCGTCAGCATAAAAGAACCCATGTCGGCGATTATCTGGTTTTTTATAGCCGTAATTATGGTTATAATCGCCACATACCTGATATTTATTGCAGGCTCGGTACTGCTTTGCAAGATTCTTCAAAAGAAAAAGAAATACTATTATAAAGCAAACCACTTCGTGTCGGTATCGTCAATGTCATACCGCATGAAGAGAAACGGCGCCGGCCTTGCATCCATATGCATACTGGGCACCATGGTGCTGGTAATGATTACAGGCTCTGCATGCCTTTATTTCGGGGCGGAGGACAGCCTAAGCAGCAGATACCCAAGAGACATCAGCGCCAATATAACGCTGGAATCTTCCGAGGCTGTAAGGGATGAAAACATTGATGTGTTAAAAGAGAAAACAGAAGAGGTGCTGATGCAAAGCGGTATAGAAAAAACCGAGCCGGTCTACTATCGAAAGGCTATGATATACGGACTGATGAATGAAGAGACAGCCCGGTTTGACGCAGAAGTGCCGGAAGCCTTTACGCAAGTAAAATATGACAATCTGCGCATGATAAACTTCATACCTCTTTCCGATTATAACAAACTTATGGGAACGGATATACATCTGGGAAGCAATCAGGTTATGATTTATCCCGTGAGATGTGATTATGATTCGGATACATTTTCTGTGGAAAAGGGAAAAGAGTTTGAGGTCGCAAAGGTACTGGATGAGTTTACGGAAGACTGCGATACCGCCATGGATATGGTACCTTCAATAGTCGTGGTGGTCAGGGACTTTGAGGACACGGTAAAGCCTCTTGAAGATATAGAATATGAGGGCCAAAGCGCGGTGACTTTCAAATGGTACTACGGTATCGATACAGACCAATCTGCCCAGAAGGAGGCTGCGGCTGCAAATCAACTTCGAGATATGTATAAGGAACTGATATCCAAGGGCTCAAACGGAGTGCTTATTGGCAGATGCGAAAGTCTGGAAGCAAACAGGGATGACTTTTACGGCACATACGGAGGTATTTTCTTCCTTGGCATATTGCTGAGCATAGTGTTCATAGCAGGGGCGGCGCTTATCATCTATTATAAGCAGATTTCAGAAGGGTATGAAGATAAATCCCGGTTTGAAATAATGCAAAAAGTGGGAATGACAAAGAAAAACATAAGGAAGAGCATAAATTCTCAGATGCTTACGGTGTTTTTCATGCCTCTTCTGGCGGCGGTCATACATCTGTGTTTTGCTTTCCCGCTGATTTACAGGCTGCTCATGCTGTTTAATCTGAGAAATCTGCCGCTGCTTATCTTCGTGGCGGCTGTAAGCGTAACCGTATTTGCGGTATTTTATGTATTGGTTTACAGAATAACTTCCAACTCATATTACAAGATAGTGAGCGAAGCAAAAAGATATTAAGGCATCTTTTAGTGGGGCAAAGCATAAACCCGCCATGACATTCCCGAAAAGGGAGATGACATGACGGGATTTTTGCAACTCATTCTTCGACTTCTATTACTTCCACAGGACAGCTTTCTGCCGCCTCATGGACTTTGGCCGCATCTGTGCGTGCCGGTTCATGAGCAACTGAGGCCAAGCCGTCCTCTGCGATTTCAAATACGTCAGGGCAGATTTCTGTGCACAGTCCGCAGCCTATGCAACCGTCTCTATCGATTTTTACTTTCATATGTTTTCCTCCGAAAATGATAGGTTTGTCAATGAGTATCATTCCCCGGGATTGAGGAGTATATCCGCTATTTTATAATCTTTTTAAGAAGTTCGTTTCGTTTTATCAGAAAAAGGCGGAGGGATTTTTTGTGGCTGCACAGCTTTTCTTTGCAATTTTTGCAGGATAAAGATGAGTTGGAGTTTTCATAAAATCTTTCGGGATGAAATTTAAAATCAATTTCCCATTTTATCAGAAGGGCTAAGGAAAGTGCAAATAAGCTCAAGGCGTAGAAGTTTCGTATCAGAATCAACGGCGTAAACATCATGATATAATCCCAGTTGTAAATCCTGCAGCTTCCGCAGCACTTGTTTTTCATCATCCACTCCTGAAAAGGGCAGAAAAAGAGTATGCAAATCATGTCGCACACCGAATAAGCCAGCGATATTAAAATTAAAATTCCTTCATCTATGATTTCGGTAAAGAACAGCGAGAATATTGCGCCGTTGAGAAGAAGCCAGCTTAAAATTACTATAAGGGTTGAATGTTTGGATTCTCCCGGATTGAGCAGCTGTTTAAATTCGTTGCCCGTAGGGATATAATTTCGCCGAAATTGTTTTTGACAGCCCATGCTCTCAAGGCTTGAAGGGAAGAAACGCAAAAAAAGTTCTATTATGAAAATCCACCAGATTGCGACTATTATCGGCGCAGGAATGTCGGATCTTATAAGAGGCTTTGTAACTCCTTTGGATTTATCTAAAATATAGATGACAAAGGCGGCAATAAACAGGCATGAGCGAAAAACGAGCTTCCAGTAATGAATGATAGATATACGTGAAAATTTTTTTCTGCTGTTGTTTTCGGTCATGTCCCTGAGCGCTCCTTTAGCTTTTGCTGTTTAAAATTATAGCACAATCTTAACACTATGTACATAAGAGCAGAATGTATACTTTTTATCGTGTTTTGAAATTTAGTAAATCATAATCAAGTAAATTTGCAAAAAACTATTGTCTACCTATGTAAAGTGGATTATAATTAAGTAAATCGTAAAGTATGAATTTCTATAGGGAGGGATACCTATGTTCATAGGAAGAGAAAACGAGCTTAATATTTTAAACAAGCTCTATAACTCCGATAAATTTGAGTTCGCTGTTATTTATGGTCGCCGCCGTGTCGGCAAAACCGCCATCATCAGAGAATTTACAAAAGATAAAGATACCATTTTCTTTACCGGTGTTGAAACCAATGCAAAGCAGAATCTCGATAACTTTTCAAGATGCATTATGGAGTACAATACAGGGATTGCGGTGAACACCTCATTCCCGAACTTTCAGGCTGCTTTAGAACACGTATTTGAACTTGCCAAGACTAAAAGGATTGTGCTTGTAATTGACGAGTACCCCTATGTTGCTCGTGCATCTAAGAGCCTTGCTTCTACGCTTCAGTTTTTAATTGACAAGAACAAGGACACATCAAAGCTATTTTTAATTCTTTGCGGTTCCTCTATGTCCTATATGGAAGATCACGTTTTGGCATATAAGGCTCCCCTTTACGGAAGAAGAACGGCGCAGTTCAAAATAAAACCTTTTGAATTCTTTGAAGCCTGCCGTTATTTTAATAAATTGTCAGATGAGGATAAGGCGTTAGCATACGGTATCATGGGCGGAACTCCCCAATATCTGATGCAGTTTAACGATAACCTTTCTATTGAAGAAAACGTTAAAAACACCCACTTAAATCCCGCTTCTTCTATTTTTGAAGAGCCAATCAACCTCTTGAAGCAAGAGGTGCGTGAGCCTGCAATTTACAATGCGATTATTACCGCTATTGCCACTGGTTCATCCAAAATGAATGAAATCTCTAATAAGATTGATGAAGACACAAGTGTATGTGCCACATACATTAAAAACCTGATTGCACTCGGCATTGTGAAAAAAGAATCGCCTTATGGTGAAAAGTCCACTCGCAAGACGATTTACTCTATCGAGGACAATATGTTTCATTTTTGGTATCGATTCGTGCCGGAAAACACTTCGGTTATTTCAAGGGGTGCTATCGACTTGGCATACAGCCGTATCGCTCCTGAACTTTCCTCCTATATGGGCAGCGTGTTTGAAGATATTTGCAAACAGTATCTTTGGAAGCTGCTCCTTGAAGGCAAGTGTGCAGTGAACTTTACTGATATTGGTCGTTGGTGGGGCACTAACCCCAAGAACAAGTCCCAAGAAGAAATTGATATTATGGGAACGGACAAGGACGCCGCCCTTTTTGCCGAGTGCAAATGGACAAACGAAAAGGTTGATCTCGGTGTGCTTGAAACCCTTGTGGAGCGTAGCGCCTTGTTTAGCTATAAGAAAACGCATTTTTATCTCTTTGCAAAAACAGGCTTTACCAAAGGCTGTATCGACAGAGCAAACGAGATGGGCAATGTAACGCTCGTCTCATATGAGGATATATTGAAAGCGGCAAGGAATTAAATCAAATTAGAGAAGCAACAGTATTTTAATTTTTATGTATTAACTTCTCATAATGTAAAATATGGTATGTTTGTTATAAGAAAAGACAGATACCATTTTTCATAGCACCTGCTTTTTGTTTGATTTACAATTTCGGCAGCGGCGTTGCGGATGGCGTTCATTTTACCATAGTGCTTGACATCCATAAATTTATTGTACCTATGTTGTACCGATAAGTGAGAGCAAACACCAATGTGCCGATTAAAAAATTCAATAAACGCAAAAAATCCCTGACTACATTTCTGTAATCGGGGATTTATAATTTAATTCCCGCTATCCTTTAGGGCTGCCTGACCTGCTGCCATTGTGCGATGAGCTTGTCGAGGCTCCATGCCGCATTGGCAGGAGAAGTTGACGGCAGGCATATGGCGTTGCGGTGGTTAATGGGGAAGGTATACTTGTTGTAATATTTATATGCCGTTTTACCGTTTACAAAGATTTGTCTTATATTACAATTGTCCGTTATTTTCGATAAATCGTTGACCGTTACATTTTTTATGGAACTGTCGGAACTGCCTGTTATTTCGCATGATGCGATGACATCCCACAGGGCGACTCCATTTAAGAGCAGGAACTCCTTTTTCTCATCTATCGTTTTGGGCAGGGGACTGTCAAATACAGATGACAATACTTTCCAGAACCTGTTCTGAGGATGACCGTAAAAAAACATCTGCTCTCTCGATTTGACAGACGGAAAGGAGCCCAATATTAAAATTCTGGAATTTTCATCGTAAAGCGGCGGAAAAGGATGTGAAATCATATAAACCTCCATATCGTTTACGGCGATTATAAGCCATAAGCAAGAAAAATGTCAATATGGTTAAAACATAAAAAATATGATAAAAATTTGTGCAAAATAACAAAAAAGATTGACAACGTAAACCGCAAAGTCTATAATAAACTTCGTTTTTAAAAGGAGGTAATAGGTATGAATCATGTATATGAAAATCCTTTATGCACACGATATGCGGGGAGAAAAATGAAAGCCATATTTTCTGCGGATAATAAATTTTCAACATGGCGCAAGCTGTGGATTGCCCTTGCAGAGAGTGAGAAGGCTCTCGGTCTTGATATCACGAATGAACAGATTGAGGAGATGAAGCAGCATATTTACGATATAGATTATGAAAAAGCCGGAATGTATGAATCGGAATTCAGACACGATGTAATGGCTCATGTTCATACCTACGGAGATATTTGCCCAAAGGCGAAACCCATAATACATCTGGGCGCCACCTCATGCTATGTGGGTGATAACACGGATATAATAATCATGAGAGAGGCGCTGGTTGAGATTAGGAAGCGATTAGTGAGCACCATTGCGGCACTGGGAAAATTTGCAGAAGAAAATAAGGATGTGCCTACTCTTGCCTTTACGCATTTTCAGGCAGCACAGCCTACGACCGTAGGCAAGAGAGCATGTCTTTGGGCGCAGGATTTGCTGATGGACCTTGAACACCTTGATTTTGTAATGAATTCTTTGAAACTTCTGGGGTGCAAGGGCACTACGGGAACAAGCGCCAGCTTTATGGAGCTGTTTGACGGTGACGGAGAAAAAGTTAAAAAACTTGAAAGTCTCATAGCCGATAAGATGGGATTTGATTCTTGTGTTCGTATATCGGGACAGACTTATTCGAGAAAAATCGACTATTATGTGCTGTCGGTGCTTTCGGGAATAGCACAGAGCGCCAGCAAATTTGCCACGGACATAAGGCTGCTTTCACATATGAAAGAATTTGACGAGCCTTTTGAATCCAAACAAATAGGCTCATCTGCCATGGCATACAAGAGAAATCCGATGCGCAGCGAGCGCATATGCGCCCTTTCAAGATATGTGATGACAGACGCTTTAAACCCTGCCATTACAGCGGCAACCCAGTGGCTTGAACGAACCCTGGACGACTCCGCCAACAAGAGAATAAGCATACCGGAAAGCTTTCTTGCCGTTGACGGTATATTGTCCTTATATCTCAATATCATATCGTCGGGAACGGTATATCCTTATGTAACAAAAAAACATCTCGACGAGGAACTGCCGTTTATGGCTACGGAGAACATCATAATGTATTGTGCCAAGAAGGGCGGAGACAGACAGGAACTGCACGAGGCCATACGGGAACTCTCGGTGGAGGTAACAAAGCAGATTAAGCTGCGTGGCCGGGCCAACGATTTGCTGAGCCGAATTCTTAAGGACGAAAGATTTGATATAACTCAGGAGGAATTGAATAAAATTCTTGATATAAAAAATTTCATAGGACTTGCGCCTGAACAGACGGAGAACTTCATAAATGAAGTTATAAAGCCTGTTATTTCAGAAAACAGGGAGTTTCTGGGCGCTGATGCAGAGGTACGTGTTTAGGAGGCGATATATATGTTAACAGCTGTAGTAGGTATAAATTGGGGCGATGAAGGAAAGGGCAGAATGGTGGATTTGCTTTCAGCCGACTATGATGTTGTCTGCCGCTATCAGGGAGGTAACAACGCCGGTCATACCGTTGTCAATGACAAGGGAAAGTTTATTCTCAACCTGCTGCCTTCGGGAATATTAAGAGATAAGGTTATCAACGTTATGGGCCCCGGTATGGTCATAGATATGGAGCACCTGAGCAATGAGGTTAAGGATCTGCGCAGTGCCGGGATTGAAATAACTCCGGAACATTTGAAAATAAGCGACAGGGCTACTATTTGCATGCCGTATCACAAGCTGCTTGATTGTCTTGAAGAAGACAGGCTTTCAGACAAAAAATTCGGTTCTACGAGAAGAGGAATAGCGCCCGTATATGCGGATAAATACATGAAGAAAACCCTGAGAATAGGTGATTTGAAGCATCCCGAGGTGTTGAAGGAAAAAATCAGGGATATAGTTGAGTGGAAAAATCTCACCATAAAAGGCGGATATGGCCATGAGCCCATAGATGCAGCAGAAATGTACGACTGGATTCAGAAATATGCCATGCCGTTTCTTCCGTATATATGCGATACTACTTCTTTCTTAAACGATTGTGAGGCAGAAGGCAAAAAGATAATGTTCGAGGCTCAGCTTGGCGCTCTTCGTGACATCGATTTCGGAATATACCCTTACACTTCTTCATCATCCACCATAGCCGCTTATGCGCCTATAGGAGCAGGAGTGCCTAATCTTAAGCTGGACAACAGCATCGGAATAATCAAAGCTTATTCCAGCTGTGTGGGAGAAGGCCCTTTCACCTGTGAGATGTTTGGAAAAGAAGGAGATGACCTGAGGGAAGCCGGAGGAGAATACGGTGCGGCTACGGGAAGGCCGAGAAGAGTAGGCGGATTTGACGTAGTGGCTTCCGGATACGGAACTCTGGTGCAGGGATGCACTTCTCTGGCATTGACTAAGCTGGATGTGCTGTCATATATGGAGAAGATTCCCGTGTGCGTGGCTTATGAAGTGAACGGACAGAGAACTGAAAAGTTTCCGTCGGGAGAGGATCTGAATTCCGCCAAACCTGTATACGAGTATGTAAGAGGCTGGAACTGCAACATTTCAGATTGCAGAACCTTTGAAGAACTGCCGGAAGAGGCTGCTGAATATATAAAGTATATCGAAAAAGCCGTAGGATGTCCTATACAATATGTTTCGGTGGGAGCAGAAAGGGAACAATATATTAAAATGTTTTAAAAAATATAAAGATGCGCTGCAGGAGATTTGCGGCGCATCTTTGGCATCACCTGCTTCCCAATGCCGTTTCCTTAAGTATTTCGATAAAAATTTCGAGCTGGGGCGTCATCCATTTTCTCTTATGGTATATTAGCTGAGTAAAAACTTGTATATCTACATCGCTGCATTTTATAACGGAAAGGCGGCCGCTGTCTATATAATCCTTGATTGCATAATAGGGAATGAAAGAAATTCCGCCGCTGTTTAAAAGCATCTTTACTATCAAATCCGTATTTCCCGCTTCCAAAACGGGGTGAAGTTCATACCCCTTTTGAGCCAGAAGCTGTTCAAGTTCATATCTGTAGCTTATACTTTTTTCCGTGAGAATCATAGGCTCTGAAAGGATAGCGTCGAGGGAAACGCACTTTTCGGAGACAAGAGGGTGCCCGGAAGGGGCTACAAAATACGTGGGCTCAGGTATTTCAAATACTTTTATCCATTCCGAATTGTATACGAGCCTGTCCAGAAAAAACACCATATCCACTTCGTTGGCCGTGAGCATGCTGTGAAGTTCTTTGGCAGCGGTAGCTGCGGTTTTTATGACGACCTCCACGTTGGGGCAGACTTCTCTGAACTTTGACAGGGCGGAAGGGAGTATGTTCATGGCCAGGGATTCCGCCACGCCGATTCTTAAGGTTCCGGTGACTGCTTCGCCTTTCTTTACTGACTCTTTTGCATCATGTACGGTCTTCATAATTTCAGCTGCATGCCGTACAAAGATTTTGCCGTCATCCGTAAGACGTATGGTTTTTCCTATTCTGTCAAACAGTCTGACGCCAAGCTCCTCCTCAAGCTGCTGAATTTGCATGGTTACGGCTGACTGGGAGTAACCGAGAAAGTCGGCGGCGTGGGAAAAGCTTTGCATATCTGCCACTCTTAGAAATGTCTTAATGTTTCTCAATTCCATTTAAGCGTTCCTCGCAATCTGTTATCAAAAAAAATGAATTAAATTATAAAATCCATTGATTTAACAAAATCATGGCTTAATGATAAACTATTTACAGAGAAAAGTCAAAGTTTTCGGAGGGAAATATATGAAAATAGTGACATCATTCGGAGTATTGTTCGCTGTGGTAATTTTTTGTATAAAGACGGGAATATCCGTGATTTTTGCGCTTTTGCTTGGCTTGGTGTGTTTTTGTCTTATAGCGGCGGATTTGGGCTTTTCCCATAAGGAACTGCTGTCAATGGAGTTTAAAGGAATAAAAGAAACAGCAGTTGTAATAAAAGTAATGTGCATAATAGGTCTTGTAACTGCAGTATGGCGTGCGGCAGGAACCATATCGTCATTTGCATATTACGGCGCCTTGATCATCGTACCGGAATTGTTTCTGCTGATGACATTTTTTCTCACCTGTGTTCTCAGTTATATTTTGGGTACGTCTTTCGGAGTTGCGGGCACAGTGGGGGTAATCTTCATGACCCTTGCAAGAAGCGGCGGAGTAGACCCGGTTATGACAGCCGGAGTCATAATGTCGGGAGTATATTTCGGTGACAGATGCTCACCCGCATCCTCAGGCGCAAACATGGTGGCCGCAGTCACGGGAACAGAACTGTATGATAATGTCAGAATGATGCTGAAGACAAGTGTGGTTCCCATGGCAATAACGGTGATAATATATGGCATATTTTCTGTGATGAACCCGCTTAAAGCCATGAGCAGCGAACTTACGGACGTTATCAGGGAAGAATTTTCTTTGTCTGTATGGTCCTTTATACCGGCTGTTTTAATGCTGGTTCTTCCTATATTTAAGGTTGATGTGATAAAAACCATGCTGGTGAGCATCGCAAGCGGAGCGGCGGTTGCATGGCTTGTAGAGGGAAATTCCCTTACGGATATAGTGAGATACTGCATATCGGGATATGTTTCAGACAACAATATGCTTGGCGGCATATTGAATGGCGGAGGATTTGTCTCAATGGCGGAAGTAGTTGGAATTTTAATAATTTCAGGCGCTTATTCCGGAATTTTCAAGGGAACGGGAATGCTGGAAGAAATCGAAAATAAGCTTTGCAGTATATGTAAAAATCACGGCAGGTTTGTTGCGATGCTTGGAATGAGCATATTGACCAGCGTCATTTTTGCCATACAGGCTGTAGCCGCAATGATATGTATAGATTTACTGGAAAAACCATATAGACTTTCAGGGGGAAATAACAAAGAACTTGCTATTGATGTTGAAAATTCTGTAATGGTGATTTCATGTATGGTTCCGTGGGGAGTGGGTTGCAGCGTGCCCCTTGCCTTTATGGGCGCAGATATAAGCGCTATGCCCTATGCGGTATACATGTATTTGCTTCCGATTGTGTATCTTTTTACCAAATGCCGAATGAAAAACCTTTATCTTGATAACAGCTGCGTGAATTAAAATCTCCTTTTTGCAAAAAATAAAGAAAAGAAAGGAGACTTGAGAAATGTCAGGAAAAACAAACAGAACCCCCGCAAATAAGGAAAAAGATGAAAGCTATACGCTTCCCGGGGAAGATAAAGGCTATAATTATGAGGATTGCAGATAGGTCTGCCTGAGCTGCATGGTCTGCCTGAGCTGACAATCGAGGCACGGCAGGCCGATAGCCAGCGCCGACCCATATAGGCATGTAACTTAAATGTATTATGTGTCCTGCTGATAACTAAAATTCGACTTACCGATAACATTATTGCGTGAATTCACAAAAACGTGTTACCCACGATATACAGAAAACGGCAAACCGTCATACAAAGTATACGAAACACCCAAATATGTATATCGTCCGGACTTTGCACTCGCGCCACGGTACTACCGTGAGCCGGTATCACGGCGCCTCGCACCGTGGTCATCACACACCGGCTCAATTTGACGGGGTGTCCGAGCTACAATATTTCTGTGAATTCACGCAATTATGTTAAAGAAGGTAAGAATCCTGTTAGCGGGGAAACGCCTACGAATGCCAATGCCGTTGCTCCGGTGCCAACGCTGCGATGTAGCAAATTCCAAATCGAAACATGGTGATACCTTGCAATTCTGCCATATTTTGAGGGTTTACATGGCAGGTAAAAACCCTTTATAGTTTTTTGTGTAAGAAAACGAAAGGAGAGATAAACTATGAAAAAGAAAGGTATAACCATATTGTTGGCAATAATGCTAATGGCAGCAAGTACAAATATAAGTTACGGAGCAACCTACAAAGCAGGAGATTTATATGGCAGTTTGAGCAGTTTTTTCAAAGTATATAGCACGTATATACACAAATATTTGCAAAGCGACAGCCAGCAGAACGGCGGCCAGCAGAACAACAAACCGCAAGACAATAACCAGCAGGATAACGGTCAGCAGAACAATAAACCGCAGGATAGCAATCAGCAGCAGGACAAACCTCAAAATCCGAGCAGCGGCAACCAGGTTGGCAATCAGGCCGGTAAGGCAGCGGAGGTGCTGAATTTAGTTAATAAAGAAAGAAACAAAGTGGGGCTACCGAGCCTTAAGCTCGATAGTCAGCTGAACAATTTGGCCCGGTTGAAAGCCGAAGATATGGCAAAAAAAGGATACTTCTCACACAATTCGCCTACTTACGGTTCGGCTTTCGATATGATGCATGAATACGGAGTATCATATAAAACAGCAGGAGAAAACATCGCAAAAGGTCAAAAAAGTTCGGAATCCGTAATGAGAGCATGGATGAACTCATCCGGGCACAGGGCCAACATATTGGGCAGCGGATATACAAGGCTCGGAGTTGGATATGCGACAGACTCAAAGGGGAATACATACTGGGTGCAGATGTTTGTGGGATGATGATAACTGATTTGCAAAAAAATTTGACAAAAAATCTTTAATAAATAAAAAATTCCTTTCCCTTTCCATATTATTGTATTATAATTAAGGCAACAAACTAATGTTAATTTGTTTTAGGAGGGAAAAAATGAAGAAATTACTTTCAGTATTGTTGATTTTGGTAATGGTATTCACTTTCGCAGCTTGCGGAAACAAAGATGCTTCCACAGGCGCTGGCGACAAAATCGATTACGATGCAATCCCTGACACTTGTGAATCAGAAGACGGTACTTATGCCATCGCAATGGTTACAGATGTCGGACAATTAAAGGACGGCTCATTTAACCAGTTCACATGGAACGGCTGTAAGGCATATGCAAGCGAGCATGAACTGACTTACAAGTATTATCAGCCGGCAAACGGTGCTCAGGCAACGGATGCAGACAGAATCAAGGCTATGACCGACGCTTGCGAAGCAGGCGCACAGGTTATCGTAACTCCTGGATTCCTGCAGGAAAACGCATTAAAAGAAGTTGCTCCTAAATATCCTGAAGTACAGTTCATATTCATTGACGGTTGGGATATGGGAATCGACAACGTAGTAGGCGTAGCTTATCACGAAGAACAGGCTGGTTACCTGGCAGGCTATGCTGCTGTAATGGAAGGATATACCAAGCTTGGATTCTCCGGTGGCGGCGGTGGTTCAAACCCTGCTTGCGAAAGATACGGATACGGATTTGTTCAGGGCGCAGAAGCTGCTGCTGCTGAAAAGGACGTAGACGTAGAGATGAGATACAGCTGGGAATACGGCGCAACATTCACTGCTTCCCCTGACTTGCAGACTATGCTTAACGGTTGGTTCGAAGCAGGTACTGAAGTTATCTTCATGTGCGGCGGAACAATGTTCAACTCAGGAGCTGCTGCAGCAGAAGCTGCTGAAGCAAACATCATCGGCGTTGACGTAGACCAGAGTGTACTTTCCGATACTGTTGTAACTTCAGCTATGAAGGGACTGGCAGAATCAGTAATGACTACACTTGACGAGTTCTATGAAGGCGGCGCACTGATTAAGGGCGAACTGCGTTTAGGAGCTGCTGAAGATGCGGTTGCACTTCCTGTAGACAGCTGGTCACTGGAAAACTGGTCAGTAGAGGATTACAACGCATTATTTGAACAGATTAAGAGCGGAGACCTGAAGGTTGATGATTCTCTGGTAAGTGACCCAAGCACTAAGGATTGGGAACACATCACTTTCATAAAATAGTATAAAGTGATAATTTAAAGGTTATTACAACCGGCATAAAAGGGGGGATATATTTTATGTCCCCTCTTTTTGTAAAAGAAGAAGATAGTAAAAGGCGAGGGAAGAAAATGACATCGGAATATGTAATAGAGATGAACCATATCAGAAAAGAGTTCCCCGGAATTGTGGCAAACGATGACATCACTCTGCAGCTGAAAAAGGGAGAAATCCATGCGCTTCTCGGCGAAAACGGCGCAGGTAAGTCTACCCTGATGAGCGTGCTTTTTGGCTTATATCAGCCCGAAGCCGGAACGATTAAAAAAGATGGAAAAGAAGTAAAGATAAATAATCCAAATGATGCAACTGCCCTTGGAATAGGTATGGTGCATCAGCACTTTAAATTGATTGAAGTGTTTACGGTTTTAGATAATATTATTCTTGGCGCTGAGACTACCGGCAAAATGGGATTTCTGAAGAAAAAGGAAGCCCGTGAAAAGGTGCTGGCGCTTTCGGAAAAATACGGACTTAAAGTAGACGTAGATGCTAAAGTTGAGGATATTACGGTAGGTATGCAGCAGCGCGTTGAAATTCTTAAAATGCTGTATCGAGACAACGATATACTGATTTTCGATGAACCGACTGCCGTACTCACACCTCAGGAAATAGACGAACTTATGGAAATTATGAGAGGCTTTGCAAAAGAAGGCAAATCCATCTTATTCATCACTCATAAATTAAACGAAATCATGGCGGTATCGGACAGGGTAACGGTTTTGAGAAAAGGCAAATATATAGGTACCGTAAATACAAAAGATACAAACAAGCAGGAACTTTCCAACATGATGGTAGGTCGTCCCGTTCAGCTTGAAATCAAGAAGGACGAGCCGAATCCGAAGGATGTGGTTCTAAAGGTAGAGGGATTGACGATTCCTTCAAAAATCCACAAAAACAATGCGGTAAAGGGAATTTCCTTTGATGTGCGCCAAGGTGAAATCGTGTGCATTGCAGGTATTGACGGTAACGGACAGACAGAGCTTGTGTATGGACTTACAGGGCTTGAAAAGGCAGACGCAGGCACTGTTACCCTTTGCGGCCAGGATATTTCTCATGCAGGCATAAGAAAAAGAAGCGAAGCAGGGATGAGCCATATACCGGAAGACCGTCATAAGCACGGTCTCGTGCTCAGCTACACCTTGGAGCAGAACATGGTGCTGCAGAAATATAAGGAACCGAGATTCCAGAATCATGGATTTATCAAATTCGATGAAGTAAGGAAATATGCGGAAAAACTTATTGAAGATTACGACGTGCGCTCGGGACAAGGCCCTATCACGGTTGCAAGGAGCATGTCCGGCGGCAATCAGCAAAAGGCAATCATAGCCAGAGAGCTGGACAGAGACGAGCCTTTGATTATAGCCGTTCAGCCGACAAGAGGCCTGGATGTGGGTGCCATAGAACATATACACGGACAGCTTGTATCGGAAAGAGACAAGGGCAAGGCAATCCTTTTGGTATCGCTGGAACTGGATGAAGTTATGGGTCTTTCCGACAGAATTCTCGTGATGTATGAAGGCGAAATCGTAGGAGAGCTTAATCCAAAAGAAACCAATGTAGAAGAACTCGGACTTTACATGTCGGGAGCAAAACGTCAGGGAAAGGAGGCAGAATCATGTTAAGATTGGATCCGGATACGGGTAAACAAAAATGGTATGGATCCGACGGAGCAAAATCCGTTCTTTCTGCCATAATTTCCATTTTAATCGGCATGGCGGTGGGAACCCTCATCATCGTATTCGTCGGCTTGACTAAAGAAGGTATAAGCCTGAAAGGTATGTGGGAAGGTATCCGCCTTGTATTCCTTGGCGTATTCAGCACCGGAAGAGACGGCGGAGAACTGACCTTTGGATTTAACCCGGTAAACATGGGCAATATGCTGTTTAGAGCCACTCCTCTTATTATGACGGGTCTTTCCGTAGCGGTGGCATTTAAGACAGGTCTGTTCAATATAGGAGCGCCCGGACAGTATCTCATGGGAACCATGGGAACATTGACGGTGGGACTTACCCTGGGTAACTCCGGATGTCCTGTTTTTGTCGCATGGATTGCAGCATTTTTGGCAGGCGTAATACTGGGAGGTCTTTGGGGAGCTATACCCGGCATCTTTAAAGCCTTCCTCAACATAAATGAAGTTATCACATGTATAATGACCAACTGGATAGCCGCCAACCTTGTAACATGGTGGTTTGACGCCCACGATATTTTTAAAAACTCGGCAGAGGGCGGAAAAGTCGGCTACATTATACCCCTTAAAAACGTAGACGTGGTTACGCCTAAAATGGGAATGGACGTGCTGTTCCCGGGCTCACAGGCAAACGGAGGCTTCTGGATAGCCTGTATTATAGCGATAGGCATGTATGTAATGATGACAAAGACCACTTTCGGTTATGAGCTGACGGCCTGCGGCTCCAACCGTCATGCAGCCAAGTACGCAGGTATAAACGATAAGAAGAATATTATTCTGTCCATGGTAATTGCCGGCGCACTGTCAGCAGCGGGAGCATCCCTTTATTACCTGGCAGGAAACACAGAGTTCTTCTGGTCAACGTATTTGAGTTTGCCGGCAGAAGGCTTCAACGGAATACCTGTAGCGCTGCTTGCCGCAAACAACCCTATTGCGGTGGTATTCTCGGGAGTGTTTATGTCCATGCTTAACATAGCGGGAACACAGCTCAAATCGCTGACGGCATATAACGAATATATAGCTGATATTATCATTGCAATCATCGTATACTTGAGCGCATTCTCAATGTTCATCAAGCAGCTTCTCAACAAGAGAGACAAGAAGAAAGGGGGAAATAAGTAATGGTATTTTTAATTCAGCAGACATTACTCTTTGCGGTTCCTCTTATGATTGTAGCTTTGGCAGGTGTATGTGCAGAGCGTTCGGGAGTTATCAACCTGGCTCTTGAAGGTATTATGATTTTCGGAGCTTTTATAGGAGTGCTGTTCGTAAGGATCATGCAGGAAAACAACATATTCGGGCAGGAACAGGGACAGATACTCATGCTTCTGGCGTTGCTCATGTCCGCCGTGTGCGGAGCCATATTCTCATTGCTCCTTGCATTTTCGGCCATAAACTTAAAGGCAGACCAGACCATAGGAGGCACTGCTCTTAACATGCTCTCTCCTGCAATCGTATTATTCTTCATAAACCTGATTGCACAGCAGAATACTCTCGGCATGACAAAGGGCGGCGCAGCAAGCTGGTTCATGATAAGACCGTCGACTTTTGGACTTCCTAAAGATTACAGCTGGGGAGCGATTCTTGATATACTTATCAACAAAGTATATCTGTCGACTTATATATGCCTGCTTGTATTTGTGGGTGTATCCATATTCCTGTATAAAACCAGATTGGGCCTGAGACTCAGGTCATGCGGCGAAAATCCGCAGGCCGCCGATTCGTTGGGAATCAATGTTTATAAGATGCGTTATATCGGCGTTACCATATCGGGAGCCTTGGCAGGCATGGGAGGTTTTACATACGCCCTTACCACTGCCAACTGTACTTCTACCGGAGAGGTAGCAGGCTACGGCTTCCTGGCGCTGGCAGTTATGATTTTCGGTAACTGGACGCCTCTTAATATCGCTCTGGGAGGTCTTTTGTTCGGATTGTTCAAGTGCATTGCGGCAACTTACTCCACACTGGATATTAACGGAGACGGAGTTTATATGTTATCGGAAATAGGAATAAGCCCTTATGTTTACAGAATGCTTCCGTACTTGATTACTCTGATAGTGCTGGCATTCACCTCGAAAAAATCGAGAGTTCCTAAGGCAGAAGGGATTCCTTACGATAAGGGACAGAGATAATAAAAAAATATTACAGGGGTGCGGGGTTTTCCGTACCCCCTTTTGGACTTTACATCAAATGCCGGAGCTGGCTGGCGGATATCAGCGAGACTGCCGTAAACCTTAAAATTTTTTTGAATTACGGCATTTTGACAGCGATAATAGGGCTTAAATTGCCGTAAAATTCGTAATTTCTTTTAAATACGGCATTTTATAAGCCGCAAGAAGGGTAAAACTGCCGTAATTTTGAAATTTTTCTTAGTTTCCGGCATTTTGGCGGGAAACTGGGTAGCAAAAGTGCCGGAAATGGCCGATTTTCTTAAATTTGCGGCAATCTGCAATTACAGAACACAATTATTACTTATAAGGATAGGAGATTATGTTTTTACCTATAACGAAAGAAGAAATGATTGAAAGAGGCTGGGAAGAAGCCGACTTTGTATTGGTTACGGGGGATGCTTATGTAGACCACCATTCCTTTGGCACCGCCATTATAGGAAGGGTTCTTGAAAGTAGGGGATACAGGGTCTGCGTGCTTCCAAGACCCGACTATAAGTCGGCGAAGGATTTTATGAGGTTCGGAAAGCCGAGGCTGGGCTTTCTCATAAACAGCGGAGTGGTAGACTCCATGGTAAACAATTATTCGGTTTTTAAGCATCGGAGAAAGAAAGACGAATATGCGCCCGGCGGCAAACCGGGAGCAAGACCTGACAGGGCGCTTATAGTATATGCCAACAGAGCGAGAGAGGCATACAAAGGAGTTCCGATTATCATAGGCGGAATTGAGGCGAGCCTGAGGCGCCTTGGCCATTACGACTATTGGAGCGACAAGGTGAGACGTTCTGTATTGCTGGATTCTAAGGCGGATCTGCTCATATACGGAATGGGAGAACGGGCTGTAGTACAGATTGCCGAGGCTCTTGAAGCAGGTCTTGATATAAAGGATATAACATGGATTAGAGGAACCTGCTACAAAGGAAAAACTGCACCCGAGGGAGATGAATGGATAAATCTTCCGAATTTTGACAAGATAATATCAGATAAAAGAGAATACGCAAGAAGCTTTGCCATTCAGTTTAGAAACAATGACTACGTATCTGCAAAAGGGTTGGCAGAGCAATACGGCAGCGGACTTTGGGTCATGCAGAATCCGCCGCAGCCTCCGCTGGAACAGAATGAACTTGACGATGTATATGAACTTCCCTTTCAAAACAGAGAACACCCCTCATATAATGAACAGGGAGGGATTCCTGCATTCAGTGAAGTTAAATTCAGCATAGTCAGTTCAAGAGGATGTTTCGGAGGATGCAGCTTTTGCGCCCTGACATATCATCAGGGCAGGCAGGTCAGAGGGCGCAGCAAAGAATCCATAGTGAGAGAAGCAAAGCGCCTTACGGAAATGAAGGACTTTAAAGGCTATATACATGACATAGGAGGCCCTACAGCAAACTTCAGAGGAGCGGCATGCAGCAAACAGATAAAAAAGGGGGTGTGCACCGATAAGGACTGTCTGTTCCCTAAAGTATGCCCTGCCATAAAGGCGGACCACAGCGAATATATGGATATATTGCAGAGCGTGCGCAGCATAGATAAGGTGAAGAAGGTATTTATACGTTCAGGCATAAGGTACGATTATCTTCTGGCAGATCCAAACTGCGATAAGTTTATGGAAGAACTTTGCAATTATCATGTGAGCGGAACTCTTAAAGTCGCTCCGGAACACATCGCACCGTCCGTGCTTAAGCATATGCATAAGCCGTCCAAGGAAGTATTTTTAAAGTTTTGCGAAAAGTACAAAAAAACCAACGAAAAACTTGGAAAAAAGCAATATCTGATACCTTATTTAATTTCCAGTCATCCCGGAAGCACGCTGAGAGATGCGGCGGAGCTGGCTGTATTTTTGAAGGACTACGGCTTTGTTCCGGATCAGGTTCAGGACTTTTATCCGACCCCCGGAACTCTTGCAACCTGTATGTATTATACTGAACTTGACCCTCTGACCATGAAACCAGTCTATGTTGCAAAGACATTGGAGGAAAAGAAGATGCAGAGAGCGCTGATACATTTTCATAAACCGGAAAACAGAAGGCTGGCGGAAACTGCGCTGAAAAAGGCAGGAAGGGCAGACTTGATACCGATACTTTTTTCACACAAGTATCACACAAGGAAGCGGAAATAGTATATAATAGCATCTGGTATAAAAATGAATACCAGAGTACATATAATATCTTTAAGGAGAATTTTATGATGAAAGTTAAATCATATGTCAACGAAGGTATGACAATAAAAGAGCTGATATATAACGCAGCGGGCGAATTCCCAAACAACAATGCTTTCAGATTCAAAAAGAACGGTGAAATAGTATCGGAAAGCTTTTCAAAACTCATATGTGACATAGAAGCTCTCGGAACTTCAATGTTTGCAAGGGGATTTGACGGAAGTCATATGGGGATTATAGGAGAAAACTCCTTTCCGTGGTACTTGTGCTACCTGGCAATAGTCTGCGGCGGCAACGTAGCGGTTCCCTTTGATAAGGGCATTACGTCTGTCGAATTGGAAAACTGTATAGAGCGCAGCGACATAAAGGTAATGTTTTATGATAGCAAGCACGATAAAATCATCAGTGAAATGAAGGAAAAGTTTGCCGATGATATAACTTTCGTATGCATTACCGGAGAAGAAAGCTCCATAGAGGAAATGCTGAAAGAAGGAAAAGAAAGGCTCTCCCAAGGCGATAAAACATATGTGAGCAGAGAAGTGAAAAAGGAAGACTTGGCGGTATTCCTGTTTACGTCCGGAACCACAAGCGATTCCAAGATAGTAATGCTGAGCCATGACAACATAGCTTCCAACACGAGAGACATGCTCAAAATGGAAATCTTTTTCCCTACCGATGTAAACATGGCCTTTTTGCCTTTCCACCACAGTTTTGGACTGGGAGCATGTATGGTATTTTTGTCGTCGGGAAGCGATAACGTTTTCTGCGACGGATTAAAATACGTACAGAAAAACTTTGCCGAATACGGAGTAAGCGTATTTGTCGGCGTGCCGTTGATAGTCGAAAACCTCTACAACAAAGTCATGAAGCAGGTTGAAAAACAAGGCAAGACAAAGACGGTAAACACGGGACTTAAGCTGTCCAACTTCCTTCGTAAAATCGGAATCGACAAGAGAAGAAAGATTTTCGGAGAAATTATAGAAAAGCTGGGAGGCAGCCTCAGACTTATAATCTGCGGAGCTGCAGCTCTTGCTCCCAACGTTGCAAAGGGCTTAAACGATTTCGGCATAGATACGATTCAGGGATACGGACTGACCGAAACCGCTCCTGTTCTTACGGCGGAGAGACCGTGGTCACTTTGCGCGGGCTCCGTGGGAACGCCTATGATATCGGTGGAAATAAAGCTTGATGATGTAGACGAAAACGGAGTAGGAGAAATATTGGCAAAGGCTCCCAACGTAATGGTAGGATACTACAATCAGCCTGAGGAGACGGCAGAGGCCATAAGAGACGGCTGGTTCTATACGGGAGATTTGGGCAAAATCGATGCAAAAGGAAATCTGTGGATTTCAGGAAGAAAGAAAAACGTTATCGTGCTTAAAAACGGAAAAAACGTTTTCCCTGAAGAAATAGAAGAACTGATAGATAAAATCCCTTATGTCAGTGAGAGCATGATTTTTACCAGAGAAAAGTACAACGAACTGGTTCTTTGGTGTAAGATAGTATATGATGAAGAGTTCCTGAAAAACGAAAACATTACAGAGGAACAGCTTGCCCAAAGGTTTGCAGAAGATCTGGCGGCAATCAACGATATTCTGCCTAAGTACAAAAATGTAAATCACTTTATCATGGACAGCGAGCCTATGATAAAGACTACCACGCAGAAGGTAAAAAGAAGATTTGAAATAAAGAAAATAGACGAAAGCTGGGAAACGGCAACCTGTTACACAGTTGCTGCAAAGTAGCTTTGGCAGCAGGAGAAAGAAATGAATCTTATCGGCAAATTTACTGAAATACTTGAGGAAAGCAAAAAGATTAAGGACATGGACAGCCATGCGGATTTTCATGTGACGGAGAAGATAAACTGCAAGAGCGACGATTCAAATATACTGGCTCACGGAGACAATTTGAATTTCATGCAGTATCTTTTAACCGAAAACGATATGGCAGGCAAGTTTAATCTTATATATATCGACCCTCCTTTTTTCAGCAAGGCAAAGTACGATGCCGTTATACGCTTCAAGGCCATAGGCGGGCAGCAGCCCAAGCCTATCAAATATCTGGCATACGAGGATTTATGGCAGCGTGATATGGCAGAATACCTCAAGATGCTCACAAGCAGGCTTTACCTTATGAAGGAACTTTTGGCCGAAGACGGAACCATTTGGATTCACCTCGATTGGCACGTTGTCCATTATGTCAAGGTTTTTCTGGATGAAATATTCGGAGAAGAAAATTTTGTCAATGAGATAATATGGCATTATAAATCCGGCGGCTCCGGCAAGAGGCATTTTGCACGAAAACACGATACCATTTTGGTATACAGCAAGAGCAAGAAATACTATTTTTCACCCGCAAAAGAGAAATCCTACAACAGGGGATTTAAGCCTTACAGATTTAAAGGAGTAAAGGAATACAAAGACGAGCTCGGCTGGTATACCATGGTTACAATGAAAGACGTATGGAACGTGGATATGGTAGGAAGAACCTCTTCCGAAAGAACCGGATACGCTACCCAAAAACCTGAGGCTCTGCTAAAGCGAATTATCTTAGGCGCAACCAAAGAGGGCGATTTGTGCGCAGACTTTTTCTGCGGCTCGGGAACTTTGGCAGCGGTTGCGGAAAAAACGGGAAGACGGTGGGTCTGCTGTGACGGAAGCTCACTGGCGGTCTCCGCTGCGTTAAAACGGCTTTACCCTGAAAATTCGGCGGTTACAGTGCTCGAAGAGAGATTGGATGAAGAAAAACCGCAAAATGCCGAAGCAAAATTCCGCATATCCTTTGAAGAAATTCCGTCTTCCGATAAAGAGCTTTTGAACATTTCCATAGACGATTATGAAATCAAAAAAGCTCCCCATAACCTTGACCGGCAGGGGCAGGAGACTCTTAAAGAAGTGATTGAGAAGGACCCTCTTCAGCTCATTGAATACTGGAGCGTGGACTTTAACTATGACGGAAATGTTTACAGACCGGAAGCCATATTTTCAAAGGAAAAGGGAAACTTGCAGACATCTTGTCAGAAGCTTGTTTCAAAGGATGCCCATAACAAAATATGCATAAAGACGGTGGACGTGTTCGGAAACTGCAGCTTTGCCGTATACTGAGAAGATTCATGTGAAAAACTCCCTGTTTTAGTATTTATAAAATTACATAATAGGAATAAATTAAATATAGTTAGCAAATGCTAACTATATTTTTTATGCCTGATTAGCGTGGGATAACTAAACGAGCGGGAAATAATATCATGTATTTATAATCAGAAGAAAGAAAATATCATTCTTTTAACTGGAGCGGAAGATAATCATATCTTCACCTATGACTATTATGGAATTCCACGGAAGCTGCAATTCTTCCTTAAATCTGCTTCCCAAGCTTCCCATGCCTGGAATCATCAGAGATTTTATGGCGCCTGTTTGCTCGTCAAAGAGCATTTCCGCATCCCACAGTTTGCCGTGCATGCTGCCTTTGACAATGTCAACAATTTCTTTATCGCCGATTTCACTTAAAAGCATAAATAATATCTCCTTTGCTAATAATAGGGATATTAGATTTTACTTGGAAAGGAATTTAATTATGAGTAAAGAAAAAGAAAAGGACAAGGAGCAAAGCAATCAAAACGATAATTCCGCTGCAACGGACGTCATAAAGGAGCTGGGACTTTTGACCAGCGGAAGCAGCTTTAAAAGCGATATTCAGTATATAAATATCATAGGAAGTATAGAAGGCCATTCTGTGTTGCCTCAGGACAATAAAACGACCAAATATGAGCACCTCATTCCGGAGCTTGTTGCCGTTGAAGAAAATCCTGACATAAAGGGTCTCCTTCTGATATTGAATACGGTGGGCGGAGACGTGGAAGCAGGACTTGCATTGTCGGAGCTGGTATCGGGGATATCAAAACCCACGGTGTCCCTAGTAATAGGAGGAGGACACAGCATAGGGATTCCACTGGCTGTTTCATCGGATTATTCCTTTGTGGCAAAATCCGCCACCATGACATTGCATCCCATAAGAACCAGCGGTACCCTCATAACCGCAGAGCCCACTTTTGAGTATATGAAGAAAACTCAGGAGAGGGTGGTTGACTTTATTGTGGAACATTCAAAAGCCAAAAAGGAAGACATAGAAGAAAAGATGAATTGTACGGACAATATGGCAAACGATGTTGGAACATTGCTCTTTGGCCCGGAAGCGGTAGAAATGGGAATTATAGATGAAATAGGCTCACTGTCGGCCGCATTGAAAAAGTTAAGAAGTATGATTTGACAAAAATTACCATAAGATGTATTCTTAAAATGCAAAGGGAAACAGAGAAAGGAAACTTATGAGAAAGTTAAAAATCGCTGTTTTCACTGAAGAAAAGGAATACGCCTTGGATTTGGCAAGGGGACTTTGCAGCCAAAGCAGCGGAATCGAAGTTCTTGTTGCAGAGGATGAAGCACAGGCCTTTGATTATGTGGGGCGGGCCGGCGTCGTCATCACGGATAAAGAAACAGGCTTTGCCTCTCAAACTCTGATTTTAACCGGGGAAAGGGCTCATGAAGATTTAATTGCGGGCAATGTTAAAAAAGTATATAAGATAAGCCCCGTCAGTGAGATATTGCAGGCGGCAGTCTCTGTTTGCTTTGAAAATACGGGAGAAGTTTTCTATCCCGAGCAGGAAGCCCAATTAAAAGTGTGGGAATTCTTTTCTCCTTGGGGAGGAAGCGGCACTACGAGTATCGCTCTGACTTGCGCAGGGCTTTTGGCATCTGAGCCGGGAGAAAAGGTGCTTTATATAAATCTTGGCATTACGGATGATTATGAAATGTATACAGACATTTGCTTTGACAAAGTCTGCTCAAAACGCAGGTTCATATATGCAGTCGAAACCCAAAGCAAGATAATGACGGATAACTGCTTTGCGGTTGACGGGTACGGCGTCTTTTATTTTAAGCCGGAACTTGAAAAGAACGGTTTCCTTTATGAAACAGATAGAAATAGGATACTTGACTTTTTAAGGAAAAGCCGCAAATTTACCCATTTAATCATAGATTCAGGTAAAAGGGCCGCAGCCTTTTCGGCCGGTTCCGATTTGATGTTTAAGGTATCAAGGGAAAAAGACGTAAGAAGAGATAAAAAGGCCACTGGCGGCGAGATAGAGATAGTAAATTTCAGCAGTACATCCGGCCTGCGTGACGGAAAATTTTATCTTCCTTTGGATGAAGAGGGATTTTCAGGAAAGGAAGGAAAGCTTAATATACGCATGGAAAGCAGGTTTGCCGCGGCGGTTTCCCAAATGATGAGAGGTTGCCTTAAAAGAGGGGGCAGTGATCTTATATAGTGTCGATATTTGTCGAAACAAAACAGTTGCAATATTTTTGCAGCTGTTTTATTATATAAATGAAATGGAAATAAATTACATAAAAAGGGATATTATGGAACGCAAACGATTGGTTGACACAGCTCTCACGGAAATCAGGAGAGAGATAGCTTCAAAGGAGGTAATGGATGATGACATAGCTATGGAGATAATTGCAGATACGGTTTTCGGCCTTACGGCATCGGAGGGTATGTCAATGGAGGAACTGAAAAATCTCATACAAAAGCTCTTTTTTAAGACGAGGAGCAAGCTGGGAATACTGACTCCTCTCATCGAAGACAAACAAGTGTCGGAGGTGATGATAAACGGGTATGATAAGATTTTTTTCGAAAGAGAAGGACGCATTGAGAGGTCTCCTTTAAGCTTTGATTCAGAAGAAGAACTTGTAGAGCTTATGCAGAATATCGCTGCCGGAGTGCATAGGGAAATAAATGAACTTAATCCTATCGTAGACGCAAGGCTTGCAGACGGCTCAAGGGTCAGCGGCGTATATAAAAACGTGGCGGTCAGCGGACCGACCCTTACCGTAAGAAAATTTTCGGAAAATTATATGAAAATGGAGGATCTTACGGCAAACGGAACCCTCAGTGAAAGTGCGGCGGCGCTGCTTAAAATCCTGGTGGCCTGCGGATATAACCTTTTTGTAAGCGGTGGCACTTCGTCGGGAAAGACCACACTGCTCAACGCTTTGAGCCAATTTATAGAGTCTGATGAGCGTGTAATCGTGATAGAAGACTCCGCAGAGCTTAAACTCAATTATATAGATAACCTGGTGCAAATGGAGTGCAGAAGCGCCAACTCGACAGGGCGGGGCAAGGTGACAATGTCGCAGCTGATAAAAAGCAGCCTGAGAATGCGTCCCGACAGGATAATAGTCGGAGAAGTTCGAGGAGAGGAAGTGGTGGACATGCTTCAAGCCATGAACACCGGTCATTCGGGAAGCATGAGCACGGGGCACGGAAACTCTACGGAAGGCATGCTTAAACGCCTTGAGACCATGTATCTCATGGCAATTCCCATAGATATAAATTCCGTGCGGGCGCAGATTGCGGAGGGAATTGACATAATGATACATGTGGAAAGGTTTGAAGAAGGGCGCAGGATTACCGAAATTTCCGAACTTGAAGGGTATGAAGAGGGATGCTTTAAACTGAATAAACTGATGACTGTGGATGAAAGAAAAAATATGAGGCTTACGGGCTCATATCTGAAAAAAGATTTCAAAGTGCGGAGAAAGGGAGAGAGATATGTTGATGAACTACGAAACATCGGAGTTATCCCTAAAGGAGAAGGCAATCTTTAGAATTGCGGTTTTAGCCTTGGGAATTCTGGCCGGCTGGCTGTTTTATGATAAGGCATCGCTGGGGCTTGTGATAGGGGCGGCGCTCTTTCCTCTTGAAAAGGAATATGGGAAGAGCGTTATGGAAAAGAGAAAGAACGAGCTGCTGCTGCAGTTCAAGGATTTGCTGTACTCGCTGTCCTCTTCCGTTTCCACAGGGAGAAGCATAGGGCAGGGATTGGAGGAATCCATCGATTTTTGCCTCGGAACATACGGAGAGGATGATTATATAATACGGGAACTCAAAACAATGGTCAGGAAGATGAAGGAAAGCAATGTTTCCGAAATGGAGGTGCTGAAAGATTTTTCCGAAAGAAGCAATCTCGAAGATATCAGGGATTTTGTAATGGTATGTGAGATATGTAAGAAGCTGGGAGGCGATTTGCCTAAGGCGTTGGATAAGGGCGCAGAAATAATAGGCGATAAGATAACTCTGGAAAGGGAGTTGAAGGCTCTTATGGCTCAAAAAAGGTTTGAAAGCAGAATTATCGCCCTTGCTCCCTTTATACTCATCTTAGCAATAAAATTGCTGTCGCCTTCTTATCTGGAGCCATTGGCGGTAACTTCTTCGGGAAAGGTTATTTCATCCATAGCGCTGGCCATGATAGCGGCAGGGTGGGTATGTATAGAAAGGGTGAATAGAATTGAAATATAAACAGAGAAAAAAAGAAGAAAAGGCAAGAGAAGAAATGCTTATGGCGTTGCCGTCTTTTATAAACCGTCTTTTGCTTATGTTAAACAGCGGTATGGTGCTTCAGGAAGCTATGGCCAGCATCGCTTTGAACTATAAAGCTGCCGCAGCGTATGAAACAAACGGCTTTGCCTTGTCTTTCGTTGAAATATACGAATCATCCGAAAAAACAGGGGAGAACTTTTTGAAGAATTTTTGCAGATTCGGAAGGGAAAGTCATGTAAAAGAGCTGGCGAGGGTGGCTAAGATTATTGCAGACGGCGATAAAAAAGGCATTGACTTGTGGGACAAGTTAGCTGATGAAGGAGAAAACCTCTGGGAAGAGAGAAAGCGGATTGCCCTTGAAAAGATTAGAATTGCAGAAAGCAAGATGAGCTTTCCCCTTGGGATTTTACTTATGGCGCTCATACTTATTACGGCAGCACCTGCAATGTTGCAGATGTATATAAATTAAAAGGAGGATAGAGATGAAAATTAAAAATGTTTTGGCATCCATGCACAATAAACGCGGAATGGAAATGGTTCAGGTGGCAATACTGGTAGCTATCGCCGTAACCTTGGGTCTGATATTCAAATCTGAAATCACAGACTTTGTTAATGATACCTTCGGCAGTTTAAATGGCAGTAAATTTTAAGAGGCGTGATAACTGTAAGCGGGGCAGCGTTTATGTGGAAGCGTCCATGGTTATGCCGCTCACATGCTTTATTCTGTTAGCCTTAGTGGGTATCATAATGGCATTTCACGGAGAATTTTCAAAGCAGATAAATGCTCACACGGAAAGCATTAAACATTGGGATTGCTCCAAAGAGCTGGTGCTTATAAGGAACTATGAAAGATTTATCGATTGGATTTAAGAACAAGAAGGGCTCTTTTGCCGTATTTGCGGCAATGGCTTTCAGCGCCGTGTTAATCTTGCTTCTGGCGGTTTTAAAATCTTCAGGGGATATGGCAATAAGCAGTGTGGTTCAGGGATTTGGCAGCCTTTGGGGTAAGAGCATATTGAGCGAATATGATATTTATCTGAAAGAGAGATACGGTATATTGGCTTTTTACGGAAACGAAGTTGCCGTTGCGGAAAAACTGGACATGTATATGGATTATTCCTTTAAGGATAAAGAGTATTTGAACTATAAAAAGGCGCAATGCACTCTTGAAGGGTATGATTTGGCAGAAACGGATAATTTAAAAAAGCAAATTGAGGATATAATCCTATCCGGATGTAAGCCGGCTGAAAAGGAAAGCAAAACACAAGAAGATGAACCTTCTGCCCAAAGATATATACGAAGTCCATGGATTTTAAAAAGTCTTCCGTCTTGCGGCAAGACAGAAAAAACCTATATTTCGGGGCTTATAACGAAGATTAAGGCGGGCGTCGGCGCTAAGGAACTGCTCGGGAATCTTGCGGTAGATAAATATATATTTACGTTTTTTAAGGATTATATGGACAGCAGAGATTTAAGTGATACTTATTTTAATTGTGAAATAGAATATATTATAAGCGGCAAGCCCAGCGATAAAGACGCAAAAAGAGATACAGAGAAAAAAATAAAAAATTTGCGTAATATGCTTAACCTTTATTATTTGTATACCTGTCCTGAAAAGCGAGAAGGCGCCATGGCGCTGGCGTCAGTTATAACCCCGGGGCCGCCGGCTGCCCTGACGCAGGCTGTCATCATGGAGACATGGGCATATGCAGAGGCAGAGAACGATATGAAAATCTTATACGATAAAAAGACGGTGCCGCTTCTCAAAAACGATTCCAACTGGGCTTTGTCATTGGAGAATGTATTTAACACAGACGCCGAAAGCATCGAAACTCTTGATAAAGATATGAATGAAAACGGGGGACAAACCCGGTATGTTTCGCCGCAGGTTATCAGGGGAGAGAATTATGCCGAATATCTGGGCGTAATATTATGCGGGGTACCGGAGGAAACCAAACTCCTCAGGATAATGGACCTCATACAAATAAATATGAAATATCTGTATTGCGGGTATTTTTCGATGTCGGATTATTACAGCGGATTGAAATACAGTTTAATTGTAAATGGCAGGGAGTACGAGTTTGAAGAAGATTACAGTTAAAAAACTGAAAGAGAAAAAAGGAAGCTATATGGTAGAAGCGGCTTTGACGTTGCCCGTTTTGATATTATGCATTTGCGCCTTAATCTTAATAATAAAGATAATTTCATCATGTGAAAACATATGCTTTATTACTGCCGAGGAAATGCTTGACATAAATCTTGGAGCATACAAATTTAACGATTATGTTTCCCTTTGCAACGACATGGAAAAGCGTATTGTCAAGGACTGCGCTGAAGATTTTAAAGTTACAGGATTTAAGTATTTGTATAACCGAGGCAGAATGACCGATTTGATTGCATTTGAAGCCAAGGCAAAATTCACCGTTACCAATGCGATAGGTGCAGGCGGAGAGATAGAATTCGAGGAAAAGCTTTTAACAAGAGGATTTACCGGAAATCTGGCTGACGGAGAAGCTCTTGACGAGTCGGAATTTTACAGCGATATTCCGTCCTGCGAAGTGATTGTTTTTCCGAAATACGGCATGCGTTATCACAGAAAAGGATGCAAATATGTAAAGCAAAACGAGAACACGGAGTATAAGATGAAAATGGAAAGAGAAGATGCCAAGCTCAAGGGGTATACACCTTGCAAGGCATGTGGAGGTGCTGCAAATGTATGACAGAGTCATGATAAAATTTAAGGAGGAGCAATTGGCGTATAAAGAAAAGATGGATGTTTTAACTGAAGGAGGATGTAAAGGAATATTTCCCATAAGCATAATAAAGGATGCCCGGCAGATTACCGGCTTTTATGTAACCGCAGGGTATAAACGGTTGTCGGAGCTTGATAATCTAAGCGCCGAAAAAATTCTCACCGTCGTGGAAAAGACCGTATCTGCTATGGAGGAGTGCAACCAATACCTGATATTTCCGGAGGAATTTATCATAACTCTCGATACGGTTTACATAAAAGATAACTTTGAAAGAATAAAATTTACTTATGTGCCCGATAAGAGCAAATCGGGAGCGTCAAAAAAACTGACCGGCTTCACGGCGCAGTTAAAGAAAATAACCACGGACAGCGGCAAATTGTACTTAGACATGTTGGAACAACTTTTTGCCACGGAAAATCTAAGCACATTAAAGATAAAGGCGCTCATCCTACAGTTAAAAAGAGAAGTGAATTTGTGCCACATCGTCTGAGGATTGCCTCATATTGAACACGCATTTAAGTGTCCGGTAAAAGTCCTGATTTCAAAATGAAATTCAGGACTTTTTGCGTCGGGGACAGGCAAGTTAGGAATATTTGGCTCCTTTTAAAATACAATGTAATAAAAATGGAGGTTTGGAAATGGTAGGACAAATAAATCGCAGGCGTGTGAAAAAAAGAAGGCATCCAAAGGAAAATTCAAAGGTGAAATTTACGACGGTTCTTGTTATAATGATTATAGCTATTGCTTTGGGATATTTGACAGCGAAATTTGTAATAGGTCCTTTATTGGGATATAATGCAGATGAAAGCCCCATTAAAATAGCAAACCGGGACGGGGAGACTGAAAAAACGGAAGAGAAAACCCAGGCCGAAGCGGAGAAGGACAGCAAACCGGAGGAAACTCAGGTGAGCACGGCTCCCGATGAGGGGTATGCGCTGCAATTTGGAGTGTTTTCAACCAAAGAGGCCGCTGAGAACCTGAAAGCAACACTGGCGGAAAAAGGCATAGAAGCCAAGATAATAGAGGCTGATAATGTTTATAAGGTAATAAGCCCCGTAGTAAATACAAAAGACGAAGCTATAGAAAAACTTGACGATATTAAGGACAAGGAAGTAGAGGACGTGTTTATAGCTTCATTTTAAAGGAGAAATACATGATACCGTTGTCTACACGAATGAGACCACAGAAACTTGAAGAATTTGCAGGACAGGAGCACTTTTTATATGAGGGTTCGCTCTTTTATAATTCAATAAAGAACAAGACCTTCGATTCAGCTGTTTTTTTCGGACCGTCGGGAACCGGAAAAACCACCCTTGCGCGAATCATAGCAAGGGAGCTTGGCAGCAACTTTCATGAACTAAATGCTTCCGTTACAGGAACAAAAGAACTTAAAGAGCTGATTGAAACTGCCAAAACGGGCTTTTACGGGCTTGAAAAGAAGACAACTTACGTTTATATAGACGAGTTTCACAGGTGGAATAAGCTACAGCAGGATTCTCTTTTGAAAGCCCTTGAAGAAGGCGTAATAAAATTTATAGGAAGCACCACGGAAAATCCTTATTTTGCCATAAACAATGCCATACTCAGCAGGGTGCGAAATGTCTACGAATTTAAACGGCTGAGTGAAAAAAATCTTGAAGGGATAATAGAACGGGCGATACGGGATGAGGAGAAGGGTGTAGGAGCACTCAACATACAATGGGAAAAGGATGCGGTTAAAGTGCTGGCGGAGCTGTCCAACGGCGATGCGAGGGTGGCGCTTGACACCTTGGGATTTATTTCCGACAACATAGATGAGGGTAAAGCCGTCACAAAGGAAATCGTTGCAGAAGCCATGCAAAGAAAGATAGGGTTCTATGATAAAGGCGACGACAGGTATAACCTCTTAAGCGCATTGCAAAAATCCATAAGAGGAAGCGACCCGGATGCTGCAATTCATTATTTTGCAAGGCTCATAGACGGCGGCGCCGATATACAGACCATAGGGAGAAGGCTTCTGGTTATGGCAAGTGAAGATATAGGTATGGCTTACCCTTCGGCGGTTTCGATAGTTTCAGCCTGTGTACAAGCAGCTCTCATGGTCGGCTTGCCTGAAGCCGCAATAAACTTAAGCCATGCGGTGATTTTGCTGGCATCAGCTCCTAAGTCAAACACGGCAATAGCGGCCTACGAAAGGGCTATGGACGACATAAAAAACAAGGTAATAGACGATGTTCCGCTGCACCTGAAGGACAGTCACTACAGCGGAGCAAAGATTATGGGCATAGGAAATTCTTATAAATACCCTCACGCTTACGGAGGTTATGTAAAGCAGCAGTATTTGCCGGACAATCTGTACAGGGAAGGGGTAAAATATTATACACCTACGGAAAACGGCTCCGAAAAGTCGTTTAAAAATTATTTGGAAAGTTTGGACAAGCAGAAATGACGGAAATTATAAGAGCGGCAAACTCGGGTTTTTGCTTCGGGGTAAAAGCAGCCATAGAAAAAACAGAAGAACAGGTAAAAAACAACAAGTTGGGAAAAAAGATATATACTTGCGGCCCGCTCATACATAACAGGATTGTAACCGATGAATTGAGAAAAAAGGGCGTGGAAATACTTGATGATATTTCCGAAGCTTCGCCGGAAGATATACTTATAGTCCGTTCCCACGGCGAGGGGAGGCTTTTCTGGATAAAAGCTTATGAAAACAACCTTACTGTGGTCGACGCCACATGTCCCTTTGTGAGCAAGATTCATTCTCTTGTATCAGAAGCATCAAGAAGCGGCCGCAAAGTGGTTATAGTAGGCGATAAGGAACATCCCGAAGTTAAGGGAACAAAGGGCTGGTGCGTGGGAGAGGCTATCATTGTCAATTCACCTGAGGAAGCGGAAGAAATATCTGACGACAACCTTTTTTTGGTATGTCAGACGACCATAAAGAAAGAACTTTTGGATTCCATTGTAAAAGTGCTTGAAAAGGGCAAAAAAACCTTTGAAGTTAAGAATACCATCTGCAATGCAACGGCAAAACGACAGAAAAACTGCAGCAGACTGGCCTCTGTTTGCGATGCAATGATTGTTATAGGCGGAAAAAACAGCTCAAATACCCAAAAATTATACGAAATTTCCAAAAAAAGCTGTCTAAATACTTTTTTTGTTGAAAAAATCGAAGATTTACCATTGCACCAATTGACAAAATGTAATAAAATAGGTGTTGCAGCAGGTGCGTCGACACCTGAATGCGTAATTAAGGAGGTTATTGCTAAGATGAGTGAACACATCACGGAAAAAAGCGAAATGAACATGATGGACTTAATGGATGATATCGAAAAATCCTTAAGATTACCACGTATCGGCGAAATTGTTAACGGAAAGGTACACCAAGTTACAGAAAAAGAGATTATCGTTAACATGGGATGCAAAAAAGATGGAGTAATTCCAAAAGAAGAAGTAACATTAGAGGGAGACCAGAAGCTAACAGATTTATTCAAAGATGGCGATGAAATCCAGGCAAAAGTCATCAAGACTGATGACGGAGATGGTGTGATTTTACTCTCCAAAAAGAAGTTAGAAGCCAACGAACACTGGAATGAAATCAATGAAGCTTACGAAAACGGCACAGTCCTCAATGTTAAAGTAGTAAGACAGGTAAACGGCGGCGTAATAGCGGCTTATAAGGAAGTTACCGGATTTATTCCATTGTCACAGCTTTCCGATAAATTTGTGGAAAATGCAGAAGAATTCTTAGGCCAGACCATGGACGTCAAGGTTACAAGAGTAGATTCTAAGAGAAACAGAGCTGTATTTTCGCATAAAGCCGTGTTAGCCGAAGAAAGACAGAGAAAGCTTGCCGAGATATGGAGCGGCCTTCATGTTGACGATGTAGTTGAAGGAACGGTAATGAGATTTACGGATTACGGCGCTTTCGTAGATTTGGGAGGCATTGACGGTCTGTTACATATTTCCGAAATTTCCTGGGGTAAGCTGAAACATCCTAAGGAAGTTTTGCAGATTGGCGACAGAGTAAAAGTTAAGATTCTTTCAATGAACGAAGAAAAAGGTAAAATTTCTCTTGGACTCAAGCAGACTACACCTGAACCATGGTCGGTAATTAACGAAAAATACGCAGTAGGCCAGATAGTTTCAGGTAAAGTAGTACAGATTAAAGAATACGGCGCATTTGTTGAACTGGAACCGGGACTTGATGGACTGGTTCACATTTCGGAAGTTGCAAACAAGAGAGTTTCTGACATTGCCGAAGAACTTGAACTTGGACAGGCTGTAGAAGCTAAGATTCTGGACATAGATACGGAAAGAAAGAGAATCAGCCTGAGCTTAAAGCAAGCGTTAAACGAAGCAGCAGAGGAAGTTGCGGAAGAAGAATCGTATGAGGAAGCCGATGAGGCTGATGACAGCGAAGAGTAATTAAAAGAAAAAAGCCCGAATTCGGATTTGAATCCGGGCTTTTATATTGCCTTTTCCCCATAGCTAAATGTTGGCAAAAGTTTAGAAAAATAAAAACTTGCCAACAAAATAGCATAAATCATATGAGGTTTCCATGTCGAAAAATGTCGATGTTGCCGGAATCTTGAAAAAACAAAATCAGCCAACATAGGTTTACATAATACCTACTAACTCGATGCTGTGATGGGACTGTGTTGGCTGTTTTTCGTTGGGATACAAATTTGGCCTACAGTTTTGCTGTTTTTTGTAGGCCAAATTCGAGAGCTGAGCTCAAAAAGCCAACGAAGACCCAGAAACCATACCAAAATTTACAGTTATTGGAATAAATGTTGGCCGTTTTAGTGATAGAAGCCCAAAAAGCCAACATAAGGGAATAGCCGACTTTTATCATTGTAAAAGCGTGGTGATTGCAAAGACTGAAGACCTTTTTTATGAATAAAATATTAAAAAAACTCCAAAATAAGTATAAACGAAAGAAAGGAGTTTTTTATGAAAAAGAAAATAGGAATTATCTTTATGGTTCTCATGTTGGTTCTGGTAATGGGACTTACGGGATGCAGCAAAAATGATAAGGAACTTATGGATGATACAAACGATGCGAACGTTACCGAAGAAGAGAAAAATGTCGGAGATTCAAGCAGTTTAAACGAAGGCGTCGTTGAACCCGACGGAGAAGGCATGAACGGCGACACTACGGACACGGGCGACGTGACTGACAAAACCGACAACGGTACAAAAGATAACGATAAAACCAATGAATAAATAAAAATACTCAGGATTCATAAAACACAAAAGGCGGGAAAGGATATGCCCGCCTTTTTTACTATTTAAAATTACATATATTGTAGAGGATATGCCCGATTTCGGCAGCTAAAAATTTCTTCTTTGCCAAATCCTTAAAACTAAGCATTCCCACCAAGCGGCCGCTGTCCAACACCGGAAGCCTGCGGATTCCGTATTTTGAAAATTTCAGGGCGGCTTGATGTATATCATCGCCCGAATTGACGGTTACAGGTGACTTAGTCATGATTTTTTCGGCAGTATTGCCCAAACCCTGGCGCATAATCATATCCCTGTCTGTAATCACTCCGAGAAGATGATTCTGAATATCGCACACTGGCACTATGCCTATATCTTCGCAGCGCATTATAAAGCTTATCTGCTCGTAAGTATCATCGGGCTTAACGGAAATAACGGAAGCAGACATTAAATCTTTTACAAGCATTTTGTTCTCCTTAAACATAATAATATAAAAGGGCAATAATTATACTGCCCAAAATCAGGTTTTATATAATGGGATTTTAAGAATTAAATGGTCACAGCCTTGTCAGGCTTCCAGAAAGATTTGGCAAATATTATTACTATAGCGTACATCTCAAGTCTGCCAGCAATCATCAGGAACGACATGATTATTTGAGAAAACTCGTTGAACATTCCGAAATAGCCTGTATTTCCGGGAAGCCCCAAGGCTATTCCCGTGTTGGAAAACATAGCTATGGTGGTAGTAAGAGTGGTTTCCATATCCAAATTGTTAAAGGACAGCAGCAGACATCCCACCGTAATCACACCGAAGAACAGCAGCGTATGCATGGTGACGGAAGCGGCGGTCCTTGCAGTTACGGGGTTATCCTTATCAAGCATTACAGCCTTTACAATATTGGGATGTATCTGCTTAAGCATACCCCTTTTCGCCAGTTTAAACAGTATCATAACCCGAATTACCTTGAGGGAGCCTGATGTTGAAAAAGAACACCCGCCTACGAGAAGAAGCAGCATCAAAATGGTTACGGTGAAGGCAGGCCAGTTGGTGTAGTCGCAAACGAAATATCCCGAGGTGGATATAAATGAAACCACCTGGCACAGGCCGTCCTTTATCGCCTGCCACAAATTGCCGTAAATTCCGCTTATTTTAAGAGAGAACCCTATAAGAAGCGAAGCGATAGCAATGATGAGCAGGAAAATCCTGATTTCTATGTTGCTGAAAGCTTCTTTCCAGCGTTTTTTTATGAGAAGGAAATAAGCCATATAATTTAACGAAGAAAGAATTGTAAAGGCGAGCACTATGGCTCTTACATAAGGCAATGTGTAAAGCCATGCGCTCTCCGATGTTATGATGAGCCCGGCCGTGCTTATGCTGCTGCATGTGGTAAGCAGAGCATTGAACCAGTCCATGGGACCTAAAACAAGCAGTGTAAACTCTGCTACAGACAGCGTTAAATAGCTCAGATAGAGGAATTTGCCCGTATCCGAATAGTTGGCTTCAAGCTTTCTTGTACTCGGCCCCGGTGTTTCGGCGGAGGCGATTGACTGGTTATTGATTCCCCAAAGGGGGAAGATTGAAATCAGCAGTACAAGTATGCCCATGCCGCCCAGCCAGTGACATAATGCACGCCAAAGGAGCATGGACAGAGGAACGATGTCAATGTTAAGAACGCTGCATCCCGTGGTGGAAAATCCGGCTACCGATTCGAACAAGCAGTTTATAAAAGAAAAGTTCCGGCCGCAGAAATACAGAGGAATCGCTCCCAATACGGAGCAGTATATCCAGCTTGCACATGCTATGAAATAGCCTTCTCTGGTTCTCAGAATTATTTTGTCAAACTTGAGCTGAGTCAAAATTACAAAGCCTATGGATATGCAAAAAAGAGAAACGGTCACAAAAGCAGAAGCTGAAGTCCATTCTCCGTAATGCATGGCTACACCGAGACAGGGCAGCATAAATACGCCTTCTATTAAGGTCAATATTCCGAGTATTTTGATTACAGCTTTAAAATTAAATCTCATACAGTTTGTACCTCATCTATTTAATCCTGTCGGGATTACGATAATATTTTGAAAATAGCATAAGCACGGTATAAAGCTCAAGCCTTCCCGTAATCATAAGAAATGAGCATATTAGCTTCGAGAAACCCGAAAATGCCGCATAATTCATGGAAGGACCGATTAAATTGAAACCGGGACCTATATTGCCAAGGCACGAAGCCGACGCAGACAGGTTGGTCATAAAATCAAACCCATTGAGTGAAATCAGTATCATGCCTGCAAACAATACAATTATATAAGTGAATATGAAATTTGAAATTCTTATGGAAGTTTCGCTCTTTACTTCTTTTCCGTTGAGGGTAATAGGAGCTATTCTGTTTGGATGTATTTTTAGCGATATGCCTCTTTTGATAAGCTTAAGAGCTACGAGGATGCGTACACATTTAACACCGCCGCCTGTGGATGAAGAACATCCTCCTATGAAAAACAGCATGAAGATTACAAACTTGGAGAAAGTTGGCCAAAGGTCATAATCATCGGTGGCATAACCGGTGGTAGTCATGATTGAAATAACCTGGAAGAAAGCATTTACCAGAGTTTCGCCCACATCTGAAAAGCGGTTCATTATACAGTTATAAACGGTGATGATACCGCCGCAGGTTAAAATCGTCATCATATAAAATTTAAACTCTTCATCCCTTAAGAGCTGCAGAATTCCGCGTCTTCTTGCGATGTAATATAAGTTGAAATTTACTGCGGCCAACAGCATAAATACAGCGACCACGATTTCCACATACAGGCTGTTAAAGTGACCTATGCTGGCATTATAAGAAGATAAACCTCCGGTGCCTACGGTTCCGAAGGTGTGAATAAGGGCGTCATACAAACTTAAACCGCCTATTTTCAATAAAATAACTTCAGCGGCGGTCATTATAAGATATATGCTGTAAAGCGCTTTTGCGCTGTCTGAAAATTTTGCCAGTATTTTATCCTTGGTAGGACCTGTGGTTTCAGCATTGGCAACGATTTGACCGTTTATTCCGAAAGCGGGGAGAAGGGCTGTCATCAATACTATTATGCCCATGCCGCCCAGCCAGTGGGTAAAAGAGCGCCAGAACAGGATAGAGCGGGGCAGAATTTCTATATCCGTAAGAATAGAAGAACCGGTCGTGCTGAATCCCGAGCAGGACTCAAAAAAAGCGTCGATAAAATCAGGTATGCTGCCTGATATATAAAAAGGCACTGCGCCTGCCAATGAAACAGAAAACCAACTTAACGCAACAATAAGAAACCCATCCCGATTTTTCAGATTATATCGGGAAAGGCCGCAAGTCAGGTGTATTAAGAGGCTGATTGCCGCACATGAAATCATTACGGTAAGAAATGCACGCACACAGCCTGTTTCATTACATTTTAATGCAATGATAAGAGGGGCAGACATGGAAACAGCCAATATGGCAAGCAAAATGCCCTCTATTTTAACTATGGTTCCAATTTTATTGCGCATTGGAAATCCTTTCTGTATTACAATTTATATACGAAAACTGCGCTTCGATTTGAACAGAGATTCAAGCTCCGCAATGTCCGAAAGCAAGCAGAATATGGTCACTTTATCGTCTTCAAGAATCGTAGTGTTGCCGTCAGGTATGATTACGTTATTACCTCTGTGGATTGCTGCAATCAGAACGCCGTCAGGCAAGTCAAGTTCACTCAGAGTTTTATTTGTAAGCTTCATGTCATCGGAGGCTATAATTTCCATTATCTCAGCTTGTCCCTGAATGAGCAGTGAGGATATTATGCGCTTTGAACCTTGGACATAACGAAGAATTGTGCTTGCTATTATATCCAGAGGGTTTAAGGCCATATCTATTCCCATCTTTTCAATCAAAGTCTTATAGCTTTGACGGCTTACCTTTGAAATTACATCCTCAATGCCGCGCTGCTTTGCCATAAGGGCGAGCAGAAGATTTTCTTCATCAAAACCCGTTGCGGTGACAAAAGCATCCATTTCATCGATGTTTTCTTCTTCAAGAAGATTGGTATCGGTGGCGTCTCCGTGAAGTATCATAACATCATCGAGGTGAGTCGAAAGATAGTAACATCTGTCTTTGCTCTTTTCGATTACCTTTACTGCGATTCCGAACTCGGAAAGCTTGTCGGCAAGATAGAAACCGGTTTTTCCGCCGCCGACTATCATGACTTTCTGAAGATTGGTGTACTTGCCTTTTTCGTGCACTTTCTGATGAAGCTCATGTATCTCGGATTTTTCCCCTATAAGGTAGAGGGTATCATAATCTTCTATTATGGTTTGTCCATGTGGAATTATTATCTTTCCGTTTCTTGAAATCGCTACAATCAGCATGTTGGGAAGGACTTTTCGCACTTCAATCATGGAAAGTCCTGCGAGTTTTTTGAATTTTTTTACGTTGAACTGGACGAGGGATACTTTTCCGCTTGAAAATATACCGTTGGTAAGAGTGTACTTTTCAACCAGATATTTGTATATTTCCATGGTTATGGCAAAGTCCGGATTTACAACGTGGTCTATGTTCATCGTTTCTTTTATGAAATCAAGCTGATTCATGTGTTCAGGGTCTCTGACTCTCGCAATGACTTTGGAACAGCCCAGCTTTTTTGCAAAAGAAGCTATTATTATATTTTTTTCGTCGCTGTCTGTGGAAGCAAGCAGAAAATCAAAGGAACTTATGCCACAGGACTCCAAAAGCTTTATATTTTTTCCGTTACCTGTAACAGTCATAATATCCATTTGCTGGGATATTCTGTTGAGTACGGATTCGTTCTTATCTATGACCGTAATATAGTGGTCTCCTCCCAAAAGAGCCGTAGCAACTTTTACTCCCAGTTTTCCTGCGCCGACTATGGCAACTTTCATATTTTTTACCTCGTTTTATGTGAAATTTAAAAAGACATTTCTATAAAAATGTTGTATCATATATTTTAGCATATAATATAAAATTTGCAAGACCTTGGACAATTTGCAGGAAAAGGAGAGAAACCTTGAAAATAAAAAGATTTGTTGGCGGAAGCCTTGCAAGCAACGGATATGTGATAAACGCAAAGCAAAAGGGCCAATGCTATGTAATAGATCCCGGATATGAGCCACGTAAGTTTATAGAATATATTAAAGAAGAGAATCTGAACATAAAGGGGGTAATCCTGACTCATCATCATCATGACCATGTGGGCGGCGCAGAAAAAGTTGCAGATTATTTTGACTGCGATGTCATGATGAGCTTCGAAGACTCCCTCGTATATAAAGGCAGAGTTGACAAATATCTGGGAAACGGAGATACTATAGACTTGGACGGTGAAAATATGCAGATATATCTGACTCCCGGTCATACAAAAGGTTCGATATGTATAGTATCTCAAAAATCAAAGGCAGTATTTACGGGAGACACCATTTTTGATACGGATTTGGGCAGGACGGACCTGCAAGACGGCTCGGAAAAAGAGATGGCAGATTCATGCAGAAAAGTCATAAACCTGTGGCCTGACAATTATACCATATATCCCGGACATGACGGAAGCGCTACGATGAAGGAAATCAGAAAATATAACAGCGAATTTTTGCAGTGCTTGGAGGAAATATGAGCGAGATAAAATTGATTGCATTAGATTTGGACGGAACGACACTTAAAAGCAAAAGCCGTTTGTCGGAGGAAAATAAAACCTGTCTTGAAAAAGCCATAGAAAAGGGAGTGCACGTGGTGGTTGCCACAGGACGAGTGTTTTCGGCGCTGCCTGAGAGCATATTTGAAATACAGGGGCTGGAGTATATAATAACTTCCAACGGAGCATATATTACAAGGCTTAAGGATATGAAAAACATATATTCCAACTACGCTTCGGGAAGCGTTATAGAATCAGTGGGAAAAATTCTGATGAATAACAGGGAATATCCGATAGAGGTTTTTACCAAAGGAAGAGCATATATAGATGAAGAAGTGTTTGAGGATATAAAGAAAAACGGTTCGGATTATATGGATGCGGATTACATAATGAGAACAAGAACCCCTGTGCCCCATATATACGACTTTCTATTTGAAAACAAGGCTGAGATAGAGAATATAAATATCCATTTCAGACATCTTGAAGACAGGGCTGAAATGAAACGGGTTTTTGAAGACCACGAGGGCATAACCGTTACGTCTTCCATGCCTCACAATCTGGAGCTTGGGGGAGAAACCACAAGCAAGGCGGACGCTATTTTAAATCTGTGCACAATACTGGGAATAGAGGAAGATAACGTCATGGCAATGGGAGACAGTTTAAATGACATGGCAATGATAAAAGCGGCCGGGATAGGGGTCGCAATGGGAAATGCTGAGGAGGAAGTTAAAAAAACCGCTGATTTTGTTACGCTGACCAACGAAGAAGACGGAGTGGCCCATGCAGTAAAAAAATTTGTACTGTAAATTTAAAAAAGGGGGTTGTTTTAATCCGTATGCTAATGTAGAATAGTAATGCGTTTTGTTTAATAATCTAATGTGCTAAAGCGCAGAAGAGATACAAATAAATGACAGAGGAGAGTAGAACAAAAATGAAAAAGAAATTATTTGTACTGACAATGGCAGTGCTGATGATATTCAGCATGTGTGTAATGACGGGATGCAGCAGCAAGGATGAAGGAGCGGATACATTGGTTGTCGGCCTTGACGATACCTTTGCTCCTATGGGTTTCAGAGATGAAGCCGGAGAACTGGTCGGATTTGATATTGACCTTGCAACTGCCGTAGCAGAAGAACTGGGCATGGAAGTAAAATTTGAGCCTATCGATTGGACGACCAAGGAAGCATACCTTGAAGCAGGTACAGTAGATTGTCTGTGGAACGGAATGTCGGTTACACCTGAGAGAATCGAAAAAATGGCTCTTACATATAAGTATCTGAACAACAAGATTGTCCTCATGACTCTTGCAGATTCAGATGTGGACGTTACAAAAGCTTCCGACCTTGCAAACCTGAAGATAGGTACACAGGGAGAGTCCGCAGCACTGGAGATGCTTCAGGCAAATGAAGCTTACGATTCATTCAAAGATAATATCAGCGAATACAAGACATATGATATAGCTATCATGGACCTCAAAGCAGGAAGAGTGGACGTCATTGCGGTTGACCAGGTTCTGGGAGAATATACCAACAACAACCTGGGTGGAGAAATGAAGGAATGCACGTATTCATTGGGTGATGACTTCTATACTATAGGCTGCGCTGCTGACAATACAGAGCTGAGAGATAAGTTAAACGATGCCTTAAAGAAACTCATCGACAACGGTAAAGCAGCCGAAATCAGCAAAAAGTGGTTCGGAAGAGATATTATGGTTTATGAGCCTGTTGAAGGTGAAGAATAATATTTGTTAAATTTAATTTAAGAAAAGGAAAAAATAATGGACAAGGTTTTAGGATTCTTGCCATTTATGCTCGAGGGTTCGGTAGTGACGATTGAGATATTTGTGCTCACACTCGTTCTATCGTTACCCCTGGGGCTGCCTGTAGCCCTCGGGAGTAACAGCCGGTTTAAACCCTTGAGCTTTTTGTGCAAGTTATACGTTTTTGTGTTTAGGGGAACTCCGCTATTATTGCAGATGTGGTTCTTCTACTTTTTGTTTCCAATGGCCTTTGACTGGAAACTTCAGGCAATGTCAGTTGTCGTAGTTACATATGTTCTCAATTATGCGGCCTATTTTGCGGAGATATACAGGGGAGGAATCAACAGCATTGACAGAGGACAGTACGAGGCAGCTCACGCACTCGGTCTTTCAAAGAGGCAGACGATGATAGATATCATACTTCCTCAGACAATGAAAGCAATATTGCCGCCTATAGTCAATGAAGCTATCGTGCTGGTAAAAGATACGGCGCTGGCGTCTTCCCTGGCAGTAATAGAGCTTATGAAAGCGACCAACAGTGCGGTAAACAGACTTACAGATTTAACGCCTTTTTTCTACGCAGCCATAATTTATCTGATTATGACTTTCGTGCTTACTTTGGTTGCCGGAAAACTTGAAAAGTTCTTCTCAAGATATGACGCAAAGGAGGAATGGTGATGAACAGAGAAACGGTTTTGGAGATGAAAAATATCGTCAAAGATTACGGCGATTTCAGAGCTGTCAACGGTGTCAATTTCTCCATGAAGAAGGGCGAGATAGTGGCCATTATCGGACCGTCCGGTTCCGGCAAGAGCACGCTTTTAAGGTGTATAAACGGCCTGATTGGAGTGACGTCGGGAGAGATAATTTTGACGGGAGATACGGGAATGGTTTTTCAGCATTTTAACCTGTTTCCTCACATGACCTGTCTCGAGAATATAACTTACGCACCGGTTAAGGTTAAAAAAGAAAATAAAGAAGTCGTAAAAGAAAGGGCCATGCAGCTTTTGAAAATGGTAGGGCTTGAAGATAAGGCAGACGTTTATCCTGCTCAGATATCCGGCGGCCAGAAACAGAGAATAGCTATCGCCAGAGCTCTTGCAATGGAGCCTGAACTCATGTTGTTCGACGAGCCTACATCAGCCCTTGACCCGGAAATTACGGGTGAAGTTTTAAATGTAATGAAAAAGCTTGCCGAAAGCCATACCACCATGATTGTGGTTACCCACGAAATGGGTTTTGCCAAAGAAGTGGCAGACAGAGTAATTTTTATGGATAACGGAGTTATCGTAGAGGAAGGTGAGCCGAAAGAAGTCTTTGAAAATCCAAAGAGCGAAAGGCTTATAGCCTTTTTAAGCTCAATGCTGAGAGCATAAGTTTCTTTCAATTTTATGAACATTTTTTGAAAAATTGCCGATTTACAACATATTCCCTTGGTTTTATGTAATAATGAATATAGTACTTGACAGTGTATTATTCAATATAGTACACTGGACTTGGAAGAGATTATTTCATGGGATGAGCATAAGAACGACAGGGGGGATTAGTTGTGAGAAAATCTATATTAAATATTGTAGAAAGCATTGCAAAAAATGAAGGCGACAGAATCGCAATAAAATCGACAAAAGGTCAGCTTACATACGAACAGTTATGGCAGCAGTCGGACAGTCTGGCCTTATGGCTGGACAATGAGCTCGGCGGCAATAAGAAACCCGTAATGGTTTACGGACATAAAAATCCACAGATGCTTGTATGTTTCTTTGCCTGTGTTAAGACGGGAAGAGCATATTGCCCTGTGGATATTTCTATGCCTAAAAACAGGATTGAAGAAATAGCCGCCTCCATAGGAAATGAGATAATACTGGCAACGGAAGACTCTGATATAAACAATTTCAGAGTGGTTTCAAGAGAAGAAATCGAAAATATATGCAAGACAGAGCCACTGGCAGATTTAAGGGGTAAGTGGGTTAAAGGAGAGGACATCTTTTATATTATCTTTACATCCGGCAGTACGGGCAACCCTAAGGGAGTGCAGATATCCGAGACTAATCTGAGCAATTTTACCGCATGGTCATCGGACATGGTAAGAGAAAAGATGAACCTGAAAGAAGGAGAAACCGTAAACTTTTTGAATCAGGCGCCATTTTCTTTTGATCTATCCGTAATGGATTTATACACATCACTGTCGCTGGGAAGTACCTCAGTGTTTCTCGACAAGAAATTACAGCAGGATACCGGAGCTATGTTTGATTACATGCGTGACAATGATATAAACTGCTGGGTTTCGACACCGTCTTTTGCTGAAATGTGTCTTGCTGACAGAAGCTTTGACAGTAAAATGCTCGACAAACTTAAATTATTTTTGTTTTGCGGAGAAAGGCTTACCAAGGAAACTGCCCAAAAACTGCTGGACAGATTTCCATCTTCCAAGGTCGTAAACACTTACGGACCTACAGAGTCGACAGTTGCGGTGACAGCGGTGGATATAACCGATGACATCATCAAAAACAATGAAATTTTACCTATAGGCGTACCTAAGGACGGAACAAAAATAATGATTGAAGATGAAGAAATTATTATTTTGGGAGACACGGTAGGCAAGGGATACTATAAGAATCCGGAAAAGACGGATGAAGTGTTTTCAAAGATGAAGTATACAGACGGAAAAGAATATGCCGCATACAGAACAGGAGACAAGGGATATTTTAAAGACGGAAATTACTACTGCACAGGCAGAATGGATTTTCAGGTAAAATTGCACGGATACAGGATAGAACTGGGCGACATCGAATCCAATCTCATGCTTTGCTCTGAGGTGGAGCAGGCTGCGGTGCTTCCCAAATATGACGGCGAAAAGATACGCAATCTTGTGGCCTTTGTAAAAGCTCCTTCACTGGAAGGCGATTTTAAAGATGTAAAATATTTAAAAGGAAGACTGAAAGAAAAACTTCCCGGCTACATGATACCGAAGAATATAAAGTTTATACAGTCCATGCCAATAACAGCCAACGGCAAGCTTGACCGTAAGAAACTGGAGGCAGCCTTCTTATGATATTGTTCGGAGAAATATATTTCTTTGTATGGCTTATCATACTTTTGATTCCTGCCGTAATACTTGGAGTGATGCAAAAACCCATAAGGTACTATGGCTTTGCTGCTACGGTTGCTTTTATAATTCTGGCATGCATGGATGATGTCAAAGGTATAATATACCTGATTTTATACTGCCTGTGGCAGTTCGCTCTGACTAGGGCTCTGCTGAAGATACAGAATACAAGAGGCAGAGATAAGAGAATATTCAGACTGTTTTTGCTGTTGTCGCTGGCGCCGCTGATAATATTTAAGATAAGCGGAGTAATGGGGCAGAGTATATTCAGCTTTATGGGAATATCATATCTTACTTTTAAATCCGTGCAGATAATCATAGAGATATACGATGAGCTGATTGAAGACATCGGGACCTTTGACTTTATGTATTTTCTCCTGTTCTTCCCAAGCATTTCATCGGGACCTATAGACAGGAGCAGAAGGTTTACGGAAGATATACACACTTTAAATGCAAAAACCGATTATCTGGAGCTTGTGGGAACGGGAATTTTTAAGATATTCCATGGCATCGTATATAAATTTGTACTGGCTTCCATATGTTATCAGGGAATGACGTACCTGGGCGCATATAAGGAATGGTGGTCACATCTTTCGTATATGTATTGCTACGGGTTTTATCTTTTCTTTGACTTTGCGGGATACAGCCTTATGGCAATAGGAACAAGCTACATATTGGGCGTAAGGACTCCCGAAAACTTTAACAAGCCTTTTATCAGCGTGGATATAAAGGAGTTCTGGGACAGGTGGCATATCACTCTGTCTCACTGGTTCAGAGATTTTGTTTTTTCAAGATTTATGATGGCTTCCATACGCGGCAAATGGTTCAAAAATAAGCTTACGGGAGCTTCAATCGGATTTATGATAAACATGACCCTTATGGGAATCTGGCATGGCTTGGATTTAAGCTATATTATGTATGGCGTTTATCACGGAATATTGCTTTCAGTAACGGAAGTTTACCAGAAGAAGTCAAAGTTTTATAAGAAAAACAAGAAAAAGAAGTGGTATAAGCTTATAAGCTGGTTTATTACTTTTAATTTGGTAATGTTTGGATTTTTTATATTTTCAGGCAGACTGCTTAAAATAATTTAAACAAAAAGGAGATTTGAGATGGAAAACAAGGTAGTTGAAACGGTTTTGAACTTGCTGGAGGAAATTTGCGGCGATGATGTGGTAAGAGTGGATATGGATATCAATTTGCTTGAAGAGGATTTGATAGATTCTCTGGATTACACCGAACTGCTGGTAGGTATAGAGGAGGCGCTGGGAATAGTGATGGCGCCGTCTGAGCTGAAGCGTGAGGAGATGGACACTCCGAACAAAATAATAGAGCAAGTTATGAAGAGAATGTAATATTTGGTTTTAGGATGTGAGATAATGAAAAAAATTGCAGCATTTGTAACGGCGCTTGCCATGTTCCTTGTGGTGGCCGTTTCTGCTCATTTTATAATAGGGGACAAGCTTGACACAAACAATTTGAATTTCGGAACGTGGATAAACAGCAAAAAAGATTTGTCGTATAAAGCCATAAGTTCCAATATTGAAGAAGATACGGTTATGATGATGGGTTCGTCGGAGTTCAACTACGGCAAGAAGACGCCCTACCATCCAACTGCCGTTTTCAGGTCATTGGGAATGAATGTAATGTGCATAGGAGCCGCACAGAACCAAAGTCTTTCCCACGCCATAACTCTCGGAGCGGTTGCGCCCGAGCTTAAAAATAAAAAAGTGGTTTTGATTCTTTCGCCGTCATGGTTTTCAAAGTCGGGAGTTAAGCAAAGCGGTTTCGCCGCAAGATTTTCTGCAAGCGAGTATGAAGCTTTTTTAAAGAACGATAATATTTCAGAAGAAACCAAAGAAACCGTCGCCACCCGTGTTACGGAGCTTCTTGAGATAAGCCCCAAGGCGCAGACCAATGCCCAGACCATAAGGGCTATGCTGACGACAGGCGATGCAAGTTTTAAAAACAAGGTGTATTTTGCCTTTGACAAGTGGTTTACAAACGAGAAAGAAAATATCAACGTGGGCTTGTTATGGAAAGCCACGGGAGAGAAGAACTATGCTGAGTACAAAACTCTCGCCAAGGGAGAAGAACCTGATTGGGATGCTCTTGCAAAGCAGGCTGATGCCGAGCTTAAAGGCAAGATGAACAATGATTTCCATATGAAAGACAGCATGTACAAAAAGAAGGTGGCTCCCGTACTCTCTGAGAGAAAGAACTCCGATTTGAAAAGAACCTACGGCGATTCGCCTGAATACGACGATTTGAGAATTTTCCTCGACGTATGCAAGCAGGAAAACATAGAAGTTCTCCTCGTTATGCTGCCGGTAAACGGTTGGTATTACGATTACACCGGATTTCCAAGGGAAAACAGGGAAACCTTTGTAACAGAAGTAAACAAGGTGGCCGAAGAATACGGAGTAGAGACAAAGAACTTCTTCGGAGAATGTTATACTCCGGGATTTCTGACGGACATAGTTCATCCGGCAGGGAAAGGATGGGTAAGAATCAATGAAGCGGCTTACAGGTTTTTTAACGAAGATTAAAGAATTTGCAGACAAAAAGTTTTTTATGTATACAGGACTGTTCTTCGCAATGATGATGATATTATACGTTTACATGATATTTAAAGTGGGGACGGACATGCCGAAGTTCACCTATGCGGACTTTTAAAAGTAAATATATATTAAAATCGAGGGGTAAAAAATTTTACCTGCCAGGGGGGTAAAAAATTTTACCCCCTCTTTTTTTATATATTATAGCCGGAGGCGGAAGATAAATGGTTGACATTTACTGTAAAATAATGTAAATTATATGATGAGAAGCGGTATCGTCATAGGAGGAAATATGACGAACAAAAAAACAATAGGCGCTGCAGGAGAAGAACTGGCAGCGGAAATTTTAAAAGCAAGGGGATACTATATATTAAGAAGAAACTTTTCATGTCCTTACGGTGAAATAGATATAATCGCTGTAAAAGACATGGTGCTGTGCTTTGTGGAAGTGAAAACCCGTTCTTCGTTCCGGTACGGAGAGCCGTCAGAAGCGGTGGACTTTAAAAAGCAAAGGCACATAAGAAATGCCGCAAGATATTTTCTTTCCTATTCCAAGAAAAAATATGAAAAGGTAGATTTTCAGGTTATGGAAATCGCCGTAAATCACATCAAAAGATTGGAATTTTAGGAGGATAATATGATAATAAAGACAAAAACAGCGGCGCTGAATGGATTTAACGGAATAGAAGCGGAAATTGAAACGGACATAGCACAGGGATTGCCCTATTTTACGGTTATCGGGCTTGCGGACACATCGGTAAAAGAAGCCTCGGAAAGAGTGAGAAGAGCTGTTATAAACAGCGGATTCGAGTATCCGAAAGGACGCATTACGGTAAACCTTACGCCTGCGTACATACACAAAAAGGGCAGTCATTATGATTTGGGTATGGCTATGGGAGTGCTCATGGCATCAGGCGAAATAAGAGGCTGTTTGGAAGATAAAGTTTTTATCGGTGAGCTGTCTATGGACGGACGGCTTTTGCCGGTAAAGGCAGCACTGCCGATGATTATGCACTTAATCGACAAAGAAAATATAAAAGAAATCATTATGCCGGAAGAAAATTGCAAAGAATGCTGCTTGTTGACAAGGGATACAAAGATTGAGCTGATACCGGCAAAAAATCTGAGAGAAGTCGCAGGCCATATATGCGGGAATCAGATAAAACCGTACCGAAAAGGAAATTACGGTTCGTATATGGAAGACGAAGAAGAACCGGACTTTTGCGACATAAAAGGCCATGAGATTGCAAAGGAAGCTATAGTTACGGCCATGGCAGGCGGTCACAATCTTCTTCTTATCGGGCCGCCGGGAACGGGAAAAAGTATGCTCGCAAAGAGGATAACGGGCATATTGCCGCCTATGGATATAAAAGAGCAGATTGAAGCCTCAGCCATATATTCTTATGCCGGGATGCTGTCAAAAGAAACGCCGTTTATACGAAAAAGACCTTTCAGGCATGTTACGCCGGGAATTTCGAGAGCTGCCCTTGTCGGAGGAGGAGTATACCCGATGCCCGGCGAGGTTTCCTTCGCCCATAAGGGCGTATTGTTTCTGGATGAAATGCTTACCCTGCCGGAAACCGTACTGGACGCCCTCAGAACGCCAATGGAAGAAAAGGAAGCAAGGATTATAAGAAAAGGAAGAAGCGTTACATTTCCGTCGGATTTTATCTTTGTGGGAGCAGCTAATCCGTGCAGATGCGGATACTTGGGAGACGATGTGCACCAATGCACATGTGCCCAAAGTGAAATAGAAAGTTACAGGAGCAGGCTGTCAGGACCTCTTGCAGACAGAATAGACATATGTGTGGAAATAAACAGGGTGGACTATAAAAATTTAAAAGAAACCAATTCACGCACATCCGACAGCATGAGAAAGCAAATTGAAGAAGCTAGAAAAATACAGGACGAACGCTTTAAGGACTGTAGATTTTCAACCAACGCAGCTATGGAGGACCAATATGTAAACAGTTTCTGCAGGCTGGGATACGAAGAAGAAAATTTTATGAGAAGGGTATATACCAAGTTCGGAATCAGCCCGAGAAGATATTACAGGCTGCTGAAGGTTGCAAGAACCATTGCAGATATCAGAAAATCAGAAAATATAGGGATTGCTCATCTGACTGCGGCATTTCATTATACGAGATTCTTGGAAGATGCAGGCAGAGACGGGAATAATTATCATGGAATATAATAATATTAAAGTAATAACAAGGCGGGACGATGAATTTCCTGAATTTTTAAAAACAATGGAAAATCCTCCCGATGCATTGTATTGCATAGGAAACACACGGCTGCTTACCCAAAAGAAAGCAGCCGTTGTAGGCGCAAAAAAGTGCAGCGAATACGGAAGGCAGATTGCCGTCAAAACAGGAGAAACTCTTGCGGCAAACCATATTGTGACCGTAAGCGGCCTTGCAGAAGGGATAGACGGCTTTGCCCACATGGGAGCCCTCAGGGCAGGCGGAGATACCATAGCTGTAATGGGATGCGGTCCCGATATTTGCTATCCCAAAACCAACAGAAAAATATATGAAGAAATTTGCAGGAAGGGGCTCATAATATCGGAATATCCGCCCGGTACAGAACCGAGAAAATGGCAGTTCCCTGCGAGAAACAGGATAATTGCCGCTCTTTCGAATGTGATAACGGTAGTGGAAGCAGGTATAAAGAGCGGCGCTGTCATAACCGCCACCTATGGGGCGGAACAAGGCAAAGAAGTCTTAGCGGTTCCGGGAAATATAAACAGCAGCTTCAGTGCCGGATGCAATAAACTGATTTCCACCGGAGCAGGGATTATAACTGAAATAGATGACATCTTATGGGCGATGGGAGTTATGCCCAAGTCACAGAAACAAGAGAACACGCCTATGGGTAGGGATGAATCTAAAGTATATAAAGTCATAGAAGAAAACGACGGCATAACCATGGAACATCTTTGCAAAATTCTGAAAAAAGATGCATTTACTTTAAACGGATTGATAACCGTAATGGAGATGAAAGGTATCATATCTTATCAAATGGGAAAAATTTTTATTGCAAAATTCTGAAAAAAGAACTATTATAATTGACTATAGAATATAAACCGGCTTCTTGAAGGAAGATTATATATATTATGGAGGAAAAATGGCAACCAAAGTAAAGAAGGAATCCGCTAAAGCGGGGACAAAACGTAAAAAGACACTTGTGATTGTGGAGTCTCCGTCAAAAGCAAAAACCATAGGCAAATATTTGGGCTCATCATATAAGGTGATGGCGTCAGTCGGACATATAAGGGATTTACCCAAGAGTAAATTGGGCATAGATATTGAAAACGACTTTGAACCTGAGTATATTTCCATAAGGGGCAAGGGAGATTTAATTAAAGAGCTGAAGAAAGAAGCAAAGCAGGCAGGCAAAATATATCTGGCAACGGACCCTGACCGTGAAGGGGAAGCGATTTCGTGGCATCTCGCTTATCTGCTTGGTATAGACCCGACCTCAAATTGCAGAATCGTTTTTAACGAGATAACCAAAGACACCATAAAAAACGCTATAAAAAATCCGAGACCCATTGATTTGAAACTGGTTGATGCACAGCAGGCAAGGCGTGTTCTGGACAGACTGGTGGGTTACCAGATAAGTCCGCTTCTGTGGAGAAAAATAAGAAGGGGACTGAGCGCAGGCAGAGTACAGTCAGCAGCATTAAAGATTTTATGTGACCGTGAAAATGCCATAAAGAATTTTACTCCTGAAGAATATTGGAATATAATTGCACATTTTAAAAAGGGAAAGGGCTTTGACGCAAAACTCAGCGAATATAAAGGCAAAAAGCTCGTCATAAGAAATAAAGAAGAGGCAGATAAAGCTATCTCGGAGCTTAAAGAAGGAACTTATACCGTCTCTAAGATTATAAACAAAGAGAGAAGCCGTAAACCTTTCGCGCCTTTTACCACAAGCAGTATGCAGCAGGACGCTGCCAACAAGCTGGGATTTACCACTAAAAAATCCATGATGGTGGCTCAGCAGCTGTACGAAGGAATTGAAATAAAGGGACACGGAACGGTAGGTCTTGTAACATATATCAGGACCGATTCGGTGAGAATTTCTCAGGAGGCCAAGGCTGCCGCCAAGGCATATATTACCGAAAAGTTCGGAGATAAGTACGCAGGAAACAACCTGTTTACCAACAAGAAAAAAGATATTCAGGATGCTCACGAGGCTATAAGACCCAGCAATATCAATCTTGACCCGGAGCAGATAAAAGAATCGCTTACAAAAGAACAATATGGTTTGTACAAACTGATTTGGACGAGATTTTTGGCAAGCCAGATGACGGCTGCGGTCTTTGAATCCATGCAGGTTGTAATAGAAAACGGAGAATACGGATTAAAAGCCACAGGCTCAAGGCTGATATTTGACGGCTATCAGAGAATTTACGCCACAAATATTGAAGAAGACAAGGATAAGCTATTGCCTGAGCTTGAAGAAGGCGAGACGCTTACGGCAAAAGAACTCAAGGGCGAGCAAAAGTTTACGGAACCTCCCGCAAGGTTTACGGAAGCAAGCCTTGTAAAGGACCTGGAAGAAAAGAACATCGGAAGGCCCAGTACGTATGCTCCGATAATTGCAACTTTGCTGGAGCGCAAATACATTACCAGACAGAAAAAGACACTGTTCCCTACGGATTTGGGATTTGTGGTTACTGAGCTTATGGAAGACTATTTCAAAGAGATAGTCGATACGGGATTTACCGCCGATATGGAAGATAGGCTTGACGATGTCGAGGTAAAAGATTTAAACTGGAAAGAGATAGTGAGAGATTTTTACGGAACTCTGAAAGAGGAACTTGATATTGCTGATAAACAGATAGAGAAAGTTCAAATTGAGGATCGGCTCACTGATGAATTATGTGAACTTTGCGGAAGGCCTATGGCTATAAAATCAGGCCGCTTCGGAGAATTTTTGGCTTGCAGCGGATATCCCGAATGCAAGAACACAAAGGCAATCGTAAAGAAAACAGGCGTGCTGTGCCCTGAATGCGGCGGAGATATAGTTGCAAAGAGAGGAAGATCGGGCAAGATTTTCTACGGATGCAGCAACTATCCTTCATGCACCAAAGCATTCTGGTATAAACCTGTGGACAGAAAATGCCCGCAGTGCGGTTCGCTGCTTTTGGAGCGTAATTCAAAAAATGCTAAATATATTTGCTCAAATGAAAAATGCGGGTATAAAGAGTAGTAGATTAGGAGGTATTAAGAATGGTAAAATTTCATGCAACCACAATATGCGCAGTAAGACGAGGCCCCGATGATATTTGCATCGGCGGTGACGGACAAGTTACCATGGGCGAAACGGCCATAATGAAAAACGGGGCAAAAAAGGTAAGAAAGATTTATAAAAATTCTGTAATATCGGGATTTGCAGGTTCGGTGGCAGACGCCTTTTCCCTTACCGAAAAATTCGAAAGCAAACTTGAAGAACATTCGGGAAATTTGAAGAGAGCGGCGGTGGACTTGGCTCAAATGTGGCGTTCCGATAAAGGAATGAGAAATCTCGAAGCGCTGATGATTGTTGCAGATAAAGAAGACATGCTGGTAATTTCGGGAACAGGGGAAGTTATAGAACCCGACCAGAATTTCGTTGCAATAGGCTCAGGCGGCAACTTTGCCTATGCTGCGGCAAATGCCCTTTACAACAACACTGACCTGGGAGCAGAAGAAATTGTCAGAAAATCTCTGGCAATAGCTGCATCCATATGCGTTTACACCAATGACAATATTTCTGTTGAAAAACTGTAAGAGAGGGGAATTCTAATGGCAAGTAAAGTATACAGCATGACTCCCAAAGAAGTGGTAGCGGAGCTTGATAAATATATAATAGGGCAAGATGAGGCAAAAAAATCGGTAGCCATTGCCCTCAGAAACCGTTATAGAAGAAGTCTTTTATCGGAAGAAATGAGAGAGGAGATTACTCCCAAAAACATCCTGATGATGGGACCTACCGGATGCGGTAAAACAGAAATCGCAAGAAGGCTTGCAAAGCTTATGGATGCGCCTTTTGTAAAAGTTGAAGCCACAAAGTTTACGGAAGTCGGCTATGTGGGACGTGACGTGGATTCCATGGTAAGGGATCTGGTTGAAGCGTCCATGAGAGTTACAAAGCAGAATAAACTGGAAGAAAAGTACAACATTGCAGATAAGATTGTGGAAGAAAAAATAGTTGAGGCTATAATTCCGGGAAAAAAGAAAAAAAATTCCAATCAATCCAAAAGTCCGTTCGACTTTATCATGAACAGCGGAGGCTATCAGAGCCAGAAGCAGCAGTATATCGAGAGTCAGTCAAAAGGAGAGCCGACCAAAGAAGATATGGATGTTGAAATGGCAAGGGAGCAGGTCAGAGAACAGCTTCGCCAGGGTTTGCTTGAGGAGCAGTATATAGAAATCGAGGTTGCAGATGTTCCGAAAGGCAACCAGCTGGACATGAGCAACGAGGGAATGTCCATTGCAATAGGCAATATTTTTGGCAATATGATGCCTGAAAAAACAAAGAAAAAGAATTGCAAAGTTAAAGATGCCAGAAAAATTTTAAGAGAGCAGGAAGCTCAAAAGCTCATCGACATGGATGTGGTTACAGACGAAGCCATTGAAAATGCAGAGCAAAACGGTATAATCTTTATCGATGAAATAGACAAGATTGCTTCCGGCGGACGAATGACATCGGGAGCAGATGTTTCGAGAGAAGGCGTACAGAGAGATATACTTCCTATAGTTGAAGGAAGCGTCATAAATACAAAATACGGTCCCGTTAAGACAGACCATATACTTTTCATCGGCGCGGGAGCGTTCCATACGGCAAAACCTACAGACCTGATACCTGAACTGCAGGGTCGTTTTCCGATAAGGGTGGAACTTGAAAGTCTGACGAAGGACGACTTTGTAAACATTTTGACCGTGCCTGAAAACGCTTTGATAAAACAGCACAAAGCCCTTCTTGAGACGGAAGGCATCGAAGTTGAATTTACGGACAGCTCCATAGAAGAAATCGCTACGATTTCCTTCCTGATGAATGAACAGACGGAAAACATAGGAGCAAGACGCCTTCATACCATACTGGAAAAACTGCTGGAAGACATCTCTTTCAATATTCCTGAAATGGAAGAAGAAAAAATCGTAATCGACGACGAATACGTCAAAGAGAAATTCCAAGAAACCATTCAGAAAGAAGATCTGGATAGATTTATTCTGTAAAAGATTTGAGAGTGCAGGCGGCAGGAGCAATATAAAATGTCAAGCAGAATACTCAGTAAAATACGCAGGCTTAACCGTGTGCTTACAGAGAGCACTACGGGCAGGTTTTCGTACGATGAATTAAGCAAAATCTTAAGTGAAGTAATCAACGCAAATGTCTATATAACAGACGCAAGCGGAAACGTGCTGGGAACCGGATATATAAATGCCGAGGACACATCAACCCTGGTGGACGAGAAGGGCAAAGAAAAGCTGAGTGAATTTCACAACAAGCGTTTTCTTGAAATAAACGAGACCCTAATCAATATAATAGGCGATGAGGCTCTGTCCGTTCTTGGAAGCGATTACCCAATGGCAGACAAATATCACGGTATTATCCCAAGTTTCTGCGGCGGGGAACGGCTTGGAACCATGATAGTTGCCAGGTATCACGACGGCTTTGACGAAGAAGACATCGCCCTATGCGAATACGGAGCAGCGGTGGTGGGACTTGAGATACAGCGAAAGAACCGCCTTGCCAGCGAACAAGCAGCGCGCGAAATGGCAGCTGTGGATATAGCGTTGGATTCTCTCTCATTCTCTGAAAGGGACGCCGTATATAAAATATTCAGAGAGCTTGAAGAAGACGAAGGTGTGATAATTGCAAGTAAAATTGCAGAAAAGTACGATATAACCAATTCCGTAATTGTAAACGCTTTGCGAAAGCTGGAAAGCGCCGGGGCGCTCACGTCTCGCTCAATGGGAATGAAAGGGACGAGAATAAAGATTATAAATCCTTACTTTAAGGACAGAATGGAAACTTTATAACAAAACCCCCTTGTATTTCATAATATATAAGGGGGTATTTTTATGCGCAGATTCGTGGTTATATCTATCGGAATCATCTTGGTGATAACGGGAACAATAATTCTGATTAAAGATGCTTTCGGTGAAAGTATAGAACAGGTTGCAGAGGCGGTTGCAGTCAACGCCGTAGCAATGAAAATAAACGGCAGCATGGAAGAAGGCTTCTACGATGAAAGTCTCGGAGAGCAGCTTCTTTATGTGGAAAGAGACGATGCCGGTAATATTCAATATCTGGAACCCAATTCAAGGCTCATAAATAAGCTTTTGCTGTCTTTTTCGGATAAAGTGAAGGAAAACTACAGTTTGTCGGATATCGAAGAAATAAAGGTGAATTTGGGCGTAATAACGGGAAGCAGGATTTTGTCCCAGCTGCCTTTTTACATAACGGTGAAAGTACAGCCTCTGAGCCTGACCAAATTTCAGTGCGAAACGGATTTCGAAACGGAGGGAATTAACCAGACAAGGTATTATGTCTACTGCACCATAAACAGTGAGGTGCATATAGTGGCGCCTTTTACAGATAAGACCGCAGAAATAAACAGAAAGGTGGTTCTTGCAGAAGCTGTCATAGTGGGAAAAGTGCCGGATAGCTATGTAGTTGTGCCGGAAGAAAGTATTTTAGATGCAGTATGATAAATTTTGTGGTAAAATAACAATATGCTTAGATTTAACGATAAAAACGAAGTCCTGAAAGAGGACAGATACAAGGCCGTTTTGGTAGGCCTTCAGAAAAACGAAGATATAACATATTCCATGGAAGAACTGGAAGGTTTGGCAGAAGCTGCCGGAGCAACGGTTCTGGGACACATGGTTCAGAACTTGGAAAAACCCAACACGGCGACCTTAATAGGAAAGGGAAAGGTGGAAGAACTGGCTCAGCTTGCAGAAGCCATGGAAGCCGATATGGTCATCTTTAATGACGAACTGACGGGAATGCAGCTCAGAAACCTTGAAGATGCTCTTAATGTAAGGGTGATAGACAGAACCATACTGATACTGGATATCTTCGCCTCAAGAGCCACTTCCAGAGAAGGTAAACTGCAGGTGGAGCTGGCTCAGCTCAAGTACAGGCTGCCCAGGCTTACAGGCTTCGGCAAGTCTCTGTCACGTCTTGGAGGCGGCATAGGAACAAGAGGCCCGGGAGAAAAAAAGCTGGAAACCGACAGAAGGCATATAGAGCGCAGGATGTACGATATCAAAGCGGAATTGGCTCAGCTTAAAAACACGAGAAATGTACAGCGAGCAAAAAGGGAAAAAAGCGACATTCCTCTTGTTGCCCTTGTGGGCTACACAAATTCCGGCAAATCCGCTCTTATGAACAGGCTGCTTTCTATGACAGACAGAGAAGATAAGACTGTATTTGAGAAGAACATGCTCTTTGCGACACTGGATACCCAACAGAGGAACGTCACCTTGGAAAACGGCAGACAATTTATCCTGATCGATACGGTTGGCTTTGTGAGCAAGCTTCCCCATTCGCTGGTGGAAGCGTTTAAAGCTACCCTTGAAGAGGTTAAATATGCGGACCTGTTGCTGCACGTGGTTGATTCTTCGTATGAAAATCACGATTTTCATATAGACGTGACCAATAAGGTTTTGGATGAAATAGGGGCAGGGGACAAGGAAAAAATCATGGTCTTTAACAAGACGGATTTGCCTCATAGCGAGATAATACCTGTACAGGGATGCGATAACGTCGAAATATCCGCAAAAACCGGCCAAAACATCGCCGAACTCATAAAAAAAACGGAAGAAAAAATTTTCGGCGATTATGTAAACGCAAAGTTTCTGATCCCTTACGACAGAGGAGAAATTTCCTCATATTTATGCAGTGAAGCCGGCGTAAATTTAATGGATTACAGGGAAGAAGGAACATTTTTCGACGTTACTTTAAAAAATTCCGATTATCAGAGGTTGAAAAAATATGAGATTGTATAAGACCGTAGAGAAAGAAGCCTCGGCAGAGCATGTAATAGAAAAATCAAGATTTATAGCTTATGTAAAGCCCGCCTCAACTAAGGAGGAGGCTGACGCATTTATCGCCCATATAAAGAAGAAGCATAAAGACGCCACCCACAACGTGCCTGCAATGGTGATAGGAGATAAGATGCAGGTGCAGTGGGCCTCCGATGACGGAGAGCCTCAGGGAACTTCCGGGGCGCCTATAGTGAAAATGTTGGTAAATGCGGAAATTACCAATGTTGTCATCGTGGTAACCAGGTATTTCGGCGGAATCAAACTGGGAACGGGAGGCTTGGCAAGAGCTTATACATCCGTTGCAAAATCGGGGCTTGAGGCCGCCGTAATATGTGACGTTTTTCAACAGCTTTGCCTTACATATGAGTTTGACTATACATATCTTGCGAAATTGCAGAATATGGCAGGAGAAACTTTTGATATGTCAAATATGAAGTACACCGACACCGTTGAGGCGGATTTTACATGTTTTCCGTCGGACAGGGATGAATTGCAGGCTGCTGTAAGTAACGTTACAGGAGGACGAGCTGTACTTAAGAAAGAGGATATAATTTTTACAAAAAAGAAATGGGAAGAATTTTAAAAATTCCCGTTGACATATTTTTTCACTTATGCTAATATAAATCTCGGTTTGTTGAGTAGGTAATATTCACCAAATTAAAAAGTTAAAAAAAGTTAAAAAAGTTCTTGACAATTTGGCTTAGTTAATGTATATTTAATAAATGTGTCGAGCAGTTAATGGACGCATGGGCGCTTAGCTCAGCTGGGAGAGCACCTGCCTTACAAGCAGGGGGTCATAGGTTCGAGCCCTATAGCGCCCACCATAAGATGGCCTGGTAGTTCAGTTGGTTAGAATGCCAGCCTGTCACGCTGGAGGTCGACGGTTCGAGCCCGTTCCAGGTCGCCAACTTTTTTTAACAGTTCCTTCGCTGGTGTGGCTCAACGGTAGAGCAGCTGATTTGTAATCAGCAGGTTGGGGGTTCGATTCCCTCCACCAGCTCCAATATACTTGTTTAAGACTTCCCGGCGAACATGCCCGAGAAAGAGATAAACATATATCGAGGGATTCCCGAGTGGCCAAAGGGGGCGGACTGTAAATCCGTTAGCTGAGCTTTCGATGGTTCGAATCCATCTCCCTCGACCATCTATTTAACTTAATATGCGTGCGGAAGTGGCTCAGGGGTAGAGCATCGCCTTGCCAAGGCGAGGGTCGCGAGTTCGAATCTCGTCTTCCGCTCCAATTTATATCGTGCGGATGTAGTTCAATGGTAGAACCTCAGCCTTCCAAGCTGATGGCGTGAGTTCGATTCTCATCATCCGCTCCACTATTTTGTGGGCTCATAGCTCAGCTGGATAGAGCAACGGCCTTCTAAGCCGTGTGTCCGGGGTTCGAATCCCTGTGGGCTCACCATTTTTCTTGGGGTATCGCCAAGCGGTAAGGCACTGGGTTTTGATCCCAGCATTCGTAAGTTCGAATCTTGCTACCCCAGCCATGCGTGACCCATTAGCTCAGTCGGCAGAGCACTTGACTTTTAATCAAGGTGTCCGGAGTTCGAATCTCCGATGGGTCACCAAAATATGCCGCGGCGATGTAGCAAGTATCGGACATGGAGAGGTGTCCGAGTGGTTTAAGGAGCTGGTCTTGAAAACCAGTGACTCCGAAAGGGGCCGTGGGTTCGAATCCCACCCTCTCCGCCATAGCAGTTTTTTAGCCGGGAGAAGTACTCAAGTGGCTGAAGAGGACGGTTTGCTAAACCGTTAGTGTTCGTTTAGGGCAGCATGGGTTCGAATCCCATCTTCTCCGCCATATATAGGGGTATAGCTCAGTTGGTAGAGCAGTGGTCTCCAAAACCACGTGTCGAGGGTTCGAGTCCTTCTGCCCCTGCCAGTTACAATTTTATATCGGGGTGTAGCGCAGTTTGGTAGCGCAACTGGTTTGGGACCAGTGGGCCGCGGGTTCAAATCCTGCCACCCCGACCATTTACTTTGGCGTGGGCCTTTAGCTCAGTTGGTCAGAGCATCCGGCTCATAACCGGCAGGTCCCGGGTTCAAGTCCCTGAAGGCCCACCATATTCAATCAAATAATACGAAATGCATGCCCAGATAGCTCAGTAGGTAGAGCAGGGGACTGAAAATCCCCGTGTCTCTGGTTCGATTCCGGATCTGGGCACCATTTTTTATAAAAGCAGCCCCTTGCTGACGTTTATGTCCGAGAGGCTGTTTTTCTTTGCCGGAAAACATGAAAGGAAGCAGCTCCACGGCAAATGTTGGGAAGGAAAAAACGGATTTCTTGTAAACGTTGGCGGAATTTTGAATAAGTCAGAATCTGCCAACAAAATATAATAGATCACACGGGATTTATGTGTCGAAAAATGTCGATGTTGTCGCTTTTTAAAAATAAGCAAAAATTGCCAACATAGGTTTACATAATACCTGTCAACCCTGCGCCGAAATATGTTGGTGTTGGCTTTTTTTCGATAAAGCAAAAAATTGGCCTACAGTTTTAAGTGTTTTTGTAGGCCAATTTCATGAGAGAAGCTCAAAAAGCCAACGAAGCCATGAAAAGACCATGGTAATTTACAGTTATTGGAATGAACGTTGGCTTTTTGAGCAGCCTCCTTGAAAAAAGCCAACGCTGTAGCTCAATTTATTATAAAACTGGAAAAAGAGGGCAGAATGACTTATAATTAAATAAAAGAAGGGAGGCAGCCAAGTGAATTGTGTTGAAGAAATATTAAAAAGCCAGCGGAAGTTTTTCGGAAGCGGAGCGACTATTCCCGTCAGTTTTCGCATAGAAATGCTGAAAAAGCTGAGAGAAGTCATAAAGAGGCACGAGCCTGAGATAGAGAAAGCACTGCAAGCGGACTTGGGAAAAAGCTCATATGAAGGATATATGTGCGAAACAGGCCTTACTTTAAGTGAAATAAGCTACATGATTCGTCATACCAGGAAATTTGCTTCGAGGCATATGGTGCATACACCTTTGGCACAGTTTGCATCTTCAAGCTATAAAAAGCCGTCTCCCTATGGTAACGTACTTATCATGAGCCCTTGGAATTATCCGTTTTTGCTTACCATAGACCCTTTGGCAGATGCCATTGCCGCAGGAAACACGGCTGTAATAAAGCCAAGCGCCTATTCGCCTGCAACGAGCGACGTAATAAAAACAATCATTTCAGAGTGTTTTCCTCCCGAATATGTTGCGGTAGTCACGGGAGGAAGAAGAGAAAACGCTTCTTTACTCAAACAGAAGTTTGATTTTGTGTTTTTTACAGGCAGTCAAAACGTAGGGAAAGAAGTTCTCAGAAGTACGGCGGAAACCCTGACACCTGCGGTGCTGGAACTGGGAGGCAAAAGCCCGTGTATCGTTGACAGTTCGGCAAAACTGAAATTGGCTGCCAGACGCATAGTTTTCGGAAAGTATATAAACTGCGGACAGACCTGTGTAGCGCCGGATTATGTGCTGTGTCAAAGCTCAGTTAAGGATAGACTCATAGATGAAATCTGCGCTCAGATTGAAAGTCAGTACGGACATACACCGCTTTACAATCCCGAGTACGGAAAAATCATAAACGAAAAACACTTTGACCGCATATGCGCCCTTATAGACCGTGACAAAGTGATAAAAGGAGGCAATGTAAGCAGAGAAACTTTGCAGATTGAACCTACCGTTATGGACAATGTTACATGGGAAGATGCTGTGATGCAGGAAGAAATTTTCGGTCCCGTTATGCCGGTTCTGACTTTTGACAGATTTGAGGAGATATATGATTTGCTTGCGGATAAACCAAAGCCTCTGGCACTTTACCTGTTTTCGCAGGATAAGGCGCACATACGGTCAGTAACGGAGCGTTGTCGCTTTGGAGGGGGATGCGTCAACGATACCGTAATACATCTCGCTACGAGCAACATGGGCTTTGGCGGAGTGGGAGAGAGCGGAATGGGCTCCTATCACGGAAAAGCCGGATTTGAAGCCTTTTCCCACGCCAAGAGTATAGTGAATAAGAAAACGTGGGTGGACTTGCCTATGCGTTATCGCCCGTACAGAAAATACAACGAAAAGCTGCTGCGTATGTTTTTGCGGTGATGACTTAATTACACACCAGGGCGGCAGGCGGCGATTAGCAAGACTGCCGTAAATTTTAAATTTTCTGTGAATTGCGGCATTTTGACAAGGGTGACAGGGCCCAAATTGCCGTAAAATTCGAAATTTCTTTTAAATACGGCATTTTATAAGCCGTAGGAAGGGTAAAACTGCCGTAATTTTGAACTTTTTCTTAGTTTCCGGCATTTTGAAGTGAAATAAGGTAGCAAAAGTGCCGCAGAAGTGAGATTTTCTTAACTTTGCGGCACTTTACAATTCAGATGATTGGGACGATACCATTTCGGATCATTTCGTCCGACTGTTCAGTCGCCTGTGCGGCAGTCCCGTTTGTAATCTTACTGCGCTTTTTCTTTTTCTATCATTTCTGCTATCTGATCTGCGTTTGCATATCCTTTTTCTCTGGCAAGATTAAGATACTTTTCTGCCGTCTCAAAGTCGTCATTCATAGCATAAGCCAAGGCGCCGTTGCCGTAAGCTACAGCCAAGTCAGGGTCAAGCTTTATGGCCTTATCAAAATATTTTATGGCTTCGTCCGTATTCCCTTCAAAAAGATAGAGGGTTCCCAGGCTTGAGTTGAGCTCGGGATAATCGGGATCAATTACTATAGCCTGAAGATAGAGCTTTTTAGCTGATTCATTATCTCCGTTTTGCCTGTATGCAATGGCCAGATTTGTGTAATTTCTAACGTCTTCCGAATCCTCTTCGAGGGCAGCTTGGTAATATTCAAAAGCCTTGTCCATGTTATCGAGTTTCATGTATGTATTTCCGAGGCAGGAATATAAGTCAGACATGCTGTGCTTGTCTGAAATACCTGCTTCCTTTGCGGCTTCGAACTTTTCGGCAGCGGCTTCATAATCGCCTTTATCGTAAGCTTCCGTGCCTTCGAGAAGAAGTTGGTCGCCGTCATTATTTTTGCAGCCGACTGACATGAGCGCAATACAGAGTATTAAAAGCAGAAATACAATTTTTTTCTTCACGATTTGTTCACCTCCGTTAAAGGATTCCGAAAGAAATCCAGTTGGATATGAGATATGCGAAAGCCGCCATGACGCAGGCAAAGGAAATTACTTTTGATTTGACCTTCGATTCTTTTTCAAATACCGCCATGGAAGTTATCCATGATATTACCAGAGTAATTAATGCGATAAGCGTCATCTTATTTATCATTGCCGCCCAGCCTCTCAAAAGGAAGCAGAGCAAAGCGATGATGAGAACCGTTACGAGATATTTGAGCCATCCGCCTCTGTTAAACAGGATAGGGATGAGCAGTGCTGCCCATACTATTCCGAGAAGAAGACATTTCAATATAAGTACAAGTAAAGTTTCCATAAACACTCCTTTTTTCTTCTTGTAATATGACAAAAAGCATATCACAAAACGGGGAAATTTTAAACAGTTTTTTGTTAAAAAGGAATGATTTTCCAAGGATTAAAAAATGTCATAAATTTACGATATTCATTGATTTTTAGGGATTTTTGAGGTACAATGTATATGTATAAATTTTCAGGAGGAAGTTATGGCACAGCTATATTACAGATACAGCACCATGAACGCCGGTAAGTCTATCGAACTTATCAAGGTTGCATACAATTATGAAGAGAGAGGCAAGAACGTCCTCACCCTTATTCCGGCTACGGACGACAGATACGGCATAGGAGTTATCACTTCAAGGATAGGCATTCAGAGAGAAGCCTTGGTAGTAAATGACGATACCAACATTCTGGAACTGTACATGAGAGAAAACGAAAAGCGTAAAATAGACTGTGTTTTAATAGATGAATGCCAGTTCCTCAAGAAGCATCATGTTCAGGAACTTGTGGAAATCGTGGACAGCTGCGAAGTACCGGTTTTGGCATACGGACTTAAGAACGATTTCAGAAACGAATTGTTTGAAGGCTCGTATTATATGCTCATATATGCCGATAAAATCGAAGAAATCAAAACGATATGCTGGTGCGGACGCAAGGCTACCATGGTGGCGAGAGTCGTTGACGGACATATCGTCAAGCAGGGCGAACAGGTTGTGATAGGAGGCAACGACATGTATATATCTCTTTGCCGAAAACATTATAACGACGGACGACTGGGAGAAAACAAATAAAATCAAAGTTAAAATAAATAAGGGGACAAAAATTGTATAAACAGATTAGCGGGAAAAACTTAATAATCGTAATTTTTGTAATCGTGCTTATACTTGTGGGGGCAGCATTGTCAGCGGACAAAGCATGCGCGGCGTCGACGGCAACCGTAAACAATCCCATAGGTATCAATGTAAGAAGCGGTCCGGGAACCGATTACAGCATACTTTTTACCTTGCAGAATAAGGTGACGGTAGATGTGCTGGAAAGCTCCGGAATATGGTACAAAATAAGTTACAACGGAAGGGTGGGGTATGCTCATTCGGACAACCTGCTGTTAAAAGAAAACCCGGATTACATATATAATGCGGATTTTGAAGCCCACCTTACAAAACAGGGCTTTCCGGAAAGCTATAAGGATTATCTGAGAAAGCTTCACGCATCTCATCCTAATTGGGTCTTCAAGGCTCAGAACACGGGCCTTGAATGGAGCAGCGTGATAGAAAAAGAAAGCAGGGTCCCTACCAATCTGGTGCATACGAGCTCTCCCGATTCTTGGAAATCGAGGGATTACGGTGCATATGACCCGAGTACCGGCAAGTACATTGTATTCGACAGCGGCGGCTGGGTTGCCGCTTCAAGGAGCATTGTGGAATATTATATGGACCCGAGAAATTTTCTCAAAGAGGGCAGTATATTCCAGTTTATGACCCATTCCTACGATGCTTCGACACAGACAAAAGAAGGACTGCAGAAACTTGTTGCAGGCAGCTTCCTTGCAAATAAATTCCCTGAGGCAGGGTATGATACGTATTCCGATGCGCTGATATATGCCGGCAGGCAGGCAAATGCCAATCCTTATGTCTTGGCTTCCATGATTCTGGTTGAACAGGGAACAAACGGAGCAGGAAACAGCATTTCGGGAAAGGTACCCGGATATGAAGGATATTACAACTATTTTAACGTAAGAGCCTATGCCAGCGGCGGATATGATGCGGTTGAATACGGTCTTATCTATGCAAAGGGAAGCGGCAGCTACGGAAGACCGTGGGATTCGAGAATAAAATCCATAGTGGGCGGCGCCATGCATTATGCGTCCAACTACATAAAGAATAATCAAAATACGCTGTATCTGAAAAAGTTCAACGTTATGAATGGCTTAAATTCCGTATCTACCCACCAGTATATGACCAATGTGGGCGGAGCTGCGAGCGAAGCTTCCAACCTTGCTAAAGGATATGGCGGCAATGATGCCGTAACCTTCTACATACCCGTATATAAGAATATGCCTGCTGCTGCGTGTCCTACTCCGGGCAGCGGAAGCAACGACTATTTCTTAAAGAGCTTATCTGTCAACGGATATAGTCTGATGCCTGCATTCAATATGTATACTTCGGATTACGAATTGGTGGTGCCAAGCAGCACATCGTCCATAACGGTAAATGCGGCAGCCAATGATTCAGCCGCCAAGGTTTCGGGAGCGGGAACCATATCCCTGACAAGCAATGTGACTACCGTAAAAATTACCGTCACTTCTACAGGTGGCACAGCAAAGACGTATACCATTACCGTTGCAAGAGAAACGGCGCCTGTCGACACCAAGCCCGTAAGCTCAAAATATAAGGTGGGAACATATATAACGGGAGTTGACTTTAATACATCCGTTAATACTTTCAAGTCAAACATCAGCGCGCCTTCCGGACATACCCTTAAGGTGGCCGATGCAGGCGGCAAAGAAAAGACTTCCGGAAATGTCGGTACGGGATGCAGGGTTCTCATCTGCAACTCAAAAGGAAACATCGTTTCCGACACAGCCGTGGTTGTAAAGGGAGATACCAACGGTGACGGAGCATTGACTTCCGTTGATACGCTAATGGTAAAAAGGCACATAATACAGACTTATAATCTGTCAGGGGCATATTATAATGCCGGTGATATAAACGGAGACGGCAAACTTACATCGGTTGATACTCTTTATATGAAGAGGCATATAATCGGCACATATGTAATAAAGAATTAAGGAGCACAAATTTTGAAAAAAAGATTATTGATACTGACAATGATAATGATGTTGCTATGCGGCACTTTAATTATGGGAGAGGCTTTCGGCGCATCTGTCAGCGCAACTCTTTCCGGAGGCGGAAATTATACTAAAGGCGATACTTTTACCGTTACGCTGACATATACGGGGGCAACTTTCGGCTCCGCTGACGTAGTATTTAATTATAATACTTCGGTATTGCAGCTGGTTAAAACCAGCGACGGACCTCAGTCGGCATCGGGAGTTTTCACCCAATCTATCGCTAATGAGAAAGGTACACCTACACTTTCATGTACTGCGACTTTTAAGGCGGTTGGTACCGGCAACGCAACAATAACTGCGACAACTTCTAACGTATATAGTTTGGAGTTTGAACTTTTATCTGTCAATCCCAATACTGCACGAACATCGGTTTCGGTTACCAATCCGGCACCGCAGGTATCCGGCAACGCCAATCTGTCAAGCCTAAAGGTATCGGCAGGCAGCCTTTCTCCTGCCTTTTCACCAAGCAGGACTTCATATACGGTCAACGTGGGAAAAGATGTTTCCGTATGCACCATAAGCGCAACGCCGGAACATTCAAAGGCTTCCGTAAGCGTCAGCGGCTCCAAGAACCTTTCAGAGGGCAAAAATGTGAGGACTGTTACGGTTACCGCCGAAAACGGCTCTACCAAGACATATACCATTACCATAAACCGCGGCAAGAGTACGTCAGGAGGGGATGACCCGAATATCGACAATCCGGATAATCCTGACACTCCAGAGGTTGACGTTCCGCAGGATATCGTTGTAACCGTGGGCGATATTGAATACACCATAGTCGAAAGTGTAGAAGAAGACGATATACCCAAGGGATTTGCGCTGACACTGGCACAGTATGGCGAATATGATATTCCTGTCATAAAAGACACTAATTTAAAATATACCTTTGTACTTTTAAAGAACAGCAATACGGGAGATCAAGAATGGTTCTTCTATGACGAAGAGACAGACTCTTTCAGCAGTTCATCTCAGCTTTCCGTGGATGAAGCGCTTGAATACAGCAAGCTGCTTGCAGAACTCAATGGAGAAGAAGACGATTCCTTAAAGCTGGGAAAGACGGAAAAAATACTGATAATGTCTCTGGGCGGCACGCTGGCAGCTATGTTTATCGCTATTATAGCTTTGCAGACTAAAATTATTAAGAAGAATAAAGCAAAAACGAATAAGGAATCAAAAGAAAAAGTAATAATAGAAGATGAGGAAAGCTAATTTTAAAATAAAAGAGAGGCTTGTTTTGGATGTTCTATGAAATAAATGCTTTTTTTAATGAAATGACCTTTGCATCCGTAGCTGTAAGGCTCATATTAGCTACGCTTTTGGGAAGCTTTGTGGGTATGGAAAGGGCGCATAAGAGATATGCAGCCGGAATAAGAACTTTTGCTCTGGTATGTTTAGGCTCGGCATTGGCAACCGTAATGGGACTTTATTTTGCCCAAATCAGTCCGGGTGAGGCGGATATAGGCAGAGTTCCGGCACAGATTCTCTGCGGAATAGGTTTTTTGGGAGCAGGAACGATTATCGTAACGGACAGGAAACAGATAAAAGGCTTGACCACTGCTGCGGGGCTTTGGGTTACCGCCACCATGGGAATGGCCATAGGCGCAGGCTTTGTATTTGCGGGAGTGGCATGTTTTCTCCTCATATTTTTTACCACCTACTATATGTATTATATGGCAAGATATGTTGAAAATCATACAAGAACCATAGAGGTGTACATTGAAATTGAGAGAAAGGGCGTAGAACCTTTCCTTAACTTTATTAAAGACTGCGGGTATATTATAAATTCCATCGAAAGAAGGAAAGATGAGACCATACTGGAAGGTGACATCGCCCTTAGGGTGGAGCTGGATATGCTCAAAAGGAAAAATCATCCTGAGGTAATGGACGAAATCCTCAGGGTAGAAGAAGTACATTATATCGAAGAAATAATTTAATATCTGCGTAAGCGGGAAATAGAAGCCTTCTCACTGCTTGCTCAAAAGGCATGGATATGATAGAATATGTTTATTAAGCATGGCAGACTTAGGAGGTGTTTTTCGTGGAAATCAGAGTTCTGCGCTATTTCCTGACTGTAGTCCGGGAAGAAAGCATTACAAAAGCTGCGGAAGTTTTACATATCACACAGCCAACGCTTTCACGTCAGCTTGCACAGCTGGAGAAAGAAATCGGTGTAAAGCTGTTTGACAGGGGCAGCCGCAAAATTCAACTGACCAACGAAGGAATACTCCTTCGCCGCCGTGCAGAAGAAATTCTGCAGCTTGTGGATAAGACAGAAAAGGAATTGGTAAAGCAAGAGGAACAGGTGGAAGGCAAAATTTCCATTGGCTGTGGAGAAACCGCCTCTGTGCAGGTTATTCCGGAATTGATTGATTCCTTTCGCCAAAAATATCCCCGTGTCACTTTTGATATTTTTACGGCCACAGCAGATTTGGTGAAAGAACAGATGGATAAGGGCTTGCTGGATATTGGCTTGCTTCTTGAGCCGATTGATATGGAAAAGTACGATTTTATCCGCTTGAACGTAAGAGAAAAATGGGTAGTTCTGATGCGTCCAGATGATCCGCTCTCCGAGAAAGAATCTGTAAACGCAAAGGACTTGTCTACCTTACCCTTAATTCTCCCACGGCGTATGAATGTACAGAATGAATTAGCAAGCTGGTTTGGCAACTACTATGAGAAACTGAATGTTGTTTTTACAAGTAATTTGAATACAAACGGCGCAATTATGGTCAGAAATGGCTTAGCCTATTCTCTTGTAATAGAAGGAACCATGTCATTTTGGGATAAATCAAAAGTGACTTACAGACCGCTGTTCCCTGAATTGACTGCAACAAGTGTACTGGCATGGAAACGTAGTCAGCCCTTTAGCTTAGCCGCCACAAAATTCATCGAACATATTCAATGCTTTTTAGGCATTGATAAACCATAAAAACTAAGCATTGGATATAAGTCAAGCGAAAAATTATAATATAGGTGTAGAGGTGAAGCAAATTGCTTCGGTTTCTGCACCTATTTCTGTATTTGATAACCTTGGCGGCCGGGAAGAAATCATCTTCTCGTCGGCAGAACAAAAATTTACGGAGGTGCCAATGATGAAAAAAATAATCGTTATCTTACTTTCTTTGATTATGATTTTTGGGCTTGCAGCTTGCGGAAACTCTGCAAGCACGGAAGAAACCAATGCTCCCGATGTGCAAGGAAGCAAAGTTCTGGTTACTTACTTTTCTGCGACAGGTAATACGGAAGGCATAGCGGAACATATCGCAAGCGGCCTGAATGCAGATATTTACGAGATTGTTCCCGAAGAGCCCTACACGGATGCAGACCTTAATTACAGCGATAACAACAGCCGCACCACTATTGAAATGAATGACCCGGATGCTCTCCCTGCAATCTCAGGCAGCGTGGAGAACATGGAAAAGTATACAGTCGTATTTATAGGCTATCCTATCTGGTGGGGAGATGCGCCGAGAATCGTCAGCACTTTTGTGGAGAGTTATGATTTCTCTGGCAAAATCATCGTGCCTTTCTGCACTTCCGGCAGCAGCGACATAGGATCCAGTGCAGCAGACCTTGAGCAGCTCACAAGCGGAGCAGAGTGGCTTTCCGGCAAACGCCTAAGCGGCAGCGATTCTCAGGATACGGTGATGGAATGGGTAAACAGCCTTGGTTTGAACTTTGAAGAATAACCGGAATATAAGTAAGAGTTTAATAACATTATTGACGGAGGTTTTTATTATGAGTAAGAAAATGTTAGTTGCATATTTTTCAGCAAGCGGCGTGACCGCAAAGGCTGCAAAGAAACTTTCTGAGGCAGTAGGGGCGGATTTGTACGAAATCAAACCGGAGATTCCCTACAGCAGCGCAGATCTGGACTGGACAAATAAAAAAAGCCGCAGCAGTGTGGAAATGAATGACCCGGCATTCCGTCCTGCTATTTCAGGGAAAATGGAAGGTATGGAGCAGTACGATGTGGTATTTGTCGGTTTTCCTATATGGTGGTATGTTGCTCCGACGATTATCAACACTTTTTTGGAGAGCTACGATTTCTCAGGCAAAACCGTCGTTCCGTTTGCCACTTCCGGAGGCAGCGGTATGGGAAAGACGAATGAAAGGCTTGCACCAAGCTGTCCCGGCGCGACTTTGCTGAAAGGAAAAATGATGAACGGTTCTCAGTCCGGAGAAGAGCTGAAAGCATGGGTGAAAGGTTTGTAATTCAAATGAAGTATACGTATTTAGGAAAATCGGATTTGAAAGTATCCCGCATCTGTATGGGCTGCATGGGTTTTGGCAATGCGGCAACCGGACAGCATAGCTGGACAGTGGATGAAAGTCAGACGAGGGAAATTATAAAGCACGGTCTGGAGTTTGGTGTCAATTTCTATGACACGGCGATTGTCTATCAGAACGGAACCAGTGAGCAGTTTGTAGGAAAGGCTCTCAGGGACTTTGCAAAGCGTGATGAATATGTAATCGCCACCAAATTCACGCCGCGCACACAGGAGGAAATTGATTCCGGCATCAACGGACAGCGGCATATTGAAAATTACCTGAATAAGAGTCTTGAAAATCTCGGAATGGATTATGTCGATCTCTATATTTATCATATGTGGGATTACCATACGCCGTTGGAGGAGATTATGGAGGGACTAAACAATGTCGTAAAAGCAGGAAAGACCCGTTATATTGGTATTTCCAACTGTTTTGCGTGGCAGCTTGCAAAGGCGAATTATTACGCAAGGTCACAGGGGTTTGCGGAGTTTGTATCCATGCAGGGGCATTATAACCTGATTGCCCGTGAGGAAGAACGGGAAATGGCGCCTTTCTGCTATTCGGAAAATATTGCTATGACGCCATATAGCGCACTGGCGAGCGGAAGATTGTCCCGCCACCCCGGAGAAACTTCAAGGCGGCTGGAAGAGGATTCTTATGCGAGGTTTAAATATGACGCTACAGCAGAGGCTGACGGAAAGATTATACGGCGTGTAGAAGAGATTGCGGAGAAACGCGGTGTTTCAATGACGGAGGTTTCCCTTGCATGGCTTCTGACAAAGGTGACAGCTCCTGTGGTGGGAGCGACAAAAATTTCCCACGTGGATGGTGCAGTAAAAGCGACGGAGTTGGAACTGACGGAAGCCGAGATTTGTTATCTGGAGGAGTTGTATGTTCCCCATGCACTTGTGGGCGTTATGGCGCAGAATGGAAAACAAAAAGCAGGAAATGTGGTATAAATGAAGGAGGATAAGACAATGGAGAAAATCGTACAGACAGCAGGAAAGCTGCAGTTAGGCGACTTCGCACCGGAGTTTGCACATTATAATGACGATATACTGTTCGGAGAAAACTGGAATAATCAGGATATTGATTTGAAAACACGCTGTATTGTAACAATGGTTGCGTTAATGGCTTCGGGTATTACGGATTCATCACTGGTATATCACCTGGAAAATGCGAAGGCGCATGGTGTAACCAAAGCGGAAGCAGCGGCGATAATCACCCATGCCGCTTTTTATGTAGGCTGGCCAAAGGGCTGGGCAGTATTCCGTCTGGCAAAGGATGTGTGGAAAGATGAGCCTGCGGGCGGGGATGCAAAAGCTGCTCACGCAGCAGAAATGGTCTTTCCTATCGGTGAGCCGAATGACGGGTTTGCACAGTATTTTATCGGTCAGAGCTATCTTGCTCCGCTTTCCACATCACAGGTTGGGATTTTCAATGTTACCTTTGAGCCGGGATGCCGCAACAACTGGCATATTCATCATGCGGATAAAGGCGGCGGACAGATTCTGGTCTGTGTCGCAGGACGTGGATATTATCAGGAAGAAGGAAAAGAAGCGCAGGAACTCAGGCCGGGAGATGTTGTCAATATCCCTGTCGGTGTAAAGCACTGGCATGGTGCGGCAAAAGATAGCTGGTTTTCACATCTGGCAGTTGAAGTTCCCGGTGAAAACGGTTCCAATGAGTGGTTGGAAGCGGTAGACGACGGAACATATAACAGTCTGAAGTAATGTCCGGTTCAGAGAAGATAAAGAAGCAAATCGGTACATCATGCCCTATGGCCTTGACAAGTTTCGCCGTTTCGCAGTGAATGTGTGGGAGGTTGACACCGACGGCAAATCCGATGAACAGATTGCCGAAGAAGGTCTTTCCCGTACGGAAGGCCGGTTTGTAAGAATAAGAAGAATCTGCCAACAGTTTCTCCAAAAAAACTGTTGGCAGATTCTTTATTTAATGGTAACACTGGCGGACTGCCGTAAATTAAAAAAATTTTGGATTTTGCGGCAGTTTTAAGGCTATTGAGGCGGTCAAAATGCCGTGAATAAAGAAATTTTTCAATTTTACGGCAATTTAGGGGCTGTTCGAGCAGTAAAAATGCCGTATTTCAATAAAAATTTGAAATTTACGGCATTTCAGAGGCTTCAAAAGGGGCGATACTGCCGTAATTAAAGAAATATTTAGAATTTACGGCAGTCCGGCAGTGCCAAGAGCATACGGGCACCCGCATTCGCTAAGGCGTATATTTTTTACCTTGCCATGTATCTCTTAAATTCAGCTGCTCATTTATTCTGTTCAATATGGTCCTTTTGTTAAAACTCCACGGAGGGCTTATCAATATAGGCCTTGGAGCGTCGCCCGTAAGCCTGTGAATGGTAACGCCAGGAGGTATTATTTCCAGACATTTTACAACCAAGTCCACGTATGAATCTATTGAATCAAAGGGAAGGTAGTCGCTGTGAGTTTTTTCCATGGCAGAGCCCTTTACGATGTTCAGCAGATGAAGCTTCATTCCGAAAATCCCCGGTTTGTGAGAGACGTATTTTACGGACTTAAGCATCATATCTTCTGTTTCGCCGGGAAGCCCGAGAATGAGATGAACAACGTATTTTATATTTCTGCGGCTGAGTTCTGCTGTCGCTTTATCAAAGGTCTCCAAAGGGTAGCACCGGTTTATTTCCTTTGCGGTTTTTTCATGGATTGTCTGAAGCCCCAGCTCAACCCATAAAAAATGCGTCCGGTTTATTTCTTCAAGAAGACTTAAAACTTCATCAGACAGGCAGTCGGGGCGGGTGCCTATTACCAGGCCTTCAATCTTCGGATTGTTCAGGGCTTCGTAATACTTTTGGCGCAAGACGCCGACAGGCGCATATGTGTTGGTATGGTTTTGGAAATAGGCCAGATACTTTGCATCAGGCCATTTGCCGGATAGGAGGGATATCTGGTCATCAACGGAAGAGGCAAATTCTCCCGAACCGGAATCAGAGCAGAACGTGCATCCCAAGGTACCCTTGGTTCCGTCTCTGTTGGGGCATGTAAAACCGCCGTCTATGGCAAGCTTTATGGTTTTTTTCCCAAAATAATTTTTCAGCCAGCTGCTTGCAGAATAAAAGCGGTTTTCACCGAAAAAATTCGGAATCTTATCATCAAAAATTTCTTTCATATTACCTTAAATCCTTTAATTTGTTCAAACTATGTGGTATAATAAAGCATTAAAAGTCAATGCAATCGCATTTTTATATATGATAACAAATCAGGCAATTTAAAACAAGCCCGTTTAATTAAGGATAGAAATATGACCGAAATAAAAAAGACGAGACCGCAGGAACAAAATTTCAAACAGAGCCAAGGCACGGAGGTTTTTATAAAAGAAGAACCGGCCGCAGCCGTAACAAAAAATAGGCTGCTGCTTCATTCGTGCTGCGGACCATGCAGCACGGCTTGCATTGAAAGAGTTATCGGAGATTATAAGATTACGGTATTCTTCTATAATCCCAACATAACGGACAGAGAAGAATACGAGAGACGTAAGGAAGCTCAAATCAAGTTTATAAATTCGTATAATCAAAAACTTGAAAAAGAGGATAAGATAGAATTTATAGAAGGCGAATACATGCCGGACGAGTTTTATTCGGCGGCTGCCGGACTCGAATCGGAACCGGAGGGAGGTGCAAGATGTACGGAATGTTTCAAATTGAGGCTTGAGCGAACAGCACAGGCAGCACTCCGTACCGGTAATAACATCTTCGGAACCACCTTAACGGTAAGTCCGCATAAAAATTACAATCTTGTTTCTGCCATAGGGTGCGAGCTGGCGCAGAAATACGGCATCGAGTTTCTCGATATGGATTTTAAGAAAAAAGCAGGATTTCAGAGGAGCATTCAGATGTCAAAAGAATACGGACTTTACAGACAAAACTATTGCGGATGCGAATTTTCTAAATAAATAATCGGAGGGAAGCATAATGGCACAGCTAATTTTACCGGAGAATTACAACGCTCCAATCGACTTAATGGAGAGTCAGAGGGCTATTAAAAAAATTAAAGACTATTTTCAGCAGGAGCTGGCTTACGGATTAAACTTGCGCAGAGTATCGGCGCCGCTGTTTGTAGACCCGAGAACGGGCTTAAACGACAACCTTAACGGAGTAGAAAGAAGAGTTACCTTCACTTTAAAGGACATAGACGAGCTGGAAGTTGAAGTAGTTCAATCTCTCGCCAAGTGGAAGAGAATGGCTCTCGGAAAATACAAGATAGAACCGGGTCATGGAATATACACCGACATGAACGCCATAAGAAGAGACGAAGAACTGGATAATCTTCATTCCGTATATGTGGACCAGTGGGACTGGGAAAAGGTGATAACCAAAGAACAGAGAAGCGAAGAATATCTCAAGGAAACGGTCAGAACAATCTACAACGCCGTTAAAAACCTCGGAGATTACGTAAACAGGCTTTACAGGGATATTCAGACTGAAATCCCAAATGAAATATTCTTTATAACAACCCAGGAACTTGAAGACATGTATCCGGATCTTTCTCCAAAAGAAAGAGAAGATGCCGTAACAAAGGAACACGGAGCCGTGTTTATCATGAAGATAGGAGGCAGGCTTGCTTCGGGAGAAAAACACGACGGACGTTCTCCTGACTATGATGACTGGGAATTAAACGGAGATATTATCCTGTGGAACGAAGTGCTTGACAGAGCCTTTGAAATTTCTTCCATGGGAATAAGAGTAGACGCAGAGGCCATGGCAAGGCAGCTGAAAGCGGAAGGATGCGAAGAAAGAGCAAGTATGGAATTCCAGAGGGCCGTCCTGGAAGACAGGCTGCCTTACACTATAGGAGGAGGAATAGGACAGAGCAGACTTTGCATGTATTTCCTCAGAAAGGCGCATATAGGAGAAGTGCAGGCTTCGGTATGGCCGGAGGATATGATTGCTACATGCGATGCTCATAATATACACTTGCTGTAAGAGAGATTTATGATTTATATCAATGTGGTTTTGGACAATAAGAGCAGATATACCGACAGCCTTTTTACATATAAAGCAGATGACAGCATTGAGATAGGCGATTTGATTTCCGTTCCCTTTGGCGCTTACGACAAGGAACGGTCGGCTATAGTCTGTGAGATTGTTTCCGATTCGGATTGTCCCGAAGAAAAAATAAAGGACGTATCGGAAGTAAAAGAAAGACATTTTTTTACGGAAGAAATGATAAAAACCGCCATGTGGATGAAACAAAGATACGGCATAAAGTATTATGACGCCTTTAAATGTTTCATACCCGGCGGAAAGCCTGCAAGACCGGGAAAAGAAAAGGAACCATATAAGAATATAAAGGGAACTTATAACAAGCCAGATAAGCTAACCTGCGAACAGCAGGCGGCGGTAGACGAGATATGCCGCTCCCTTGACAAGGAGCTTCAGGATAATTTTTTACTTCACGGAGTAACTTCAAGCGGCAAGACTCAAGTTTACATGGAAGCTATAGAAAAGACCGTTTCCATGGGCAAAACTGCGATAATGCTTGTTCCCGAAATATCTCTCACAAAGCAGGTTATAGAAATCTTTGCGGGTAGATTCGGCAAGGAAGCCATAGCTGTTTTACATAGCAAACTTACTGCCCGGGAAAGATATGATGAGTGGGAGAGGATCAAATCAGGAAAAGCAAAGATAGTAGTGGGAGCAAGGCTTGGAGTTTTTGCCCCGCTTAAAAATATAGGCCTTATAGTTATGGACGAAGAACACGAAGCCAGCTATAAAGCCGATATGACCCCTAAATATGATACGGTGGACATAGCTTTAAAGCGTCTCGGACATTATAAGGGAGTGTTGATACTGGGAAGCGCAACACCTTCGGTAGCCTCTTATTACAGAGCTCAGCAGGGAATATATAAACTGCTCACCCTTAAAGAAAGGTACAATAAGACGCCTCTTCCCAAAGTTGAAATCGTAGATATGCGAGAGGAACTGAAAGCCGGAAACATAACGATTTTCAGCAGGAGCTTATACAATCGGATAAGCGTGGAACTTGCGGAAAACAGGCAGGTTATACTTCTGCAGAACAGAAGAGGTTATTCCAATTTCGTATCATGCAGGGAATGCGGAAAGGTGATGAAATGCCCGCAGTGTGGTATTTCCCTGACGTATCATAAATCGAAAGAAAAGCTCATATGCCATTATTGCGGAAGAACTTTCAACGTACCAAAAGTATGCCCCGAGTGTCAAAGCTCTTATATCAAATACTTCGGCATAGGTACGGAACAGGTAGAAGAGGCCGTAAAGAAATATTTTCCGGAGGCCAGGACGGACAGACTTGACATAGACGCCCTCAAGACAAGACGTGACCTTGACAGAATTCTTGAAGCATTTAAAAAGAAAGAGACGGATGTACTTGTGGGAACTCAGCTTGTTGCCAAAGGCCTCGATTTTGATAATGTAGGCCTTGTCGGAATCATAGCGGCGGACTCGGGTCTTAACATTCCCGATTACAGATCAGCAGAGAGGACGTTTCAGCTGGTAACGCAGGCGTCCGGAAGAGCAGGCAGAAGAGAAAGACAGGGAAATGTAATAATACAGACCTACGAGCCTGACAATTATGCGTTGAGAGAGGCCGCTGCCAATCAATACGAAGGTTTCTTCGACGAAGAGATAAAGCTCAGGCGTTTTATGGATTATCCGCCTTTTACGGATTTAATCATGATAAACTTTACGTCTGAAGACGCTGAACTTGCTTCATCATGGGCTGCGAGATGCAAAAAATATATGGAAAATACCCTTGGCGGCCGGCTTAAAACGAAGATTACAATGCCGCGCATTGCAACTAATTTTAAGGGAAAAGACA
>JAETTD010000003.1 GCA_021769295.1 Bacillota bacterium | reverse complement strand
TTGCATTTTAAATTGTGATGTGTACTGTGCCATAATCTTTTCCTCCATACTTACTGGTATTATATCATTGATTCCAGTGTTTGTGTGAAGGAGTCCGTTAAATGGGGACCACATTAGTTTCCGGCATTTTGGCGGGAAATAAGATAGCAAAAGTGCCGCAGATGGGAGATTTCCTTAATTTTGCGGCACTTTAAAATTCAGACGGTTTCGGCGACACCATTTCGGAAAACTTTAACATTATTGCGTGATTTCACAGAATCGTGTTATATGGAGCCGCTGCACAGGCCGACTTTTCAGCCGGTGGTGCGACAGCCCCATTTTAAGGCTTTATACCAAATGCCGGTGTGGTTTCTGTATGGAGAAATGCTGATGCCGTCACTTTTGAAAAAACTTCCAACGTAGGTTTACATAGTACCTGCTCGGTCGGAGATGTGATGAACCGGCGTTGGCTTTTTTAAGCGGAAATCAATGTAAGGAGGCAAAGTTTGAAGATATATGATACGGTGATAATAGGTGCAGGAGCTGCCGGACTTTACTGCGGATGCAAACTCACCTCAAGGCCGGGCAAAGAGACACTTATATTGGAAAAGGGGAAAAAGCCGGGACTGAAATTACTCATGGCAGGCGGCGGTCAATGCAATGTTACTCACGGAGGAAGCATAAAAGACTTTTTGAACTGCTACGGGGACAACGGAAAACTTATCAGGAGCGCCCTGCAAAGGCACAGCAACTTGGAACTGTGCGGCTTTTTGGAAAGCTTAGGCGTCAGCCTCTACGAGAGAGAGGACGGCAAAATATTTCCAAGGTCTTTGGATGGGCGTGAAGTGCTCAAGGCTTTGCTCAGTAAAGTGTCGGAAAATAACATAGAAATAAAATCGGAAGTTGAAGTGAAGGATGTAAGGATAAACCAAGAAGGTGAAGAAGGCGGCGAAGGCCAGAGCTTTACGGTGTTTAGCGCCGGCGGAGGCGAGTTCAGGTGCAGAAATTTAGTCATAGCCGCCGGCGGGTGCTCCTATCCGTCGACCGGTTCGGACGGAAAAATGCTCGGAATTCTTCGTGATAATCTGGGAGTAAAGGTCAAAGCTCCTTCGCCGGCCCTGACTTCCGTAATCCCGGAAGATTACAGGTACGGCGGGCTTAGGGGTATCAGCTTTGACGATGTTGAGATAAGCCTAATCCCGGCGGAAGAACGCCGCAAGCCTCGCAAGCTCCGGGGCGATTTGCTCTTTGCGGCGCAAACCCTCTCCGGCCCGGCCATTCTCAACGGCTCCAGGTACATGAGACCCGGGGACGAGCTCAGAGTCAATTATGTCCACCCGACGGCCGGGCCGGAGGTCATTGCCCGGTGCAGGGCGGAGTTTCCGGGCAATGGCAAATCGCCGCAGGTCTATATGAGCGACTGTTTGGGACTGCCAAAACGGTTTGCACAAGTCCTTTCAAAAAGGCTGAATATGGAAAACCGCAAAGTTTCCCAGTTATCCGGAAAAGAAATAAAAGCTCTGGCAGAGACCATTACTGAAGATCGCTTTAAGATAAAAAAACTGTCCGGCTATAATGAAGCTATGGTAACGGCAGGAGGCGTCAGCCTCGACGAAATGGACCTGAGGCGGATGTGCCTGAAAAAACATGAGGGTCTTTATATAATCGGAGAAATTCTTGACGTGGATGGAGATACAGGCGGATATAACCTTCAATTTGCCTATTCCTCCGCCTGCACCGCAGCAGAGGATATTAACGGCAGATAAACACTTTCCTGTTTTTGTGCATATAATAAAAGTGCATCTGAAAGGAGAGATTGAAAGGTGTCTAAAACCATATATCTAAGCCCGTCAAATCACGGAAAAAACCAAAACAAATGTCTGCGGGCAGGATGCTACGAAGATAAACACACGAGGCCTATCGCAGAAGTTTGCGCCGAATATTTGAGAAAAAGCGGATTCAAAGTTCTGGTAGGCAAGGAAAGCCAAAACATGGCAGCAAGATGCAAGGAGGCAGACAATAACAATGTGGATTTGTATATTCCCGTTCACACCAATGCATCTTCTTCGCCGTCGGCAAGATATATTATGTTTATGTGCTATAATACAGGCGAAGTCTATCGCAAAATATTTGATGCAATAGCGCCTTATATGCAGGCAATATATCCGGGTAACGTGAAAGCGCAGCTTGTAAAGAGAACGGATTTGTATGAGATAAATGCGCCAAGAGCAAAGACCATTTACTGCGAATTGGGATTTCATACCAATCAGCAGGACTGCGATAACTTCATTCACAATCCTGAAGCTGTCGGAAAAGCCCTCGCTCAGGGAATTTGTCAATATTTCGGGGTGGCCTTTGGCGGAGGCGGAGAAAGCCCTTCTTTGCCGAATTACGGAAAAGGCCAAAAAATTACGCTGAGCGGCTGCCCTCTTTACGGAACATCGGCAACGGATAAAATTGCAACTCATGTAACCGGAACCTATTACCTTTGGGACGGAAAGCTGCTCAGAGGAAGATACAGGATAACCAATCTGCCTTCCAGAGTGGGAGTAGCAGGTCAGGTAACAGGCTGGATAAACAAATCAGATATTTAAAAGTTGGGGAGGGCCGCTGCAGCGGTCCTCCCCTTTTTTCGGCTCCATGGCAAGGGCCGAAGCGGGCAAAAAAACGGACTCCATGTAAAAGTTGGCAGAATTTTTAATAAGCCGGAATCTGCCAACAAAATCCGATGAAGCGCATGGATTTTTCATGTCGAAAAACGTCGATGTTGTCGCTTTTTAAAAATAAGCAAAATCCGCCAACAGTTTTTTGGAAAAACTGTTGGCGGATTTCCGAATTTCGGTCATTGCGACAACATATGGGAAAAAGTGGAAGAACATCCGACGAGAAATTTACGGTTATTGTAAATAATGTTGCTACAATCTTGAAAAACCGAAAATCTGCCAACGTAGGTTTACATAACACCTGTTTGCTCGGCGATGGCTGGGCCGGCGTTGGCTTTTTTCCGGTGCGGCAAAAAACTGGCCTACAGTTTTAAGGTTTTTTGTAGGCCAATTGCAGGGGAGCAGCTCAAAAAGCCAACGTAGCCGTAAAAAAGCCCGGATAATTTACAGTTATTGGAATAAATGTTGGCTTTTTGAGCTGCCACCTGACGAAAAGCCAACGCTATGGTTGTGAATTTGGTGAGAAACGGCAGAGCAGGTAATTTACCCCCCCCCGCCTACCCAATATTTATTATAGAGCTCTTTTTCCATGTGCAGCGCATGTCCGGAACGCTGCTGCTGGTGCCAAACGATGCCACGAGTACCGAGCACTTCCTGCCGATTCATGCGCTACGGGCAGCACGATAAACACGAATCTGTGAATTCACGAAAGAATGTTAAGGCTTTCCGAAATGGTGGTAGCAGTCAGCCCGCACCGCCTCGCCCGAACAGTCAGCCCGCACCGCCCAAGCAGCCGGCATAATGCAGTCAGCCCGCACCGCCCAAGCAGCCAGCATCATGCAGCCAGCCCGCACTGCCCAACCGCCCGACACCCACCAAACCCCAGTCAAACCTGCGCAACCCCGCCGGCACATTTCAAGCAAAAATACTTGACAGCTGCCTGAGACCGTGATATACTCACATACGGTGTCAAGCAAAGATGCTTAACACCGGAGAAAACACACCGGTGAAAACACAGCGATGAAAGCAGAAAGATTTCAGATAAAAAGCAGGGAGATTTCAATGGTAGATGATATTGCAAAAGCCAGCTTGCTATATGACTTTTACGGAGCGTTGCTTACGGAAAAACAGAGGCAGGTAATGGCACTTTACCATGAAGAAAACCTTTCCTTATCGGAAATAGCCTCAGAATTCGGAATTTCGAGACAAGCGGTCCACGACACCCTTAAAAAAGCCGAACAGGCGCTGGAAGAATACGAAGATAAATTAAACCTTATAGATAAACTGGTAAAGACAGAAGATGCGATAACTGCAATAGACAGAGAAATCGCACAGATATCCGAGAGCCTTACAGATGAAAGAGCGCTGGAGGGACTTGGCAGGATAAAAGCCATAATAGGCAGTCTGGAGGAATAAATGGCATTTGAATCATTATCTGAAAAACTTCAGAGTACATTTAAAAAGCTCAAAGGCAAGGGCGTACTTAGCGAAGCGGATATAAACGAAGCGATGCGTGAGGTTAAGCTTGCATTGCTTGAAGCTGACGTAAACTTTAAAGTAGTAAAAGAATTTGTGGCCGATGTCAAAGAAAAATGCATGGGTCAGGAAGTTCTTGCCAGCCTTACTCCGGGACAGCAGGTAATAAAAATCGTAAATGAGCAGCTTACAGACCTTATGGGAGGAACCGGAAGCAAGCTTACCTATTCGCCAAGCGGATTTACGGTCTTGCTTATGGTGGGCCTTCAGGGAACAGGTAAGACGACCACCTGCGGAAAGCTGGCAGCTTACTTAAAAAAGAACGGCAAAAAGCCTATGCTCTGCGCCTGCGATATTTACAGGCCGGCGGCTATAGATCAGCTGGAAGTGGTAGGAAAATCCGTCGATGTTCCCGTGTATACGGACAGAGATAACAAAAAAGCCGAAGAAATAGCGGCAGCAGCCAGAAAAGAAGCAGAGCGCAAAGGCTTTGACGTTCTCATAGTCGATACTGCGGGCAGACTCCAGATAGACGAAGAACTCATGGAAGAACTGGCAAGGGTAAAAAAGGCAGTAAAGCCTCACGAAATACTCTTGGTGGTGGACGCCCTTACAGGTCAGGACGCAGTCAACGCCGCAGAGGGTTTCAATGACAAGCTTGGCATAGACGGAATCATAATGACCAAGATGGACGGCGATGCGAGAGGCGGTGCGGCTCTTTCCGCCAAAAAGGTGACGGGAAAGCCGGTTAAGTTCATAGGCGTCGGCGAAAAATCCGATGCGCTGGAGCCTTTCCACCCCGATAGAATGGCAAGCAGAATCCTTGGAATGGGAGACATGCTTTCATTGATAGAAAAAGCCCAAGAAAGCTATGACGAAGAGCAGGCTGCAAAGCTGGAAAAGAAATTCAAGAAGAACGAATTCACTTTGGAAGATTATCTTGAACAGATGGAGCAGATGCAGAAAATGGGCGGTCTTGGCAAGATGCTGGAGATGATGCCGGGAATGGGAAACAAAAAAGTGAGTGATGACGAAATCGAAAGGGGCGAAAAAGAGCTCAGGCAGATGGAAGCAATCATTTACTCCATGACTCCGGAGGAGCGGCGGAAACCTCAGATTTTAAACGCAAGCAGGAGAAGAAGAATTTCGGCCGGTTCAGGTCAGCCTGTAAGCAAAATAAACAGCCTAATCAAAAAGTATGAGGATACGAAGAAACTGATGAAGCAGTTTGCAAGTCCCGGCTTTATGAAGAAAAATAAAAGATTTAAAGGATTATTTTAAGGAGGAAACAAAATGGTAAAGATCAGATTAAAGAGAATGGGAGCTCACAAGAAGCCTTTTTACAGAATAGTAGTTGCAGATGTAAGAGCACCGAGAGACGGAAAATTTATTGAAGAAATCGGTTACTATGACCCTATGAAAGAACCAAAGGAAATCAAAATTAACGAAGAACTGGCTCAGAAGTGGCTTTCAAACGGAGCACAGCCTACAGACACTGTAAAAGCACTGTTTAAGAAATCCGGAATTTTAAAATAAGCAGGAAAGCGGTGAAAACTAATGACTAAACTGGTTGAAGCAATCGCAAAGTCACTCGTTGACAATCCGGATGGTGTTGTGGTATCAGAAACGACGGGTCATCAGGGAAGCGTTATTCGCCTGAAAGTAGATCCGGAGGACATGGGAAAAGTTATAGGAAAACAAGGAAGAATCGCAAAGGCTTTTCGCACTGTTGTCAATGCCGCAGCTATGAGGGAAAACAAAAAGGTGACAGTTGAAATTGTGAAAGAATAACTTTTTAATGTTTATAGGCACATATATACGAAGGAGTATTTATGTGCCTATAATAATAATCAGGAGAAAAATGGAAAAAATTAAAATAGGTAAAATAGTAAATGCCGTAGCCTTAAAGGGCGAAGTAAAGATATACAATTATTCCGATTACAAAGAGAGATTTGAAGAGCTGGACAGAATAATAATCTCCAATCCGAAGAATACAAAAGAATATGAAATCGAAAACATCAGGTATCAGAAGAACATGGTAATCGCCAAGCTTAAAGGCATAGAGGACAGAACTGCCGCCGAAGGGCTTAAAGACAGCGATGTATACATTACGGAAGAAGACTTGAGAGAACTTCCCGAAGATACCTTTTATATAAGAGACTTAATCGGATGCACGGTCAAAGATAGGAGCACCGGCAGAGATATAGGAAAGATAAGCGATGTTCTTCAAAACAGCGCCCAGGACATATATCAGGTAGAGCTTTTAAATGGGAGACAGGCTTTGATTCCGGCTGTGGAGCAGTTTGTAAAATCCGTGGATATTGAAAAGAAAACGGTTGAGATAGAGCTTATTCCGGGCCTTATAGAAGGAGCAGAGGAAGCATAAATGAAGATAAACGTATTGACACTGTTTCCGGAGATGTTCAGAGCCGTAACAGGCAGCAGCATCATGGGAAGAGCGGCAGATAATGGAATTTTAGACATAAATTTAATAAATATCAGAGATTTCAGCAAGGACAAGCACAATAAAGCTGATGACACTCCCTTTGGAGGCGGCCCCGGAATGGTCATGCTTGCAGAGCCTATTTTCGGTGCATTGGAATCGATAGGGGGGAGAAATAAGAAGGTTCTATACATGTCACCGAGGGGAAAGGTAATCGACCAAAATAAGATTGAAGAAATCGCAGAAGAAGAAGAAATTACCATTTTATGCGGGCATTACGAAGGTGTGGACCAAAGGGTAATAGACTATTGGAATATGGAAGAAGTCTCAATCGGAGATTATATTCTGACAGGGGGAGAACTTGCAGCCATGGTTCTCATAGACGCAGCGGCAAGATTTATCCCGGGCGTACTTGGAAATCTTCAGTCTGCCGCCGATGAGTCGGTTTATTCGGGACTTTTGGAGTGTGACCAATATACCAAGCCGAGAAGTTTTGAGGGAATGGATGTGCCCGAAGTTTTAACCAACGGCAATCACAAACTCATTCATCTCTGGCAGTATGAGAATGCTCTTATGCTGACCAAAGAAAGAAGGCCTGATCTGTGGCAGAGCTACCTTGACAAGGAAAAAGAACTGACGAAAGAAGAGAAAAAAATATTGGAAAAGGTTGTGGCAAATCCCCTTTAGACAGGTTGTATTACACAACATTTCGTGGTAAAATACCAAAGAGGGAAAAATGAAAAATACCAATAACAATCTTAAAACAAAAAAAGGACTGATTATATTTCTGGCGCTGGTTATCATTCTGTATGTGATAATATATGTCGTGCCCAAAGTCAGCGACATATTTACCCAGACCTACATTGCCGAGTACGGCACCTTAGAGGTGAGCGAAAAGACCGAATGCGTGTTTGTCAGAGACGAAACGGTTTACAAAGCTCAGTCGGGTGGTTCGGTAAAACAGGAAGCCCAAGAGGGAACTCTTTTGAGAGTGGGAAGCCCCGTAGTCAGCGTGGGAGACAGCGTGCAGTACAATGAAAAAAAAGGCGTCGTAAGTTATCATTATGACGGATTTGAAAGCAAAGCGACTCCCGAAACCATGACGGAACTGGGCATTTCGTTTATAAGCGAGTATAAAGAAAGCGCCGGAGTTCAGGAAACCGTTTCAAAAACGGCCGAATCGGGCAACGTCATATATAAAATAATAGACAACAGCTGCTGGTATCTCGTCTGTTGGTTTGATGAGGACAAGGCCTCCGCATTTGAGGAAGGACGGAAGGTTACAGTTGATTTCGGGGACGGAAACAGAATCCCGATGAACGTAAGCAGCATTGCGGCACAGGACAATAAGGTGCGGGTCATATTTTCCTGCAACAGAAATTATGAAGATTTTGATAAGTACAGGATAAAAGAATGTACGATAATATCTTCAAGCTACAGCGGAATCATATTAAACACGGATAGCATAACCGAAAAAGACGGAGTTAAGGGCGTCTATGTGGTGGACAAGTACAATCAGGCCAATTTTACACCGATAAAAATTCTTTCATCTCAAAACGGCAAGACGGTGGTAGAAAAAAACTACTTCTATGACGAAGAGGGAAAGCAGGTGGAAACCGTCGGAACCTATGCTGAAATTTTAAAATCCGGGAAAAAATAACAATATTGACAAAGGAGTGATTTTAATGTCAATCGGCGGAAATATAGAATATATTAAAAAAGTAAAGGACGAAGCCGCAAGGAGGTCGGGAAGAACCGGTGACGATGTGCTGTTGGTTGCGGTTACAAAGCTTCACTCGACAGAAGAGATAAACGAAGCCATTAGCTGCGGAATCACGGATATCGGCGAAAACAAGGTTCAGGAGATAATGGATAAATACGAGCGGGTAAATCCGGTTCGCTGGCATCTGATAGGCCACCTTCAGACCAACAAGGTAAAATATATAATAGACAAAGTTTCGATGATACATTCGGTGGACTCCCTGAAATTGGCTCAGGAAATAAACAAGAGAGCTCAGCAGCACGATTTGACCATGGATATATTGATTCAGGTCAATTCCGCAATGGAAGAAAGCAAGTTCGGAATTACTACGGAAGAAACAGGGCAGATGATAGAAGATATCTTAAATACATGCCCCAATATCAATATAAGAGGACTCATGTGCATTGCACCTTTCGAGGATGACCCCGAGGATGCAAGAGAGTACTTTGCAGAGGTAAAAAAGTTATATGACGAGTATGGCAGGATAGAGCATCCGAGATTGGATTTTAAGTATCTTTCCATGGGAATGTCAAATGACTTTGAAGTGGCTATAGAAGAGGGCTCCAATTTGATACGTGTGGGTACGTCCATATTCGGAGCGAGAGATTATTCGAAAAAAATGGGTTAAAACACAAGGAGGAAGATAAATGGGATTTTCAGATACTTTTAAAAAATTAGTCGGAATTGAAGAAGTCGACGAAGAATTCGATGATGAAGAAGTCGAAGCTGAGAAGGAGAGAATGACAAGAGAGAGCATTCGCAAACCTCAGACGGAATACAGAGCGCCTAAAGCCATGGGCGACACATCCAAAGCCGTTCCTATCGAAAGACGCATATCGGTAGCGGGTACGAGCGCATTTAAACTCGTTGTAATCGAGCCAAAGAGCTTTGAAGAGTGCCCTAAGCTTGTAGACAGCCTTAAGGGCAGAAGACCTGTTATCATAAATCTTGAAAAGATAGAAACCGAAGTGGCTAAAAAGATATTTGACTTTTTAAGCGGAGCTACATATGCTTTAAACGGCAACGTTCAAAAAGTAGCCAACAATATTTTCATATTTGCACCTGAAAGCGTTGATATAGCAGCCAATCAGGACGAAAGAGGATTCGATTTCGGGGGAAATAAAAATCCTTGGAGATAAGAAGGAGAGGTTATGAGAGGGATACTTATTTATGCCATATATTTGTTCAGCAATATATTGGTAGCAGCATTGGTAATCAGAGCTTTGATGAGCTGGTTCGTAAGAGATGCCTACAGCCCTGTAGGTAAAATTTACGGGGCTCTGATAAGGTTTACGGATCCTATCGTGGATCCTTTCAGGAGATTTTTGAGCAGATTCAATACGGGGATGTTCGATTTTTCCCTGTTGCTTGCGATGGTCGTTATTGAAATGGTTGCCAATATTATCATAAGACTTTTGGTGATATTTTAGCATAAATGGTTTTGGAGGAAAATATGATTACACCTGCTGATATTGAATACAAAGAATTTACTAAAGCCGTAAGAGGATATAAAGAAGAGGAAGTGGATGAATTTCTCGATTTGATTATCGTCGATATGGAAAATCTCATAAGAGAAAACAAGAAACTTAAAGCGGAACTTGAAAAAACACGCAGTCAGGTAGATCAGCATGTAAACACCGAAACATCGGTGTATCAGACTCTTGAAGCAGCAAAATCGCTTATGAACGATATAGCAGCCAGCGCCGAGAGAAGGGCAGAGGTCTTGCTTAAAAACGCAGAACTGGAGGCTTCGCTCATTACAAAAGAAGCCAAAGAATCCATTTCAAGGCTTACCGATGAGGGAACCCGCCTCCGCGGCCGAGTTGAAACTCTTAGGAACAGATATAAGAGTATGCTTGAAAACGAGCTGGAGAGAATCAATTATTTAAACGAAGACATTTTCGAAGAGTTCGAAAAAGAGTTTATGCCTGCATCCATGGAGAATGATTATATCGCAGAAGAAACCGCTAAAGAAGATAAACAGGATAAGCAGGTAAAACAGGACCTTTCAAAGACCATAGTAAATCTTAGATAATAAGGGGGATTTCGGCAGGGAGCCGTCACAAAAATGAAAAAGTTCAGGTATTTGTTGGTAGCAGGGATTATATTATTGGACCAAATTGTTAAAGTTTGCATAAGGGACGCCATGTACATAGGGGAGAGCGTTCCGGTAATCGGAAATATATTGAAGATTACATATGTGCAGAACAGAGGGGCCGCTTTCAGCATCTTTTCGGGTCAGGGCTTTATGCTGATCATCGTGCCGATAGCAGCTATCACTGTTGCCGTATGGTACATGGAAAAACACAAAGAGGAACACTGGACCCTTTCCCTTGCCCTCTCCATGATGATTGCAGGAGGCATAGGCAATCTGGTGGACAGAGTGTTTTTCGGATTTGTGACGGATATGTTTGATGTCGGATTCTGGCCGGTATTTAACGTAGCGGATATATCAGTATGTGTGGGCGCCGGAATTTTAGTAGTATATACGTTGGTTTTTTCGGAAAAAGAAAGCCCTCAGGGCGATAAAGCATAAAATAGGGTTTACGGACAGACGCTATGAAGGAATCTCAGACTTATACATTTTTAACAGATGAAGAAAATAAGAGCACTAGACTTGATTTAGTGCTCTCTTTGCAGTTACGGGAAGTTTCACGCAGCTTCATTCAAAAGCTCATTGAGCAGGGACAGGTGAAAGTAAACGGCCAGGTATGTACCTCCAAGAAATATAAGACGGAGACCGGTGATAGGGTGGAAATAACCATACCGGAGCCGCAGGAGCTTAAAGCTGAAGCGGAGAACATTCCTCTTGACATAGTCTATGAAGATGACGACCTTCTTGTTGTGAATAAATCCCGCGGAATGGTGGTTCATCCGGCGGCAGGCAATGAAAGCGGAACTCTTGTCAATGCGGTCATGTATCACTGTGGAGACCGGCTTTCGTCTATAAACGGAGTCATAAGACCCGGTATCGTTCATAGAATAGATAAAGACACCAGCGGACTTTTGGTCATAGCAAAAAATGATGCTGCCCATGAGTCCCTGTCACGCCAGCTCGAGCAGCATACCATAACGAGGCGTTACGAGGCGCTGGTATTCAACAATTTTGCGGAAGATGAAGGCACTGTGGATGCGCCTATAGGAAGAGACCCCAATAACAGGTTGCGGCAGGCGGTAACCGTGCAAAATTCCAAAAGAGCCGTTACCCACTGGCGTGTTCTTGAGCGGTTTGGAAAATACACCTTGATTGAGGCAAAGTTAGAGACCGGAAGAACTCATCAGATAAGGGTGCATATGGCGTATATCAAACATCCTCTTGTGGGAGATTTTGTTTATGGCCCAAGAAAGCAGCCTTTCAACGTGGAGGGACAGCTTCTTCATGCGAAGATATTGGGATTTGTACATCCAAGAACAGGAGAGTATATGGAATTTGAGAGGCCCCGGCCTGAAATCTTTGAACGGGTGCTTGAAAAATTGAGGAGATAGAAATGGAAAAGGAAAAGGTGACTTTAAATCCGGGAACTTTGCTGTGCCCCGTGCCGGCCGTAATGGTCTCCTGCGGACAGGGAGATGAGAGGAATATCATAACCATAGGGTGGACCGGAATAATAAATTCCCAGCCGCCTATGACATATGTTTCCGTACGGAAATCACGCCACTCTCACGGCATAATAAGCAGAGAGAGGGAATTCGTAGTAAATCTGACGACAAGGGCTCTGGCCTTTGCAACCGACTACTGCGGAGTCAAGTCGGGGGCGGATGTCGATAAATTTAAAGAGATGAAACTTACCCCTGTTGAAGCCGCACAGGTAAAATGCCCGATGATAGGAGAGTCTCCCGTAAATCTCGAATGCAAGGTTACGGAAATAAGGGAGTATCCCACCCACGATATGTTTGTGGCCGAAATAGTGAAAGTGCATGTGAATAAAGAGCTTATGGAAGAGGACGGCAGAGTTGCCCTTGACAAAGCAGGCCTGCTTGCCTATGTACACGGAGAGTATTTCGGCATAAATAAATCGCCCATAGGTCGCTTCGGATTTTCGGTAATGAAGAAAAAAACGAAAAAGCGCATCAATAGGCAGCAGCATCAAAAACGTATTAAAGCAAAGCGAAATCAAAGGAAAAAGAAGGGCTAAGCCCTTCTTTGGGAACTTGTTTTGCGTAATCATGGAATTAAGATAGGGCTCATTTGAGATTTTCATGAATCACCGATTTTTAATTGTATAAACTGCCGAAGCAGATAGTCTTAAGTGCAGTTTTTGATGTAATCAATGCAGTCCTCGCAGACATATCCGCATTTAAATGTTACATTGTTGTGAATGTTCCCGCATAGCGAGCAGTAATGTTGTCTCATATCTATACCTCCTTTGTTCACTTAAAGCAAAACTACATTTAAGATGTGATACAATCATAACCTGCCCCATGGGAGAATAAAAGCGAAAAAAGTAAAAATATGTAAAATTGGATATTAAAATGTAAAAAAATGGTATAATCATGAAATCATGAGCCGAATACGTTATTCAGGCAGTTTGGGGTTGACCCAAACTGTTTTGTTATTGGTGAATATCACCATTCCGGGCTTGGCTCCTGCCGGCTTTTTTACATATTTTACCTGAACGTAATCCACAGGCACGTTTTCCGAAGAACGGCCTTTGCTGTGGTAGGCCGCTATGGCGGCAGCGGCAAATATATCGTCCTTATCCGGTTCCGAGCTGCCGTTTTGCAGTATTACATGAGAACCGGGTATGTCCTTGGTGTGAAACCAGGTGTCCTTTGAAGAGGCCGTCTTTAAGGTCAGGATGTCGTTCTCCTTGTTGTTTCTTCCCACCAGAACGGTCATGCCGCTTGGCAGGATATACTTATAAGGTTCGGCTTTGTATTTTTTCTCCTTAAAGCCGCCGGGCACCTTGCGTTTCCGCAGGTATCCGGTCTCTTCCAGTTCTTTTCTTATGGCGTCGGCTTCGTCAACGCTTTCCGAGTTTTCGAGGTATGCCAGCACTGAATCCAGATATTTGATTTCCCCGTCGTTGACCTCAAGCTGAAGCTGCTTTTCTTTAATAGCCGTCTTTGACTTGCCGTATTTTTTAAAGTAATTCTGGGCGTTTTTCGAAGGAGAAAAGCGAGGTTCGAGTGGTATGGTCACCTGTGAATTATCGTAATAATTGGTAACGGTGACTTTGGTTGCGCCGGGCTTTACCATATGAATGTTTGCGGTGAGAAGTTCTCCGAAAAGCCTTAAATCCTCAGAGTTCTCTGCTTGGAGCAAATCTTCCTTAAGCCGCTGCTCTTTCAGGTGAAGTTTGTCCAGCTGGGCAGAAACGGCTCTGATAAGGTCGGCTGACTTCTGGCGCGCACGGTTTGAACTCTGCCTGTGATGATAGTAATACTCAAGGCATTGGCTTAAAGTGTCGAATCGGATTTTGCGGCAGACATCTTCGTATTCGCTTAACGGAGTTATGTGGAACTCCTTGGGCGAACCCTTCTCATCGGCATATATTACAGGTGTAAAGCATCCGGTCTTTGATGAAGATGTTACCTCTTGCAGAAAACCATAGATGTCTTGTCTGCGTGACATTTCCTCTGCCAATGCGGGGCAGATACCGCCTATTGATTTCTGCAGCGTCTTTGCGTCCAATGAAGGGAGGGTTGCAATATCATCTTTGGTTATTTGGGTAAAAGGTATTTTATCCTGAACCGGAGGATACTGATAAGAAATTCCGGGCAGAATCTGGCGCACCCTGTTGACGTCGATGGATATGCGCTTTATAGAATCTATGATTTTCCCCGTTGCAATATCCAGCAGGATGATGTTGCTGTGCTTGCCCATTATCTCGAATATGAGTTTTTTTGAAACGGTAAAACCAAGTTCATTTAACGTTTCGAGGGAAATCTCTATAATTCTTTCGGCTCCCTTTTGAGCCACTTCCGTAATGCGGGCGCCTTGCAGGTGCTTGCGTAAAAGCATGCAGAAAGACGAGGGAGCAGGAGGGTTCGGAAGGGTTGCTTCCATAAGGTGGATTCTTGCCGAGGCAGGGTTGGCAGAAGCATAAAGCTTCAGATTGCCTTTCTTTGTATGTATGTTAAATACGAGCTCATCAGCTTCCGGCTGATAAATCTTTTCTATCTTTCCAAGGGTTATTTTTTCACCCAGTTCCACAGCCGCAGCCATGGTAATTATTCCGTCAAAAGCCATAATAACTCCTTTCTCGTTTTATTTTAGCATGGGCTTTGGCATTGAGCAAGAAGGATATTAAAGTTGTAAAAATCTCAGAATTCGTGTAAAATGAGTATGTTATCATAGATTAAATTAAGAAGAGAGGAAAAATCAGATGATAAAAAGCATGACAGGCTTCGGAAGAAGCGAATATACCGACGGAAAGCGCAACATTACGGTAGAAATAAAATCGGTAAATCACCGCTATTGCGACGTTACGGTAAAAATGCCGAGAAGATACGGCTTTGTGGAGGATAAGGTTAAGAGCGCAGTTAAATCCAAACTGCGCAGGGGAAAGATAGATGTTTCCATAATGGTTGAAAACATAACCGAAAACGACATAAATATCAAGCTGAACGAGCCTATAGCTCACCAGTATTACGATAATCTGAAAGCGCTTCAAAACAGCTTCGACCTTTGCGGCGATATTTCTCTTGCACTTCTTGCAACCATGCCTGATGTGATGAAGGCCATACCGGATGTTGAAGATGAGGAAGAAATGACCAAAGCGATATTGATTCCCGTTGAAGAAGCTGCCTTAAACCTTGAGAAGATGAGGGAGGCGGAAGGAGAAAAGCTTTCAGAAGATTTGCTCATCAAAAAAGATAATATAAAAAAGCTGCTTGATAAGATTTCCGAAAGAGCGCCGCAAGTGGTAGTAGATTACACCGCAAAGCTCAAAGAGCGCATAACCGAGCTTCTGGCAGGCAATGCAAGCCTTCCGGAGGAAAGAATTCTGACAGAGGCGGCTATCTTTGCCGATAAATGCGCCATAGATGAAGAAATCACCAGACTTAACAGTCATCTGATTCAGCTTGAAAAGATATTGGGAAGCGGCAACGAGGCCGAGGGCAAGAAGCTGGACTTTCTGGTGCAGGAGATGAACCGCGAAGCCAATACCATAGGTTCAAAGGCCAACGATATTACCATTACAAATTACATGCTCGAAATAAAGAGCGAAATTGAGAAGGTAAGAGAACAGGTTCAGAATATTGAATAAGCCTTGAAATTCCCATGTGATTGTGATATAATATAAATTCATAACAAGCACAATCAGAAGCAACAGGAGTTCAGAATGGATATCAGAGAAAAACACCCGGGCAAGCTTTTTGTACTTTCGGGGCCATCCGGCGCCGGAAAGGGTACCATATGCAAAAAGCTCCTTGAAGAAACCGATAAGCTGGAGCTTTCAGTATCCATGACTACCAGAAATCCAAGAAAGGGCGAGGAAGAGGGCGTAAGCTACTTCTTTACCGATAAAGAAGCATTTGAGGAGAACATCCGCAGAGGCAACCTGCTTGAATATGCCGAAGTTTACGGCAACTACTACGGAACTCCCAAAGCACCTGTTATCGAGAAGCTGGAGTCAGGGATCGATGTCATACTCGAAATCGACATGCAGGGCGCTCTTAAAGTAAAGGAAAACTATCCCGGCGGCGTATTTATATTTATCCTGCCTCCGTCTATGGCAGAGCTTAGGAAGAGGCTTACAGGACGGGGAACCGAAACGGCAGAGGCCATTGAACTTCGTTTGGGAGAAACACTCAAAGAACTTTCGTATATAGACAAATACGACTACTGCGTGGTAAACGGCGTATTGGAAGAAGCTGTGGCAAGAGTCAAAGCCATAGTCGTGGCAGAACACTCAAAGGTTGCCTTTACCGCAGAAGAACTTATTGATAGTTACAGGGAGGAAATATAATGTTATATCCATCGATTAACGAAATTAGAAAGAAAGCGGACAGCAGATACACCATCGTAATTTTGGCAGCAAAGCGTGCCAGAGATATAATCGACGGCAAGCCTATCTTGACTGAGGCGGAAACAGAAAGACCTGTTTCCATTGCAGCCAATGAAATTGCAGAAGATTTGATTACTTACAGAAGAGAAGAACTGTAAAAACCGGACATGATTGTAAAAAGGCGCCCAAGGTCAAAGCGGCGCCTTTTTGTGTGTCTTTAGGGAGCAAGCCGCCTCGAAGATGTGAAAATGCCGTAATCGAGGAAAAATTTTGTTTTTGCGGCAGTCTGACAGCCTTTTAAGAGTCCAAAATGCCGTGATTGAAGAATTTTTTTAAAATTGCGGCAGTCTGACCCCTTATAAGGCACCTAAAATGCCGCAATTGAAAAAAATCATGTGATTTACGGCAGTTTGACTGCCCTCAGAGCTCAAAAAATGCCGCAATCGAAGAAAAATTCAAGATTTGCGGCAATCTGGCATCAATCAACTCGGTCAACTCCAACTCATCGGGGTAACCGGCGCCCTTCCAAGTCACTGCCATTTTGTCGAATAGTGTCATAAAAGGAGAAAGAAGTCGAAAAGTAGTGAAATAGGTCTTACGGTGACGATGTTATAATTATGAAAACGGTATTTCATAATTCTGCTTTTTCAAAGCAGCAGATAACAAGGAGGAGAAAATGAGCAAGTTTATACCTGTTATCACTAAAAAATATAGCCGTAAAATCGATGTGGACGATATAATTTATTTGGAGCAATGTCAGAGAAGGTTGGCTATCGTTACTGAGGAAGGGACGTATGTTTGGTATGAGAGAATTGAAAACGTTGAAAAGCAGCTTGACGAAAGGTTTTACCACACGCTGAAAAAACTCGTAGTAAATTTAGAAAAGATTTCAGTTGCCGAAAATCAGAAAATTGTCTTTCAAAACGGAGCGGAACTGTATCTTGCAAGAGAAAGCTACATACGGACGAAGCAAGTGTATGCTGCATATTTGAGGAAACTGCTATGAGAGCAAGAAGCAAGGTATTATGAATTACTTATGCAGAATAACCCCGGTCTTTAAGACCGGGGTTATTTACTTATGAGGCTTTTATTTGCCGTACAATGGCTGAAGAACAATTCTACCTGGACAATATACTTCGAGATGTTGATCCGCAAATCAAATTGGATGAAGACCAACGTCAAGTTATTCTTACTGATGAAGATTACTGCCTTGTTATTGCCGGAGCGGGAGCGGAAAAAACAACTACTGTTGCGGCAAAGGTTAAATATTTGGTCGAGAAAAAAGGTATTGAACCTTCTCAAATTCTCGTTGTATCCTTCACTAATAAAGCAGTTCGAGAACTTCGCGATAAAATTAACAAAGAATTAGCGATTGACTGTCATATTGCTACATTTAATTCTACCGGAAATGCCATACTGAGAAAGCAATCATCTGAAAAACTGAATATCGTTGACTCTTCAAAACTATATTTTGTTTTACAAGATTATTTTAAAAGTTCAGTTTTAAAGAACGAAAGTCTTGTAAATAACTTGATTCTGTTCTTCACTTCATATTTTGATGCTCCGTATGAGGGAAAAGAGCTCAATAGCTTCTTCAATAAGATAGCAAAATCCAATTTTTCTACAAAATGAATTTAATACCAATCGTGCTTTTCACCACGATCCAAAGAGTTTATACGATCCATTTCGTCCTCGGTCAAGGTGAAATGATATAACTCGGTATTCTCCTTAATGTGGTCAGGATTGCTGGAACCGGGAATCACTACTACACCTTTTTGCAAATTCCACCGTAAAATCACCTGTGCAGAAGATACCCCGTGAGCGTTAGCAATTTCAGAAATCACCGAATCGCCCAAAAGTTCGCCTGTATGCCCTCTGCCTCCAAGCGGATACCAGCCCTGAACGACAATGCCTTTTTCCTGAATAAACGGAATGACATCATTTTCCTGGTAGTAGGGGTGGATTTCATTCTGTATCAGCGCAGGAACAGTATCAACCTGCGGCAGAAATTCCGTTAATTCCTCCACATACCAGTTAGAAAGACCAATAGAGCGGATCTTGCCGTCCCTTACAAACTGTTCCATAGCTTTATAGGCTTTCACATCGTTTGAGTCGGGGTGGTGCAGTAACATCATATCCACATAACCGATATTCAGCCTATCCAAACAGGCTTGAATGGATGCCTCCGGGTTTGCCATCTCACTACCCGGATAAATTTTTGTGATAATAAAAATATCCTCTCTTTTTACAATTCCCTCGTCGATTGCTTCCCGAATTGCCTGTCCGATTTCTTCCTCATTTCCATAAGCCGAAGCGGTATCAATGAGCCGTACATCATTGGATAGAGCAAATTTGACAGAATTGATGCAATCATCACCGTGAAGGCTGTATGTCCCCAAACCGTTGATCGGCATTTCATAACCGCTGTTCAATAATACGGTTTTCGTGTCAAAATTGAAAGCACCAATTTTTTGGGAAACACTTTGAGAAATACCCATTTCATCAAGCCAGGCTGCAATTTCCTCTTTCGTAGTTCCGCCCGCAAAGCGTCTGCCGTCAAGCCAATTTGCATTTTTTGCAAGAGAATGCAGATTTGTATCACTTGTTCCTATACCGCTGCTATGGGAGGTGCAGAACGGCAAAATTGTTTTGCCTGAAAAATCATAGCTCTCTAAAAATGTACTGATAATTCTTGGCGCCTGTCCGTGCCAAATCGGATAGCCGAGCAGAATCGTATCATACTGCTCCATATTCTCTATACTACCTGAAATGGCAGGGCGGGCAGAAGAATCGTTTTGCTCTCGATCTGCACGACCGTTTGTATAATAAGCCAAATCTTCCTCTGTGTAAGGATCGTCCGGCACAATCTCGTATATATCGGCGTCCAAAATATCAGCCGCATATTCCGCAAGGGACTTTGTTGTACCTGTGGCGGAAAAATATACTACCAAAGTATCGTTTCTTGTAGTTCCTTCGTTATTCATACTGCTATCTCCATTCTCTGTTGCCGGCGGAATACTATTTGAGGGAGTTTTTGTTTCACTTTTTTCTTTCTTGCCATTACAAGCAGCAAGGCTGCATAAAAGGATAAATATAAGTATTAAGAAAATCGCCATAGAGCGCTTCATTTTGTGCCCTCCAATCTTTTTTGGCAGTTAAGAGTTTTCAGAAGATATGCCATATTTTCTCCGAGGTTTCTCATATTCGCAAGTCCTTCTTCATCTTTCAGTACATCACCCGGCATTTGCCCAAAAACCATATTCCAGTAAGTAGAGCCGACGACAATCATCTCTTGATTTAGGAAAAAATGATTCATTGCGTCTATTGCCTGCATTGCACCTCCCCTGCGAACAGCGGCAACCGAAGCCCCGACTTTATATTTATTGTTCAGTAATCCTCTGTTCATATCACAAACGACCGCTGCACGCTCTAAAAATGCCTGCATATTTGCTGATATATTTGCACAGTAAACGGGAGAGCCGAGAATAATCCCGTCTGCATTCATCATCTTATCAAACACTTCCCGAAACACATCCTTGCGGTGAACGCAATTTTTTTGTCCGCTACACGCCCAACATGCTTTACAAGGCTCTATAACATTGCCGGAAAACTGTACCATTTCCGTTTCAATTCCTGCTTTATTCAGTTCTTCAAAGATTGTATTGATAAGAATGGCGGTGTTACCGTCTTTTCTTGCGCTTCCGTTAATTGCCAAAACTCTCATTTTATTAAGATACCTCCGATTCACAAACTCGTTTTATTATTTTTGCAGGCGTACCGCCTACAACCGTATAAGGCGGGACATCTTTTGTAACGACCGCCCCTGCTGCGACAACCGCCCATTCTCCGATTGTGATACCCGGCAAAATAACTGCGTTTGAGCCAATCCATACATTATTGCCAATCGTAATAGGCGCATAGTGATTTTTTCGCTTTTGGCTCGGTAAAAGATCGTGGTTGATTGTCGCCAGCACTACATTATGACCGATTAACGAGCCGTCACCGATTGTAATGCCGCCTTGATCTTGAAAATGACAGCCGGAGTTGATAAAAACATCTTTTCCGATGGAAATGTTTTTTCCAAAGTCCGTGTAAAATGGTGGGAACAAACGGAAAGTATCATCAACTTTCTTTCCAATCAATCGGCTCATAATCTCCCGAAGTTCCTCCGGCGTATGGTAACTGTTATTCATCTCCATTGTAATTTTAATGGCTTCCTGAAACAGATCACAGGCTGTCAGTTCTTTTTCCTTATCAATTTCGGTGTTTTCTCTAAAACACTTTATCATTTCTTCTGCCGTCAAAAATCACATCTCCTTTTCCCATTCCCGCAGAGTATGAACACCTGTTTCGTCACCTAATTTTTCTAAACGGTCAATTTCTTCAGCAGTCAATGTAATTCGTGCGGAAGCTGCGGCTTCTTCTACCTGCTTTACTTTTGTAACGCCGATAATCGGAAGCGTGCCTTTTGCGATTGCCCAAGCCGCTGCGATTTGGGCAGGGCTGTGGTTGGAAACACCGATAGAATTGATTTGGCCGCTTTTCGCTAACGGAATCAAGTACGGCGTCCATTTCTCAACATTCATCGGATTGTGAATCCAATATATATCTATCCTGTCGGTATGCAACCGTTCCTTACTGCCGTCCAGCATATCCTGCATAGCTGTTTTGGAATCGCTGGCAATCTGCGGGGTGAATTTTGTGGAGAGTATAATGCTTTCACGATCTGAATTCTTCACAAAGTTTCCAAGAATACGCTCGGAGCTGCCCTCACCGTAAACAGCGGCGGTGTCCCATAAAGTCAATCCACATTCCATTGCTTTTTCAAACACAGGCTGCAAATCTTTTTCGGATAAATGATTTCCAAATACCTGATCTCCTCCGGCTGCGCCTGCACCCCAAGACCAAGCACCCAATGCAATTTTCGGTAATTCTGTTTTCATATTTGCTCTCCTTTATAAGCACATTTTGTAAATTGCTTCAACATCAGACGGGGTCAGTACCTTTGGGCCTGTTATGGAGCCGCTGATACAAGCGTGTTCTGCCATTGCTTTGAAATGTGTTTCGTCAATGCTCAGATCAGTAAGGGTAGGCAGAAGTCCTAATGTTCCAAAGCAAAAATCCGAAAGTGCGGCAATCGCTTTTTTCGCACCCTCAAACTCGTTTAATCCTTTCGGTACATCAAAAACCTGTGTTCCAAGACGATAAATTGCGGAGGCAGTCGTTTCATCCAGAATATAAGTCAGCCAGCGAGGGGTTACGATTGCGAGTCCATGTCCGTGTGTTATATCGTAGTAAGCGGAAAGCTCGTGCTCCATTGCATGACAAGCACACCCGTGTACCGTTCCGCCGTCAAGAATGGAATTTAACGCCATAGAAGAAGCCCACATAAGATTTGCTCTTGCCTCGTAGTTTTCCGGCTCGTTCATTGCAACGGGCGCCCACTTTACCACGGTACGCATTACTGCCTCCTGCATTTCAAGAAGCAAATCAAAACTTGCTTCACCTGCGAGATAGTAATTATCTAAAACATGATTGAATATATCAAAAGCACCGCAGGCGGTCTGAAAAGGTGGGAGCGTATAACTGTATTCAGGATTTTCAAAGGCGACTCTCGGAATCAACGCACTACCGCCAAGTCCGATTTTTTCGTTTGTATCCATATTTGAAATAACCGCCCAGGCGTCCATTTCCGAGCCAGTTGCCGCATTTGTAAGAATTGCAACAACAGGCAGAGCTTTCGTTACCCACACCCCGCCGGAAACCAACGGCCAGACATCACCGTTTTCGGTGAGTGCGGCTGCGGCAATTCCTTTGGCGCAATCGATTGTTGAGCCGCCGCCCGCAGCGAGAACGACACTGATATTCTCTTTTTTGCAAATTGCCGCACCTTTATTGACTGTGGAATGTCTGGGATTCGGCTCAACGCCGGAAAGCTCGAACAGTTCAATACCGCTGTTCTTGGCAATGGTTACGATACTGTCATAAAGACCATTTTTCTTAATAGAGCCGCCGCCATATACCAGCAAAACCTTTTTCCCGAATTTTAACAGTTCTTCGGAAAGGTGTCCCAGTTGATTTGTTCCGAAATATACCTTATCGGGATTGTGAAAAATAAAATCGTTCATCTCTGTTTCCTCCGTTTACTTTTGTTTTTTTAGTGAGTAAATTAAGTAGTCCAAGCAATCAATTTGCTTTTGACTTATACTTTTATAGGTATCGTGCGCTTCTGCCATTGCTTTACCTCCTTGTTTAAAGTATAGATTTGCGAGTTAAAAATATCAAATACATATATTAAATGGCTTTCCATACTTGAAAAGTATGCAAGTGCGTACTATAATAAAGCTGAAAACAAAAACAAGGAGGGAGAAGCTCCTTTGGATATTCGAGTATTACAATACTTTCTTGCGGTAGCAAGAGAAGAAAGCATTACAAGGGCGGCTGAAACTTTGCACATGACGCAGCCTCCGCTGTCAAGGCAATTAAAAGATTTAGAAGAAGAAGTTGGAAAGCAGCTGCTTATCAGAGGAAGTAAGAAAGTAACTTTAACAGAGGACGGAATGCTGCTTCGAAAACGGGCAGAAGAAATGATTGCCCTAATGGAAAAAACAAAATCTGAACTTTCTTCCTCTGACGAAAATATCAGCGGTGAAATTTATATGGGAAGCGGTGAAACCGAAGCCGTTTCCACGATTGCAAAGGTTGCTAAAAATTTACAGAAAGAACACCCTTTGATTCGTTACCATATTTACAGCGGCGACGCTGAACATATTGTGGAGAGATTGGATAAGGGGTTGATTGACTTCGGCCTTTTAGTAGAGCCATTCGATAATTCAAAATATGATTTTATACGGCTGCCGGTAAAAGACACTTGGGGAGTTTTAATGCGAAAGGATAGTCCGTTAGCAGAAAAAGAGAATATTTGTGCCGAGGATTTATGGGACAAGCCCCTTATCATATCTCATCAAACAGCAATCAGCAATGAAATGATCGCTTGGCTGCAAAAGGATGTATCGCAATTAAATATTGTTGCGACCTACGATCTTCTGTATAATGCTTCCCGTTTTGTTAAAATGGGATTTGGCTATGCCATCGCCTTAGACAAGCTAATCAATACAAGCGGTGACAGCAATCTCTGTTTCAGGCCGCTATATCCCGTTTCAGAAGCGGGCTTATGTATCGTGTGGAAAAAGTATCAAGTTTTTTCAAAAGCAGCAGGGCGATTTATACAGAAACTTAAAGATGAATTTGTATTATAATTGATAATGATATTTGAAATAAATCCAACCAAAAAACCCTTGCAATTTCAACGAATATGTTGTATAGTATTTCAGTGGTATGCCTGTGCATATCAAAAAATAAAACCGACACATCGACATCGGTATTGGTTGCCGCAGATCCCTGCCATAAGGGTGCTGAAAATGAGCTTATAAAGCTTTTGCAAGCGGTGTCACGATGAGGTGGAAGTAAAAAACCAGGAGGAATTAAAAATGGCAGTAATTTCAATGAAACAGTTGCTGGAAGCAGGTGTGCATTTCGGACACCAGACAAGAAGATGGAACCCTAAAATGGCTCCTTACATCTTTACGGAAAGAAACGGAATCTATATTATAGATTTGCAGAAAACCGTAAAGAAAATCGAAGAAGCTTATGACTTTGTAAGAAGCGTTGCAGAAGAAGGAAAGCCGATTCTTTTCGTAGGAACCAAGAAGCAGGCTCAGCAGGCTATTACAGATGAAGCTAACAGATGCGGACAGTATTTCGTAAGCGAAAGATGGCTTGGCGGAATGCTTACAAACCATAAGACAATCGCACAGAGAATCAAGAGACTGGCTGACCTTCACACTATGGAAGAGGACGGAACTTTTGATAAGCTGGCAAAGAAAGAAGTTATAAAGCTTAGAGCTGAAATGGATAAGCTTGAAAAATTCTTAGGCGGAATCAAGGACATGCCGGGTATGCCTGGAGCAATCTTTGTTGTAGACCCTAAGAAAGAAAGAATTGCAGTTAAAGAAGCAAGAATTCTCGGAATTCCAATCGTAGGAATTGTTGATACCAACTGCGACCCTGATGATGTTGATTACGTAATCCCTGCAAATGACGATGCAATCAGAGCCGTAAAACTTATTGCAGGAAGAATGGCAGATGCTGTTATCGAGGCTAACCAGGGCGAAAGCTTTGACGAGGGCGAAGAAGCTGTCGTTGAAGAAGCTCCGGCAGAAGATGCTGAAGCCGAGGCTGAAACAGCAGAAGATGCTGAATAGTACATCAAAGAGGAGGATACGAAAATGGCAGTAACTGCACAATTAGTAAAAGAATTGAGAGAAATGACCGGAGCAGGCATGATGGACTGCAAAAAGGTTTTGGTTGAAACCGACGGAGATATTGATAAAGCCGTTGAACTGTTGAGAGAAAAAGGACTTGCCAAGGCAGCTAAAAAAGCAGGCAGAATTGCAGCAGAAGGCCTTGTAAAAACCGCTTTCTCAGAAGACCACAAGATGGCAGCCGTAGTAGAAGTCAACTCCGAAACAGACTTCGTTGCCAAGAATGAAGAATTCGTGGAATTCGTAGAAAAGCTGGCTGACATGGCGCTTAAGGCAGACAGCGACGATTTGGAAGCATTCAAGGCTCTTCCTTATGAAGGAGAGGGCACTGTTCTGGATGCTCTGAACAATAAAATAGCAAAAATCGGCGAAAACATGAACGTAAGAAGATTCCACAAAATGGCAACTCCGGGAGTTGTTTATACCGGATATATTCACGGCGCAGGCAAGATCGGCGTAATCGTAGGTATTGAAACCGAAGCTACCGCAGAAGAAATTGCTGTATGCGCTAAGGACGTTGCAATGCAGGTTGCATCAATGAACCCTAACTTTGTAAACGAAGACCAGGTTGACCCTGCATGGCTGGAATCCGAAAAGGAAATCGCTAAGCAGCAGCTTCTCAACGAAGGAAAGCCTGAAGCAATGCTCGAAAGAATTATTCCGGGCAAGGTTAAAGCTATCCTCAAGGAAGCTTGTCTTGTTGACCAGAAGTTCGTTAAGAACAGCGACATGACCGTTGAACAGTATGTTGAAAGCGTAGCAAAAGAAATCGGAAAGCCGATGAAAGTTGTTGAAATGGTTAGATACGAAGTAGGCGAAGGTATCGAAAAGAAAGAAGAAAACTTCGCAGAAGAAGTAGCTAAGCAGATGGGACAATAATAAAAAATAAGAAGCAAAAATTTTGAAAGGCAGCCTCAGGGCTGCCTTTTAACTTGTGATACCACAAGTTCTCCGCATGTCTAATAAAACGATGAATAAAATTATTGGAGTTAAAGAGAGACAAGGCGGAGGGCTAAGCAATATGAAAATAAAAAAATCAAAACGTAGGAAGCAGGGACAGACGCGGCAAAAACTCATGACCATGAGCAAGCTGTTTGTCATAATGACGATAATCTCATGCCTGCTTTCTGTGCATCTCATAAAAGTCACACCAATCCCTCATGATATTTGGGAGATTGCTCATTCTCAGGTGGGAAACACGGGAGGAAAAAAATACTGGAGCTGGTACGGCTTCGACAACCATGTGGATTGGTGCGCATGTTTTGTATCATGGTGCGTGTATAAAGCAGGATTTGATGAACCGAAATTTTCCGTATGTGAAGAAGGAAAAGAATGGTTTGAAGAGAATGAAAGGTGGCAAGATAAGGACATGGCTCCGAAAGCCGGAATGATAATATTTTTTGACAGCGACGGCGACAAAGTCCCTGACCATACAGGCATAGTCACAAACTGTAAAAAAGGCAAAATATACACGGTAGAAGGAAACGTCGGCGATAAATGCAAGGAAAAGGAGTATTTTTACGGAGAAAAGACGATAATAGGTTATGGGATAATATAAAAGGACTTGACATATACCCGGACAGGGTATATTATATAAATACCCTACTGGGGTATACGTCGAATAAGAAAGGAATATTATCTTTATGGATAACATAAAAAGCGGATGCTGCGCTAAAAAGAAAACCGAACGAACAGAAGAAGAAAAGACAAAGCTGATACACAGATTAAACCGAATAGAAGGACAAATCAGGGGCATCAAAGGTATGATTGAAAATGATGCGTATTGCAACGATATACTTATACAATCCAATGCAGCCAGCGCCGCATTTAACTCTTTCAACAGGGAACTTATAGGAAGCCACATCAGAGGATGCGTGGTGCGGGATATTAGGCAAGGAGACGATGAGGTAATTGAAGAACTCGTTACGATAGTGCAGAAATTTATGAAATAGAGGTGATATTTTTGGAACAATATAGTGTAAGCGGTATGAGCTGCGCGGCATGCAGTTCACGTGTCGAAAAAGCGGTGTCTGCTGTGTCGGGAGTTACGTCCTGCTCGGTAAGCCTCCTGACTAATTCAATGGCAGTTGAGGGCAACGCCACGCCCCAGGCCGTAATCGAAGCAGTCAGAAATGCGGGATACGGAGCCGAAATAAAGGGAACAAATAGTAAAAAAACGGCGCCGGACAGCGATGCCTTAAAAGACAGGGAAACTCCAGTATTAAAGAGGAGGCTTATAGCGTCGCTTGGATTCTTAATCATTCTCATGTATTTTTCAATGGGTCATATGATGTGGAACTTTCCCGTTCCCGAATTTCTCGAAGGAAACCATGTGGCAATGGGCCTCATACAACTGCTGCTTTCAGCGATTATAATGGTAATAAATCAGAAATTTTTCGTAAGCGGATTTAAGGGCTTGCTTCACCGGTCCCCTAATATGGATACTCTGGTAGCACTTGGTTCAGCCGCTGCGTTTATATACAGCGTTGTGGCCTTGTTTGCCATGACAGACGCCCAGATGAAAGGCGACAGCCAAGCCGTGATGACATACATGCATGAGTTTTACTTTGAATCGGCAGCAATGATACTGGCGCTGATTACCGTAGGCAAGATGCTTGAGGCCAGGTCAAAAGGCAAAACCACCGATGCACTGAAGAGCTTGATGAACTTGGCTCCTAAGACCGCCACCGTCATACGTGACGGTGAAGAAACCACGGTTTCCATTGAGGAAGTGAGGAAAGGCGATATATTTGCCGTTCGTCCCGGAGAAAGCATCCCGGTAGACGGAGTTATAATTGAAGGCGACAGCGCCGTCAACGAGGCAGCTTTAACGGGAGAAAGCATCCCTGTAGATAAAAAGGCAGGCGATCTGGTATCGGCCGCCACCATAAATCAATCGGGTTATATACGGTGCGAGGCTACGAGAGTAGGCGAGGACACCACCCTTTCGCAGATAATTAAAATGGTAAGCGATGCGGCGACGACCAAGGCGCCTATAGCCAAGGTAGCAGATAAAGTGTCGGGAATATTTGTTCCGGCAGTCATAGGAATAGCCCTTTTAACCATGGCCATATGGCTGCTTGCAGGCCAAACCGTAGGATTCGCTTTGGCAAGAGGTATATCGGTGCTGGTTATAAGCTGTCCGTGTGCCCTCGGACTTGCTACGCCTGTAGCTATAATGGTGGGCAACGGCAAAGGTGCGAAGAACGGCATCCTGTTTAAGACTGCCGTATCCCTTGAGGAAACGGGGAAAGTGCAGATTGTTGCCCTGGACAAGACAGGAACAATAACCATGGGCGAACCGGCAGTAACGGATATAGTACCGGCTCTGAATTTTTCCGAGGACGATGTTCTGGAACTGGCCTGCGGCCTTGAGAAAAAAAGCGAACATCCGCTGGCAAAGGCGATTATGCGTGAAGCCGGCGTACGCCGAATCAGCGGCGGCGAAGTGACCGATTTTAAAGCCATGCCGGGCAACGGCCTTACTGCAGTGAAAGAGGGAAAAACCCTTTACGGCGGAAATTATCAATATATCAGCCGTTTTTCATCGGTGCCTGACGAAATGAAAGACAAAGCGGAAAAGCTGGCTGAAGAGGGCAAAACCCCGCTATTCTTTGCTTGCGGCGACTCTTTGGCAGGAATAATTGCCGTGGCAGATGTTATAAAAGAAGACAGTCCTGAGGCAGTTAAAGAGATGCAGAACATGGGAATTTACGTGGTAATGCTTACCGGTGACAATGAGCGAACGGCAAGTGCCATAGGTAAACAGGCAGGTGTTGACGAAGTGATAGCTGGAGTGTTGCCGGACGGCAAAGAGGCTGTTATACGCAGGCTGCAACGTAAAGGCAAGGTTGCCATGGTAGGCGACGGAATTAACGATGCTCCGGCATTGACAAGGGCGGATATGGGCATTGCCATAGGAGCCGGAACGGATATTGCAATAGATGCAGCGGACGTGGTGCTTATGAAGAGCCGTTTGTCCGACGTGCCTGCCGCCATAAGGCTGAGCAGGGCAACCTTAAGAAACATACATGAAAATCTGTTTTGGGCATTTATATATAATGTAATAGGTATTCCCCTTGCGGCAGGAGTATTTATTTCAATGCTGGGGTGGCAGCTCAATCCGATGTTTGCGGCTGCTGCTATGAGTTTGTCAAGTTTCTGCGTGGTTTCTAACGCTTTAAGACTGAATTTCTTCAAGATGTTTGATACGAGCAGAGATTATAAAATAAAAAGAACACTTAAAAACGAAGAGGAGAGTAAAATTATGGAAAAGACAATGAAAATCGAAGGTATGATGTGCGGTCACTGCGAAGCTGCGGTAAAGAAAGCTTTGGAATCATTGGAACAGGTGGAAAAGGCCGAAGTAAGCCACAGCGAGGGCACTGCTTTTGTAACCCTCAATGCAGAGGTTGCTGACGAAGTTTTAAAGAAAGCGGTTGAAGACAAAGACTACAAGGTAACCGATATTCAATAGATTTTTCAGATTCGCTGTTTGTGGGGAAGCTTTTTGGAGGGAGTAATGATACATTCTTATCGGGAGGAAGAGTTATGAACCAGAAAGAAATAGGCATGTTTATAGCAAAACTGCGAAAAGAACTTAAAATGACGCAAGCAGAACTCGGCAGCAGAATCGGGGTAACCAATAAAACCGTATCACGCTGGGAAAACGGCGACTATATGCCGGATATAAGCGTGATGCCTCATCTGTGCAGAGAACTGGGAATCAGCATAAACGAGCTGATTGCGGCCAAGAAGCTGGAGCCTGAAGAATATAAACCGCAAGCAGAAAAAAACATGACATGGTCCTTAAAAGAGTTGAAATATCTTAGGAAAACCCAAAGAATATCCGATGCTTTCGTAGGCGGCGGTGCGGGGCTTTTGGTAGCTTTATCACAAGCACCCGATTCGGGAAGAAAGACAGTGGCTTTATTTATAGCCTTGACCATGCTATGTGTAAGTGGATATCTTAGAAGTAAATATGATAGCATCGTTTTGGGAGAAGAAGAAAACCTTTGCTGATATTCAGCAAAGGTTTTCGATTTTTTTCGTGCAAATTATATATAAATATAGTATAATGTAAGCTATATGATAGGGACAGGCAGGAGGACATATATGAACAAGACACCTTTGGATATCCTAAAAAGCGCAGTAACGGCAACCCTGGGCCTTATGATGTTCGCTGTAGGTACATATCTTATCATACAGGCAAATATAGGCGTAGACCCATGGGATGCTTTCAGTATCGGTATATCTAAACGATTCAATATCCTTTTCGGCACGGCATCCATAATTATTTCCTTTGCGGTCATAGGAGTGGATTTGCTGATGCGGGAGAAAATAGGAATAGGTACGCTTCTGGACGCCATAGTTGTCGGAAAAACCGTGGACCTTTTAAATTATTTGAATTTAATACCAAAGCAGGACAATCTTTGGATAGGAATTTTGATGCTTCTCGTAGGATTCTTTATTGCCGGATTTTCACAGTATTTCTATATGAAAGCGGGACTGTGCTGTGGACCGAGAGACGCAATGCAGGTAGCTATCGGACGTAGGCTGCACATGATACCTATAGGAGGAGTGAATGTGATAATATTGGTCGTTGTTTTAATCGTAGGCTGGTGGCTGGGAGGCCCTATAGGGATAGGAACTCTTATATCGCCTTTCGCCGCAGGAACTATGCAGCAGTTTGCGTTTAACATGATGAAGTTTGAACCTAAAGAGGTGAAGCATCAGGGATTTATAGAGAGCTTTAGGGTTTTGACGAAAAGGGAAAGAGAGACAAAAAGTTATGAATAACGGTAAAAGAAAGGGCAAAGATACAGGCAAATGGCTTATCGTTATAATAGTTATAATGCTTTGCGCAGCGATAGGCTTAAGCATAGGCAGCTCTGAGGACAGCGAAAAGAACAAGGAGTATCTGACAGAGGATGTTAAAGAACAGACCTCCCTGGAACTGCGAAACAAAGTTTCAAAGATAAGCGATACTATTGAAATAAGCCATATGAAGCAGGATGATGTGATGACAAAAAATTACATTGTCAGGTTAAATCATAAGACGGACATGAACTTTTTCTTAAAAATAGAGCTTGACTCGGCAACAGACGGCATGGCAGAAGCTCTAAACGCAAAGGTTTATGACAGAACCAATGATAAAGTTATTTTTGACGACAGCGTTAAAAATCTCGACAATAAGGTATATGAAGAACTTAAAACCGCCAACGCCTCAAAGAAGAGCGATACCAGATATGAAGTGACTTTGTATTTTAAAAATCCTGTAGGCAGCCAGTATGAAAAATCAAAGCTCAATGCGACTCTGACTTGGTATGTATCCGAAGAAGATGCAGAAGATTTGCTCATGCCAAGGTCGGGAGATATTAAAATTATACTTTATTCATTTATTGCAGCCATAGTCCTCATAATAGTATTGATGATTTTCTTCGGAAAAGACGTAACGAAGAAGATTTTCAAGGATGATGAGCCTTGGCAGCTTGAAGAGCCCGAAGATAAGGAAGAATAAAAAAGAAAAGAGACCGCCGCATCAACATTGCCGGTAAGCAAGGTTGATGCAGCGGTTTTTTGTTATAAAATGTACGTACCTATGTGGACTGCCGCAAATTTCAGAATTTCTTTCAAATCCGGCATTTTCAGAGCCTTTAGGACGGCCGAATTGCTGTAATTTTCAAATTTTTCTTGAATTACGGCATTATTGCCGGTCGGAAAGGGGTAAAACTGCCGTGAATCTTAAAATTTCTTTGAATTGCGGCATTCTGGCGGCGGTAACAGCTCTCAAACTGCCGTAAAACCCGATATTTCTTTCAAATCCGGCATTTCGAGCTTGACAAGCCCAACTATCTCAAAGAATCCAACCGCCTCAACGAGCCCAACCTCCCCTAAGCTCGCCGACCCTTCACATTTTCGGCTTCGGCAGGCTCCACCTGAAGCGTGCGGCAAGGAGCCTCAATATTATGACTGCCGCAGTGCCAAAGAGCATCGAAGTGGCGCTGCCGAAATAAGGCCACGAATAAACGCAGACAAGGGCCCCTATTATTGAAGCACAGGCGTAGAAATGTTTGACAAACACATAAGGGGGATTGCCTGCCATAATATCACGCATGACGCCTCCGCCTATGCCGGTTACCACGCCTACAAATATGAGGAGGAACATGCTGTAATCCGAGTCTAAAGAATAGGCAGTATTGATTCCGATTACAGTAAATACCCCAAGACCTATGGAATCCATTATAAGCATGGAAATTTCATAATATTTTCGGCCTTTGAAAGAGGGATATTTTACGGCAGCAATGAACACTATAAACGATACCGATATGGATATGGCGGCATAGATAGGATTTTGAAAAGTCATAGGAGGAGTGATTCCCAAGATTAAATCTCTTATAACTCCGCCGCCTACTGCGGTGGTTAAACCCAGTATGGACACTCCGAATATATCCATACCCTTTTCAAGCCCGGTCATGGCACCTGAAGCAGCGAAAGCAACAACGCCGACCATTTCAAACAACAAAAGTATAAATTCAGACATGGCAGCCTCCTTTACGGTAAAATAAAAAGCGTGCAAAACAAATATGCACACTCTGTCTGTTTACCTGAAAGATTCTCCGAAAGGTAAGGATTGCTTCATCGGTGGTTTTCACACTCTCCAGAGGCCTGTCCGAAAACGGTCCCGGTTACCTGAGAGTTTTGCCCCTTCGGCGGCGCCCAAGTGATAGTGACGCTCTCTCCCGTTTTCTTCATCCAGATGTAGAAAAGTATAGCATTCAGAACAATTCTTGTCAATATAGCGAATTAAAATTAACAGAAAACAAAAAACGTTCGTCAAAGAACGAACACACTCCTCTTTTATAAAAATATTTATGGCCTGTTCTATTGACAAGGATTTTAGCTAATTGATATAATTAAACCATAAAAAGGATATATCGTGTTGATTGCATGGGAGGATTAGCGATGAAAAAAATCGGCATAGTTATGGGCTCAGACAGCGACCTGAAAGTTGCTGAAAAAGCAATGGATACATTAAAAGAACTTGACGTACCTTTTGAAGTACATATATACTCCGCTCACAGGACTCCTGAAGAAGCAGCGGAATTTTCAAAAAATGCACGGAAAAACGGGTTTGGCGCAATCATAGCCTTTGCAGGCAAAGCAGCCCACTTGGCAGGGGCACTGGCAGCCAATACGTGTCTGCCTGTTATAGGAGTACCCGTAAAATCATCGACTTTAGACGGCATTGACGCCCTTCTGTCAACTGTACAGATGCCTTCAGGAATACCTGTAGCAACAGTTGCCATAGACGGAGCAGTCAATGCCGCATTGCTTTCTTGCCAGATGCTCGGCATAGAAGATGAAGAAGTAGCCGAAAGGCTATTGGCAAAGCGCAAAGCCGATGCACAAAAAGTGTTGGAAAAAGATGCCGCAATATCGGCAAAGTTTTAATAATCAAAATATAAAAGGAGCGTAAAAAAATGGAAAAGAATCTCGTTTACACAGGAAAAACAAAAAATGTATTTGCATTAGACAACGGAAATTATCTTTTAAAGTTCAAAGATGACTGCACAGGAAAGGACGGAGTGTTTGACCCGGGCGAAAATTCGGTAGGCCTTACCATTGAGGGTGTCGGCGATGTAAACCTCCGCATGTCAATATATTTCTTCGAAAAGATTAACCAGGCAGGAATCAGAACTCATTTCGTAAGCGCAAACCTTGATGATACTACCATGGAAGTCCTGCCTGCAAAAGTATTCGGCAAGGGCCTTGAAGTTATCTGCCGTCATAAGGCAGTAGGAAGCTTTTTCCGCCGCTACGGAGAATACGTGGAAGAAGGAGCAGATTTGCCTGCATATGTTGAAACCACTTTCAAGAACGACGAGAAGGGCGATCCGCTTGTTACAAAAGACGGACTGGTTGTTCTCGGCGTTATGACGGAAGAACAGTACGACGACATTAAAGTTATGACTCAACAGATTACTAAAATCGTTGCAGATGATTTAAAAGAAAAAGGCCTCGTGCTCTATGACATAAAATTTGAATTCGGCTATGACAAAGACGGCAAGGTTATGCTCATAGACGAAATTGCATCGGGAAACATGCGTGTTTACAAAGACGGCAAATATATTGACCCTATGACTCTTTCCGAGCTTTTCTTTGCGGAATAATTAAAAATAAGGTAAAGAAAATACGAGGAGGATATAATGGGCGGTTTTTTCGGAGTAGCCTCTAAAAACGACTGTATGCTGGATGTGTTCTTCGGTGTGGATTATCATTCACACCTTGGAACACGCCGCGGCGGCCTTGCGGCCTATGACAAAGAGGTAGGACTTCAAAGAGAAATTCACAATATAGAAAATTCACCTTTTAGGACAAAATTTGAAAACATATTTGACGAGATGAAAGGGACTTCGGCTATCGGATGTATAAGCGATTCGGACCCGCAGCCTCTTTTGATAAGGTCGAGTTTAGGAACCTACGCCATATGCATCGTAGGACGTATAAATAACGCCGAGGAGCTTATAGAAAGATATTTTACGGTCAGCGGCGGTCATTTTGATGCCATGACAGGAGGCAAAATAAATTCTACGGAGCTGGTGGCAGCGATGATAAGCCAGAAAAATGATTTTGCCGAAGGCATAAGGTTTGTACAGGATTCCGTAAAAGGAACGGCATCTATTCTCATCCTGAAGGATGACGGCTCAATAATCGCAGCCCGTGACAAGGTAGGCAGACTGCCTGTGCTTATGGGCAAGGGAGAAGACGGTTACTGCGTTTCCTTTGAATCCTTTGCATACAAAAAGCTCGGATATGAGGATGAAAGAGAACTGGGACCGGGAGAAATCGTGGAGATTACACCTGACGGAATAACTCAGCTCAGCCCGCCGGGAGATGAGATGAAAATCTGCGCTTTCCTGTGGTCATATTACGGCTATCCCAATTCCAATTACGAAGGTGTAAACGTAGAGGTTATGCGCTATCGCAACGGAAGGATAATGGCACGAAACGATATGGAAAGCAAAAAGGCAGAGAACATAGATTATGTATGCGGAGTTCCTGACTCGGGAACGCCCCATGCCATAGGATATGCCAACGAAAGGCACATACAGTTTGCCCGGCCTTTTATCAAATACACGCCGACATGGCCGAGAAGCTTTATGCCGGCAAATCAAAAAGAACGTAACAAAGTGGCAAAGATGAAGCAGATACCTGTTCATGAGCTGATACAGGATAAAAATCTGCTGTTCGTGGACGATTCCATAGTAAGAGGAACCCAGCTTAAAGAAACGGTGGATTTCCTCTACGAAAACGGGGCAAAGGCAGTCCACATGCGTTCCGCATGCCCTCCTATAATGTACGGATGCAAATATTTAAATTTCTCTTCTGCAAAAAATGAGATGGAACTTATTGCAAGACGTGTTATAGTAGAGTTAGAAGGAGAAGAAGGTTTAAAATACGCTGATGAATACAGCAATTTTAAAACCGAAAGAGGACAGGCTCTCAGAAATGCCATATGCGAAAAATTCCAGTTCGATTCGCTGGAATTCCAGTCGCTGGACGGAATTATCGAGGCCATAGGCATAGAGCCTTGCAAACTTTGCACTTACTGTTGGAACGGAAAGGAATAAAAAATTATGAATACCAAATCAAAATCAGACAGCTATGCAGCAGCGGGAGTTGACATTACTGCCGGTTATAAGGCCGTTGAACTTATGAAGCAGCACATTGCAAGGACAATGGTAAATGGCAAAAGTTCGGATATAGGCGGATTTGGCGGACTCTTTGAACTTGATATTACGGATATGAAAAATCCGGTGCTGGTCAGCGGTACCGACGGAGTGGGAACCAAGCTTAAACTGGCATTTCTCATGGATAAGCACGATACTGTAGGTATAGACTGTGTGGCCATGTGTGTAAACGATATAATCTGCTGCGGAGCAAAACCGCTTTTCTTCCTTGATTATATAGCATGCGGCAAAAACTATCCGGAAAAGATTGCAGAAATAGTTTCGGGAATCGCAGAGGGCTGCGTGCAGTCGGGCTGTGAGCTCATAGGAGGAGAAACGGCCGAAATGCCCGGATTCTACAGTGAGGACGAATACGACCTGGCAGGTTTCAGCGTAGGAGCTGTAGACAAGGCCAAGGTTCTTGACAAGACAAAGGTAAAGGAAGGCGACGTTATCATAGGCCTTGCTTCCAGCGGAGTGCACTCCAACGGATTCTCCCTTGTAAGAAAAGTGTTTGACGTTGAAAATGTCGACCTTAAGGCGCCTGTGGAAGCCTTGGGCGGAGCATCGCTGGGAGACACCCTTTTGACACCGACAAAGATATATGTTAAACCTATGTTGGAACTGTTTAAATCCGTTGAGGTCAAGGCCGTATCACATATAACGGGCGGCGGCTTCTACGAAAACATTCCGAGAAGCATTCCTGACGGATTCTGCGCTAAAATAGATAAATCTTCGCTGAAGATTCTGCCTGTATTCAAACTTCTGGCAGAACAGGGAAATATACCGGAACACGACATGTTCAACACCTTCAACATGGGAGTTGGAATGAGCGTGGTAGTAAGCAGAGAAGAAGCGGATAAGGCTCTCGAAATTTTAAAAGAGGCAGGAGAAGACGCTTACGTTATCGGAGAAATCATCAAAGCAGACGAAAAGGTGATAATATGCTAAAAGCCAAAATAGCGGTTCTCGTTTCCGGAGGAGGAACCAATCTTCAGGCGCTCATAGATGCACAGAACAAAGGCATCATAAAGGACGGCGAGATTACACTGGTGATTTCAAACCGAAAGGACGCTTATGCTCTTGAAAGAGCTTCAAAACACAACATAGATACTGCCGTGGTGCTCAGAAAAGAGTGCAAGTCTCAGGAAGAATTTGAAGACAAGCTCCACAGCCTGCTCGTGGAAAACCGGATAGACTTGGTCGTAATGGCAGGCTTTATGAGCATACTAAGCGGCAATTTTACGGACAAATATAAAAACAGAATAATCAATATACATCCGTCCCTTATACCGTCTTTTTGCGGAAAGGGATTTTATGGACTTCACGTGCATGAGGCGGCTCTCGAGTACGGAGTTAAAGTTACGGGAGCCACGGTCCACTTTGTAAATGAAATCCCCGACGGAGGCCGGATAATAATGCAGAAGGCCGTTGCCGTTGAGGAAGGAGATACTCCTGAGATTTTACAGAAAAGAGTTATGGAAGAGGCAGAATGGATAATACTGCCTCAGGCAACCCAGAAGATATGCAAAAGTATAATCGGAGGTAGATGAGATGAACATATATGTTTCCAAGACCATGGGAGAAACCGTATGTAACAATTCATACGCAGGAAGAGGAATCGCAGTAGGCAGAACGGCAGACGGCACCAAGGCCGCTATAGCGTATTTCATAATGGGAAGAAGTGAAAACTCAAGAAACAGAGTTTTTAAGGAAGAAGGAAGCGATGTGGTCATCTATCCTTTCGATGAGTCAAAGGTTGAAGACCCTTCACTCATCATCTATTCTCCGGTGAGAGTTTTTGAGAATAAAGTAATCGTAACCAATGGCGACCAGACCGATACCATATACGACTATGTAAGCGCCGGAAAATCTTTCAAAGAAGCCCTTGAAACCAGAGAATTCGAGCCGGACGCTCCCAACTTTACGCCGAGAATCAGCGCAATGCTGACCTTGGGCGAAGATGACTTTTCCTATGAAATGAGCATATTGAAAAGCGTGGACGAAAAAGGAACGGGATGCGCCAGATATACCTATTCCTATCCGGCAATGAGCGGGCTGGGACATTTTATCCACACATACGAACATGACGGCAATCCGCTGCCGACCTTCCAAGGGGAGCCACGCAGAATAGCGGTGCCTGATTCGCAGGATGAATTCTTAAAAGATATATGGGAAAACCTCAACGAAGAAAACAAGATTTCAATATATGTGAGATATATAGATTTAAAAACAAAAGAAACCGTAAGCAGACTTATAAACAAGAACAGATAATCAGAGGAACAGTTATGAAAGAATACGAATTGAAATACGGATGCAATCCCAACCAGAAACCCGCAAAGGTTTTCATGGAGGACGGCAGCGATTTGCCCATTGAAATATTAAACGGCAGACCGGGATACATAAACCTTTTGGATGCCATGAACAGCTGGCAGCTTGTAAAGGAGATAAAAGAAGCCCTCGGCATGTGTGCGGCCACATCCTTTAAGCATGTGAGCCCAACCTCAGCTGCGGTAGGCATACCTATGAGCGAAAAGCAGAAAAAGGCATTTTTTGCAGACGATATAGAAGGGCTTGACGATTCGCCTATAGCGACGGCCTATGCCAGAGCGAGAGGAACCGACAGGATGAGTTCTTTCGGAGACTGGATAGCCCTTTCAGATAAGTGCGACGTGACTTGCGCACAGCTCATAGCAAGGGAAGTTTCCGACGGAATAATTGCTCCCGATTATGACGAAGAAGCTCTCGAAATTCTTAAGGGCAAGAAAAAGGGCAACTACAACATAATCAAAATAAATACCGAATATGTGCCTGATGCCATAGAGCATAAACAGGTTTACGGAATAACCTTTGAGCAGAAGCGCAATGACTTTAAGATAGATAAAGATTTGCTTGGAGAAATCGTAACGGACAACAAGCAGATGACAGAGGAAGCAAAGAGAGACTTGATAATCGCCCTGATTACGCTTAAATATACCCAGTCCAACTCCGTGTGCTATGCGGAGAACGGACAGACCATAGGCGTCGGTGCGGGACAGCAGTCCAGAATTCACTGCACCAGACTGGCAGGAGAAAAGGCTGACAAGTGGCATCTGCGCCAGCACGACAAGGTGCTCAACCTGCCTTTTAAAGACGAGGTGAGACGTCCTGACAGAGACAACGCCATAGACGTATATCTTTCGGAAGACTACGAGGACGTCATAGGAGAGGGCAAATGGCAGCAGCTGTTTACCGAAAAGCCGGAAGCGTTCCCGAGAGCAGAACAGAGAGAATATCTGGCAAGCCTCAAGGGCGTATGCCTGGGCTCCGATGCTTTCTTCCCATTCGGAGACAACATCGAAAGAGCAGCCAAGAGCGGTGTAACCTACATTGCTCAGCCCGGCGGTTCAATAAGAGACGATAATGTTATAGAAACCTGCAATAGGTACGATATGGTCATGGCAATGACCGGAATGAGATTGTTCCACCACTAAGAGCTGTCAGGAGGTAAAGATGAAAGTAATGGTAGTAGGTGGCGGCGGCAGAGAGCATGCCATCATCAAAAAGATAAAAGAAAACGGAAAAGTTGAAGAAATCTTTGCCCTTCCGGGCAACGGCGGCATCGCAGCGGATGCCACATGCGTTGACATCGGGGCAAAGGATATAGACAAGATAGTGGATTTTGCTGTTGAAAAAGCCATAGATTTTGCAGTGGTAGCTCCTGATGACCCCCTCGTTTTAGGGGCTGTAGACGCGCTTAAAGCCAAGGGTATAAAGACATTCGGGCCTGATAAGAAAGCTGCCATAATAGAAGGAAGCAAGGCTTTTTCAAAGGATTTGATGAAAAAATACAACATTCCGACGGCATCATATGAGACTTTCAGCGACATGGAAGAGGCTCTCGCCCATGTTGAAAGCTGCCCGATTCCGGTGGTGGTAAAGGCTGACGGCCTGGCTCTCGGAAAAGGCGTAATAATTGCCGAAACACGTGAAGCTGCCAAAGACGCGGTAGTAACTATCATGGGAGATAAGGTTTTCGGCGACAGCGGAAACAAGGTGGTAATAGAAGAATTTCTGACAGGCCCTGAAGTTTCGGTGCTCTCCTTTACGGACGGAAAAACCATAGTGCCTATGGTTTCTTCCATGGACCATAAGCGTGCGCTGGACGGCGATAAAGGTCTGAACACAGGCGGTATGGGAACTGTAGCTCCTAACCCGTATTACACCGATGAAATTTCCAAGGAGTGTATGGAGACCATATTCAAGCCCACCGTCGAGGCTATGAACAAAGAAGGCAGAAGCTTCTCCGGATGCCTGTATTTCGGTCTCATGCTGACGGAAAAGGGACCTAAGGTCATCGAGTACAACTGCCGTTTCGGCGACCCCGAAACTCAGGTGGTGCTCCCTCTTCTTGAAAGCGATCTGCTTGACATAATGCTTAAAATTTATGACCAAGAGCTGGATAAGGCGGAAGTCAGATTTTCGGAAAAGAGCGCAGCCTGCGTGGTTATGGCGTCTGAAGGTTATCCGCAGAAGTACGAGACCGGCTTTGAAATAACCATGCCTGCCGATAAGAACATATATGTGGCCGGCGCCAAGCTTAAAGAGGGTAAGCTAATTACGGGAGGCGGAAGAGTCCTCGGCGTGACCGAAATGGGTAAAACCTTGGAAGAAGCCATAAACAAGGCTTACGAGACCGTAAAGACGGTAAGTTTCGATAATGCATATTACAGAAAAGATATAGGAAAACGTGCCCTTATGGCAGAAAGGAAGTAGAGCATGGTTTTTAGAATTTTCGTAGAAAAGAAGCCGGGTCTTGACAACGAAGCCCGGGCACTGAAAAATGACATAAACGAACTGCTGCAAATAAAAGGCGTAGAAAAGGTGCGTATATTTAACAGATACGATGCGGACGACATAGCCGAGGACTTGTTTGATTATGCGGTAAATACGGTGTTTTCCGAACCTCAGCTTGACAACGTGACGACAGAGCTTCCTGAAGCGGATTACATCTTTGCGGTGGAATATCTGCCGGGTCAGTTTGACCAGAGAGCATCCTCTGCGGCAGAATGTATTCAGATAATATCAAGGGGTGAAAGACCTACAGTAAAGACCGCCAAGGTATACGCTCTTTACGGAAAGATTGATGAAAGGGATGTGGAAGCTGTCAAAAAGTACGTTATAAACGCAGTAGAGGCAAGAGAGGCATCTATGGATTTGCCAAAGACCCTCGCTGCAGAGTATGAAATCCCTACAGAAGTCGAAACCATCGACGGTTTTACGGAATTTACAGATGAGCAGCTTGAGAAGTTCATAGCGGACAGAGGCTTGGCCATGGATTTGGCGGATATAAAATTCTGCCGTGAGTATTTCCAAAAGGAGGACAGAAATCCTACCGTTACGGAAATCAAGATGATAGATACCTACTGGTCTGACCACTGCCGCCACACCACCTTTAACACAACCATAGACAGCGTAAAATTTGAGGATGAAACCCTTCAGGCTGCCTATGACAGATATATGGAGCTCAGAAAATCTCTGGGCAGAACCAAGCCTGTAACCCTTATGGATATAGGCACCATAGCCGTAAAGCACCTTAAAAAAGAAGGTAAGCTGAGCAAGCTTGACGAATCGGAAGAAATCAACGCCTGCACGGTTAAAATAAAGGTGGACGTGGAAGGAAAAGAAGAAGACTGGCTTTTGCTTTTCAAAAACGAAACCCACAATCACCCTACCGAAATCGAACCTTTCGGAGGTGCGGCAACCTGCGTGGGAGGAGCCATAAGAGACCCGCTTTCGGGCAGAAGCTATGTGTATGCGGCTATGCGTCTCACGGGGGCAGGGGACCCGTTGGTTCCGGTTTCAGAGACCATTCCGGGCAAACTGCCTCAGCGTAAGCTTGTCACCACGGCAGCTGCGGGATACAGTTCCTACGGAAACCAGATAGGCCTTGCCACCGGACAGGTTGACGAAATATACCATCCGGGCTATGTGGCTAAAAGAATGGAAATAGGCGCCGTAATAGCGGCGGCTCCTGCGGAAAACGTTGTCAGAGAAGTTCCCGTTCCCGGCGACAGAGTAATTCTGCTGGGAGGCAAAACGGGAAGAGACGGCTGCGGAGGAGCTACAGGTTCTTCCAAATCCCATGACCTTTCATCCCTGGAAAGCTGCGGCGCAGAGGTTCAAAAGGGCAACGCTCCCGAGGAAAGAAAGCTCCAGAGGCTTTTCAGAAATCCGGAGGCTTCCAAACTCATAAAACGCTGCAACGATTTCGGAGCAGGCGGCGTGTCGGTTGCCATAGGCGAACTGGCCGACGGTCTCGAAATAGATTTGAACAAGGTGCCTAAAAAGTACGAGGGACTTGACGGAACCGAGCTTGCCATAAGCGAATCTCAGGAGAGAATGGCAGTGGTTGTGGAAGAAAAAGACGTAGACAGATTCTGCGCCCTTGCCAAGGCTGAAAACCTCGAATCCACTGTCGTTGCGAAAGTTACGGAAGAGCCGAGAGTTTCAATGCACTGGAACGGCAAAAATATAGTGAATATTTCCAGAGAATTTCTGGACTCCAACGGAGCGGAGAAACATATAGATGTAGAGACCACAGCCCCTGAAAGCTACGATAAAAAGGTTTCAGGCACCTTTGCGGAAAATTACAAGGCAGTTGCGGGAGACCTGAACGTTTGCTCCAAGAGAGGCCTGTCCGAGAGATTTGACTCTACCATAGGAGCAGGAACGGTACTCATGCCGTTCGGAGGCAAATATCAGAGAACTCCGATTCAGGCAATGGTAAATAAAGTTTCCGTTGAAAAGAAGGATACCAAGACTTGCAGCCTTATGGCATGGGGCTACAATCCGTTTATCATGGAAAAGAGCCCGTACCACGGAGCATATCTGGCAGTGGTTGAATCCGTATCAAAGCTGATTGCAGAAGGCGCAGCCTTTGAGGATGTATATCTTTCCTTCCAGGAATATTTTGAAAAGCTGGGAAGCGATTCCAAAAAGTGGGGCAAACCTTTTGCAGCCCTACTGGGCGCACTGGATGCTCAGCTTGAACTTGAAGTCGGCTCAATCGGCGGAAAGGATTCCATGAGCGGAACCTTTGAAAACCTGCATGTACCGCCTACGCTGGTTTCCTTTGCGGTGACTACTGATAATATTGACAACATAATTTCGCCTGAGTTCAAAGAAGCGGGACACAAAGTATACCTCATCAAACCTGAACTCAACGATAAGGGGCTTCCTACGGGACAATCCCTCAAGGAAATTTACGGACAGGTTACCGATTTGATGAGAAAAGGAACCGTAAAAGCGTGCTACACTCCTGCAATGGGCGGCGTTGCCGAGGCAATACTCAAGATGTCTATGGGTAACGGCATAGGTTTCGCTTTCAATGACGCGTTGACTTTGGAGGACATCTTCGATTATAATTACGGATGCTTTATAGTGGAAGCAGATTCTGAAATCGGCTGCGGTCAGCTCATAGGTGAGACCACGGAAAAATTTGCCCTGTCAAGATGCGGCGAAGAATTGGATTTGAAGGAATTATGCAAAATATATGAAGACAAGCTGGAGCCTGTATATCCTTGCAACATCAAGACGGATGAAGATAAGCCGAAGACCCTTTCCTTTGAATCGGAGAGAGTGTTTGGAGCATCGGTCAAAAATCCGGTGCCGAAAGTATTGATTCCTGTATTCCCGGGAACCAACTGCGAATACGATACCGCCAAGGCTTTTGCAAGAGCAGGCGCAGAACCTGAAATCTTTGTCATAAATAACATGACTTCCGCCAATGTTGCAAAATCAATTTCAGACTTTGCATCAAATGTGAGAAACAGCCAGATGATATTCATACCGGGAGGCTTCTCCGGCGGAGATGAACCTGACGGTTCAGGCAAGTTTATTACCGCATTCTTCAGAAACGAAGAGATAAAAGAAGCAGTTACCGATTTGCTTGAAAGCAGAGACGGCCTCATGGCCGGAATCTGCAACGGATTCCAGGCGCTGATAAAGCTGGGACTGGTGCCTTACGGCAAAATTATGGATACCGACGAAACATGCCCTACTCTGACATATAACAAGATTTCACGCCACCAGTCAAAACTGGTCAGAATAAGAATTGCATCAAACAATTCGCCTTGGCTTGCAAATACATCGGTGGGAGACGTTTACACAGTGCCGATTTCCCATGGAGAGGGAAGATTTATCGCCTCATCACAGCTCCTTGAGAGCATGGCCTCAAAGGGACAGATAATAACCCAGTATGTCGATATGGATGGCAATGCGACCAACGACATTCAGTTTAATCCTAACGGTTCAGATTGGGCGGTTGAAGGCATAATTTCGCCTGACGGAAGGGTTCTCGGCAAGATGGGACATTCCGAAAGAATAGGAAAAGGATTATATAAAAACGTTCCGGGAGAGTTTGATATGAAAATGTTCGAATCTGCCGTATCGTATTTTAAAAAATAAGTCAAAATACCACAAGGAGGGTAATAGCAATGGAAAGAAGAATAGGAACCGTATCGCGCGGCCTTCGCGGACCGATTATAAAGGAAGGCGATGACCTGAAAAAAATAGTGGTAGATACTTTGATGTCATGTATTGACAACGGAGATTTTCAGATTGGAGAAAAGGATGTTCTTGCAGTCACCGAGTCCATTCTTGCCCGTGCTCAGGCAAATTATGCCACCACAGACCAGCTTGCTGAGGATGTGAGAAATAAGCTGGGCGGCGAGACTGTAGGCGTAGTATTCCCTATATTGAGCAGAAACAGATTTGCTATCTGCCTCAGAGGAATTGCAAAAGGCGCAAAGAAAATCGTCCTCATGCTCAGCTATCCGAGCGACGAAGTGGGAAATCACCTGTTGGATTTGGATCTGCTTGACGCTAAAGGCGTAAATCCTTACACGGATGTCCTGACTCAGGAAGAGTTTGAAGCGACTTTCGGCAAGTCACGCCACACTTTCACTGACATGGACTATGTAAATTATTACAAGGATCTGATTGAAGAAGAAGGCGCGGAGGCTCAGATTATATTTGCCAACAATCCTCGTAAAATCGTAGATTATGCAGATAAGGTAATATGTGCCGACATTCATACCCGTGCCCGCACCAAGAGACTGATAAAAGAAGCAGGCGCTTCGGTTGTACTCGGAATGGATGACCTGCTCAATGCTCCTGTAAACGGTTCAGGCTACAACCCTGATTACGGCATCTTAGGTTCCAACAAGGCTACAGAGGATACTATCAAGCTTTTCCCTGTAAACTGTCAGGAGTTTGTGGAAGGCGTTCAGGCAGATATAAAAGAGAGAACAGGAAAGACCGTGGAAGTTATGGTATACGGAGACGGAGCCTTCAAAGACCCTGTGGGAAAAATCTGGGAACTTGCAGACCCTGTGGTTTCGCCGGGATTCACATCCGGATTAAACGGCCAGCCTAACGAACTTAAACTCAAATATCTTGCAGATAACGATTTTGCAGATCTCCGTGGTGATGAGCTTAAAGCTGCCATTGAAGAAGCAATCCGTGAGAAAGATGATAACCTTGTAGGCCAGATGGTTACGGAGGGAACCACTCCGAGAAGGCTGACAGACTTGTTGGGCTCACTCTGCGACTTGACTTCCGGCTCGGGAGATAAGGGTACGCCGTTTATCTATATTCAGGGATATTTTGATAACTATACAGACAGATAATATTGTGTTATAATAACAGACAAATAAATTTAACATCCGGAGGCTATGCTTTCGGGTGTTTTTATTGGAGGTAGAATTGGACACTGAAGTAAAGGTAAAGAAGAAAAATGAAATAGATATGTGCAACGGCCCCATATTGAAAAAGATGCTTATTTTTGCTTTTCCGCTGATGTGCTCCGGCATATTGCAGCTACTGTTCAATGCGGCGGATATAATCGTTGTGGGACGGTTTGCGGGAGATAATTCTCTTGCGGCGGTAGGTTCGACCACTTCGCTGGTATTACTGCTGGCCAACCTGTTTATCGGCCTGTCCATAGGCGCAAACGTGCTGACAGCCAGATATTTCGGCGCCAAAAAAGAAAAAGAGTTATCGGAAACCATACACACGTCCATAACCTTAAGCGTAATAAGCGGCGTCATATTGGCGGTTATAGGCATAGCTGCCGCAAAACCCATTTTGCATATCATGGAAACTCCGGATACGGTTATCGGCCTGTCCGCTCTGTACCTGAGAATATATTTTCTCGGAATGCCGGCCATGATGATTTACAATTTCGGAAGCGCGATTTTAAGGGCAAAAGGCGATACCAAGCGGCCTTTGAAATACCTGGTGATTTCGGGAATCGTAAACGTGTGCCTCAACCTTTTGTTTGTAATAAAGCTGAACATGGATGTGGCAGGCGTTGCAACCGCCACCGCAGTAGCCCAGTGCCTGTCGGCAACCATGATAATAAGATGTCTGCTCAAAGAGAGCGGAGCGTTCAAGCTGTCATTTTCCAAACTTAAAATTCATAAGGAAAGACTTATCACCATAATACAAATCGGCCTCCCGGCAGGTTTTCAGGGAGTATTGTTCTCTGTTTCCAATGTAATAATTCAGGCTTCCATAAATACCTTCGGGGACACGGTCATGGCGGGAAGCGCAGCTTCTGCCAACATAGAAGGGTTTGTGTATTTTGCAATGAACGCCTTCTATCAGGCGGCAATATCCTTTACCGGTCAAAACGTAGGAGCCGGCAAATATGACAGAATCAAGCCGATACTGATTAAATCGGTCATGTGCGCTGCGGTTACCGGGCTGGTTTTGGGAAATCTTGCTTACGTCTTTGGGCACCGGCTTTTGGGAATATACTCCTCAAGCGCACCTGTCGTAGCCGAGGGGATGAAGAGACTTTCAATAATCTGTACCACCTATGCCATAGGCGGCGTTATGGATACTCTTGTTGGAATTCTCCGAGGTCTTGGGTATTCCATAGCTCCCATGATAGTTTCGCTGGTAGGTGTATGCGTACTCAGAATTGTATGGATTGCAACCATATTTCAGATTCCGGCGTTCCATACGGTGACTACAATTTATATATCTTATCCGGTCACATGGGTAATTACGTCTCTGGCCCATTTCCTGTGTTACCTTTGGATAATGAAGCATAAGATAAACCATAACAAAGAAGCTGTCGAAGGGGCCGAACTGCCGTAAATCCCCGAATTTTCTCAAATTACGGCAGTTTTGCCGGTTAAAAAGCAGCCAAACTGCCGTAAATGTCAAAAAAATCTTCAAGTGCGGTCATTTTGAGGGGGTCAAGAGGCTCTAAACTGCCGTAAACGTCAAATTTTGATTGAATTACGGCATTCTTGCCGGTCAATAGGCGGCTAAACTGCCGTAAAACTTAAAATTTTATTCAATTACGGCATTCAGCCCCTTGTAGCTCTCCCATCCTCATGTTATAATTATAACAATCCGAAGAAGGGGGGAGGGATATACTATGAAAAGGATGACCGTTGAAAGCATAAAATCGTATGCCCGTTTTCTGATGATTGGGCCGCCGGCTTTAGCTGTTTTCTCGATAGTATTGAAGGCTTTATTTGCAGCGGCAAGGGAGCAGGTCATGAGGGAAAGCATATTTATATATTTTTATGTTGGGCTCGCAAGCTTCATCATAGGAGCAACGGTATATTTCATCTGCAAAAATCATCTTGAAAAGACCTCCGGCGGCGCCGCCATGCAGGAGGAACGATGAATTTTGTCAAAAGAGTTTTAAGATAGCAGAGATGCGCAGTTTATTTCGGGAAAAATAAAGCCCGTTGTAGACTGCGTTTTTTTATGGGAGTCCGCATCCTATCAAAATGCAAGTATACACCAAACAACCATTGCCAATCAAAAAGGCTTATGATATTCTAAAACTATAGAATTTACATATAACGGAGGTACGATACCGATGAAAGTATTGCTTATTAACGGAAGCCCCAACGAAAAAGGCTGTACGTATACGGCGCTGAATTACATGGCAAAAGCGCTGAACGAGAGAGATATAGAAACCCGCATCCTTCATGTGGGAGGAGACGTCTTGGGCGGCTGCATGGGATGCGGCGGCTGCGGCAGCATGGGAAGATGTGTTAAGGACGACAGCGTAAACGAGGCTTTGAAACTGGCAGAAGAGGCCGACGGCTTTGTATTCGGTTCGCCGGTGCATTTTGCTTCACCGTCGGGAGACATGATTTCGTTCATGGATAGATTCTTCTATGCGGGAAATTTTCATCATAAACCTGCTGCCATTGTGATTTCGGCACGCAGAGGCGGAACCACCGCTTCCTTCGATACTTTGATAAAGTATCCGGCATACAATCAGATGCCAATCGTGAGCGCCGACTATTGGCCTATAATACACGGCCATAATTCGCCTGATGAAGTTTTGAAAGATGCGGAAGGTCTTTTCACCTTGGACACTCTGGCACGCAACATGGCATGGATGCTTAAGTGCATTGAAGCGGGCAAAAGAGAAGGCGTGGAGCCGGAGCTTAAAAGCAAAGACGTATGGACTAACTTTATATAAAACGACGTGACAATTCAGGAGGACATAAAATGACAGACAGAAAAACGGCTCTTATCACAGGAGGAGGCACCGGAATCGGAAAAGCCTGCGCTTTGAGTTTTTTACAGAGAGATTATGCTGTTGCAATCGTAGGCAGAAGAAAAGAAAAAATTGACGAGGCAGCCATGGAATTTGTGAAAGAATTCGGAGAAGACAAGGTTTTGTCCCTCGCAGCCGACGTTTCAAAGCAAGAGGATGTGGAGAAGATATTCAACGCCATAGAAGAAAAATACGGCAGAATAGATGTGGTCGTAAACAATGCCGGCGTGGCTCCGAGTCATCCTTTTTTGGAAACATCCTATGAAGAGTACGACAGAGCAGTCAAGATAAACCAGTATGGTACCTTCATGTGTATGCAGAAAGGCGCTCAGATGATGAAGGACAAAGGTATAGAAGGCGCCATCATAAATATGGGAAGCATATACGGCAAGGTGGCAAGCGGCAATATCATCGGATATAATGCCAGCAAAGGAGCCGTAGAGATGATGACAAAAGCCGCGGCCTTTGAATTGGCGCCTTATAACATCAGGGTAGTATCCATTGCACCCGGCGTTATAGATACGCCTATGCTGGATATAGACAAACAGAGAGGAACCTTTGAAGAACTTTATTCCAAAGGAATGAGAAAGAAGCCTCTTCCGCCTTCCGCAATCGGCGAAGTAGCGGCATTCTTGGCTTCTGATATGGCAGACGGAATAAACGGTATTACCATACCTGTCGATGACGGATTTTTAGGTTTCAAGTAACCGCAAAGAATAAAGGAGAAAGGTAATCATATAGATGATAAGAGAAATCAAGGACGGCGTTCTGTATTTTGACGGATGCAATACGGTTGAACTCGCCCATAAGTACGGTACGCCCCTCTATGTAATATCCCAAACCGATATTACGGAAAAATTTACCGAACTCAAGAGAGATTTTCTGTCCAAGTACGAAAATACAAGGGTTGCATACGCATGTAAGGCATTCTGCACAAAAGGAATGATAAAGCTGTGCCAAAGAGAGGGCATGTGTATAGATGTGGTTTCCGGCGGAGAACTTTATACGGCAATGGAAGCGGGATTTCCGGCAGAACAGATAGAGTTTAACGGCAACAACAAGCTTCCGTCGGAAATAGAAATGGCAGTGGATTACGGAATCGGACGCATAATAGTGGACGGACTTCAGGAACTTGACATTATCGAAAGTATTTGCAGAGAGAAAGGCAAGACGGTTAAAATCCTTTACAGAATAACTCCGGGAGTTAAAGCCGATACTCACGACTATATAATAACAGGCAAGAAAGATTCAAAATTCGGCATTCCTCTCGACGAGCACATACTTTATCCTCAGGTGGAAAGAGCCATAAAATCGCCTTATGTTGAATTTCTGGGATTCCATTTTCATGTAGGTTCCCAGCTCTTTGACAACTCTCCGTATCTGCAGGCGGTAGATGCGGTTATGGAACACGTAAAAGCCGTCAAAGAAAAATTCGGTTACGGCGTCAGAGAAATAAACTTGGGCGGCGGCTTCGGCGTAAAGTATACCGATGAGGAAAGAAAGCCTTACAGCTACTTTACGGACCCGATGATGAAAAAGATAAAAGCGTTCTGCGAAGACATAGATATACCGATGCCGGCAGTTGTCATAGAACCGGGTCGGAGCATCGTTGCGGAGGCCGGGCTGACGCTGTATGAGATAGGAAGCATAAAGGATATACCGGGAGTAAGAAAATACGTATCCGTAGACGGCGGCATGGGTGACAATATAAGGCCGGCCCTCTATCAGTCGCAGTACGAGGGAATTGTAGCAAACAAGGCAAGCCTTGACAGGGATGACAGGGTTACCGTGTGCGGCAAGTGCTGCGAGTCCGGAGATATATTGATAAAAGACCATATGATAACGTCAAAAGCCGAAGCGGGAGATATATTTGCAATATTTTCAACGGGGGCTTACGGGTATTCCATGGCCTTGAATTATAACAGAAACCCTATCCCGGCGGTAGTTATGGTTAAAGAGGGAAAGAGCGAAATTATGGTCAGGAGACAGACCTACGCAGATATGATTGCGGGAGATATAATACCGAAAACCTTGATTTAGGAGGCTTAAAATGGAATTCACAAAGATGCATGCAGCAGGAAATGATTTCATAATCATCAACAACATGGAGGAAAAGATTCCTGTGGAGAAACTGGGGGATTTGGCAGAGATTCTGTGCGAAAGGAGACTTTCCATAGGAGCGGACGGACTTATGGTGGTTGATTATCCCGAATACGGCGGGGACTACAAGATGCGTTTTTACAATGCCGACGGCAGCTTCGGAGAGATGTGCGGCAACGGAGCCCGCTGCCTTGCAAGATACGGATATGAAAACGAGCTTGCAGGAGAGTTTCAAAAAATTGAAACCATAGCCGGAATGGTAATGAGCCGCCGCAAAGACGAAACCATGTACTGTGTGCGCCTCAACGACGTCACCACCATGAAGGATATGACCGTTGCCGTATCGGATAAAGAATACGAGTGCACTTATGTGGAACTGGGCGACCCCGGTATACCTCACGCTACGGTTCACATACCGGGACTTTGCTCTATGGATAAAGAAAATTTACGTGAACTGGGCAAAACTCTTAGGTACTGCGATAAATTTTCTAAGGGCGCCAATGTAAACTTTTACGACATAACGGGCGAAGACAAAGTGGCCGTACTTACATATGAAAGAGGAGTGGAAGACTTCACTCTTGCATGCGGCACGGGGACGGGTTCCGTAGTGGCCGTTTTGACGGCAAAGAAGCTTGTAAGCGGCTCGGATGTATCCGTAAAGGTACCCGGTGGAGAGCTTTTCGTAACCGTATCCGATGACGGATTGTTTTTGACGGGACCTACTGCCGTTATAGCCAAAGGACGTATAAATACAAAAGACTTGAATTTTTAAGAGGACAAAATGATAAAAAAACGTATTTTGCTTTACGGGGATTCAAATACGCATGGATACAGAGGCTCTGACCACCTGCGTTTTGAAAAGCCTCTTAGGTGGACAACCATTGCGGAAGAACGTGCAGGAGGCGGATTTGAACTTATAAATAAGGGAATGAACGGTCGCACGGCATGCTGCGATGAACCGCTTTTTCCGTTCAGAAACGGATTGAAATATATTGAACCTTGTATTCTCACCCATTTGCCGGTGGACATGGTATGCGTCATGCTCGGAACCAACGACCTGAAAAAAGAATTCGGGCTTTCGGCGAAGGATATAGCTTTGAGCTGTGGAAAAGTCCTTGCGAGAGCCAGAGATGTTATGGACAAAACATGCCCGGGCAACACATGCAAATATCTGTTGATGTCGCCCATTGAAGTGAGCGGCGACTTGGCAAGAAGCAAATGGGCAGACGACTACGAGGGGGAAGTTACCCTTCAGAAATCAAGAGATTTCAGCAGATGTTATGCCGAGGTTGCAGCCACCGAAGGATTTCTGTTCTTTGATGCCGCTCTGTATGGCAGCCCATGCACCGACGACGGTATTCATCTCAGCGGCGAAAGTCACAAAAGCTTAGGTCTTGCCTTTGGCAGCTATCTCCTTGAGTTGGAAAAAGAAGGGATTTTATAACAAAACAAAGAAGGAAAGCGATGAACATAGAAAACATAGGAAAAACCTTTTTTGAATATTTATATGACGGCATATTGATTATAGACGACAGATACGTTGTTCAGTATGTAAACCCTGCATATACTCGTATTACAGGCATTACGGAAGAAAATATCGTAGGTAAACCCCTGAAAGAAATCAGACCGGGAGCAAGGCTTGTGGAGGTTGTAAATTCGGGAAAACCCATTGTTGGTGCTTTGAGGAATGAAAAGGGAATAGACTACACCGTAAACATGTCTCCTATTATAGAAGGAGATAAAGTAATCGGCGGCATTTCCATAGTGAGCAATATAGAGGATGTCAGAAAACTTTCCAATACCATAAACAAATACGAAAGCGAGATACTGCGTCTCGAAAACAGGATGCAGACCATAAACCGGGCCAAATACGATATAGACGATATCATAGCAAAGGATTCTACGGCCGTTAAGCTGAAAGAGGATGTCTTAAAAATTGCCGTGAAAGACACAACCGTGGTTCTTTTCGGAGAAAGCGGCACAGGAAAAGAACTTTATGCGCAGGCGATTCATAATGCTTCAAGGAGAAAAAACAATTCATTTATTGCCGTAAATTGCGCTGCTTTTCAAAAAGAACTTTTGGAGAGCGAACTTTTCGGATATGAAGACGGAGCTTTTACCGGAGCGAAAAAGGGCGGAAAAATGGGACTGTTTGAAGCTGCCGATAAGGGAACCATATTTTTGGATGAAATTTCCGAAATGAGCATGGAAACTCAGGGTCACCTACTGAGAACCTTACAGGAGCATACCATAAGAAGAATCGGAAGCCTGAAAGAAGTGCCTGTAGATATACGTATAGTGGCAGCCACCAATAAAAACTTGGAAGAATGCGTTGTCAATGGCACATTTCGTCATGACTTATATTACAGAATTACAGTTTATCCTATCAGGATTCCGCCGCTTAGGGAGAGAAAAGAAGACATTCTGGCTATTTCGGAGTCCCTGTGCGATGAGCAGAGAAATGCGCTTAAAAAGAATATAACCATATCCGAAGATGCTAAGGCGGCGCTGTGTTCTTATGATTGGCCGGGAAATGTGCGTGAACTGAGAAATGCCATAGAATTTTCTGTAAATAATATGGAAGACTCTACAATTGAAGCCCGTCATCTGCCGTACAGAATTCAGAGCAGAAGCGCTTTGGAGGATGTGACTGCGGTGAGAAAGCTGACCGATGCGGTGAGAGAAGCGGAGCAAAGGGAAATATATAAAGCCCTCAAGGCTTTTGGAGACGATTTGGAAGGAAAAAGAAAAGCCGCAAAGGCTTTGGGTATTTCTCTTGCAAGCTTATATAATAAAATAAAATGAATTCTAAAATTCTATAATTTTAGAATTCAAAATTCCAGAAAATTAGAAACGGAGCGTAAAAAAATTGAGAAATCGGGTTTTTTTACGCTTTTTTTGTTGGCACGGAAGTTGCTTATATATAAAGTGTAAAGAAAATGAAAGGAGATGCTAATTTTGAAGAAAATAAGAATCGGAGGCGGTGCAGGATATGGCGGAGACAGAATAGAGCCTGCGGTGGACTTGATTCGTTTCGGCAACTTGGATTATATAATTTTTGAATGCTTAGCTGAAAGAACCATAGCTTTGGCTCAGCAGAAAAAAATGAAGGACAGTAAAAAAGGATATAATGAGCTTTTAGAGTATCGTATGTCCAAAATTTTGCCGCTGCTGAAAGAACATAAGGTCAGAATTATTACCAATATGGGAGCTGCAAATCCGCGGGCAGCCATGGAAGTGACCGGAAGAATGGCAAGGGAATACGGATTAAATGATTTAAAGATTGTATGTGTAATCGGCGATGATATTATAGATAAAATCGAAAAGTACATGGACTTTGAGATTCTGGAAACAGGTGAAAAGCTTGAAACCATTGCAGATGATATAGTTTCTGCCAACGCTTACATCGGCACAGCCGGAATTGTAAAAGCGCTGGAGCAAGGTGCGGATATTGTAATCTCAGGCAGGGTAGCCGATCCTGCGTTGACCTTGGCTCCTGCCGTTTATGAGTTTGGATGGTCCATGACCGATTATGACAAGCTGGGCAAAGGTACCGTCATGGGACACCTTCTCGAGTGCGGAGCGCAGGTTTGCGGCGGATACTTTGCAGACCCTCCGTATAAAGAAGTCCCCGAACTTTGGAACGTGGGATTTCCAATCGGAGAAATCACCGAAGAAGGCGATATTACAATTTCCAAGCTAAAGAGTGCAGGCGGTCTTGTAAGCAGAGAGACGGTATCTGAGCAGCTTATCTATGAGATACATGACCCGGCCGCATATTACACTCCTGACGTGGTTGCTGATTTTACGGGAATCACATTGGAAGAGCTGGACGGAGCCGTTACTGTCAGGGGAGCGTCGGGAAAAGAAAAAAACGGAAAATACAAGGTGAGCGTCGCATATAGAGACGGCTTTATCGGTGAAGGCGAAATAGGATATACGGGCAGCGGAGCAAAGAAAAGGGCAGAAATGGCCTTGGAAATTGTCAGAAGAAGGGTTGAACCGTGGAGAGATAAGATTGAAGAGGAAAAGTATGACATAATAGGAGTCAACTCTTTGCACGGCGATATTACAGGGCTCAATCCGAAAGAGCCTTCGGAATGCAGGGTAAGAGTGGCTGTCCGCAGCAAGGACAAGGCTGTTGCTGAAATGATAAGCAAGGAAGTGGAAGCCCTGTACACCAACGGACCTGCAGGCGGAGGCGGCGTCCGTCAGCATCTCAGGGAGGTAATCGCTATCGCATCCATATTTGTACCTGATAAGGACATACAGGTCGAAACTGTTTTATGGGAGGGAGGAAAATGATGAAACTGAGAGAAATTGCTCACTCAAGAACGGGAGACAAGGGAAACATCTCCAATATTTCCGTAATCGCTTATAAGCAGGAAGATTATGAGACCATTAAAAAAAGCGTTACTCCGGAAAAAGTAAAGGCCTATTTTTCAGGCATTGTGAAAGGCCGGATAATCGTTTATCAGCTACCGAATTTGTGGGCGCTTAACATCGTGATGTATGAAGCTTTAGGCGGCGGCGTAACCAGATCCCTGTCTTTAGATACTCATGGAAAGAGCCTAAGCAGCTTGCTTATGGATATGGAGATTGAGGAGGAAGAAAATGAAGCTAACTGATACGGAAAAAAGAATGCTTGACGGAGCACAGGGAGAGGCAAAGCAAATGGCATTGGAAATTCTGATGCAAATCGGCGAAGCTCTGGAAGCCGACTCTTTTGTGGAGGTTTCATCTGTTCAGGCAATGGCACACTTCGGCTCTTTGCATATTGCGGGCAGAGACTGGCTTGAAAAGCTGGCGTGCCTCGGCGGCAAATGCTGCGTACCTACAACTCAAGACCCGGCGTCCATTCCTTTTAAATGCTGGAAAGAAATGGGATATGATGAGGAATATGCAAAAAATCAGTACAGGCTTTCGGAGGCGATTCTCAAATTGGGCGAAATGCCCAAATGGTCATGTACTCCCTATTATCAGGGAACAATTCCGAGGGTGGGACAAAATATTGCATGGGCAGAATCCTCTGCTGTAAGCTTTGCAAACTCTGTTTTGGGAGCAAGAACCAATCGTACGCCTGCAGGGCTTGCCGTTCTTGCGGCTCTTACCGGCAGAATGCCCAAATACGGATTGTATCTTGCCGAAAACCGCATCGCTCAAATCAAGATTAACATAGAGGCGGGTGAGCTGTCAGACCTGGATTACAACACCATAGGAATAATAACCGGAAAAATAGCGGGCGCAAAGATCCCCGCCCTCTACGGAATCCCTTCATCAGTTACCAATGACAATCTGAAATACCTCGGAGCTTCCGCAGCGTCAAGCGGCTCGGTAGCTTTGTATCACGCAGACGGAGTAACGCCGGAAGCCATATTGACGGATGTTTTTGCAGGAAAGCGCCCGGAAGAGGAGTTTGTAATTACCCGAAAGGATATAAATGATGAAGCTGAAAAGATGACCAGCCAAGGAGCAGGCGAGGCAGAACTGGCAGTTGTAGGATGTCCTCATTACTCTTCTGAGGAAGTGATAAAGCTGGCCGAGCTTGCGGAAGGCAAGAAGGTAAGCGACGGAAAGGCTTTTTGGGTATTTACCACTGCCGAAACCGAAAGTCTTATGGAAAGAATGGGGATAAAAGCAAAATTGGAAGAAGCCGGGATAAGAATTATGGCGCAGACATGTCTTGTGATAAGTCCGCTGGTTGGCGGATACAAAAACCTGATTACGGATTCGGGAAAATTTGCAAGTTATCTTCCTTCTGAGCATAATATCAAAATTCGTTATGCCCGGACAAAGGAGTGCGTAGAGGCGGTGATGAAATGAAGCAAGAACAGGTAATGAAAGGCAGAGGGCTTGTCAAAGGTATAGCCGAAGGAGAGGCTTTGGTCAGCACCGAGTCATTGGTCTGGTCTCACGGAGTAGACCCTGAAAGCGGCAAAGTTGATGATATCCGTGTAAGCATATGCGGACAATGTGTAAAAGATAAAATACTTATATATCCTTTAGGAAAAGGTTCTACGAGCGGAGCCACCTGGATGCTTGAAACGGTAAGGTGCGGCAACGGACCTAAGGCAATCGTCAATGTGGAAACGGAAATGATCATAGTTGCCGGAGCCGTTTTGTCGGAGAAAATTTACGGAAGAAACATTCCCGTGGTGGACAGGACCGACATAAATCCCGTGGAGGCAATCGAAACAGGAGATTTGGTTCGTGTGAACGGAGAAAAAGGAACGGTGGAGATTTTAAAAAGGAGAAAGGAGAAATAATTATGCAAGCAGTTATAAACGTATGTGTGACTATGGCAAACTGGTTTTGGGGTCTTCCCATTCTGATTCTCGTAGTCGGAGGAGGTCTTTACTTAACCATAAGATGCGGTTTTGTGCAGATAACAAAATTAGGGTACATCTTTTCACAGACTTTCGGAAAGATGTTCCAAAAATCGGAAGACGGAAACATTTCTTCCTTTGCGGCGGCTTGTACCGCACTGGGATCTTCTATAGGGGCATCCAACATCGTAGGTGTGCCTGTCGCAATCGCTTTGGGCGGACCGGGAGCGATTTTCTGGATGTGGATAATAGCTATAGTGGGCTGCTGCACCAAATACTGCGAAATTGCGCTGGCAGTAAAGTATAAAGTTAAGGATGAGAGCGGCAACTGGTTCGGAGGAGCTTTCAGTTACATAAAAGAAGCTTTTGGAGTTAAACAGATAGGCATAGCTCTCGGAACCTTGTTTGCACTATGCGGAGCAATCAACTGCCTGCCTTCATGCGCTTCGCAGATTTTGTCAGCAACTGCTCAGGTCAGCAAACTGGGACTTAACAAAACAGTGTTTGGCATCATCATAATTGCAATCGTAGCGCTGATAGTATTCGGAGGAATAAAGAGAATAGCTGCCGCCATGGAAAAGGCCGTGCCGGTTATGGCAATTATCTATCTTTTAGGCGTAATAGTGATATTGATTATGAATGCGGGACAGATAGTGCCTTGTCTTGCAAGCATCGTAAAATATGCATTTACACCTCATGCGGCATTCGGCGGATTTACCGGCTCAACTATCGCATTGGCTATCAGGTGGGGAACGGCTCGCGGCGTATACTCCAACGAAGCAGGTTTTGGTACTGCTGCAATCGCTCACTCTGCATCAGACGTAGATCACCCTATAAGACAGGCAGTCTGGGGCGTATTTGAAGTAGGTGTCGACACGCTGTTAATCTGCACGGCTACCGCACTGGCAGTTTTGACCACGGGCGTTTGGACACAGGAAGGAATAGAATCGGGGGCGCTCGGACAGGCAGCCTTCGGCAGTGCTTTCGGAACCTTTGGCGAAATTTTCGTGGCAATATGCGTATTGCTGTTCGTTATGACGACCATTACCGTTGTTATCTACTATGGAGAAAAGAACATGCAGTTCGTATTTAAAACAGAAAAAGCAGGTCTTGTATGGAGATTCGTAATACTTGCAGGTATGGTATTTGCACTGTTTGGTATAGAACTTACCGTAGCATATCAGCTTACCGATTTCTTCGGCGCACTCAAGATTATACCTAACATGTTGGCTCTCATATGGCTTGCACCGCAGGTAGTTGAACTGAATAAAGAATATTTTAACACGCCGGGCAAATATTACTTGGCTGACGTAGAAGCGAAAAAAGCAAAAAAAGCGGCTAAAGCAAAATAGAAGCGGGGAAGCTGAAATGAAACAAGAAAATTATTTGCTGATTGAAAATCTGAGACATGAACTGCACCGTCATCCGGAAATTTCCTGCGAAGAGGTCTGGACAAAACAGCATCTTATGGAATTTCTGAAGGAACATACCAAGTTAACTCTTCATGACGGAGGAAGATACTTTTATGCCGTATATCATGCTGAAGAAAATGATAAAAAGAGAAAAGCGATAGCTTTCCGTGCTGATTTTGATGCGCTTCCCATAGAGGATAAAATCGACAAACCTTACAGGTCATGCATCCCTGGAGTAGGGCATAAATGCGGTCATGACGGACATGCAGCGGCTTTATGCGGACTGGCCTTGGAACTTGAAGATATGAAACCGGACAGAGATGTGTATATGGTTTTTCAGCATGGAGAAGAGACAGGCAAAGGCGCTGCAGAAGCCAAAACATGCCTTATTGAGAATCCTGACATTGAAGAAATTTTCGGTTTTCATAATCAGGTAGGTGAGGAAGTGGGAAAGGTGCTCGTGGCAGGCAGGTCATCAAATTGCGCCTCTAAAGGGATGTCAATTTTTATGAAGGGCTCGCCTACCCACGCAAGCCTGCCTGAAAGAGGAGTTAACCCGGTCTTCGCTTTGGCTGAGATAGTAAGAGCGGTGCCGGAGCTTACAAATCCCAAACGGTATGAAGGGCTGGTTCTTTGCACTATAGTTCAGTTTAATGCCGGAGATTATGCTTTTGGCACCGCTGCATCGGAAGGAGTTCTGCGAATGACCATAAGGGCAGAGATAGAAGCCGAAATGGACGAGCTTCAAAGAAAAATAGAAACTCTTGCCGAGAGCGAGGCTAAAAAAGCGGGCCTTGAATTTAACTTTGAGTTTGAGGATGAATTTCCCGAAACAAGAAATCATGCAGCCAGCGTTGAAAAAGTGTATAAGGCTGCTGAAAAGCTTGGGTATCCGATTGCAGAGAAGCCTACTTCAAGGGGCTCTGAGGATTTCGGACACTATACCAAAATCGTACCCGGCGCGTTGTTTTACATAGGCGGCGGAGTCGATGTGCCATCTTTCCATACATCTGCATACGATTTTACGGATTGCATAATGGAGAATGCGGTGGAAATGTTTAAGACCTTAATTGAGGAGTAAAGAGATTGCCGTAAATTCCAAAAAAATCTTTAAGTGCGGTCATTTTGCAATGGTAGAGAGAGCCTAAACTGCCGGAAAACTCAGAAATTTTTTCAATCACGGCATTTTTATGGCTTAAAAAGCGGTTAAACTGCCGTAAATATCAAAAATATCTTAAGTTGCGGCATTTTGAACAAGTCTATTACAATCACGGCCACCCGCCTGGCGGGTGGCCGCATTTTGCATAATCAGTAATCGGTATTTGTCCAAGGTTTTTGCTTGCAGTAGAAAAGGGCATCCAGAATGTCTTCGTACTCATTGTCGCTCAGTGTCATAGAGCCCAGGCGAACGAGGGAGGACAGCTTGCAGCTTCCCATGAACAGGGAAGACAAGTCGGACAACTTGCATTTTGCGGTGACATCGCAAGGAGCGTTGTCATCAAGCACGTGCCAGCAGGCTCGCTTTTGACCGTTGCAGGTTTCAAACCCAATGGAGATTGATTTATCCACATGTTCAAATTCATCATAATACCCAAATTTTACCGAGACATTCTGAGGAATGAACTTTCTGTATGCTGTGGCACTGACAAAGTGCTTTACATCAACTATCTTATACATGGTTCCTATGGCCCCTATGTTGGTTTGCAGGAATCCGAAGTCGATATAGTTGCCGCTTGTGTCCTGTGCGCTTGGCAGAATGTGGTAGAAATCTTCTTCTCCTGTGCGGATAACTATGGTCTGTGCCAAATCCGATTGATTGCGTAAAAATCCCAGAAGAGCCCGCAGCACCTCGGGACTTTCGTAAGTCAGCTCATTGACCTCGATTCGGTTGAGTGTATAGTTGACGTCGCTCTCGGATACGAAATTATAAATAGCATAGCCTTTTATTTTGCCGTCTTTGATATATCCTATTCTTCTCGAATCCGAATCATCTTTCATGTCTCTTATTTCATCTTCGAACTTTTCAAGCATGCCGTGATTTTTTGAGGCAAATTCAGCCTGGAATCTGAGAATCTCAGGCAGATCCTCCGCACTTAGAAACTCGATATTTGAAGTATCCGGAAAGTTCGGCAGATTGACTGTAGGAATGCGGTATTCCTCAAGCTTTGAGCCGTAGCCGTATCCCATTTTTTTATAAAAATCTATGCGGAAAGGCAGGAGCATTGCCACCAGTGCGCCGGTGTCCTTGACATATTTTTCAAAGAAGCGGACCATGTCGCGGCCTGCACCTTTCTTCTTATGCATAGGATGAACTGCCAGAGACATCAGGCCAACAGCAGGCTGCATTTTGCCGAAAGCGTTCATGGAAAAATCTATGAGCTTCATAAGTGCAATGAGAGTTCCGTCTTCAAAGAGACCGCAAAAAGTTATGTTCTTATCATTGGCCATTGAATTCAGGTATCTCTTGCGGTATTTTTCCCTTCCTTCATCACCGATGTTTTTAAAAGCCGGATAAGCGTTGAGATATATGGTCAGATAATCCTCTATGAGATCAGGAGACACTTCTCTTACTTCTCTGTTTGGAGTGCTGCCGAAATCGGGCCCCCATGCGTATATAGAATCTTTTTTCATGGTTTCAATCCTCCTTGTGATTTCATCATAAAATAATGTGAAGCAGATGTCAAGGTCAGCCGGCTCGTAGAGACCGGCAAATACGGAATTAAAAAATTTTCTTGCATATCGCCATAGGCAGAGGTATAATCGTTATATAAATTGAATAAATCTTCAGGGCGGGGTGAAAGTCCCCACCGGTGGTAAAGCCCACGAGCCGCAAGGCAGATTCGGTGAAAATCCGAAGCCGACAGTTACAGTCTGGATGAAAGAAGAAACAGTATATTTATAATGCTGACTTTAATTTGAGTTGAGCTCTGGATGTTTTTGCATTCAGAGTTTTTTTATAAATATATTTTGCGTTGAGTGCCCTGAATTTGTATTTGGGGCATTTTTTATTAGGAGAATTTCTATGGAAGACAAAGATTACATGAGAATTGCGCTTGAAGAAGCCGTAAAAGGAGAAGGCCGAACCAACCCAAACCCCATGGTAGGCGCAGTCATAGTAAAGGACGGGCGAATAATAGGAAAAGGGTATCATCGAAGGTACGGAGGGCCTCATGCAGAGCGGAATGCCATAGCCGATTGCATGAAAAGAACCGAAAGCATGAAAGGCGCAACTATCTATGTGACCCTTGAACCGTGCTGCCACTACGGCAAGACGCCGCCATGCACGGAGGCAATTATAGAAAAAGGCTTTTCAAGAGTGGTCATAGGCTCTATGGACCCAAACCCGCTGGTCTGCGGAAAGGGAGCACAAATCCTGCGCCGACGTGGAATCAGAGTGGATACAGGCATATTGAAAGAAGAATGCGACGAAATAAACAAAGTGTTTTTTCACTATATAGGAACGGGAACGCCCTATGTGGTTATGAAGTATGCCATGACCGCAGACGGAAAGATAGCAACCTGCACGGGAGCTTCAAAGTGGATAACCGGAGAGCAGGCAAGACTGGATGTACAAAAGAGCCGACATAAATATGCGGCAATCATGGTAGGAGTGGGAACCGTTCTCGCAGACGACCCTATGCTGAATTGCAGGCTGCCGGGCGGCAATTCGCCTGTGCGCATAATATGCGATACACATTTGAGGACGCCGCCGGAAGCAAAAGCGGTGGAAACAGCCAAGGAATTCAGGACGATTATAGCCACTTCATGCACCGATGAAAAGAAGCACAGCCCATACCTGAAAAAGGACTGCCAAATCATGACTGTTCCCGAAAAAGAGGGCCATGTGAATTTAAAGGAACTCATGAAAGAACTGGGGAAAAGAAAGATAGACAGCATTTTGCTGGAGGGCGGCGCTCAACTCAATTACAGCGCATTGCAGTCCGGAATCGTAAACAAAGTGCAGTGCTATATCGCTCCCAAGATATTCGGAGGAATCGGTGCAAAATCACCGGTAGGAGGCTGCGGAGTAAGGCTGCCAGAAGAAGGTTTCCGCCTTAGAAACGGCAGCATTTCAGAGATAGGCGAGGATTTTTTAATAGAATGGGAGGTGAAATAGCATGTTTACCGGAATAATAGAAGAGACAGGCAGAATATCAGCCATAAAGAGAGGCGTCAAATCATCGGCGCTGCAAATTGCCGCAAACCGTATCTTTGACGATTTGAAGACAGGAGACAGCGTTGCCGTAAACGGAGTCTGTCTTACGGTTACAAAGATAGAGAACAGGATATTCTGTGCAGATGTGATGAGCGAAACCCTGAGCAGAAGTTCTCTGGGAGAGCTCAGACAAAACAGTCCCGTCAATCTGGAACGTGCCATGGCGGCAGACGGCAGGTTCGGAGGTCATATAGTATCCGGGCATATCGACGGAACAGGCACTGTGATGCGAATCGAAAGAGATGACAACGCCGTCTGGTATACCATAAAAGCACCCGAAAAAATCATGACATATATAGTGGAAAAAGGCTCGGTTGCCATAGACGGCATAAGCCTGACCGTAGCAAAGGCAGGCCGTGACAACTTCAGCGTCTCGGTGATTCCCCACACTATGAGAGAGACGATTCTTTACACCAAAAGAGTCGGGAGCAAGGTAAACCTCGAGAACGACATAGTGGGGAAATACGTAGAGCGGTTTGTGCAAATGCCAAAGAAGGAAACAGAAGGAAAGGGTATAACGGCGGAATTTCTTGCCAAGGCAGGCTTTTGAGCAGAAGGAGGTAAATAGATGTTTAAATTCAGCACCATAGAAGAAGCACTTGAAGATTTGAGAAAAGGAAAGATAATCCTTGTAACAGACGATGAGAACAGAGAGAACGAAGGCGACTTTATCTGTGCCGCCCAGTTTGCGACTACGGAAAATATCAATTTTATGGCTACCCACGGCAAAGGTCTCATATGTATGCCTATGTCGCAGGAATATGTTGAAAGATTGCAGTTTCCCCAAATGGTAAGCAACAATACTGACAACCATGAGACTGCTTTTACCGTATCCATAGACCACGTTGACACGACCACGGGGATTTCGGCGGCAGAACGCTCCGTTACAGCCATGAAATGCGTTGACGATGACGCAAAGCCGCAGGATTTCAGGAGACCCGGCCATATGTTTCCCCTTCTTGCAAAGAAAAACGGCGTCCTTGAAAGGAACGGTCATACGGAAGCAACTGTGGATTTGCTCAGGCTTGCAGGCCTGAAAGAATGCGGTCTCTGCTGTGAGATTATGAGAGAAGACGGCACCATGATGAGAAAAACCGAGCTCATACAAATGGCCGAAAAATTCAGCCTGAAGTTTATAACAATAGCGGCTTTGCAGCAGTACAGAAAGGTCAATGACAAGCTGGTTGAGCGGGTTGCAGACGTAAAGATGCCCACAAAGTACGGCAATTTCAGGGCTTACGGATATATAAACAAACTTAACGGAGAGCACCATGTGGCGCTGGTAAAAGGCGAGATAGGTGACGGAGAAAATATATTATGCCGCGTACATTCCGAATGTCTTACGGGAGATGCTTTCGGTTCGCTCAGATGCGACTGTGGACAGCAGTTTGCGGCAGCCATGAAGCAGATTGAAGAAGAAGGCAGAGGAATAATGCTTTATATGAGACAGGAGGGACGTGGAATCGGTCTTATCAATAAACTTAAAGCTTATGAACTTCAGGAACAGGGCATGGACACGGTGGAAGCCAACTTGGCTCTGGGCTTTGACGAAGATTTGAGAGAATATTACATAGGTTCCCAGATTCTGAGGGACCTTGGAGTAAAATCCATGCGGCTTTTGACCAACAACCCATCAAAGGTTTACGGCCTCTCGGACTTCGGAATGAAGATTATAAAGCGTATTCCGATACAAATGGAGACCACGGCATACGATGCCTTTTATCTCAGAACAAAGCAGAAAAAAATGGGACATCTTTTAAATTATAAATAAAAAAGGAGAATGAAAAATGAGCGTATACGAAGGTAAACTAATAGCAGAAGACGTTAGAGTAGGTATAGTTGCTGCGAGATTTAACGAATTTATAGTTTCAAAACTTTTAAGCGGCGCATTGGACGGGCTGGCAAGGCATGATGTGAAGGAATCGGATGTGGATATAGCATGGGTTCCGGGAGCCTTTGAAATTCCCCTTATAGCGCAGAAAATGGCAAAGAGCGGCAAGTATGATGCCGTTATCTGTCTCGGAGCCGTAATAAGAGGAGCAACTTCCCATTACGATTATGTGTGCAATGAGGTATCAAAGGGCATCGCAGCAGTATCAATGAACTCCGACATACCTGTGATGTTCGGAGTGGTGACTACGGAAAATATAGAGCAGGCAATCGAACGTGCCGGCACCAAAGCAGGCAACAAGGGCTACGACTGCGCATTGAGCGCCATTGAAATGGTAAATCTGATTCGTGAGATAGAAAGGCGATAAAAACAAAAAGCAACATTGACTGCCGCCGTCTGTACGGATATTATAAGATTGGTACAGGAGGAATAGAAAATGGAAATAATCGCATACATACATACGGACTTTAAAGAAAAATTCGGAATACCCCGTCAGAGCGGATTAGTAGAAAACAAAGGTTATATTACCTTTACACTGAAATATAATAATGCAGATGCGGTAAGAGGACTGGAGCAGTTTTCTCATATATGGCTCATATGGGATTTTTCCAAGGCCCATAAAAAGGATTGGTCGCCTACGGTGAGACCGCCCAGATTGGGAGGAAACAAGAGGATAGGTGTGTTTGCGACACGCTCGCCTTTCAGACCCAACTCTCTGGGACTGTCATGCGTCAGACTCGTTAAGGTTGAAACGGAAGGGCCGCAAGGCATAGTGCTCTATGTTGAGGGAGCGGATATACTGGACGGAACTCCCATATTTGATATAAAACCTTATCTGGCCTATGCAGACTCCAAACCCGATGCTTTGTGCGGCTTCGCATCCCATGCACCTGATGAGATAAAAGAAGTGGTTTTCCAATGCGAACTGCCGCTGCAAATGGATTGGGATACCGAGAAAACGGTTACGGAAATTTTAATGCAAGACCCGAGGCCTTCATATCAGGACGATGAAGAAAAAGTTTACGGCATGAGATATGGCGATTTTGAAATAAAGTTCAGGGTGCAGCAGCAAAAAATTTATGTTGCAAGGGTTGATGTTGTCAGATAGTTCTTTGCTTTTTGACGTTGCTGTGATAAAATTTCGATAGCTGATATAGTGGGAGGTTCTGCAATGGAACAGGGATATATTGACGAAAGAATCAAAACGTTAAAGGGCAAGATAGGCTTTTACTATGAAAATATGGTAAACGGTGAAAAGCTCGCACATAATGCGGATGAGACGTTTCTGGCGGCCAGCGTAATAAAGGTCCCGATATTTATGTGCGTCTGCAAAATGGCAAGTAAAGGGCGGCTGAACATGGGGCAAAAAATAGTGGTGCGAGATGAGGATAAGAAACCAAGCTGCGGGGCCCTTCTGTCCATGACAGGAGACATCCAAACCGATTTGTCAAGTCTGTGCAGGCTGATGATAACTTTGAGCGACAATACGGCAACCAACATGGTCATCAGAGCGGCGGGCATTGAAAACCTCCGCAGAGAATTTGCCGAAATAGGGTTGCGCAAAACACGCATTAACAGAGAACTGTTTGACAGCGAAGCAGCCGCCGCAGGACTGGAAAATTTCATATGTCCGGAAGAGATAGCCATGCTGCTTAAAAAAATATACAACAGAGAATTTGTCAGCAAAGAAGTTTCCGAAGAGATAGAAAGCATAATGCTGCTTCAGCAGATAAGGCATAAGATTCCGGGATACATAGGACGTAAGAAGAAAATTGCAAATAAGACAGGAGAAGACGGAAACACCACCCATGACGTTGCCATAGTCTATGCTCAAAATCCCTTTGTTCTTGTCATAACGGCTGACGATACGGATGTGGCCGAGACGGAAAAGTTTATGAGAGAGACAGCTTTGGAAATATACAGAGAAAACGGAGAAGGAGAATAGAGCCAATGGACATTGACGAAAAAAATATAAACTATGTGAAACTTGAAAAAAACGCAAAACGATGCATGAGAATTTCCGCAATGGCGGTGCTTGCTACAGTATGCCTGCCTATAACCGTATTGGCTCTTATTCTGTTTGATATGAACGCAGTGGGAACGACCATACTGGTTTTGGTCTGGGCGCTTGCCATAGCGTATGTCATAGCCGTACCGCACGTTAGATACGAGAGATACCGCTACTGTATAGATGAAGAGGCCATAAGAGTGAGACAGGGTTTCATTTGGATTACGGAGCAAATAGTGCCCATAGAGAGACTTCACAAGATACGCATATCTCAGGGGCCTGTGGACAGGATTTTTAAAATATCGAGGGTATGCGTTACCACTGCCGGGGGAGACGTGACCATAAAATTCCTGAAGGATGAAAAGGCTGCCGAAATTGCAGAAGCTTTAAAGAAAAAGATAAATGATATTGCAGCTATGGAAAGGGAGAGCAGATAATGGGGAACATAAAGACTCGCTGCCACTTTTCCATAATATTCGAAAGCCTCTGGAAATTTTGGCTGGTTATAATACTCATATTGTTAAATGAACTTGATGCCATAATAGATATAGTTCAGGAACTGGGAACCGGAGGAATCAAAAGTCTCATAGAAACGGGCGGACTGTGGGGACTTGCAGCTATATTGCTGCTGACGCTCGTAGTGTTTTTCATTCAGTTTTTAAGGTGGAGAAAGACATGGGTAATACTCGACGATAACCTGCTTGTAGTTGAAAAAAACACTTTGAACAAGTCTAAAAATACCATAGCCATTGAAAACATTTCCGCCGTAAATATGGAGAGGAATCTCTTTGAGCGGCTCGTGGGAACGTACAGAATAAAGCTGGATACCAACAGCATGACTACCGCAAACGAAACCGATGTTTCAATAGTCTTCAGGGAAGATTTTGCAATAGCTTTCAGAAAGACTCTTATTGAGAGGATGAACGCCTTAAAGGGAAACATCGAAGAACCGGCATTATCGAAAGAAAGGCAGCCGGACGAGCTGTTCAAAGCCGGCGCAGAGGGAAAGAAAGTATTCCACAGCACTCCTAAGGATATGATTATGCACGCCCTGTATACTTTGCCTCTTTTCAGCTTGATAATAGCTGTCGGCGGAATAGGCGGAGCGGCATGGTATGTTTCCAATTTCGGTTTTATAAGTTTTATAAGGGACTTTTTGGGAGGGTTTATAGCTGTCGCTTTCATGGTGATAGGGGCCATATACAACCTGATAAAGAAGTTTATAACTTATTATGATTTTACAGCCTATCGTGACGGCAAAGATTTGCACATAAGATGCGGCTTGATTAAGCTGAGAAGCTATACTATCCCCGTTGACAAGATAAACGCCATTGAGATAGAGCAGCCGCTGATTTCGAGGATATTTAAAAAATACAACGTAAAGGTCGTAACGGTGGGAGTAGGAGACGAAGACGGAGAATCTTCCAATATTACCATGTCCCTATCCAAAGAACAACTCAAAGAGCAACTTGAAGAGCTTGTTCCGGAATACGGCTGGGCTGATTTTGAGTCTATCCAAAAGGAAGAAAGAGGAGGGGTAACCGTCAGATTGGTAAAATCAATAAAATGGCATATTTTTGCGATTTTGGTTGCGTTATTGTTGGTTTTGGTGGTAGAATTACCCTTGTGGGCAGCCGTCGGAATACCGATTTTTGCAGACGCATATATAAATCTGCTTTATGTGCTTTCCCACAAGGCTTCCGGATACTTGGTTATGGATGAAGGACTGGTGATTTCCGGAGGATATTTTCAAAAGACATACATGATATGCACTTATAAAAAAATGCAGGTTCTCAATATAACACAACATCCTGCCTCAAGGAGGCTGGACATATGTGACGGAGCCGTAATGCTGCTGAATTCCGCAATGGGGCTTCCGTACATAAAGACGAATCTTGCATTTGAAATATCTGACAAGATTATAGGAGGAACAAAATGAGAAAAATTGTAGCTACAACAAAAGCACCTGCTGCAATAGGACCTTATGCGCAGGCTAACATTCTTGATAACCTTGTTATCACTTCAGGCCAGATTCCTCTGGTGCCTGAAACAGGCGCGGTAGTTGAGGGAGGAATCGTAGAACAGACCAAGCAGGTTTTTGCCAATCTCAAAGCAGTGCTCGAAGAAGCAGGCAGCGGCCTTGATAAAATTATCAAAACCACTTGTTTTCTCAAGGATATGAACGACTTTGCAACCGTAAACGAGGTTTACGGAAGCTATTTTGACGGCGACTATCCGTCAAGATCAGCCATAGAAGTTGCAAGACTTCCTAAAGATGTTCTTATCGAAATCGAAGTAATCGCGTATATCTAAAATAAAAGACAGGACTGTCGCACAGCCGGTTTTTCAGTCAGCTATGCGAAGTTGGCAATGATGCAGGCTGCGGGCTGGCGAGCGGCGATTTGCTGGTCAGTGAGCAGCGGGACTGCCGTAAACCTTAAATTTTCTTTGAATTGCGGCATTTTGACAACGGTGATAGGACTCAAATTGCCGTAAAGTTCGCAATTTCTTTTAAATACGGCATTTTATAAGCCGTAGGAAGGGTAAAACTGCCGTAAATTTGAAAATTTTCTTAGTTTCCGGCATTTTGGATGGAAATAAGGTAACAAAAGTGCCGCAGATGGGAGATTTTCTTAAATTTGCGGCACTTTACAATTCAGGCAGCGCTGCCGCTTCGGCCGCCTTTGCAGTCGACTGTACGACAACCCCGAGGTGTATTATGACAGAAAAAAAGGAAAAAGACTTTAACAAATCACTGCTTCGGATATTCTTGTCATATTTCGGAGCACATAAAAAACTGTTTTTACTGGATATGAGCTGTGCATTTATGGTGGCGCTTATAGATATTTCGTTTCCCCTTGTAAGCCGCTTTGCAATGTACGACCTTTTGCCGGGAAAAATGTATAAGGTGTTTTTCACGGTGATGATAATTATGACAGCGGCTTTCGGCTTGCGAGCCGTTTTTAATTATATAATAACTTATTTGGGCCACACCTTTGGAATCCGTGTGGAAGCAGACATCAGAGAGGATCTTTATAAGCATTTCCAGGAACTGGACTTTGACTTTTTCGACAGAAACAGGACGGGAAAGCTTATGAACAGGCTTACCGGTGATTTATTTGAAATCACCGAACTTGCTCACCACGGCCCCGAAGATTTGCTCATTTCGGTTGCCACGATAATAGGCGCACTGATAGTTATGTTCGCCGTAGAGTGGCGGCTGGCCCTTATCGTTCTCGTAATGATACCCCTCTTTCTTGCGGTGGTCATCCTGTGCAGAAAGAGCATGGTAAGTTCTTCCGGCAAGGTGAAGCAGCGCATGGCCGACATCAATGCGGATATTGAGTCCACCATATCGGGAATGAAAACTTCCAAAGCTTTTGATAATACCGATGTGGATTATGAGAGATTTGAGCGTTCCAATGAAACTTACAAAAATTCCAAGACCGATTATTATAAAGCCATGGGCAGATTCAATGCCTCTTTGGAGTTTTGCATATGCATGCTTCAGGTTGCCGTAATCGCTTTCGGCGGCTGGCTTATCATGGAGGGAAGGCTTAACTATATAGATTTGATAACCTTCACTTTGTATATCACTACCTTTATAACTCCCGTAAGAAAGCTGGCAACTCTCGCCGAAATATTCACCAACGGCATCGCCGGCCTAAAGCGTTTTGCGGAAATCATGAGGATAAATCCGAGCATAAAGGAGACCGAGGATGCCGAAGAGCTGAAAGATGTCAAGGGCCATATAGAGCTCAAGCATGTAGCGTTCGGATATACGGGCGATAAAGATATACTGAAAGACGTGTCCCTCGACATCAAGGCGGGAGAGAAAATCGCCATAGTGGGACATTCGGGAGGCGGCAAGACGACCCTCTGCCAGCTCATACCGAGATTTTATGATGTGGAAAGCGGAAGCATCTCAATAGACGGCAAGGACATAAGGGATGTGTCCAAGAGTTCTCTGAGAAACAACATAGGAATAGTGCAGCAGGATGTGTTCCTGTTTGCGGACACCGTCTTTGAAAATATAAGATACGGAAGGCCGGAAGCCACCTTCGAGGAGGTGGCGGAGGCTGCAAGACGTGCTGAAATATATGACGACATAATGAATATGGACAAGGGCTTCGACACCTATGTGGGAGAGCGTGGAACCCTTCTTTCAGGGGGACAGAAGCAGCGTATTTCCATAGCGAGAATATTCCTTAAAAATCCGCCTATACTGATACTTGATGAGGCGACTTCAGCTCTTGACAGCATTACGGAACAACAGATTCAGAGGGCTTTCGGAGAACTTTCCGAAGGAAGGACGGCTCTCATAATAGCTCACAGATTAGCTACAATAAAGGATGCAGACCGCATAGTTCTCATAGAAGACGGAGAAATTAAAGAAGTGGGAAGCCATGACCAACTGATTGCCAAAGACGGACTTTATTCACGCCTTTATGCCGCACAATCGTTGCAGGATTAAAGGGGGTGTGGTATAATAAATCATTGCAAGTCCCTTGCATCACCTTCGGAGCAGATAAGCTCTGCGATTCATTGTGACCTTTGCAGGGAATTAAAATAACTCGCCTCCCATGGCGCATCGAAAAGGGAGGCTCAAACAGATTTTAATTCCTGCTGCAAAGCTGCACAATTTCATCGGAGCTTATAGCTGCCCTCCGGGAGAGCAAGTTCCTTGCAAATGATGTATATCAGCGACGAAGCATGTAGTATGGCCGGATTGTTGGCAAAATTTTAAAAAAGCAAAAAAATGGCAACAAAGATTTCCAAATAATTCCAATTTTAATGGATTTTCCCTGTCGAAACGTGTCGATGTTGTCACTTTTCACAAATCGGCGAAACCTGCCAACAATTTTTCGCAAAAACCGTTGGCAGAATTTCAGAAATCAGCAAATGTGCCAACAAACGGTAGCATTACACCTGCGAAGCTGCGGCTAAGAGGGAATTTTGTTGGCAAGATTTCAAATTACCGCTCAAAAAGCCAACATAGGTTTACATAATACCTATGAATACCGTGCCGAAGCGGGAGATGTTGGCTTTTTGCCAGGGACAAGGCGTTTTGGACAACACTTTTACCGCTTTTTGTAGGCCAATTTCAGGAGAGCCGTCCAAAAAGCCAACAGAACCGCATTTTTTCATAAAAAACTTACAGTTAATGGGAAACATGTTGGCCAATTTCAGAGATGCCACCCAAAAAGCCAACACCGAAAAAAAGTATGAAGGATGCATCATAAAGATGTGTTTTTATATAAAGAAGTATGGTACAATAATAAAAAATATTTGTACGACAAAAATGAGAGGTATGGGAAATGAAACCGATATATAACAGAGTATTGCTTAAAATAAGCGGCGAAGCTTTGGCCGGCGAACAGCGCTTCGGAATTAACGAAAAGATGACCCGGAAAGTTGCCGAAGAAGTAAAACAGATACACGACCTCGGCGTGCAGGTTGCCATAGTGGTAGGCGGAGGCAACTTCTGGAGAGGAAGAACCAGCAAAGACATGGACAGAGCTACGGCAGACTATATGGGAATGCTCGCAACGGTTATGAACTCCCTGGCATTGCAGGATGCGTTTTTGGCGCTGGGAGTGCCTACCAGAGTGCATACGGCCATAGAGATGAGAGAAATCGCAGAACCATATGCAAGAAGGAGAGCCCTTCATCAGATTGAAAACGGCGACATCGTAATATTCGGAGCAGGAACCGGCAATCCGTTTTTCTCTACCGATACCACTGCGGCGCTCAGAGCGGCAGAGATGGATATAAAAACCATACTCCTGGCCAAAAATGTCGACGCCGTATACGACAAGGACCCGGTTATATATCCCGATGCCAAGAAATTCAGCAAGCTGACCCACATGGAAGTGCTCGAAAAGGATTTGAAGGTCATGGACTTGACCGCAGCAACGCTGTGCAAAGACAATAATATAAGAATTCACGTCTTTGCCATTGCGGAAGAAGGTAACGTTATGAAAGCCGTACTCGGCGAGAATATAGGAACAATTATCGAATAGGAGGCCCATAAAATGGAAACCATCAAAAAGAACCTTGAAGAAAAGAGTAAAAAGAGCATAGCTATTTTAAAAGAAGATTTGAACACGGTAAGAGCAGGAAGAGCGAATCCGGCATTGCTTGATAAGGTGATGGTAGATTACTACGGCTCACCTACACCGCTTAAAAACCTTTCAAACATTTCAACACCCGACCCGAGAACGTTGCTTATCGCACCTTTTGACCCTAAGTCCATAGGTGAAATAGAAAAAGCCATTAACATTGCAAATATAGGCATCAATCCTTCCAATGACGGAAAATGCGTCAGACTGGTAATTCCTCAGGTAACCGAAGAAAGAAGAAAAGAGCTGACAAAGACCGTAAAGAAGATGGGCGAAGACAGCAAGGTGGCTGTAAGAAACTTGAGACGTGATGCCAACGATGAATTGAAAAAGCTTGAAAAGGCGCACGAAATAACGGAAGATGAGCTTAAAAAAGCTCTCGATGATATTCAGAAAGCTATAGATAAGACGATTAAGGAGATTGACAATATCGTAGCTGCAAAGGACAAAGAAATTTTGGAAGTATAGGAAGTTTTGATCAGTGTGGCTGCTATCGGGCAGCCATTCTGTTTATAGGTGATTTGATGACAGAGAAGGAACTATTGCCCTGCCACGTTGCGGTCATAATGGACGGAAACGGAAGGTGGGCGCAGAAAAACAAAGTCAGCAGGCTGGCGGGACACAATGCCGGAATGCTGGCCATGAAGGAGATTATAAAGAGAGCTGATGTGCTCGGCATAAAATATCTGACCGTGTATGCGTTCTCAACCGAAAACTGGAAACGCTCCAAGGAGGAAGTGGGAGGCATATTCGGACTGCTTGTAAAATACGTTGCAAGCGAACTGGAAGAACTCGACCGAAACAATGTTAAAGTCAGGATTCTGGGAGATTATACCAAGATTCCAAAAACCGCCGCAGCAAGCATAGAAAAGGCGCTGAAGACCACCCAAGACAACGACGGCCTGCAATTCAGCATAGCTTTAAATTACGGAAGCCGTCAGGAAATAGTGAGAGCAGTGAAAAAAATATGCCAAAAGGCTGAAGCAGGAGAAATTTCGGAAGACGAGATTACCGAAGAACTGGTGGCAGGAGCCTTATATACCGGTGAGGAAAACGGCAATATTCCGGACCCCGATTTGGTAATAAGGACCAGCGGCGAAGAGAGAATTTCAAATTTCCTGCTGTGGCAATGCGCCTACAGTGAGCTTGCATTTACCGATTCTCTCTGGCCCGATTTCACTCCTGACGAGTTTGAAGAAATGATCTGGCAGTACACTAAGAGAAACCGCAGATTCGGCGGACGATAAAAGGAGAAATATAAATATATGAAGACAAGGATTATTTCGGCGTGTATAATGCTGCCGTTGCTGATTTTGGTTTATCTGGGCGGCTGGTTTATCTGGGCGGCAGCTTTGATAGTAGCAGGCCTGGGCATAAGAGAATTTTACAAGGGTTTTGAAGCGACAGAAGTAAAACCGTCATACGCAATCGGTTATGTCAGCATAGTCCTGCTGTACTGTATCAATATTATCGCTCCATACGACCAGATTTTTATCATGGCATGGATGACAATTACCGTCATGGCAAGCATGATTTACGGCTTCAAGGTCAACGAGAGAAAGTTAGAAGACATGACTTCTACCCTGCTGGGCATAATGTATGTGGGATTTTTTTCATACCATATAGTGCTGATAGACAGATTAGGCTCACCGCTTATCTGGCTTGTGTTCCTGACAGCCTTCGGCACCGACATAATGGCATATTTTACGGGAATGGCCTTTGGAAAACACAAACTGTGTCCTAACCTGAGCCCTAAGAAAAGCATCGAGGGCGCTGTCGGAGGTGTTTTGGGCAGCGTATTGTTCTGCGGAATTTTCGCATGGTTTGCAATGCCGGACTTCTTGGGCATATGTCTCATAATCGGCGTGTTCGGCAGCGTAGTGGCGCAGCTGGGAGACTTGTCGGCTTCGGCTTTTAAGCGCCGTATGGGAATAAAGGACTACGGCAATCTCATACCGGGACACGGCGGAATACTTGACAGATTTGACAGCGTGCTCTTTACGGCTCCGGCAGTGTATTACTGCTATATCTTTGTGATGATGATAAACACCGCGGATATATTGAGATAGGAAATAAAATGAAAAAGATAGCACTTCTGGGAAGCACCGGCTCCATAGGAACCCAGTGCCTGGATATAGTAAGAGAAAATAAAGAAGATTATAAAATTACGGCGCTGACATGCGGGGCCAATGTAAACCTGCTTGCCGCTCAGATTGAAGAATTCAAACCTGAGATAGCCGTAACCGCCAAAGAGGAAGATGCGCTCAGGCTGCAGAAACTATACAGGAATACGGAATTCTTCTGGGGTTCCGACGGGCTGATAAAGGCTTCAACATCGGACTGCCACATGGTGGTAAACGGACTTATGGGAATGAGAGGCCTTGAGCCCACTTATCATGCCATTCAGGCAGGGAGGGATGTTGCCCTTGCAAATAAAGAGACCCTCGTAGCAGGCGGCGAAGTGGTGATGAGAGCCGTAAAGGAAAAGGGAATAAGGCTGCTTCCAGTGGACAGCGAGCACAGCGCTATTTTTCAATCCCTTGAGGGCAACAAAGACAGGCCGGTCAGGAGGATTTTGCTTACGGCCTCAGGAGGCCCTTTTAGAGGATACTCTGCCGAAGAACTTGAAAAAGTGACACTGGCGCAGGCTCTCAGGCATCCAAACTGGAACATGGGAAAAAAGATTACCATAGATTCGGCAACCATGATGAACAAGGGGCTTGAAGTCATAGAGGCCAAATGGCTCTTTGATATAGACGTAAGAAAAATAGAAATTCTGGTGCATCCTCAGAGCATACTTCACTCGGCAGTCGAGTTTGAGGATAAATCGGTAATAGGACAGATGGGAGTGCCGGACATGAGGATACCCATAAGCTTTGCCATGTCATATCCCAAGAGGCTTCCTAACCCGAGAGAGGGAGTGGACTTCTTCGGAAAGGCATCAAACCTGACCTTTGAGAAACCGGACCCGAATGTATTCAAGTGCATAAGAATCGCCTATCAATCTTCGGAGGCAGGAGGCACCTATCCTGTGGTTATGAACGCCGCCAACGAAGTTTTGGTGGAATTGTTTCTAAATGGTAAAATAAGATTTACGGACATACAAAATAATCTTGAAAGGATTCTTGATGCACATAAACCTACATATAATTTAGATTTAGAAGGGATTATGCAGGCAGACGCCGCCGCTCGCCGCATCACATATGAAACGGTGAAAAGGACGTCGCTGCTTTAGGGGGATTTATGAAGACAGCAATACTTGCGATTTTATTGTTTTGCATAATGATTTTTCCGCATGAACTGGGACATTTCATAGCTGCAAAGAAAATGGGGGTTAAGGTAAACGAATTTGCTTTCGGAATGGGACCCGTCATATGGAAAAAGCAGAGAGGAGAAACTCTGCACAGCATCAGGCTGTTTCCCATAGGCGGATTCTGCGCAATGGAAGGCGAGGACGAAGAGTCCGATGAGCCGCGGGCCTTTTCCAATAAGAAGCCGTGGCAGAAGATAGTGGTTCTTGCGGCAGGCTCCTTTATGAATGTGCTCTGCGCCCTCCTCATAATGATTCTGATTACAGGTATGGCGGGATTTACCACAACAACTGTAGACAGCGTTGAAAAGGGCAGCCCGGCAGCGGAAGCAGGAATCGTTTCGGGAGACGTTATCGTAGACATAGACGGTAAGAAAATCGAATCCTGGGCTGATATTTCCGAATCGGTTCTAAAATCAGAGGGAAGAACTCTCACACTGACCATAGAGAGAGAAGATGAAGAAAAGACTACAGATATAACACCTGCTGCCTCTGCAGAAGGCGGGTATGTAATAGGTGTGACTTCGAGGATAAGCCATAATCCCGCCAAAGCCGTGTCGGAAGGCATCAAGGCCACATGGAATATGACCAAGAGCATGTTTGCGACCATGGGGCAGCTTCTGACAGGCAAATTAGGTGCGGATAACTTAAGCGGCCCTGTGGGAATGGTGCAAATGGTCAGCGAAACTTCTCAATACGGCTTTTGGTACTACGGATTTTTGACTGCGCTCATATGCCTGAACCTGGCTATTATAAACATGCTTCCTTTGCCGGCTCTCGACGGAGGAAGAATAATATTTGTGCTGTATACTATGATTACAGGCAGAAAAGTAAGCGAAAAAGTGGAGGGCACCATTCACTTTGCAGGAATATTGCTCCTGTTTGCGCTTATGATTTACGTTACGTTTAATGATATTACGAGAATTTTTGGGTAGGTATCCGAGATGAAGACAAGACAAGTCAGATGCGGCGACGTCATAATAGGGGGAGGAAATCCCATAGTCGTTCAGTCCATGACAAATGTTGACTCAAGAAATGAAAAATTACTGCTTGAACAGATTTCCCGGCTTACGGATGCCGGATGCCAAATAGTCAGAATAGCCGTCCCGGACATGGAGGCCGCTGATGTGCTGGCACGTGTCAAAAAACAGGTCAAAGTACCTCTTGTTGCGGACATTCACTTTGACTACAGGCTGGCCATAGAATCCATAAAGGCCGGAGCAGATAAAATCAGAATAAATCCGGGCAACATAGGAAGCATCGAGCGTATAAAAGCCGTAGTGGATGCGGCAAAAGAGAGAAATGTTCCCATAAGGGTGGGAGTGAACTCCGGTTCCCTTGAAAAGGATATACTTAATAAATACGGCGGGGTAACTGCGGAAGGATTGGCAGAAAGCGCTCTTCGCAATCTGAAGTGCATAGAAGACATGGACTACGGTAACCTGGTGGTATCTATCAAATCATCGGATGTAGTCATGAACTATGAAGCCCATAAGATACTGGCAAAGGCTACGTATGTTCCTCTGCATATAGGAATTACGGAAGCAGGAACGCCTCAGCGGGGAAAGATTAAGTCAGCTATAGGCCTGGGAGCTTTGCTCCTTGAGGGTATAGGCGATACCATGAGGGTATCCCTTACGGCAGACCCTGTGGAAGAGGTCAGATTTGCCTTTGAAATTTTAAGAAGTCTGGGCATGCGAAAATCCGCTGTAAATCTGGTGTCCTGCCCGACCTGCGGCAGAACGAAGATAGACCTTCAGGGTCTTGCAGAGGAGATAGAAAGCCGGCTTGCACCTATTGAAAAGGAACTCGAGAAAGCCGGCAGAGAAGGCCTCAAGATTGCGGTTATGGGATGCGCGGTCAACGGCCCGGGAGAAGCCAGAGAGGCTGATTTCGGTGTAGCAGGAGGAGACGGCAAAGGCCTTATATTTGCAAAAGGAGAGATTATCAAAACCGTTGGCGAAGGGGAACTTGCCGATGAACTTATTAAGACCGTTGAAAATTATTGCAGGAGCTTGAAACAGTCAAGATGAGACAAATTATAGAAGATGCGTTGAACAAATATAATATTGAAGGGATGCCCGAGAAGGCCATTCACTATGAACTGCTTAGAGCATCCATCAAAAAAGATTCCGGGGTTTTATCTGTAGATATTGCCCTGAATTTTGTTATGCCTTTAAAAGCTTGCGATGAAATAAGGGATGCAGTAATAAAAAAGCTCGACTACAAGATAAAAGGCGTAGAGCTGAACTTTATATATGGAAACTTGTCGCAAAATCACGAGGAGATAATAAGAGCTTTTATTCCTCACATGATAAGAATAGTAAACGGAGATTATGTGGGAATTACAAAGGCTATACAGACCGATAACCTGAAATGGGACGGGCATAATCTTTATATATATGCGGTGGGAGATTTTACCGTAAATCTTCTTAATGCCGAGGTAAAGAAAAAGTTTGAGACACTGCTTTACGACACCTTTAACATTTCAGCAAAGATTACCTTTAAAAACAATGAAGAGCTTTTCAACAAGGAATTTGAGGCTTTCAAAGAAAAAGAAGCGGAAGATATAAAAAAATCCGTTGAAGAGCACGCAAAAACCCTTAAAGAGAAGGCGGCAGCGGCTCCGTCAAAAGGCCCTGAACCGTCGCCGTCAAAAGGCGAATGGAAAGGCAGAAGGAGAAAAAAAGAACTGCCTGCATCAGGAAACCGCATAATGGGTGAATCCATAGCAGAAGCGGCCAACACGGCCTTGAAGGACATCGACCCGTCGCAGAATGTGGTGGTTGTGGAGGGCAACATATTTAAAATTGATTACAGGCTTATTAAAAGCGGCAATTATCTGATGACGCTGCTTCTCACAGACAACACGACCACTATCTGTACCAAGGCTTTTGTATCGGAAGCAAAACACGACGAAATAGAAAAGCTTCTCAGTGCAGGCGACCCTGTCAAGATAAGAGGACAGGTGCAGTGGGATACTTTTGAGAACCTCAATGTAATCATGATAAGAGACATTGAAAAGGAAGAAAAGTCCGCAGGAAGGCAGGATACATGGCCTGACGGAAAACGCGTGGAGCTTCATGCTCATACCAAGATGAGCGCAATGGACGGACTCAACGAGCCTGCCGACATAGTAAATCAGGCGGCGGAATGGGGCCAGCCTGCGGTTGCCATAACTGACCACGGCGTGGTTCAGGCCTTTCCGGATGCGGCGAAAGCTGCAAAGAAACTCAAAGACAAGGGCAAGGAAATCAAAATAATATACGGCATGGAAGGCTATGTGTTTGATGATGAAGGCCTTATCGATGAAGAAGGAAATATCGACTATAAGAGCAGGCCTACAAATCACATAATTCTTTTGGCAGCTACTCAGGAGGGTATGAAAAATATCTACAAGCTTGTATCTTATTCCCACCTGAATTATTTTTACAAGAGGCCGAGACTGCCGAAATCCGTTATTCGGGCTCACAGAGAGGGCATAATTATAGGCTCCGCATGTGAAGCAGGGGAGCTTTATCAGGCTTTTTACCGCCAAAAATCCCATGAGGAAATCGTAAAGATTGCAGATTTCTATGATTACTTTGAAATTCAGCCTCTTATAAACAACAGATTTCTGACGGAGGACAGAACCGAAGGCGGAAAGTACCCTGACCGCAGGCAGCTCACCGTGGATGAGCTCAAAGACATAAACAGGCAGATTGTCGCCCTTGGCGACGAGCTGGGAAAACCTGTGGTTGCAACTACCGACGCCCACTATGACCGGGATACTTCCGCCATATACAGAAACATTATCATGGCAGGACAGGGATATAAGGACGCCGAAAACGGACAGGGACTTTATCTCAGAACCACCGATGAGATGATGGAGGAGTTTTCTTATCTGGGAACTGATACGGCGCGGCGTGTGGTCATCGAAAACACAAACATGATTGCGGACCGCATAGACAATCTTCTTCCGGTGCCTAAAGGCAAGTTTCCTCCAAAGATAGAGGGCGCCGAGGAAACCCTGCGAAAAACCTGCATGGAAAGAGCCCACAGTATTTACGGAGACCCTTTGCCGGAACGAATTGCTACGAGGCTTGAAAAGGAGCTTAATTCCATAATCAACAACGGTTATGCGGTCATGTATGTGTCGGCTCAGATGCTGGTTCAGAAATCCCTGAGCGACGGTTATCTGGTAGGCTCACGAGGCTCGGTAGGCTCTTCCTTTGCGGCGACCATGGCCGGAATCACAGAGGTAAATCCTCTTGAACCTCATTACATATGTCCCGAGTGTAAACACCTTGAATGGGGCGATATGGAACAATATGACTGCGGCATAGATATGCCGCCTATGGATTGTCCCGTATGCGGAGCGCCGATGAACCGCGACGGCTATACCATACCTTTCGCCACATTCTTAGGCTTTGACGGAGACAAAGAGCCTGATATAGACCTTAACTTTGCGGGAGAGTATCAGGCTGTCGCCCATAAGTATGTGGGAACCATATTCGGTGAGAAAAACGTATTTAAGGCCGGAACGGTAGGTACGATAGCGGACAAGACCGCCTATGGATATGTTCGCAAATTCTATGAAGAACAGGGAATTCCAATAAATAAATACGAGACGGACAGGCTTACCCAGCACTGTACCGGCGTAAAGAGAACCACGGGTCAGCACCCGGGAGGAATCGTAATAGTTCCGGAGGACCACGAGATATATGAATTTTGCCCTGTACAGCACCCTGCCAACGATGTCAAATCGGATATAATAACCACCCATTTCGATTATCATAAGATAGATGAAAACCTGCTCAAACTCGACATACTGGGTCACAACGTGCCGTCTATGATAAGGCAGCTTCAGGACATGACGGGAATAGACCCTCTGACTCTGCCTCTTACGGACAGAAAAGTTCTGAGCATATTTAACGGAATCGAGGCGCTGGACATAAAAGACCCTGATTACAAATTCAAGCACGGTTCTTTTGCCATACCCGAGTTCGGAACGGCTTTTGTAAGGCAGATGCTTGACGATACCAAGCCAGATAAGTTTGCCGACCTTGTAAGAATTTCGGGCTTTTCACACGGAACCGACGTATGGCTCAACAACGCTCAGGACTATATACGCCAAGGCGTTGCCACCATGCGAGAGGTTATTTCGACCCGTGACGACATCATGAACTATCTGATGCTCAAAGGCATTGAGAATAAGATGTCTTTCCAGATAATGGAGGACGTAAGAAAGAACAGACCGCTGAAGCCCGAGCAGCTGGATGTAATGAAGGAGCACGGTGTTCCTCAGTGGTATATAGATTCATGCATAAAGATTCAGTACATGTTCCCGAGGGCTCATGCTGTGGCCTACACCATGATGTCTTTCAGAATGGCTTGGTATAAGGTCTACTATCCGAGGGAATTCTATGCCACATATTTCAGCAGCGTGGTGGCTGATTTTGACGCTGATACGATTTTGAAAGGCGTTGATGCCATTCTTGAAAAGATAGCGCTTATTGAGGCCAAGGGGAAGGAAGCGACCGCAAAAGAAAGCAACGAGCTTACGGTTCTCGAAGTGGCCTACGAGATGTATGCCAGAGGTTATGAGTTTATGGATATGAAACTTGGCGAATCCCTCGCCTCCAAGTTTAAAATCTCAGACGGCAAGGTACTTTTGCCTTTCATGGCACTCAGCGGCATGGGCGAAGGCGCGGCAAACTCGCTGGTTGATGAGTACAACAAGAAGCCATATGAGACCATAGAAGAAATTACCAAGCGCGCCAAGATAAACAAGTCATCTTTGGAAGGCCTGAGAGCAAGAGGAGTCCTTAAAGGCCTGCCGGAAACGGACCAACTCAGCTTTTTCTAAGGCTTTTCTAAGGCTACGCCTATCACAATCGGCAAACCGGATAACATAATTGCGTGAATGCACCAAAATGTTGTAGTTTGGGCAACACAATTTCGGAAACCCGTAACATTTTTTCGTGAATTCACGAAAGCATTGTAGCTCAGCCAACATAATCCCGGAAACTCTTAACACAATTGCGTGAATTCACCAAAACGTGTTGCCCGAGGTATACAAAAACCCCAAATATGTATACCTCCGCCCACCACCGGAAGCAAGCCGCCGTGCCATATATATATGATTTTTAAGGGGGTAAAATTTTTTACCTTAGAGGGGGTAAAAAATTTTACCCCCCGGATTTTAATATATATTATGCAATTCAAGCCGAGTTATATAATTATGCAATCTTTTTTAACAAAGTTCTTGCTTTTTAAAGCGGCGTGTGTTATCCTATATAAGGAATAAAATTCTAAACGTGATGACAAAAAGAGTGGGCTAAACCCACTCTTTCAATTTTGATAAGGAGAAAATATGGCAAAGAAAAAAATTACGGACTTGGTTGAAGAGCTTACTTCTGAGTTTCTTTTGCAAAACGGGTTGGAACTCTACCACTGCGAATTTGTCAAAGAAGGTAAGGACTGGTTCCTCAGAGTATATATCGATAAAGCCGGTGATGAGAGCGAAAATTACGTTTCCACGGATGACTGCGAAACGGTAAGCAGATTCCTGAGTCAGAAACTTGACGAGGAAGACCCTATATCGCAAAACTATTATCTGGAAGTTTCTTCACCGGGAATGGACAGAATATTGTATAAAGAAAAGGACTTTGCCAGATTCAAAGGACAAATGGTAGACGTAAGCCTTTACAAAGCGTTTGAAGGAAAAAAACTTTTTTCCGGAAAGTTGGTGGGACTTATCGACGGCCAAGTGACAATTACAGACGAAAAGGACAATGAACTGAAATTTCCTGCGGAGCAGGTGGCGAATACCCGCCTTGCCGTAGTTTTCTAAGGAGGTTAAAATTAAAATGAACAAGGAATTTATTCAGGCAATTGAAGAACTTGAAAGAGAACGTCAGATTTCAAAGGACGTACTCATAGAAGCGATAGAATCCGCTTTGGTATCTGCCTACAAAAAAAATTACGGCACATCACAGAATGTAAGGGTTGATATCAACAACGAAACCGGAGACATCGCCGTGCTTATGAGAATGGACGTAGTGGAAGAAATCGAAGACGAACTTACCCAGATTTCAGTAGAAGAGGCGAGAGAAATAGATTACAGATACCAAGCCGGAGATATAGTTGAATATCAGGTAACTCCTAAGGACTTCGGAAGAATTGCGGCACAGACCGCAAAACAGGTAGTGGTTCAGAGAATCAGAGAAGCCGAAAGAGGCATGATATTTGACAACTACATTACAAGACAGGGAGAAATCGTAACCGGAACCGTACAGAGGATAAGCAACGAGACCATGTTCATAAATCTGGGCAAGACAGAAGGTATACTGTCAGCCAACGAGCAGGTACCGGGCGAAAGATACAAGGTAAACGACAGACTTAAAGTATATATAATGGACGTTAAGAAAACCACAAAGGGACCTCAGGTATTTCTTTCCAGGTCACATCCGGGATTGGTAAAACGTTTATTCGAACTTGAAGTCCCTGAAATAGAAGAAGGAACTGTAGTAATCAAGGGAATAGCAAGAGAAGCCGGTTCGAGGACCAAGCTTGCCGTATATACGGAATTCGAAGAAGTAGACCCTATCGGAGCTTGTGTGGGAACGAGAGGCGCCAGAGTTCAGGCCATAGTAGACGAACTTCACGGAGAAAAGATAGATATAATCACTTGGAGCGAAAACCCCGAAGAACTGATAGCCAACGTATTAAGCCCTGCAAAGGTAGAAAAGGTAATTATAGCAGAAAGCGGAGAAAAGGTGGCTACGGTAGTTGTTCCTGATTATCAGCTTTCCCTGGCAATCGGAAAGGAAGGCCAGAACGTAAGACTTGCAGCCAAGGTAAGCGACTGGAAGATAGATATTAAGAGTCATACCCAGTATGAAGCCCTGATGTCGGGTGCAGAAGACAGCCTTAGTGAGGATGAAGAAGCGCCCGAAGCTGACTTTGTGGAAGTTGAATAAGCCCCAGGGGAGGTGATTTTCTTGAAGGAGAGAAAAATACCCATGAGAAGATGCGTAGGCTGCATGGAATCAAAGGAAAAACAGCAGCTTGTACGGATTGTGGCATACGAAGGAGACGTAAGCTTGGACCTTACGGGAAGAGCAAAGGGCAGAGGCGCATATCTATGCAGAGACAACAGCAAATGCTGGGAAAAGGCATTGAAAAAGAAAGCCTTTGAGAGAAGCTTCGGAACAGCCGTAAGCGAGGCGCAAAAAGAAGAAATATTAAAGCAGTTGCAGGAATTAAAAGAAGAGCAATGAAAGATAAAGTTTTAAATTATCTGGGGCTGGCAGCCAAAGGGCGCATGCTGGTAAACGGATATAATACATGCACATTCATGATGAACAAGAACAAGGTCAGGCTGCTTGTTTTGGCCGAGGACCTTGCGAAAAATTCCGTCGATAAAATGATATCTGTTGCAGAGCGGCAAAAAGTGCCATATAGGATATACGGGCTTAAAGAGAGCCTTTCACACAGAACCGGCAACATAGATACGGGAATTTTCGGAATTACAGATGCAAATCTGGCAAAAGCGATTTTAGAAGAGATTGATAATAGAGAATCTTAAAAGAGGAGGTGTTCTAATGGCAACAGAAAACAACACAAAAGAAACAAAAATTGTAAGGGCAACGCCCAAAAAGACAGACAGCCAGCAGGAAGAACAGCCAAGAGTAACCGTCAAGGCGGCGGTAAAACCACAGGTAAGGAATCAGACGAAGCAGGCTAAGCCTCAGCAGGCACAGGAAAGACCTTCACAGAGGCCCCCTATGGGCAAGCCTGTAGTAAATAAAGAACTCGAAAGCAGGAGAATGCCTATAGGCAAACCTGTAGTTCCTAAGGAAGTAGTCGAAAGAGGCAAGGAGACTGTCAAAGAAGAGGCTCCGAAGGTCGAAGTAAAGGCAGAACCGGTAAAGGTTGAGCAGAAGGCGGAACCGCCAAAGCAGGAGCGGGCAGACAGACCTCAGCGTGCTCAGAAAACCGAAAGAGCAAGCAGACCCCAGAGAAATGACAAGCAGGAAAGAGGAGAGAGACCTCAGAGGACTTCCGGCGGAACAGGCGGCAAAAAGAGAGAACAGGGAGATAAGAATTCCAGAGGCGGACAGAACAGACCGTCAAGACCGCAGGATAGGCGCGATTCCAAGCCTGTTTCTTCGGGCAGCAATATTGCGGCAAAACCGAGCCAGAAGAGGGCGGAAAAGCTGCAGCATCAGGATAAAGAAAGAAATAAATTTGCAAAGCTGGACAACGGCGGCAAGAAGAATAAACAAAAAATACAGGAGCGTTCCCTTGAAAAACAGGCAAAACCTAAAAAACATAATAAACCGAAGCCTGTAGTAGAGGAAGAAGAGGATATTATGGAAGATCTGCCTACAGGCACCGTTGCCATAAATGTGCCTATTACCGTTGCAGGATTCTGCGAACAGGTGGGAGTATCGACTTCTCAGGTAATCATGGCTCTGATGAAGCTGGGAATCATGGCAAACATCAACCAGAATATCGATGAAGATACGGTAATGATATTGGCAGACGAACTGGGAATAAGCGTTGTGGTTGCAAAGGTAGAGGAAGAAGCAGAAGAAGAGGGACTGGAAACCTTCGAAGATAAGGAAGAAGACCTCAAGCCGAGAGCTCCTATAATCACCGTAATGGGACACGTAGACCACGGTAAGACATCGCTGCTTGACGCAATAAGAAAGACCAACGTTACGGCTTCCGAATCAGGTGGAATTACCCAGCATATAGGTGCTTCCGAAGTTACCATAAACGGCCAGAAGATAGTATTCTTAGATACTCCGGGTCACGAAGCATTTACAGCCATGAGAGCCAGAGGCGCTCATATTACCGATATAGCCGTACTGGTAGTTGCCGCAGACGATTCGGTAAAACCTCAGACGGTTGAATCCATAAGCCACGCCAAGGCGGCGGGAGTTCCGATTATAGTGGCAATAAACAAGATAGACAAACCGGGAGCAAACCCTGATAGAGTTAAGCAGGACCTGACGGAGTACGGCATACTGGTAGAAGACTGGGGCGGCGACGTAATATCCGTTCCGGTATCCGCAAAGACCGGAGAAGGAATAGTAAACCTGCTTGAAATGATTCTGCTTCAGGCGGAAGTTCTTGAACTTAAGGCAAATCCTAACCGTCTTGCAATGGGCTCGGTAATAGAGGCAAGACTTGACAAGAACAAAGGACCTGTGGCATCCCTTCTTGTAACCAACGGTACTTTAAAGAGCGGCATGAGCGTGGTTGCCGGAACATGTTCCGGAAGAATCCGTCTTATGACCAACTATAAGGGAGATACCATACGCAAGGCAGGACCTGCAACTGCGGTGGAAATTTTGGGACTTACCGATGTTCCTGAAGCAGGCGACGAGTTCCATGCAGTTAAAGAAGACAAGATTGCAAGGGAAATTGCCGAAAACAGAAAGGCTAAGTTAAGAGAAGAAATCCTGGCAAGAAACGCAAGCACCACGCTGGAACAGTTGTTTAGCCAGATACAGGAAGGCGAGGTTAAAGACCTCAATCTTATCATCAAGGGCGACGTGCAGGGTTCCATAGGAGCCATAGTTTCTTCCCTTGAAAAACTTAATAATGAAAACGTAAGAGTAAAGATTATTCATACGGGAGTGGGAACGGTAACCGAATCCGATGTAATGCTTGCAGGAACCACAGGCTCCGTAATCATAGGATTCAACGTAAGACCTACGACAGCGGTACAGACCTTTGCCGACAGGGAAAACATACAGATAAGGCTTTACCGTGTAATCTATGACATCATAAACGATGTTGAGGACGCCATGAAAGGTATGCTTGACCCTGAATATAAAGAAGAAGTTCTGGGCAAAGTTGAAGTAAGAGAAACCTTTAAGGTTCCTAACGTAGGCATCATAGCAGGCGCTTATGTTCAGGAAGGTAAGGTTATCCGTAACGCAGAAATCAGGCTGGTACGTGACGGCATCGTAATTCATGAAGGACAGATTTCATCCCTCAGAAGATTTAAGGACGATGCCAAGGAAGTAAACCAGGGCTACGAATGTGGTATCGGAATCGAAAATTACAACGATATTAAAATCGGAGACGTTATCGAATGCTTCCATATGGTAGAAGTTGAAAGGAAGTAATTTATATTCCTTTCGGCTGCGATGAGAAAGGATGATTATGGGAAAAGGTTACAGACAAGGCAGGCTCGGGGAAGAGATAAGAAAGATTATAAGCAGTATGCTTATTCATCAGATTAAAGACCCCAGACTGTCTTCAATGATAAGCATATCCGGTGTAAACGTAACAAGCGACGGAAGTTACGCAACCTGTTACGTCTCCACTTTGGATATGGGAAAAGATAAGGCCGAAAAAGAAGCCGAAGAAAAGGAAATTCTGGCGGGACTGGAAAGCGCCTCCGGCCTGTTTCGAAAAGAGATAGGCAGGCAGGTTAGGATGCGCAGAACTCCTCAGCTTATATTTAAGATGGACCATTCGGCAGAGTACGGCAAACATATTGACGAAATCCTGAGCACCATGGATTTTGACAGTTATCAAAAGGATGACGAAGAAGACGAAGACACCTTGGAGTAAGACCATGAAGAACAACTCTTTGAAAGAAATCGCACAAAGGCTTAATGCGGCAGAGAGCGTGCTGCTCTTTCCTCATGTAAATCTGGACGGAGATGCGCTGGGCTCTGCTGCAGCCCTTTGCAAAGCTTTAAGAAAAAAAGGAAAAAATGCGTGGATTCTGCTGGAAGATGACATTCCGGCTAATTTGCGTTTCATGGATAAGGGATACTGTACTTGGGATTTTGACATTATACAAAATCCTGATGTATGCGTATGCGTAGACTGCGGTGATACAGGCCGCTTTGAAAAGCGTGCCGATAAATTTGGGACGGCCAAAGAAACCGTATGCATAGACCACCACATGACTACGGAGTTTTTCTGCGATTACAACTATGTGGATGCGCAGGAAGCAGCCACCGGGCAGATTATATTTGAATTGCTAAAGGAGCTTGAAGCAGACTGGGACTGTGAAATGGGAGAAGCCATATTTGCGGCTATTACCACTGATACGGGAGACTTTCAGTATTCCAACACGCAGAAAAAAAGTCATCTCATAACTGCCGAGCTTTACGACTTGGGAGTTGATTTTAACAAGGTAAGCGTGGAACTTTATGAAAACGTGCGAATGGAAAAAATTCTTCTTAAAAACCGCAGCATGGATACCATGAAGATAATCGGCGGAGGGCTGGGAGCCATTGTGTACGTTACACAGGATATGCTGAAAGAAACAGGAGCCTCAATGGATGAAAGCGAAGGTTTGGCGCAGGACCTACGCTCTATAGCAGGAGTGGAATACTCGGCGGTAGTCAAGGAATATGAGCCTGAAAAGGCAAGAGTCAGTTTGAGAGCCAAAAGAAGGGGCGATGTGTCAGAAATAGCAAGAAGACTGGGCGGCGGAGGTCATACCAAGGCTGCAGGCTGCACCATTTACGCTCCTATAGACGTTGCCGTAAAAGCGGTGGAAGAAGAGCTGACTGTGGCAATTGAGGAACTTGATTGAGATGATAGAAAACGGAATTTTAAATATAAACAAACCTCAGGGCATGACATCGCATGACGTCGTGTCAAGGGTGCGCCGGGCTGTCGGAGTAAAGAGGGTAGGTCATACAGGCACTCTCGACCCCATGGCAACCGGAGTTCTGCCTGTATGCATAGGCAGCGCAGCAAGAATCACCGAGTATCTGGATATGGATTTTAAAACATATAGATGCACGATGCTGCTGGGAAAAATAACGGATACTCAGGACATATGGGGGGATGTTTTGGAAGAAAGAGGCACGGACGGCGTTGACGCTTCTAAGATAAAAGATGCATTTGAAGAATTTTATGGTCTCATAGAGCAGAAACCTCCCATGTACAGCGCCGTAAGAGTCAACGGAAGAAGGCTTTACGAGTACGCAAGAGCCGGTGAGGAGATAGAAGTCAAGTCCCGCAGGGTTTACATAAAGAAACTTGAAATCGAGGATATTGACTTGGAAACAAATACGGTCAGGTTTTGCGTCCAATGCTCCAAAGGAACTTATATAAGAACCATATGTCAGGATGTAGGCCAAAAACTTGGCTGCGGAGCGGTTATGACCGCCCTTGAAAGAACAGCAAGCGGAAGATTCGATTTGGAGACGGCAGTAGAACTTGAAAAGTTACAGCAGATGTCCGAAGAAGAAATCCGCTCTCTTATTTTGCCTGCCGATTTCCCGCTGGTTCATTTTGGGCAGGTTTTGGTTGACGCACATACGGCAAAGAATTTTATAGACGGACATCATTTGCCTCTGAGCAAATGCGATGTGCTAAGAGAACCGGAATTCAGGAACAGAGAGCCTGAGATTGCCATAAGACCTGAATACAGGCGGGCATACAACGTATATAAAAAAAGCACCTCGGGCAGTTTGTTTCTCGGGGTGGCGTTTTACAGCGACAGATATAAAAAATTAGTGGCAGATAAAGTTTTATCAAGAGGTGACAGCATTGGAAACATTTAACACTTTAGATGAAATTAAGGATATTGAGCGAAGCGCCGTCGCTTTGGGAAACTTTGACGGCGTGCACAAAGGACACAGAGAACTTATTTTAAAAGCGGTGGAAACAGCAAAAAAACACGGAATAAAAAGCTCCGTATTCACCTTTTCAAACCACCCCAAAAATTTGATTCCGGGGCAGAAGCCGGTGAAAAACATCATATATCAGGAGGAAAAAGCTGCGCTAATCGAAGCGCTGGGAGTTGATTATCTCTTTAATATAGAGTTCACAAAGGATATTCTGACCATGGAGCCCGTGGATTTTGTGGAAAAGCTTCTGGTAGAGAAGTGCAAAGCCGCGGAAACCTTTTGCGGATTCAATTATCACTTCGGATATAAGGCGGCGGGAGACGTCAGGCTCCTGAAGAAGTGCGGCAAAAAATTCGGATTTGCCGTAAATGAAATAAAGCCTGTAATCATAGACGGAGAGCTTGTCAGCTCAACCATGATAAGAGGCCTCATCAAGTCCGGCGATGTGGATGAGTGCTACAAATATCTGGGACGCAACTATGATATAGGCGGAGAAGTGGTGGTGGGCAACAGGCTCGGCAAAAGCTTAGGCTTTCCCACTTCCAACATAATGATTGACGAAAACATGGTTACACCGCCCAACGGAGTATATATAACCTACTGCACATACAACGGAGTCAAATATCCGAGCGTTACCAACGTGGGCGTTAAACCTACCGTGGGAATCTTTAAAAAGAATATGGAGACCCATATATTTAATTTCAATAAGGAACTTTACGGCAAACATATAAAGGTGGAATTCCTTAAGATGACCAGGGATGAAGTTAAATTCGGCAGTATAGACGAGCTTTCACGCCAGATCGCAAAGGACTGTGAAGAGGCTAAAGCCTTTCACGGACTTTAGAGCCATAAAAGGACGGTACGGCATCTGATTTATAACAAAAAAACATAGACAAAAGCTTGCATATGTGTTAATATAAATTGTTGAAATTATTACCTTTTGCTTTGTTTAGAGGACACTCCGACCATTTACACAGCAGAAGGCGAACAAAAAAAGGAGAAGAAAAATGATAACAAAAGAAATGAAACAGCAGATCATCAAAGAGTATCAGCTTAAAGAGGGAGACACAGGTTCCCCTGAAGTTCAGATTGCGGTTCTTACTTACAGAATCAACGACCTGAACGAACATCTTAAAGTCCACAAGAAAGACCACCATTCAAGAAGAGGTCTTTTGAAAATGGTAGGACAGAGAAGAAACCTTCTTGCGTACCTGAAAGATAAGGATGTTGAAAGATACAGAAATCTTATCGCTCGTTTAGGACTGAGAAAGTAGTTTCTTATTTATTGAGGAATTTAAGCGGGGATACAATCCCCGCTTTAAATTTAATTAGCGGTTGTATGGTATGTGGCTCTCTGCATCGGTTCTGCGGCAGAATCGGAACAGAACCGATGCAGAGAGCCATACACCGGAAAATTAAAGAGAATTAACAGGAGGCAGTTGTTAATTATGGCAAGATTTGAAGATTACAGAGTATTCAGGACTGCGGTAGGCGGAAGGCTTTTGCAGCTTGAAATCGGCAAAGTATGCGAACAGGCAAACGGACAAGTTATGGTAAAATACGGCGACACGGTGGTAAACGTTACCGCTTGCGCTTCAAAAGAGCCTAAGCCTGACATCGACTTTTTCCCTCTCAGCGTAGACTTTGAGGAGAGAATGTATTCCGCAGGAAAGATTCCCGGCGGATTTATCAAGAGAGAAGGAAGACCGAGCGAGCACGCTATTCTTACTTCAAGACTTATAGACAGACCTATTCGTCCGCTGTTCCCTAAGGGATATTACAACGACGTTGTGGTTGTGGCCACGGTAATGTCCGTTGACCCTGATTGTTCCCCTGAAGTGTGCGGAATGATAGGCTCATCCGTTGCCCTTGCAACATCAGACATTCCTTGGGACGGCCCGACAGGTTCAGTGGTTGTAGGCAGAGTTGACGGCCAGCTGGTAATAAACCCTACCCTTGAGCAGAGAGAAAAATCCGATATGAACATGACCGTTTCCGGAACCAAGGAAGCGATTATGATGGTAGAGGCAGGCGCCAACGAAGTTCCCGAAATGGAAATGCTTGACGCAATCCTCTTTGCCCACGAAGAGATTAAAAAAATCGTAGAATTTATCGAAGAGGTGGTAAGAGAAGTAGGCAAACCTAAACAGGATGTGGTTTTATACAAACCTCTCGAAGAAATAGACAATGCGGTTAGAGAATATGCAACTCCGAAGATGAGAGAAGCAATTCAGACTCCTGACAAGCTCGAAAGACTTGAAAAGATGGATGAAGTTGAAGTTGAAACCAAAGAGCACTTTGCGGAAATCTATCCTGAAGGAGCAAAGGACATAGATTCGGTTCTCTATAACATTACAAAAGAAACAGTAAGAGCCATGATTCTGGATGAGGGAATAAGACCTGACAACAGAAAGCATGAAGAAATAAGACCTATCTGGTGCGAGACCGGCATTCTGCCGAGAACTCACGGAACGGGACTGTTCAAGAGAGGACAGACTCAGGTGCTTTCGGTATGCACCCTTGCGCCTGCAAGTGAAGCTCAGACCATAGACGGCATTACTGAGCAGACTTCAAAGAGATATATGCATCACTATAACTTCCCGGGATTTTCCGTAGGTGAAGCCAAGACTTCAAGAAGTCCGGGAAGAAGGGAAATCGGTCACGGTGCGCTGGCAGAGAGAGCTCTCATTCCGGTGCTTCCGAGCGTTGAAGAATTCCCTTACGCCATAAGAGTGGTATCCGAAGTTCTGTCTTCCAACGGTTCAACTTCAATGGGTTCAACCTGCGGTTCCTGCCTTGCACTTATGGATGCGGGCGTGCCTATCAAGAGACCTGTTGCCGGCATAGCCATGGGACTCATCGAAAGGGTAAAAGAGGATGGCACTTCCGAATTTGCAATCCTTTCGGATATACAGGGAATGGAAGACTTCCTTGGCGACATGGACTTTAAGGTGACCGGAACGGAAGTCGGCGTTACCGCAATCCAGATGGACATCAAGGTTCACGGTCTTTCAAGAGAAATCCTGGAAAAGGCTCTGAGACAGGCTAAAGAAGGCAGAATGCACATCATGGGCAAGATGCTTGAAGAAATCGAAGCGCCTCGTGAAGACCTTTCAAAATACGCTCCGAGAGCAATAACCATGAACGTTGACCCGGATAAGGTAAGAATCGTAATAGGACCGGGAGGAAAGACAATCAACAGAATCATCGACGAAACCGGTGTAAAGATTGACATTTCCGAGGATATTCCGGGACTTATCAGCATCTACAGCGTGGATAAGGAAGGCGCAGATGCTGCCCGCCATGAAATCGAACTTCTGACAAAGGAAGTGGAAGTGGGCGAAGTCTACGAAGGAACGGTTACGAGAATCATGAACTTCGGCGCATTCATCGAAGTGCTGCCGGGCAAGGAAGGCCTGCTCCACATCTCGAAGATGGCAAAGGGCAGAGTGGAAAAAGTCGAAGATGTTATGAACATCGGAGACAAAGTTGAAGTTAAAGTTTCGGAAATCGACGGACAGGGAAGAATCAATCTTCTCAGAACCAGCTATCCGGACGCAAAATAAAGGAACTAAAGTGAGCTGTCCCGCAGCCGCCTATCGGTCGGCCGTAGCAACAGCTCTTTTTTATAGTCGTTATGTGGCAGACCGCATAACTTCATAGCCTCATGCGGTGAGCCGGACTGCCGTAAAGTTGCGAAATTTTCTTGATTGCGGCATTTTTCGGCGGTAGAGAAGGCCTCGACTGCCGTAAAACTATAAAAATGCCTTGATTACGGCATTTTCAGAGCCTCAAAAGCGGTAAAACTGCCGTAAAACTTAAAACTTCATTTAATTACGGCATTCCGAGTCTTTCAGCCCGTCACCTGACAGGGGTAAATTTTGTCGTGATTTTTGTCCCAAAATGTGTTATAATTATATCAGCAACGTGCAGTTTATTTCGGGAAACGTAAGACCTGTTGTAAACTGCATGTTATTTTTAAGAAAGCGTGGGACATAATGAACGATTATAAGGTTGGCGACGTGGTCGTATACGGAGTCGAGGGTCTTTGCAGGATTTCTGACATAACAGAAAAAAAGTTTGGAAAAGAAGCCATAAAATATTATGTACTGCAGCAGATAGGCAAAGCTGATTCGGTCATATACGTGCCTTTAAACAACGATAGAAGTTTATCCAAAATGAGACATATTTTAACGAAACAGGAAATCCTTGAGGCACTAAGGCTTATGCCTGCGGAAACGGAACCCTGGGTCGAAAATGAGAGAGAAAGACAGAAGGAATTTAAGGAAACGATTCTTTACGGTGAAAGCAAGGACTTGCTAAGCCTTACAAGGTCGTTGTATTTGCATAAGGAAGAGCAGGTAGACAAAGGGAAAAAACTGCATATAGCCGATGAGAGAGTTTTTAAGGATGCGGAAAAGATAATTTACGAAGAGATTGCGTATGTGTTCGGCATTAAGCCGGAAGAAGTGCTTGATTTCATCAAGTCCAACATACCGCAGAATGACCGATAAAAATCCGATTTGATATGCATACCTCTTTTGGCGGAAATCTGTTTGCCGAAAGGGGTTATATTTGTATTACGCATAATTTTCCCCCTTTAACATGTGAAGATATTTTGATATAATAAATTGTTAAATAATAAAAAGGAGCAATTCTCTTAAAATGAAAGACAAGAAAATTATTCATCCCAAAGAGGAAGATGCGAAGGTTTTGCTTATAAATGATATCGCCGGTTACGGCAAGGTTTCCCTTGCAGCCATGATTCCTATCATGTCTCATATGGGATTCAACATTTATAACTTACCGACAGCGGTGGTTTCGAACACTTTGGATTACGGACTTTTTGATATACTGGAAACTACGGATTACATGAAAAACGCCCTTAAGGTCTGGAAAGAACTGGGCTTTTCCTTCGATGCAATCTGCACGGGATTTATAGTTTCGGAAGAACAGGTGAAGGTGGTTGCCGATTATTGCAGCCAGCAGCGAAAAAAAGGAACACGCATATTTGTAGACCCGATAATGGGCGATGACGGAGTTTTGTATAACGGCGTTTCCGACAGCACCATAACATACATGAGGCAGATTTGCTCGGTTGCGGACATAATAATGCCAAATTATACCGAAGCTGTCTTTCTGTCGGACAAGTACATAGACAGAGAAGAAGTGACGAGAGCTGAAGCAGAAGAAATCGTAGACGGTCTCAGGGCTCTTGGCTCAAAGTCCGTAATAGTTACAAGCATTACCGTAGACGGACAAACATGTGTATTCGGATATGACGATTTGGAGCAGGACTATTTTAAGATTCCTTTTGAATATGTGCCGGTTCATTTCCCGGGAACGGGAGACATTTTCTCAGCCCTTCTCATAGGAAGCGTACTCAAGGGAAGAAAGCTTCAGGAGTCAACTTCCTTTGCCATGAACACAGTAAGAGAACTTATACTGCTGAATACGGAAAATGCAGATAAGTATAAGGGAATTCCAATAGAAAAATATTTAGAAGATATGACTAAATTTTGATGAGGTGAAAAGTATGCAACTTGTAGATAGAGTAAAAGAATGTAACGGATGTGAGGCCTGCGTGGTAGCTTGTAAATATGTGTGCGTCAAGATGAAAGAGGACGACCAGGGCAAGGTTCCTGAGGTAAACGAAAACGGATGCAACAAATGCAACGCATGTATGTTGTATTGTCCGTTGTACAATCCGGTTGAACTGCCTGAATTTGAAGAGTTTTACGAATCAAAGGAAGATGTGAGAAAGAGAGATATGGCTCCCATATACAGGGCAACCATGCGCAGCGTAAAAGAAGGGCGTCACACCGAATTCGTGGGAACTCTCTGCCAGATAGCGGCTCTTAAATCCCTGAGAGGAGATAAGCTTGCCCACAACCTTGCGATTTTCCCTGTATATTGCGATGAGGAACAGAGAAAATCCAGTGCCGCATGCGCAGCATGCAGATTTTATAAATAGTTGAGCGAGGAATAAATGGAAAATTCAATTTTGCAAAAAGTAAAAGAAGCCGAAGCCCTTTTTGAAAACTATGAAATTACAGGCAACGAGCTGGCAAGAGTCAGGCAGCTGAGGGAAAAGCTTGAAGAACAGCATCTGACGGTTTCCGTAATAGGGCAGTTTAAGCGGGGAAAAAGCGCTTTGACAAATGCAATTCTTGAGGATGATATTTTGCCGGTGGGAATAGTTCCCGTAACTGCCGTCGTGACTACTGTGGATTACGGAAGCAAAAGCGCAGAGGTTCACTTCAGCAACGGTATTAAAAAGGAAGTCGCCTTTGAAGAACTGTCAGCCTATGTCAACGAGCAGGAGAACAGCGACAATCATCTTAATGTAACAAAGGTTGCAATCAAGAGCCCTGCGGAATTTTTAAAGAACGGTCTGACCTTCGTGGATACTCCCGGAGTAGGCTCCATGCATGAAAAAAACTCGGAGGAAGCCTATGCCTTTGTAAAGGAGAGTGATGCAGTAATATTTACCCTTTCGGTGGACAGTCCAATCAACCAGATAGAAGTGGATTTTCTGAAGAATGCCAAGGAATATGCGGCCAAGTTTTACTTTGCAGTCAATAAGACGGATGTAATAGGTGAAGATGAGCTTGAAGCATACCTTGAATATTGCCGCAGACTGATTTGCGGTATCATGGAAGTGAACGAAATTATGATGTTCCCCGTAAGCGCAAAGACGGGAGAAGGCATAGAGAAACTGAAATCCGCAGTCCTTGATGATTTGGGTTCGGAAAGCGCAAGAATACTTGAAGAATCAACCAAACTCAAGCTTCATGATATAGTTATGAGCGCATTGGCGCAGGTTACCTTTTACAGAAATGCTCTGTCGCTGACAGGGGCGGAGTTCGATTCAAAACTTGCCGAAATGAAGCAGTTCTCCGAGAAAATTCATAAGGAAACCGAGTCGCTGCCGGAAGCTCTGAAAGCCAACAAAGTAGTCTGCGACGCCCATACCAACGACGTAAAGAACAGACTTACGGAAAAAGTTAAAGAGATGTTCGGAATAGACTATTATTACGAAATAGAAGACGTGGAGTACGGCAGACAGGACAAGAGCGGCGACGACTTGGTCGCAAAAGTTGACCGGATTTGCAGCGCTCTTGACAAGACTTTAAATACCATATTCATGCACAGAGAAGAGAATACATATGTGGTGGCAAGAAGAATAAACGATTTGAACCGCCTTGTACGTAAACTCGTAAAGATGAGAGATGAAAAATAAAAAAATCCTCAGAGAGAAGATTTTCTCCCTGAGGATTTGCCTTATAAGCGGCTGTTTTCCTTTGAAAGTTTATCCATGTACAAGGTCCATTTTACCGCTTGCCTTGGGTCGGGCTGCAAGATGAAGTTGTAAAGCTTCTTTTTATGATACAGGTCGAAGTGGTCGCCTACGCTTATGGGCAGGGCTTTGATTACTGACGTAGGCTCGGAAAATTGGAGGGGCCGGCCGAAACAGCTTCCGCTGAATGATATGCTTTCACGGTCGAGGCGTACGGTGCCATGACCCGCATTTCTGTCCATGTTACCTGAATCGTCGGGAGTTGCTACGATAGTTTCGCTTTCGAGAGGCTCATCCAAATTTAACAGGGACTCTTGCCAGAAATACCAGTCGTTTATCTTTTCAAAGGGACCTCCGTGGAGCCGGTAATAATTATCAAGCTCAGATACAAAGCCGCATTGGCATCTGATGCTGTGATTGTCGGAAGACATTTTAAACTCTTCTTTGCATTCGGGACATTTGTACAGCACGCCGTCAAGTCCAAGAGCCGGCTTTTTGCATTTGTATTTCACATTCTCAAGCAGGTTGTCTTCGTCATGGAGGATCGCATTTTCAATTACTCCATTGATTTGTGCAACGGTCATATCCTTTATTTCCGAAGCGTCAAGAAGCTTTGAAGTGGTGACATCTATGCGGCCTTTTCTGAAACCTGCTTGTCCCCATTTCGGCAGGGTTTTGTAGGCCCCGTTTCCGGTGACCGTATATACGTTGACCACCAGCTTCTTTACCAAATCGGCGGTGCCTTCCGTAACCGGAAGGGAGTGACCTGCGCAGGGCAGCCTTCCTTCGGGAAAGAGCACTATAACGTTGCCGTTATCTTTTGCTCTGATGATATTCATTATGGTCTTAATATCGGGACAGAACATTTTCTTTGAAATTACGCGCATGCTTGTCAGAAAGCGCCGGATGAAGGGTTTTGCCATAAAATGTTCGCTGACAACAAAAGTAGGCCTTTGGGGCATTAGGGTTGTGGCAACAAACAAAAAATCCATGTTGGAAGTATGCGGGCACAGCACGAGGGCGGGACCTTTGAGGTCTTTGAGGCCGCTTTTGTCATAGTGAATATTGCATTTGAGCCTTAAAAATAGGGCAACCAGCAGATAAAGCAGCGTATATGCAACAGCGCCGGGTTTTTTTATAACGGTTTTTTTATTTTTTTCAGCCATTTTGTCACCTCTGACTTGTGTAGATATTTATATTATATGCGAAATAACATAATAAAAGCAATTAAATACTTGACATAAGTGGTACAATAATGTTGTATGTATAACAGGAGGAATTTTTATGAATAATCAATCTAATGTAAAAAAGGTTATAGGAGTAGTGTCGGGCAAAGGCGGCGTAGGAAAATCCTCAATCACCTCAATGCTGGCCGTGACTACTCAGAGAATGGGATATAAGACAGCCATTCTTGATGCGGATATTACAGGCCCTTCCATTCCTAAGGCATTCGGGCTCACTCAAAAAGCTATGGGAAACGACAAGGAAATCCTGCCGGTAATAAGCGACACAGGCATTAAGACGATATCCATAAACTCTTTGCTTGAAGATATTACCGACCCTGTGGTCTGGAGAGGCCCTGTGCTTTCGGGAGTTGTTGAGCAATTCTGGAACGATGTCGTATGGGGAGATATAGATATCATGTTTGTGGACATGCCGCCCGGAACGGGGGATGTTGCCCTGACTGTTTTTCAGTCCCTTCCGATAGATGGACTGGTTATAGTTACGGCGCCGCAGGAACTGGTTTCCATGATAGTTGAAAAAGCGGTAAAAATGGCAGATCTGATGAAAGTGCCTGTAATAGGTCTCGTGGAAAACATGTCATATTTTAAATGCCCTGATTGCGGCAAGGAACACAAGATATTCGGCGAAAGCCATATAGATGAAATCGCAGGCAAGTACAGCATAAAGACCGTGGCAAAGCTGCCTATCGATACAGAGATTGCCAAATCATGTGACAGAGGTATGATTGAATGCGTGGATACATCAGGACTTGACGGCGTGGTGGAGACATGCCTCAAAGCAGAAAATCCGAATAAGCATGACGGAATGCCACAGCCGCCGGAGGGCTGTAACGGAAACTGCTCAAGCTGTGGAGCAGATGGCTGCGCAAGCCGCAAATAATTCACTAAAAGCACACATTTGTTGTGCTTTTTCTGCTAAAATGGATGTAAAACATCAGGCATAAAAGGGGAAGGGGAAAAATATGTTCGGTTATGTTCTTATAAATAAACCGGAGTTAAAGATACGGGAATTTGAGATTTACCGCAGCTATTACTGTGGTCTTTGCCATGCGCTTAAGGATAAATGCGGGCTATTCGGAAGAGCAACTTTAAATTACGATATGACATTCTTGGTCATGCTTTTGAGCGATTTATACGATGAAGAAGATGAAACCGAGTGCAGCAGATGCATGGTTCATCCGGTACATAAGCATTGCAGCCGCAGAAACCGGGTTACCGAATATTGCGCCGACATGTGCGTGCTTCTTTCATACTATAAATGCGTTGATGACTGGAACGATGAGAAGAAGCTGACCAAGGGCATCATGTCAAAGATACTCAAAAGAAAATGCCGAAAGATAAAAGAACGCTATCCCGAAAAAACAGGCGTTGTTGAGGACAAGCTTCAGGAAATGGCAACAATCGAGAAGTCAGAAGCAACCCATATAGATAAGGTTGCCAGAGTTTTCGGAGAGCTGATGGCCGAAATATTCGTGTATAAAGACGATATTTGGAAGGCGGATTTGTACAAGGTAGGCTTTTATCTCGGCAAATACATATATTTACTGGATGCGTATGAAGATATAAGAGCGGATTTAAAAAGCGGAGCATACAATCCGTTCAAAGAAATATACGACAATGACGACTTTGAAAAACAGGTGCTCAACTTATTGCTGCTAATGATAGGGGAGTGCACGGACGCATTTGAGCGCCTGCCTCTTGTCGAAAATGTGGAAATCCTGAGAAACATACTTTATTCGGGAGTCTGGGTAAGATTTGGAAAAGCTAAAGTAGCATCCGATGCCGAATCGGAAGAAGAATTTAAAGAGGAGAATTAGATGGATCCATACAAAGTTCTCGGTGTGAATTATAATGCTACCGATGATGAAATTAAAAAGGCTTACAGACAGTTGAGCCGAAAATATCATCCCGATGCCAATGTAGGCAATCCCAATCAGGCGGCATATGAAGAAAAATTTAAAGAAGTTCAGAGAGCATACGATATGATAATGGACCAGCGTCAGGGAAAGATGCAGGGCGGACAGACATATGGCGGCGCAGAAGATTTCTGGGGATTTGGCGGTGCCGCTGCCGGCAGGCAAGCCGGAAAGGGAGAAAGCCAGGACGAGCAGTATATGCGCGCAGCTCTTAACTATATACAAAACGGATATTTTAAAGAAGGCCTAAACGTTCTCGAACAGGTGAAAGATCGAAGGGGTCCGTGGTATTATTACAGCGCTTTTGCCAATTATCGCATAGGCAACAATGCCGTTGCTCTTGAACATGCTAAAATCGCATGCTCTTTTGAGCCCAATAACTTTTACTATGCAAGCCTGCTTAATCAGATGCAGGGCGGCGAATCACGCTATCAGCAGCGAAGCACCCATTACGGAGGAAATCCGTCCATGGGCAGAAACAATTACCTGGGGCAGATATGCGGAACCATATTGTGCCTGAATCTGTGCTGCGGAGGCGGAGCATACATGGGCGGAATACCGCTTTTGTGCTGTATATAGAGGCCGGTGAAGTGTTGGTTGGTCGGTTGCACCGGTTGTCCGTGTGCCAAGGGGGGATGCCGGGAGGGCTGCGACTGCCGTAAAATCGGCAAAAATGCACAGTTGCGGCAGTTTTGAGGCTTCAAGACCGGCCGAATTGCCGTAAAAGCCGGAATTTTATTTGATTGCGGCATTTTATGAGCTCTGAGGGCAGTCAAACTGCCGTAAAATCAAAGAATTTTATCAATCACGGCATTTTGACCCGAGACACAAAATCCGCCGTTGACAAGAAATGGTTCATATGGTATATTTTATGGAGAAAATCTTTAAAAACGATACAGAGAGATCGGCAAGATTAAAGGAATTACATCATAAGTATTTTTGTGCAGTTAAAGCTGCACTGTAATATTGTGTGTTTATCTTGCCGTAAGCGGCAAGATTTTTTGTTTTGGAAAGGAAATACCATGGTGACATTTGATAAAGCAACAAAATTTGATTTTGAGAACCTTGGAAACGAGACTGAGTTTTATTTAGATGATATTTTATCGGAAGACGAAATCAGTGTCTTTAACAACCACAAATATACTGTTTTACCCGGTTTTTGCGACGTACACGTGCATTTCAGAGAACCGGGTTTTTCTTATAAAGAAACGATTTCAAGCGGCAGCAGGGCAGCGGCCCACGGCGGATATACGGCAGTATGCACAATGCCCAATTTGAATCCGGTGCCTGACTGTATGGAGAACCTGCAAAAACAGCTTGATATAATAGAAAGAGACGCAGCAATCGCCGTATATCCGTACAGCGCCATAAGCGTTGGAGAGAGAGGAAAAGAACTTTCGGACATGGATAACCTTGCCGAAAAATCCATAGCCTTTTCAGACGACGGCAGAGGAGTGCAGGATGAGTCGATGATGAGAGAAGCGATGCTGCGGGCTAAGAAACTTGGAAAAATCATAGCCGCTCACTGCGAAGACAACGATTTGCTTTTCGGAGGGTACATACATGACGGCAAATACGCAAAAGAGCACGGGCATAGAGGCATATGCTCTGCAAGCGAATACAAGCAGATAGAAAGAGACCTGAAGCTGGCAAAAGAGACGGGCTGTGCTTACCACGTTTGTCATATTTCCACAAAGGAAAGCGTGGAGCTCATACGAAAAGCCAAGGGCGAGGGCGTGGATGTGACATGCGAAACGGCGCCTCATTACTTGATTTTAGACGAAGGAAGCCTGCAAGAAGACGGAAAATTCAAGATGAATCCGCCTCTGAGAAGTGCAGGCGACAAGCTCGCCCTTATTGAAGGAATTAAAGACGGAACCATAGATATGATAGCTACCGACCATGCGCCCCATTCCAAAGAAGAAAAATCCAGAGGACTTGAAAAGAGCGCCTTCGGCATAGTGGGAATTGAAACGGCTTTTTCCCTTCTTTACACTCATCTGGTAAGAACAAAGGTAATATCCATGGAAAAGCTGATAGAACTCATGGCTCTAAACCCGAGAAAGCGATTCGGAATTCCGCTCAGAAACGAATTTTCCATATGGGATTTAAACGAAGAATATATCATAGATACGGACAGGTTTTTGTCAAAAGGAAAAGCGACACCTTTCGAAGGGGAAAAAGTTTACGGCAAATGTATGCTTACGGTATATAACGGTAAAGCGGTTTTTAAATAAAAAGGAGAGAAATCAAATGGCAAAGAGAACAGACATTAAAAAGATTCTGATTATAGGTTCGGGACCGATAGTAATAGGTCAGGCAGCGGAGTTTGACTATGCGGGAACACAGGCATGCCTTGCACTTAAGGAAGAAGGATACGAAGTGGTTCTTGTAAATTCTAACCCGGCAACAATCATGACAGATACCGCCATAGCAGACAAGGTTTATATGGAGCCTTTGACGCTGGAATACATAGCAAAGATTTTAAGATACGAAAGACCCGACGCTATAGTTCCGGGAATAGGAGGTCAGACCGGACTCAACCTGGCAATGCAGCTTGAAAAGAAAGGCGTGCTGAGAGAGTGCGGCGTAGAACTGCTGGGAACAAGCAGCAGGAGCATCGAGAGAGCGGAGGACCGTGAATTGTTTAAGGAAATGTGCAATTCAATCGGAGAGCCGACCATTCCGTCCCAGATTACATATAACCTTGAAGAAGCAAAAAAAGCAGCCCTCGAAATAGGATACCCGGTAGTGCTCAGACCTGCCTTTACCTTAGGCGGCACGGGAGGCGGATTTGCCAACGATGAAGAAGAACTCATAGATATAGGAATGAACGCCTTTAAGCTTTCGCCTGTACATCAGGTACTGATAGAAAAGAGCGTTAAAGGATTTAAAGAGATAGAATTTGAAGTTATGAGAGACGGAAACGATACCGCCATAACCATATGCGGTATGGAAAACGTAGACCCTGTCGGCGTGCATACGGGAGACTCCATAGTAGTGGCCCCTATTATGACTCTAAGCGATCATGACCTCAAAATGCTTAACGACAGCGCTATAAAAATCATAAGAGAACTTGAAATAGAAGGAGGCTGCAACGTACAGTTCGCCCTCAACCCAAATTCCAGCGAGTATTACCTCATAGAGGTAAACCCGAGAGTTTCACGTTCCTCCGCTTTGGCTTCCAAGGCGAGCGGATACCCGATTGCAAGGGTTACTGCCAAGATTGCGGTAGGCATGGCGCTAAAAGATATAGAAATAGCCAATACCAGTGCGGCAAAAGAACCGTCCTTGGACTATGTGGTTGCCAAACTGCCGAGATTTCCTTTTGACAAATTCACATCGGCTCCGAACCTGCTGGGAACTCAGATGAAGGCTACCGGAGAAGTTATGGGAATAGGCTCAAACCTTGAAGAATGTATGCTCAAATCCATTCGTTCCCTCGAAACGGGAGTTTGCCACCTGCACCTTGAAAAGTTTGATAACATGACGGCTGAGGAGATGCTTGAATACATAAACGAATTCAGAGACGACAATATCTTTGCCATAGCCCAGCTCATCCGCATGGGAGTTTCCGTGGAAAAACTCAACGAAGTGACAAAGATAACTCCGTATTTCCTCCAATCAGTTAAAAACATAGTGGATAAAGAGCAGGAAATCAAAGAAAATGTCGGAAATATCGAAGTCCTTAGAGAAGCTAAAAAAATGGGCTTTTCCGATAAGTTCATAGCAAAACTCTGGGACAAGGACGAGAAAGAAGTATACGACCTTAGAGTAGAAAAGAATATAATGCCTGTATACAAAATGGTAGACACCCTTCATACAGGCGCATATATACCGTATTTCTATTCTTCATATACGGACAAAAACGCTTCCTTAAAGACAGATAAGAAGAAAATCATAGTGTTGGGAGCAGGCCCGATACGTATAGGCCAGGGCGTGGAATTCGATTATTCTACAGTACACGCCGTAACCACCATTAAAAAGGCGGGTTATGAAGCCATAATCATAAACAACAACCCCGAAACCGTTTCCACCGACTACACCACAGGCGACAAGCTGTACTTTGAGCCGCTGACCGTGGAAGACGTGATGAACATCATTGAATTTGAACAACCGGAAGGCGTAATAGCATCCCTGGGCGGACAGACCGCAATCAACCTTGCAGCTCCCCTCAAAGAAAGAGGCGTAAAGATAATAGGAACGGACTGCGATGCCATTGAAAGAGCCGAAAACAGAGAAAGCTTTGAGAAGATTCTCAAAGAGCTGGACATTCCTCAGCCGAAAGGAAGAGCAGTAACCAATATCAAAGACGGCGTTGCGGCAGCGGAAGAAATAGGATACCCTGTCCTTGTAAGGCCGAGCTTCGTCCTCGGAGGCAGGGCTATGCAGATAGTTGCAAATGAGGAACAGCTGAGACATTATTTGAAGACAGCCGTTGAAATCGACGAAGATAAGCCTGTGTTGGTAGATAAATACATAATCGGAAAAGAAGTCGAAGTAGACGCCATATGTGACGGAATAAACGTGTTTGTACCGGGCATAATGGAGCTGGTTGAGAGAACCGGAATTCACAGCGGCGATTCCATAAGCGTATATCCTTCTTTCAGCATCTCCGACAAGGTAAAGGGAACCATACTGCAATACGCAAAGAAGCTGGGTCTGGGCATCGGAATCGTTGGTCTGTACAACATACAGTTTATAATAGACAAGGATGAAAACGTGTTCATCATAGAAGTCAACCCTCGCTCTTCACGTACGGTTCCTTTCCTTTCAAAGGCTACAGGCTACAGCCTGGCGGATATAGCCACGGAAGTTATAATGGGAAAGAGCCTGAAAGAGCAGGGAATCTTCGACATCTATCCTGATGAAAAGAAGAGATGGTATGTAAAAGTGCCGGTATTCTCCTTCAACAAGATAAGAGGACTTGACGCTTACCTTTCGCCGGAAATGAAATCCACAGGTGAAGCCATAGGCTACGACGACAAGCTCAACCGTGCTCTGTATAAAGCCCTTCAGGCGTCAGGCATGAAGCTGCAGAACTACGGAACCGTCTTCGCAACCATAGCCGATAAAGATAAACAGGAAGCCCTTCCTTTGATTCGCAGATTTTACAATCTCGGATTCAACATAGAAGCGACGGAGGGTACAGCCAGATTCTTAAAGGAAAACGGCATACGCACAAGAATCCTTAGAAAGATAAGTGAAGGCAGCGATGAAATACAGCAGTCCATACGTCAGGGACACATCGCATATATCATAAACACCAGCGATATAGGCTCTGTAGGCCAGATAAGCGACGGATACGAAATAAGAAAATACGCAACCGAAAACAATGCGACAATTTTTACGGCCCTTGATACGGTAAAGGTGCTTCTGGATGTGCTTGAAGAGACAACACTGCGTATTTCGACCATAGACGCTTAAGGAGAAGATACAATGAAGCAAGGGCTATTTGAGATAAAAGAAAACAAGCCTGTGACAGAGAATGTCATGAAGATGAAGCTTGAGGGCGATACCGGAGCGATAACGGCTCCGGGGCAGTTTGTAAACATCAGGCTGGACGGACTGTTCCTCCGCAGACCCATTTCGGTGTGCGATGTGGAAGGTAATATTTTGACTATACTGTACAAAGCGATAGGCAAGGGAACCGAGCAGATGCAGAAGATGACATCAGGATCTCTGGACATCCTCAGCGGCCTGGGCAACGGCTATGACACCTCATGCTCAGGAGAAAATCCACTTGTCATCGGCGGCGGTGTGGGAGTTCCCCCCATGTATATGCTTACAAAGAAACTCATCGGCGAAGGAAAGAAGCCGAGAGTTATCTTAGGATTTAACCGGTCGGACGAGATTTTTTATGAGAAAGAGTTTAAAGACCTTGGGGCTCAAGTGACGGTGACAACCGTAGACGGTTCTTACGGAACAAAGGGATTTGTGACGGATGCAATGACGGGAGAATATTCATATTTTTACGCATGCGGACCTGAACCTATGCTGAAAGCCGTCTATAAAACTTCAAAGACGGAAGGTCAGCTCAGCTTTGAAGAGAGAATGGGCTGCGGCTTCGGAGCCTGCATGGGCTGCTCCTGCAAGACCGTATACGGAAACAAGAGAATCTGCAAGGACGGCCCTGTACTGAGGAAGGAGGAGATACTATGGCAGATATGAAGGTGAATCTATGCGGAATTGAAATGGATAATCCTGTCATGGCGGCAAGCGGAACTTTCGGCTACGGATATGAGTTTGCCGAATTGTATGATATAAACATACTGGGAAGCTTCTCCTTTAAAGGCACCACAAAAGATGAAAGATTCGGCAATCCCACCCCGAGAATCGCAGAATGTACGGCAGGGTTGATTAACTCCGTGGGACTTCAGAATCCGGGTGTAGACAAGGTCATATCAGAAGAACTGCCAAGGTTGGCGAAGTGTTTTTCCAAGAAGGTCATGGCAAATGTCAGCGGATTTTCAACGGAAGAATATGTTTACACATGCAAAAAGCTCGATTCATGTCCACAGGTGGGCTGGCTCGAGGTAAATGTAAGCTGCCCCAACGTTCACGGCGGCGGAATGAGTTTTGGAACATCGCCCGAGGCGGCGGCAGAGGTAACGAGGGCAGTCAAGGCTGCAACCACAAAACCTGTAATAATCAAGCTTTCGCCCAATGTTACCGACATAGTGTCCATTGCAAAAGCCTGCGAAGAGGGAGGAGCGGACGGAATAAGCCTGATAAATACCCTCCTCGGTATGAGGATAGATTTAAAGACAAAGCGCCCCGTAGTGGCAAACAGGATGGGAGGCTTTTCGGGAAGCGCCATCTTCCCTGTGGCTCTCAGAATGGTATATCAGGTTGCAAGCGCAGTCAAGATTCCCGTGGTCGGCGTCGGCGGTATTTCCACGGCGGAAGATGTCATAGAAATGATGCTGGCAGGAGCTACGGCCGTCGAAGTGGGGGCCGCAAACCTTGTAAACCCATATGCTTGCAGAGACATAATAGAAGAGTTGCCGGAAAAAATGAAGAAATACAATATAGAATCACTTAAGAGCATAATAGGAGGAGCCATATAATGGGAAAGGATGTTATAGTTGCATGTGATTTCAGCAGCGCAGATCAGGTGTTTGAATTTCTTGATAAGTTTGAAGGAAAAAAACCTTTCATCAAAATAGGTATGGAGCTGTTTTATGCAGAGGGACCTGCCATAGTCAGAGAGCTTAAAAAAAGAGGCCACAAGATATTTCTCGACCTTAAGCTTCATGACATTCCCAATACCGTAAAAAAAGCCATGGCTGTTTTGGCGGATTTGGGAGTAGACATGTGCAACGTTCATGCGGCAGGCACAGTCAAGATGATGGAGGCCGCAAGGGAAGGCTTAAAGAATGATGACGGGACCGGTCCCCTTCTCATAGCCGTAACCCAGCTTACTTCCACAGACCAGGAGAGAATGGAAAAGGACTTGCTCATAAAAGAAGATATGGACAAGGTGGTTATGCATTATGCCAAGAATGCCAAGGAAGCGGGGCTTGACGGCGTAGTATGTTCGCCTCACGAATCTTCCGAGGTTCACGATGCATGCGGCGGAGAATTCCTGACAGTGACGCCGGGAGTGCGTTTTGCAGACGGCGACGTGGGAGACCAGGTGCGGGTGATGACACCGGCTCAGGCAAAAAAGGCCGGTTCGGACTACATAGTTGTGGGACGCCCTATAACAGCCGCAGCTGACCCGGTAGCCGCATACGAAAGATGCATAAGAGAATTTGTTGATTAAAGGAGATAAAAATGGAAAAGAAGATTGCAAAAGATTTACTTTCTATACAAGCCGTATTTTTCAGACCGGAGGAACCTTTCACATGGGCCAGCGGAATAAAAAGCCCCGTATACTGCGACAACAGGCTGACCCTGACTTCCACCCAAGTCAGAAGAGATGTGGAGGAAGGACTTGCTCATTTGATAAAAGAAAACTATCCTGAAGCAGAGGTTCTCATGGGAACTTCCACGGCAGGAATCGCTCACGCCGCAATAACGGCCCACCTGCTCAACCTTCCTATGGGCTATGTGCGTTCGGGTGCAAAGGATCACGGCAGGCAGAATCAGATAGAGGGAAGACTGGAGAAAGGTCAGAAGGTTGTCGTTGTCGAGGACTTGATATCCACCGGCGGAAGCGTAATTGAAGTTGTCAACGTGCTGAGAGAAGCAGGCGCAGACGTCCTTGGAGTGGTAAGCATTTTCACTTACGGAATGAAAAAAGGTCTGGAAAGACTGAGAGAAGCAGATGTAAAAAACATATCTTTGACTAATTTTGACGTTATTGCAGAAGTTGCGGCGGAAGAGGGATATATAAAGGCTGATGACATCAGGCGCCTTATAGCCTTCAGGAACAATCCGTCTGACGAAAGCTGGATTGGCAGGTAAAAAATGAAAAATCTTATAAGCATTACGGACTTTTCCGCAGAGGAATTGTATGAACTCATGAGAACGGCTATAGATATATCAGAGAACCCCGGACGATATTCGGACAGGTGTCGGGGAAAAAAGCTGGCGACTCTTTTCTTTGAGCCTTCCACGAGAACCAGACTGAGCTTTGAAGCGGCCATGCTTGAACTTGGCGGCAGTGTAATCGGATTTTCCGAGGCAAACAGTTCTTCGGCGTCAAAGGGAGAAAGCGTTGCGGATACGGCAAAGGTGGTAAGCTGCTATGCCGATATAATAGCCATGAGGCATCCTAAGGAGGGAGCACCCCTTGTTGCAGCTCAAAATGCACAGATACCTGTAATAAACGCCGGCGACGGCGGCCACAATCACCCTACTCAGACCCTTGCGGATTTGCTGACCATATACAGGGAAAAGGGAAGACTCGATCACCTTACGGTGGGCTTTTGCGGCGATTTGAAGTACGGAAGAACGGTTCATTCTCTTATTCTGGCGCTGTCAAGATATGCGGGAATAAAGGTAATTCTCATTTCTCCCGACGAACTTAAACTGCCTGAATATGTTAAAAAAGACGTTCTTGAGAAAAACGGCATGGAATACAGCGAAACCGCTTCACTTGAGGAAGCAATGCCGAGCCTTGATATACTTTACATGACCAGAGTTCAAAGAGAAAGATTTGACAGCCTGGAAGAATACGAAAGGCTTAAGGACAGTTATATATTGACCGCAGAAAAGCTGACGGCAGCTAAAGATGACATGTGCATCCTTCATCCCCTCCCAAGGGTAAACGAAATAAGCGTGGCAGTGGATAAAGACCCGAGAGCGTGCTATTTTAAGCAGGCTCTCAACGGAAAGCTCATGCGAATGGCGCTGATTCTGAAACTGCTGGAGTCGTCAAGTATGGCGGAAGCATTCGATGACGGCGGCGTTCCTTTGACAGAAAAGAAGTGCGCCAACCCTCGATGCATAACCTCCACCGAGCAGGAACTTGAGCACAGATTCACGCTGTCGGAAGACGGCACATGCAGATGTGTCTACTGTGAGTGGGAGGCATAGCCGGGTATAGAGGCTTGTGTGTCAGGGAGAGATATATATGATTTTTTGGGGGGTAAAATTTTTTACCCCCGGGGAGGTAAAAAATTTTACATCCCGATTTTAAATACATAATGGCTTGATTTCGGGCTCGGACATTTCGGCAGTCCGTTTCTTACGCCGCACCACGGCAAAGTTCCTTTCATATATTGAAAATAGCATATCAATGAAAGGAACTGTTTTTGATGAGAGCTTTAAATGAATTGAATATAGGGGAAGAAGCCACAGTTGCAAATATGCGATGCAAAAGCCGCCGTCTGCGTGATTTGGGGCTGGTGGAAGGAACGAAAGTCAAATGTGTACTGAGAAGTCCGCTGGGAGACCCGGCTGCATATAAAATACGCGGTGCAGTGGTAGCAATAAGAAGAGAAGACGCTTCGCAGATTACTGTGGAGGGCGCCTGCCATGAGTGATGATAGGAAGGTAAAAATAGTCCTTGCAGGTAACCCAAATGTAGGTAAAAGCACCATATTTAACTGTCTGACAGGAATGCATCAGCACACGGGAAACTGGGCGGGAAAGACCGTAGCCAACGCAGAAGGAATATGGAAGACCAAAGATGATGTAAAAGTACATCTCATAGATGCGCCCGGGTGCTACTCCCTTGAGGCGTCCTCGCCGGAAGAAGAAGTGGCAAGGGACCGGATTTGCGATTCCGGCAGCCAAGGTGTGATAGTGGTCTGCGACGGAACCTGCCTTGAAAGAAATCTCATATTGGCTCTTCAGATTTTAAAACACAGGCAGGATGTGATTATATGCATAAACCTTATGGACCAGGTACGGCGTAAGGGCCTTGAGATAGATATCGAAAAACTGGAGAAGCTTTTGGGCGTTCCGGTAATTACCACAGAATCGTCCAAGAAAGAGGAAATAAGAGAAAAGCTTGGCAAAGCTGTCCTTGATTTGCTTTCAGAAGGCGATAAAAATAAAGCGGCATCCAAGCCCTCATCCGAAGGATACGATTCAAAGCTTTTGGATACTCCCGAAGTATTTGCCGCCAGAGCGCAGAGCGTAGTGGAACAAGTGGTTTTTGCGCCGGAAGAAAAAGAAGACATTACGCTGAAAATAGACAGAGCGCTTACAAACCCTCTTGTGGGATTTCCTATTATGGCGCTTATGGTGCTGATAATATTCTGGATTACGGTGCAGGGAGCAAACTATCCGTCGGATATATTGAGCAAATGGCTTTTTAAGCTTGAGCAGCCATTGTACGACGGTGTGGCAGCCTTGGGAGCTTCAAAAGAATTCTGCGAAATGATTGCTTTTGGAATGTACCGCGTACTTGCATGGGTGGTATCCGTCATGTTGCCGCCTATGGCGATTTTCTTTCCGCTGTTTACTCTGCTTGAAGACTGGGGATTTTTGCCGAGGGTGGCCTTCAATCTGGACAGATGCTTTAAATGCTGCAAAGCATGTGGCAAACAGGCGCTGACCATGTGTATGGGACTTGGATGCAATGCCTCCGCCGTGGTGGGATGCCGGATAATAGATTCAGAGAGGGAACGCCTCCTCGCCATGCTGACCAATTCGCTGGTTCCATGCAACGGCAGATTTCCCATTATGATAGCGGTTATTACCATGTTTTTTGCGGCAGAATCAAGCTGGAAAGGCGCTGCAATTCTGACTGCGGCCATATTGGTCGGGGTAGCAGCGACCTTTGGGGCAACAAAGATGCTATCTGAAACCCTGCTCAAAGGAACGCCGTCGTCGTTTACCTTGGAATTGCCCGCCTACCGTAAGCCGGAAATAGGAAAAGTAGTGGTGCGCTCGATATTCGACAGGACGCTCTTCGTCCTCGGGAGAGCTGTTGCAGTGGCAGCGCCTGCCGGCATAGTCATATGGCTTCTGGCAAATATAAATGCAGGAGATGCAAGTCTTATATCAAAGATTGCCGAGACTCTTGAGCCTTTGGGAGCTTTCATGGGGCTTGACGGCGTAATCTTGACAGCCTTTATACTTGGGATTCCGGCCAACGAGATAGTGCTTCCCATTGCGATGATGATTTACATGAGCCAGGGGACCTTGGCGGAAGTAAGCGACCTGAGCTTTTTCAGCGAATTGCTGTGTGCAAACGGCTGGAATGGGCTGACCGCCGTAAATGTGATAATCTTTTCACTGATGCATTGGCCCTGTGCGACGACCTTGCTATCCATAAAAAAAGAATCCGGAAGCTGGAAATGGGCAGCCGTTGCCTTTGCAGTGCCCCTTGTCATGGGAGTTGCAATCTGCTCGCTGACAGCGGCAATGTACAGATTTTTCTTGTAAATAAAGCAAAAAGCATGTAGAATATATTACCGAGAAGGTCAGAAAAAGGGGAAAAAATGAACAAGAGAAACTTAATAATTATGAACCCGTGCTCGGGAAAAAAGAGAGCCAACAAATATTTGACGGATATAGTGGATATATTTACCAATGGCGGATATATGTCTACTGTTTTGACGACCACAAAAAGAGGAGACGGAACTCTCTACGCCGCCCAATACGGAGCGGAATTTGATTTGATTACATGCATAGGCGGAGACGGAACTTTTAATGAGGTGGTTGCAGGGCTTCTGGAAAACGATAAAAGGGTGCCTGTCGGCTACATACCGGCAGGAAGCACAAACGACTTTGCAAACAGTTTAAAACTGTCTTCAAACATAACGGCGGCCGCAAGAGATATAGTTTCCGGAGAAAAGGTGCCTCTTGACATAGGCAGCTTTAACGGAAGAAAATTCTCGTATATAGCGTCTTTCGGCGCCTTTACGCAGGCTTCCTATTCAACTCCTCAGAACGTGAAAAATATGCTTGGACACCTTGCATATATACTTGAGGGCGTGACCAGCCTTACTTCCATAAAGCCGGAACATATGAGAATAGAGGCCGACGGCGTGGTTTATGAAGACGATTATATATTCGGAGCCATAAGCAACTCCACTTCCGTTGCAGGAATTTTAACTTTAAATCCCGAATACGTTGATATGAGCGACGGAATGTTTGAATTGCTTTTGGTAAAATCACCTAAAAATCTTTTAGACCTTACCGAAATCGTTCACATGCTTACAACTCAGAATTATAATTCCGATAAACTCGTATTTGTAAATTCAAAAGAATTCGTAATAAAGGCAGGCCAAGACGTGGCATGGTCCTTAGACGGAGAGTATCAGGAAGGATGCGAGGAAATCCGAATTGAAAACCTGCACCATGCGATAGACGTGGTGATAAATAAAGAAAAACGATAGAATAGAGACAGAATTGAGAAAGAGAGAGGAAGCGGTCCTCTCTCTTTCATTGTAAATAATGTTGTCATAATCTTGAAAAAACAAAAATCAGCCAACATAGGTTTACATAATACCTACTCACTCGATGCTGCGACAGGGCTCTGTTGGCTGTTTTTCATTGGGATAAAAAAGTGGCCTACGTTTTTAGCGGTTTTTGTAGGCCAATTTCAGGGGAGAAGCTCAAAAAGCCAACAAAGACGGCGAAAGACCTTGGAAAATTACAGTTATTGGAATAAATGTTGGCTTTTTGAGCGGTTGCCCTGCAAAAAGCCAACGATATAGTTGTGGCACGAGCGAGAAAAGTTGCTGTAAAATACATCACAATATGCTGTATTTTACAGCACAAAACACACAGGCAATCCTCTCCTCCCTTGCAAAAAGGCACTTTTACCGTTGGCACAAAGATTGCTTTACTTATTATACAGATAGGACAGAGTGTAACATCGACGAGGAGGAAACTTATGGAGTGGACTGACAAAGCCTGCGGCAAGAAAAACATAATATTTGTAGGCGAGTCGGGGTGCGGCAAGACGGAACTGTCTATGAACTGCGCCGTCGAGCTTGCGCACAAAGTCTGCGGCGAAAAGGTCGTAAACCTTGTGGATATGGACCAGACAAAAGGAATTTTTAGGTCGAGGGACCATGAAAAATCATTAAGAGCGGACAAGGTTTCGCTGATTTGCGGAGAACACTTTTTGGATACGCCGGTGGTTCCCCATGGAGTGCTCAGGCTGATTAAGGGCGAGGAATTTATCAATGTATTCGATATAGGAGGCAATGAAATAGGCGCCATTACCATGGGTCAATTTGCAGAGGAGATAAAGAAAACCGAGAGCGTGGTTTTCTTTATAATAAATCCGTTCAGGATTTTATCCATGGACGAAGGACATATAAAGACCATGATTGACAAGATAAAAGACTACGGCGCTTTTGAAAATTTTGAGTTTATTGCCAATCCCAATATGGGAGAGTACACCGATGCGGATACCGTTTCAGAAGGAATGGAAACTCTGAATTTTCTGGCAGATAAACTCGGGATTAAGTTTACCATGGTGACTTTCCCGCAGTGGCTTAAAGGGAAAACTTCCCAAGAGGACGTTATATATATTAAGCGATATTTGGAATATCCATAAACAGGAGGCGATAAAAATGGCAAAAATCCAAGTTCTTAAAAACTATTGTAAATCCTGCCGCTTGTGCATCGAGGCATGCCCAAGGGACGTGCTTCAAATCGGAGAAGAAGTCAACGAAAACGGATACGAGATAGTTGAAATGAAGGAAAACGCAGAATGCATAGGCTGCAAAATGTGCGCCGTAATGTGCCCTGAAGCAGCAATAGAAGTTTTCAGGTAGAAGAGAGGATTGTAAAATGAGTAAATTATTTATGAAAGGCAACGAAGCGATAGCGGAGGCAGCAGTAAGAGCAGGATGTCGTTTCTTTGCAGGTTATCCCATTACTCCGCAAAACGAAATACCGGAATATCTTTCAAAGCGGCTTCCTGAAGTGGGAGGAGCCTTTGTTCAGGGAGAAAGCGAGCTTGCTTCAATAAACATGGTAATAGGGGCCGCTTTCGGCGGAACAAGAGCCATGACCTCGTCCTCAGGACCGGGACTCAGCCTTAAATCCGAGGGATTATCCACATTGGCAGCGGCAGGCTTTCCGGCTGTGGTGGTAAACGTCATGAGAGGAGGCCCCGGAACGGGCTCCATTTCCGGTGCGCAGATGGATTATCTGCAAGCCACCAAAGGAGGCGGCCACGGAGGATTTAAACTGTTGGTATTTGCGCCGTCTACGGTGCAGGAGGCGGTGGATTTGGTATATGAAGCTTTTGACAAGTCCTGGGAATACATGAATCCTTGCCTTATTCTGGCAGACGGATTTATAGGCTCCATTATGGAACCTGTTGAATTGCCTCCGTTTAAAGAAGCAAAAAGACAGGAATTCCCTGTATACACCACGAGATTCTTCACAGATAAACCGGGCAGGAGAATGTGTGCAACCATGATAGTAAACGAGGCCGAGCAGGAACAGTGGAACAGGGTGCAGGCCCAAAGATACGAGAGGATAGCTCAAAACGAAGTAAGAGCAGAAGAGTATATGCTCGACGATGCGGAATATGTGATTGCAGCTTATGGAACAAGCGCAAGAGTAGCCAAGAGCGCTGTCAGAATGCTGAGAGAAAAAGGAATCAAAGCGGGACTGATAAGACCGATTACCCTGTGGCCTTTCCCGTATCAATGCTTCAAAAAGCTAAATGAAAAGCAGGTGAAGGATATTTTATGCCTGGAGCTGTCAATTCCGCCGCAGCTTATAGAAGATATAAAAATCGGAATTGAAGGGCGGATTCCTATTACAGCTTACGGCAGATCCGCAGGAATGATATTTACGGCAGAAGAAGTGACTGAGCAGGTTGAAAAGCTTGTCGGCAAAAATAAGTAGGAGGGAGCGTTAGTATTATGGAAAAAATTTATTCAAGATCTGACGTGCTGCTGGATGCAAATATGGGATATTGTCCCGGATGTTTGCACGGAGTGATAGCAAAGATAGTTGCAGAAGTAATAGAAGAACTTGGCATAAGAGACGATACCATAGCAGTGCTTCCAATCGGCTGCGGCGCTCTTATTTCATCGGTGCTTGATACCGATGCGATAATAGCACTGCACGGAAGGGCGCCGGCCGTAGCTACCGGACTTAAGCGCACAGCGACAGAAAAGTTTATATTCGCATATCAGGGCGACGGCGATTTGGCATCTATCGGCCTGGCAGAAATAATGCACGCAGCAAACCGCGGAGAAAACTTCCCGGTGCTGTTTGTAAACAACGGAATCTTTGGCATGACAGGCGGACAGATGGCGCCGACTACTTTGATAGGCCAAAAAGCAACGACGGCCAAGAGTGGAAGAACACCTCTGGAAGGATATCCTATGCATATGTGCGAGATAATTTCGACGCTGAAAGCTCCCGTATACATAGAAAGGTGTTCGCTGGATTCGCCTCAGCATATTCTTGCGGCTAAAAAGGCAATCAAAAAAGCCTTTATGAACGAGATAGAAGGCAAGGGATTCTCTTTTATAGAATTGCTTTCCAATTGCCCTACCAACTGGTCCATGTCTCCGCAGAAATCGCTGGAATATATGAGAGAACACACTATAGCTGAATTCCCTCTGGGAGTTTACAGAGACGAAACCGCAAAGGAGGATTAACATGGAGCAGCGTATGAAAATTGCCGGAATAGGCGGTCAGGGAGTTATGGTAACGGGCAAAATATTGGGATATGCAGCAAGCGACCATGATAAATTTGCTTCGTTTTTACCTCAATACGGAACACAGATGAGAGGCGGAACTTCCAGCTGTACCCTTATAATTGCAGACGAGGAAATCGGTTCGCCCATCGTAAGTACGGCAGATTTGATGATGATTTTTCAGCAGTCGGCCCTCGATACATATATACATCAGCTGAAAAGCGGCGGACTGCTGTTTATAAACAGCAACACATGCAAGGTACCGGAACGCAAAGACATCAAAGTAATTGCGTTGCCTGTGGACGATTTGGCCAAGGAAATGGGCTCAAAGCAGGTTGCAAACATTATAATGCTGGGAGCCTATGTGGCCGAAACAAAGACTTTTACAATCGAAGAGATAGTGCACACCTTGCAGCATGTCTTTGAAACCAAGCCGCAGGTGTGGGAAATCAACGAGAAGGCCATTCTCAAAGGTGTAAGCCTTATCGAGAGTTAATACTGTTTAAGGAGAAGCTGATGAAGAATAAAGTAGTGGGTATTGAAGAAGCCATAAGTCACATAAAACGGGGCGATACGGTTATGTTTGGCGGATTCGGCGGATACGGAACCCCCAACAATCTGGTTCAGGAAATAGTTCGTCAAAACATAGGAGATTTGACGGCAATTACGGAGGATTTCAGCGACGGATACAAACCCTTTGAAATGGGTCTCACGGCGCTGTTGTCCCATAAGCTGGTAAAGAAAGCCGTCATGTCTTTTGCCGGAGGGCAGCCCAGAGTAACGGAGCAGGTTTTTTCCGGAGAACTGGAAATCGAGCTGACACCTCAGGGCACTTTGGCAGAGCGGATAAGAGCGGGAGGCTCCGGTATCGGAGGTTTTTACACCCCCGTGGGAGTAGGAACCGTAGTTGCGGAAGGCAAAGAGACGAGGGTAATAGACGGCAAAACCTATCTGTTTGAAAAGCCTCTGCGTGCAAATGTTTCGCTGGTGAAAGCGTATAAAGCCGACACCTTCGGAAATGCCATATTCAAATATGACAGCATTTCTTTCAATCCCCTTGTGGCAATGGCGGGAGATATAGTGATAATGGAAGTTGAAAAGCTGGTTCAGCCGGGAGATATACCGCCTGATCGGGTGCAGCTTCCGGGCGTGTTTATAGATTACATAGTGGTACAAGAGGAGGTGGCTCCTTAATGACAGATGTTCGGAATATGATAGCAAAAAATATTGCAGGAATGCTTCACGACGGAGATTTTGTAAATTTAGGCATAGGTATACCCACCCTTGTGGCCAACTACATTCCTGATGACATAGACGTGATACTTCACGGTGAAAACGGATTTGCAGGGCAGGATAAGGAACTGCCCATAACCGGCATACATAAGGATGTGGAAACATATAAAGCGTGGCTCAACACCCACGGCGGAGAGCAGACGGATCACCTCAGCGGAGAGGGTCACCGTGATCTGATAAATGCAGGCGGATTTTACATAACACTTCTTCCCATAGCCAGCTGCTTTGACAGTTCCGTTTCCTTTGCCATAGCAAGAGGCGGACACCTGGATGTTACCGTTCTCGGAGGATTGCAGGTAGACATATGCGGCAATTTGGCCAACTGGATGGTGCCCGGCAAAAAAATAAACGGCATGGGTGGCGCCATGGATCTGGCTACGGGAGCCAAGAAGGTAATCGTGGCCATGGAGCACTGCACAAAGGACGGAAAGCCGAAAATCCTCGAGCAATGTGAAATGCCCCTTACGGCGATAGGATGTGTGGACGTGGTCGTTACCGAGCTGTGCATAATCGAAATTAAAGACAGGAAGCTAATCGTTACGGCAATGGCTCCCGGAATAACAAGGGAAGAACTTAAGGAGAAGACAGGCGCGCCATTGACTTTTGCTGAAACGGTTCAGACTATGGAAGGAGTATAAATCATCATGAATAAGCATTTTCCCAATCTTTTTTCGCCTGTGAAAATAGGCAATGTGGTTTTGAAAAACAGGGTTGTCATGTCTGCCATGGATACATGTTACTTTTCGGTAAACGGTACCGTGACGCCCAAGGCGGCGGCTCATTACATTGAGAGAGCCAAAGGCGGAGTAGGCCTGATTTTTACGGAGGTTTCTCCTTTCGATTGGCCGGGAGGCAAGCAGAGCAGACGAGAGCCGAGATTTAACAGCCCGCTTGTTACCACCGAATGGGCAGAAGTGATACAGTGCGTCCATTCCTTCGGAACCAAGATATGCGCCCAGCTCAGCCATGCAGGATTTATTTCCGACCCGGATTACTGCGAGGGGCGGGAAACCGTAACTTCATATGCGTCAGAGAAGGTTGCTTCATCCGAGGCTCATGCAGCACGGACATTGACGGCGGAAGAAATCGGATTTTTCCTTGAAGAGATTGAAGAATGCCTGAAAAACATAGCAAGCTGCGGCTTCGACGGCGTGGAATTTCATGCCGCTCACGATTATCTTCTCAACGAATTTTTAAGCCCTGCCACAAATCACAGGACTGACCAATACGGAGGCTCTACGGAAAACCGCGCCAGATTTCTGACGGATGCAGTTAAGCTGGCACGCAGAATTCTGGGACCGGATAAGATAATCAGCGTGCGCCTTGCATCCTGCGAAGAAATCGAAGGAGGCATAACTCTTGAAGAAGGAGCAAGAATTGCCGTGCTCTGTGAAAAGGCGGGGGCTAACCTGATAGATTGCTCTATCGGTCAGGGACCGGACGGAGCTGCAACCGAAGCTGAATGGATGCCTGACGGACGTAGAATTCACTTTGCCGCTGCTATTAAGCCTCACCTCACTACCGCAAAAGTAGGCGTAGTAGGAAAGCTCAGAACTCCGGAATTATGCGAAAAAGCTATAGCAGAAGGCTCCACGGACTTGGTATTTCTTGCACGCCAAATGCTGTGCGACCCTCATTGGGCAGTTAAGGCAGAGACGGGCCATGCCGAAGAAATACGCAAATGCCTAAGCTGCAGAGAAGGATGCTTTGCAGCCTTCAGACCTAAGAGCGGCAGCGTCAGATGCGTTATCAATCCTTATACGGGATTTGAAGATAAGGCAACGGAACACAACCCGGGAGTGGCTGCTCACCCTAAGAAGCTTTTAATTGTAGGCGGCGGAATTGCGGGAATGCAGGCAGCTATTATCGCCAAGAAGCGTGGTCATGACGTGATTCTGGCTGAAAAGACGGACAAATTGGGAGGCCAGATGCAGCTTGCGGGGCTGCCTCCTTACAAGCAAACCGTGCTGGAAGCGAAGGATTGGTTTATAGGCGAACTTGGGCGAGTAGGCGTGACTCCGCTGTTAAACACTGCTGTGGACATGGAGTTTATTAAGAATTTGAATCCTGACGCAGTGCTTCTTGCCATTGGCTCAGAACCGGTGCGTCCCCCTGTGGAAGGTATTGAGACTGCGGCAGAAGGCTGGGATATTTTGCGTAACATAGACCATATGCCTTCAGGCAAAGAGATAGTTGTCATAGGCGGAGGTACCGTAGGCTGCGAGATAGCCCAGACCTTGATAACAAAGGATAATCGTATTACAATTATAGAGATGGACGACGGTCTGTCTAAGAAGCAGAACCTCGTACACAGACAGCATAACCAGAAAGTGCTCGATGAAGCTGATACTAAAATCTGCTTAAACAGCGTCGTGAAAAAGGTTGAACCAAACCGGGTTACCTATAAAGATGAAGAGGGAAATTTTCATACCGTAAATTGCGATATGGTAGTCTGCGCTACAGGACAGAGACCTAAAGACCCTGAGCTGGTTACGGAAATTCGCAGCGAGGGGATTGTGGCTTATACCTTGGGTGATGCAACAAGTACAGGCGACTTTTTAACAGCTACGAGGAGCGCAATGGATATTGTAATGGCTTTATCATAGGAGGCATATTATGAGTTTTCAACAAGCAGAAAGACTGAAAGACGTGCAGCAGTCAAAGACACGAATCATGTTTAACAAATGTGCGCAGCTAAGGGCAGCGGGAGAGAAAGTGATTGCGCTGACCTTGGGAGAGCCTGACTTCGATACGCCCGAATACGTAAAAGAATCGTGTAAAAGGGCTTTGGATGAGGGTTTGACGAAATACGCAGATAATGTGGGAATCGTTCCTCTGCGGGAAGCTATCTGCCAAAAGCTGAGGGAAGAAAACGGTCTGGAGTATTCGCCCGAAGAAATAGGAGTTACCTCAGGAGTTGCTCAAGGTATGTTTGCTGCGATTGTTTCTTTTTTAAATCCGGGAGATGAAATTCTCGTACCGGACCCGGTATATCTGACTTATAACGAGATACCGAAAGTTGCAGGAGCGGTTGTGAAGAATTACAGGCTGCTGGAGGAAAACAATTTTCAGGTGGACATAGAAGAAATAAAAAGTCTGATTACCGAGAAAACCAAGATGATTGTAATCGTATCACCAAGCAATCCTACGGGAGGAATTCTGAGCGAGAAAAACCTGGAGGATATTTCACGTATCGCCATAGAAAATGACTTGCTGGTGCTTTCCGATGAAATTTACGAAAGACTTACCTACAGCGAAAGTAACAGATGCGTAAGCATTGCGTCTTTCCCCAACATGAAGGAGAGGACTATCATACTTAACGGCCTTTCAAAAAGTATGGCTATGACGGGCTGGAGAATAGGATATATGGCGGCTCCGGCGGAACTGATTGAGCCTATGAACAGACTTGCCTTCTATATGACTGCAGGGGCGACGTCTTTTGCTCAGTACGCTGCTGTGGATGCCTTTAGAGGCGGCAGTAAATATGTTGAAGAAATGCGTCTTGAATTTAAGCGCCGCAGAGATTATCTGGCGGCAGAAGTGAACAAACTTAAACATTTCAGCTGCGCTGTGCCTGAGGGAGCCTTCTACGTGTTTATGAACATAAAAAAGACCGGAATGACCAGTCAGGAATTTTGCGAATTCGCTTTGGAAAAAACCAGATTGGCTGTAATTCCGGGAGATGCTTTCGGAAGCTGCGGAGAAGGATTTGTAAGAATGTCATACGCCGCATCCATGGAGGTACTGTCAGAGGCCGTAGAATGTCTGAAAATTCTTGACAATTGTTTTGATAATAAGTGATGAGTATGAGCTTTGAAAAGAAAAGGTGGATAAGCCTTGGGGCAGGCATAGTTTTGAATTTGCTCGGCGGCATAGCATATGCGTGGAGCGTATTCGTCCTGCCCCTTAATGAAAAATACGGCTGGTCTTTGAGCCGGCTTGCCCTTGCATATACGCTGATGTCTGTAACCATGCTGATAGCCAACATGACGGTGATACCTTGGCTTCGCAAGAGGATGCCTTTGAAAAAGATACTGATACTCGGCGGAATACTGTACGGAGGCGGTGTAGCCGTCTGCGGATATATATCCAATCTGCTGCTGTTTTATCTCTGCTATTCCGTAATCGCAGGAATCGGAGACGCTATGATTTATCCTGTGCTCATTGCCTATTCACAGGAATTGTTTCCCGAAAAACCGGGATTTGCCAGCGGACTTATGGCGGCGGGGCTGGGTCTTGGCTCGGTGGTTCTGGCGTCTGTTGCAAGCTGGCTTTTTGAATTGACGGGAGACGTGTCTTCTGCGATGATGATACTCGGAGTATCATTTCTGATAGGCATAATCGTTTCCGCAATGCTGATATATGAAGTGCCGGAAGATTTCGGAGCCAAGTTAAAGGAGAAACAGGGCGCCGGCAGCGAAGGTGCGGCTCAGGCTGTGTATTTATACGAAAAGCCACGAAAAGAGATGCTGAAAGACCCGCTGTTTTATATGCTGTATGTCTGCATAATCTTAGGCGCCATATGCGGAACCATGATAATTACGCAAGGTTCACCTATAATGCAGACCACATTTTCGATGAAAGCGCAGCAGGCAGCTTGGGTAGTAAGCATTTTTTCACTGGCCAATACGCTGGGACGGCCTGTATGGGGCAAAATATCGGACAGAATCGGACGAATAAGCTCTTTTATACTGCTCCATTCCATGATGACCGTATCCATGTTCATACTGTTTACATGCAGGATAGAAACGGTCTTTGTGGGGGCTTTGATGACGGCCATGCTTTGCTTCGGCGGTATAGCAACCTTGGTAGCGCCTGTGACAGCTGACTTTTGGGGAACTAAATACATTACGGAAAACTACGGAATTACATTCTCCGTTTTCGGAATTTCAGCCTTGATAGGAGCGCCGATGATTGCTGCAATTCTGGAAAAAAGCGGCGCCTATGACATGGCATTTTCAGCTGGGATGATAATGTCGGCGATAGGCCTGATTCTTGCGGTCACTTTGTTTTTTAAAGTGAGAAATATACGGAAAAGAGAAGGAAGGCTTTAATTACATTGAAATAGAAAACAAAATACAGTACAATGGAGTAGAATAAAGATACGGTTCGTATAGACGGCGGCAGGAGAAAAGATGAAAAAAGCTGAAAACGTACTTGTTATTTGTACTGATAAAAAGATGATAAGCAGCTATCAGAGGGTTCTGAAAGAGATGAATATCGATATAGATATCGAATACGTAGGAAATCGTTTCGGAGCCAATATTCAGGCTTCACTGAATTACATAGACAGCTTCAGAGAAAAGGGAAAGGAAATCATAGTTACCAGAGGTTTTTTGGCGCAGGAAATAAGAAAAAATCTCGACTTTAAGGTAATTGAGATAGCCATTTCCTCTTTTGATGTTCTGAATGCGCTGTACAAATACGCGGAGAAAGGCGTAACCATGGCAGCCATAGAATGTGAAGCGTTTTTGGAAACCATAATCCCCGTAGCCCGACTTTTAAATATAAACGTGGTGCCTTATGAAGTAAAGCGCTTCCAGGACTTCTATACTTATTTTGAAGAAGCAACAGATGCGGGATTTAATATAATATGCGGCGGAGCCATGGGTAATTACGACGATTACTTTGCCAATCCCAATATCGAATATGCATCCATAGACTCAAGCGAGAGAAGTATAAGGATAAGCCTTTTAAACGCTTTGGAAATATACCAGTTGGTATACGATGAAAAAAGAAAAAGGGAACTCATTGAAACCTTGGTAAACGTATCTGACGTGGGCACCATAGCCAGCGATTCAGAGGGCAACGTCATAGCGGCAAATCAAAAAGCGGCGGAAATTTTTAAATTCGACAGGCACAGGGCAATCGGCAAGAAGATTCAGAACCTTAGCGCTGTACTGGATAAACCGCTTTTGCAGAGCATACTCGATAAACCTTCAGGAGTCTTTGACATAATGGGAAGCAAAGTCCTGATAGACAGAGTGCCTATGGGCGTGGATGATGATTATCTCGGATTTGTACTGAAAATGAAGCGCACAGATGAGATTTTAAGCGATGATTCCAGAGTCCGCAGTATACTTGCAAAAAAAGGGTTGCAGGCCAGATATACCATAAGCGACATAAAAGGCCGCAGCAAATCCATCGAAAGACTTAAAAATTGGGTTGAACGCTACGCACGCACTGACAGTACGGTGCTCATTACGGGAGAAAGCGGAACGGGCAAGGAACTGTTTGCGCAGGCGGTGCACAATGCCAGTCTGAGAAAGAGCAAGCCGTTTTTGGCCATAAATTGTTCTGCCTTTTCGTCAAACCTGCTCGAAAGCGAACTTTTTGGCTATGTGGAAGGCGCCTTTACGGGAGCGAGAAAAGAAGGCAAAATAGGCGTGTTTGAGCTTGCTCACACAGGAACCATTTTTCTTGATGAAATAGGAGATATGGAGCCGAGCGTTCAGGCCAAGATACTGCGTGTTATTCAGGAAAAGGAGATAATGCGTGTAGGCGATGACAAGATCATATCGGTGGACGTGAGAGTTATTGCGGCTACCAATAAAAAACTTTTTGAAGAAGTTTTAAAAGGAAATTTCAGAGAAGATTTGTATTACAGACTCAACGTTCTAAATATCAATATACCGCCTATAAGGGAGAGAAAGGAAGATATAGACGACCTGATTGATACAGCTTTAGATAGTATCAACACAAGAATGAACTTGAACATAACGGATATTGACAGGTGCGTCGTAGCCAAAATGAAGGAGTACGACTGGCACGGCAATGTCAGGGAACTCAACAGCTTTATAGAAAAAATGGCTGCCATTGTACGCTCGGGAAAGATTAAGATGGACAGTGTCGAGGGATTGTTTAGGGAAATGGATATGCAGGTTGAGACCTATCGGGCTTTTTGCGGCGAAGATGAGAATAAAAATTTTGAGATTCACGGCATGACCTTAAAATCCGCCGAAAAGATTCTGATAGAGAGAGCTCTGAAAGAAAGCGGTTACAACAAGACAAAGGCAGCCAAAAAATTAGGCATAGACAGGGCCACCCTGAACAGAAAACTTAACAGTTAAAGGTTTTTTATAAGTTGACATATGCCAATCGTTAAGTTATAATGATTTTCAACAACATAATAGTGTTCGTGGAAGTGAGGCAATAATTATATAACAATGATTATTGCCTTTTTTAATCTTGCAGGTCAACATAAGTATTATTCATAAAGAGACGGCAACCGTTTTTTCAGGCGGTTGCCGTCTCGGGTTATGCGGACATGACGTCCATGACATTGAAAGCAAGCCGTACTGCCGTAAATTCTAAATATTTCTTTGATTACGGCAGTATTGACCTTCAGGGCGCCTCTGAATTGCCGTAAATTTTATATTTTTATTGAAATACGGCATTTTTACTGCTCGAATAGCCCATAAATTGCCGTAAAATTGGAAAATTTCTTTAGTTGCGGCATTTTGGCCGCCTCTATAGCCTTAAAACTGCCGTAAAACCCAAGAATTTTTTTATTTACGGCAGTCTGTAACAGATGACCATGCCACAAAGAAATATATCATTACAAATTTCTTAATAATAGCTTAAAAAACCATATTAAAGTTGACAGTGTACTATGATATATAGTACACTTCGTATATAGGAAAATATAAGTAACTGAAAAGGGGTTTAATATGCTTAAACTTAAGAATGTATCAAAGTTTTATTACAGCAACGGCGTAATTGCCAGCGGATTTTCCAAAGTAAACCTCGAACTCAACATGGGAGAGTTTGTGGTGATTACCGGAGAATCCGGAAGCGGAAAATCGACATTGCTCAATGTGCTTTCCGGCCTTGATACTTACGAAGAAGGGGAAATGTACATAAATGGCGAAGAAACAAGCCATTATAACGAATCGGATTTTGAAGAATACCGCCGCAGATATGTGGGAAATATTTTTCAGAATTTTAATCTGGTAAACAGCTATACGGTTTATCAGAATGTTGAGCTTGCTTTGATTTTAAACGGAGAAAGCAGAAAGGAAGCCAAGGAGAAGATAACGAATATCATTGAAAAAGTAGGCCTTTCGGATTTTGCAAATACCAAGTGTTCAAAGCTTTCAGGCGGTCAGAAGCAGAGAGTTGCCATAGCAAGAGCGCTGGCAAAAGAGACGCCGATAATAGTTGCAGACGAGCCTACGGGCAATCTGGACAGCAAATCCGCCGAAGAAGTGGTTAAGCTACTCAGTGAAATATCAAAAGATAAACTGGTAATAATAGTTACTCATAATTTTGAGCAGGTAGAGCAATATGCCACAAGGCTCATAAAGATGCATGACGGCAAAATTCTGGAAGACAAAGTCCTGGAAAAGCCCGAGGTGGAGGAAGGAGACAGCAGCAGGGATTTTGCGGATATTACCGTGGCGAACCGTTTGCTGCTGGGCGCAAGAAACGCATTTAATATTCCTGCCAAATTTATATTGATATTTGCTGTTTTCATGTTTATCTCCTTTGCGGTGGCAGGAACCTATTCTTCGTTCCAGAAAATGGAATACGAGGAATCGGCTTACGGATACAATATGTTTTTCAACAATGCGTCGGACGACCGTATAGTAATCAACAAACCGGATAAGTCCGCAATTACGGATGAAGAATTTAAAGCTATCGAGGCTTTGGATAATGTCAAGCGCATTGCAAAGGATGATTTGCTGGTGGATTACTCGGAAAGCATATCGGATGAAGAATACTGGTACAGCTTCTACGGCAATTTTGTGGATTTAAAGGATTTTGAAGGGGAGCTTTCCATGGGAAGGATGCCGGAGAATCCATATGAGATTATCATAGAAGGAAGAAGCGACGATTATTATCTCAGCGAGGGAACGGAAGATTTATTTGAAAAGAATTTCTATCTGGACAGGTATGACGAGTCAGGTGAAAGAAAACTGGAAACACCTTTTAAAATAGTGGGCATCGTGTTAAATGACAATATACGCGGCTGGCAGTCCACCTATTATGTAGGCGAAGAAATCATGAAAGAACTGCGTGAACGTTCAGCGGTGGAGAGAAGCAACATAAAATCTCTGTTTGAAGGAGAGTATTATGACACCATGAACGGCGAGCCAAATTTCCATGTAACACCGAGCGACATCGTCCCTAAGGGAGAAGCATATGTCAGCAGCGAACTGAATGATTTGACCCAAAACGGAAACTGTGTAGGCAAGAGTATAGTTATCAGTGCAGAAAACATATACAGCAGCGATTCTCTTACGGTTAAAATCAGCAAAACATATAACAAAGGCAACTTTAAGAAGCTCATGGGAGAGGACTTTAAGGAAAGCAAAATGGGATTGATATATATCAATTCCGAAGACTATAACAACCTTGTAAACAAGGGCACGTTCCAAAGTTCCGTCTTTGTAGAAAACGTCAAGACGCTGGATGATACGACAGCCAGCCTAAAAGAAATGGGATTTAACACTCTGGTTATGAGGGAGTCTCTCTCAAGCGAAGGAGCGGAAATCAAGCAGATAATTTCAATGATGAAGACCTTTGCGCTGGCGGTTCTCGTAATAGCATTATTCTTCATTTCATATTTCATAATAAGGATAATACTGAAATCAAGAAATTCTTACTACACGACCTTGAGAACCCTCGGAGCATCGAGAAAAATATCAAAGCAGCTTCTCGATATAGAACTGTTCCTCCTTGCAACCTTGGCATACGGTGTGTTTATGATTGCAATGCTTCTGGTATACGGAGGCGTTATAACTCAAGGATATATAATGGATTTGGCAGGATATCTGAAGCCGGTCAACTATGTAATCATGTACGTGGTAATAATCGCCATGTCCTATCTGATTTCGCATAAGTTTGCAAAGAAACTGTTTAAGGATTCGGTTATGAACACATACAGAGAGGAGGCGTAGCAGATGATTAAATTAAGAGGCGTAAACAAATACTTCAACAAGGGTAAGAAAAATGAGATTCATGTCATAAACGATACTACGCTGGACCTCGGAACAAAAGGCCTTGTGGCGCTACTGGGGCCTTCCGGCTCGGGAAAAACCACCATGCTCAATGCCATAGGCGGTCTCGACCGGGTGAACAAAGGCGACATATTTGTGGACGGAACAAAGATTACCGGCAGAAGTGCTTCAAAGATTGACGAAATAAGAAATCTGAACATAGGATATATTTTCCAGGACTATAAGTTGGTAGACAGCATGACCGTGTACGAAAATGTTGCCATTGCATTGAGGATGATAGGCATCAAAGATGAAGCGGAGATTAAGAAGAGAATAGATTATGTGCTGGAAACTTTGAATATCTATCGCTACAGAAACAGAACCACAGACATGCTTTCCGGCGGCGAGCGTCAGAGAGTGGGCATCGCAAGGGCCATTGCAAAAAATCCGAAGATAATAATTGCCGATGAGCCTACAGGCAATCTTGACAGCGCCAACACCATAGAGATTATGAATATAATCAAAGCCATATCAAGAGACAGGCTTGTGGTGCTTGTAACTCACGAGGTGGAACTTGCCAAGTTCTATGCTTCAAGAGTAATCGAATTGAAAGACGGAAAAGTGGTAAATGACTACGAAAACGAGACAGACGACAACTTGGATTACAGGATAGACAACAAATTCTATCTCAGGGATTTTGAAAAACAGGAATCCATATCTCAGGATTCGGTCAAATTGAATTTTTACGGAAATGAAGAAGATTCCCTCGATATAGATGTGGTAATAAAGAACGGCAACATATATATCAAAACAAAAAATGACAAACGGGTTGAGGTTGTAGACAGCAATTCGGCAATAGAGTTTGTTGATGATAATTACAGGGAAATGGACAAAACCCTTTACGAAGAATACAGCTTTGACTTTGATAAAGTGGTGGATTCAACGATAAAGGAAAAGTACAGTTCCATAGTGGGATTCTTCCCTTCGCTTTTGCAGGGATTTAAGAAGATTGCAAATTACCATGTAATCAGAAAACTGCTGCTCATAGGATTTGTGCTTGCGGGAATCTTTGTAACCTATGCTTTCAGCAGCATATATGCAAGTCTCGATGTAAAAGACAAGGATTTTATACAGAGCAACAGAGAATACTTAAAGGCAGAGATTCCGTCCGTAACTGTGGAAAAATATCTGGAGTATGAGCAGATGCCGCAAATCAAGCATGTTTTTCCGGGCTCTTCCGTGGTAAACATGAAGTTTAAGATGAACTTCTACTATCAATCATCCTATGAGGAAGAAATCATTTCGGGAGCTCTTACGGATATCGCCGATATAAACGAAGGTGATTTGATTTTAGGCAGGATGCCTGAGAATGACCATGAAGTAGTTATAGATAAGCTATCCATAGACAGGATGCTGAGCAGAGGAACGGCCAAACAGCTGGGAATCACCAAGGCAGAGCAGATGCTCGACAAACCCCTCAACGTGTCTAACATGAAGGATTTCAAAATCGTGGGAATAACGGATAAGGTTCAGCCTGTAATCTACGCTTCGCCGTCTGTATTTACGGATATATTGTATAATTCGGCTTCAGGAGAAGAGGACGAAATGTCAATGGCCGAGGTGCCGGGTTCATCAAAGAACATATTTAATTATCAGTCTTTCGACAAAGAGTATACTTTGAAAAAAGGAAGGCTGCCGGAAAACGATTATGAAATCATCGTACCTCAAAGCATGTCAGAGATTATGCCGCTTAACAAGGAGACGGATGCAAAAGTAAACGGTCACAAGCTTAAAGTTGTAGGATACTATGAAAGCCCTGAAAAAACGGAAAGTTATCTTGCAAATCAGAACACAATAAAGTATGCTGTAATTGCGGACGCAAGCGGTTTTGAAGTTGCGCCTGCTGATGACAAAGAGACAGCTCTCGAGGCACTGCGGGCACAGAACCTCAACGTAAGGTGGACTTACGAAACCGACAGGGAAACATACGTAAGCGATAAGAGCGATATGACAAGAAGTACCGTAATATTGGGATTTATCATGTTGATAATTTCCCTGATAGAAATACTGCTCATGACACGTTCTTCCTTCTTGTCAAGGATAAAGGAAATCGGTATATACAGGGCGATAGGCGTTAAAAAAACGGATATATATAAGATGTTTCTGGGAGAAATCTTTGCCATAACTACCGTGAGCAGTTTGGCAGGAGTAATAATAATGTCGTATATATTGCATCATCTGTGTAAGATAGAATTTTTAACTTCCATGTTTGCCATAAATCCGGTAGTATTCTTCGGAGCCATAATAGTGCTCTACGTATTCAACTCCATAGTTGGACTGATTCCTGTATTCAGCACTATGAGAAAGACTCCGGCTGCCATATTGGCAAGACATGATGTGGATTGATTATGAGAGAAAAAATTAACCTTAAAGATTTACAATTCAATGAAACGGAAGCTCTCATGGCAGAGCTTGAAGAACCGAAATTCAGAGCCAAGCAGATTTTTGCTTGGCTCTATAAGGGCGCAGAAAACTTCGCCCAGATGAAAAACGTGCCTCATTCTTTGGCTGAAAAACTTGAAGAACGGGGCTGTCACACGGGAGCTTTGAAACCTGTGAAAGTTCAGGTTTCAAAGCTGGACGGAACCAGAAAATATCTTTTCGAGCTTGATGACGGAAACACTATAGAAAGCGTGTTTATGAAATACAAATACGGCAACACCATATGCATATCTTTGCAGGCGGGATGTCGTATGGGCTGCAGGTTCTGCGCTTCCACAATGGAAGGCTTGCAGAGAAATCTTTCACCCGGAGAGATGTCAGAGCAGCTTTTGGCAGCGGAAAGAGACACGGGAGAAACCATAAATCACATAGTAATAATGGGTACCGGCGAGCCTTTTGACAACTACGAAAATCTGTCAGCGTTTTTAAGAATAATAAACGATAAAAACGGCAGAAATCTAAGTATGCGAAATATTACGGTTTCCACATGCGGCATCGTGCCCGCCATAAGAAAATTTGCGGAGGATTTTCCGCAGGTAAATCTTGCAATCTCACTTCACGCTCCCGATAATGAGACGAGAAGCGAGATGATGCCGGTAAACAGAAAATATCCTATGGACAGGCTTATAGAAGCCTGCCGCAGTTACACCGCCCGTACATCAAGGCGAATAACCTTTGAATATACTCTGGTTAAAGGAGTAAACGATTCGAGAAGTCATGCGGAAAAACTGGCAGATCTGCTGCGGGGAATGCTTTGCCATGTGAACCTGATTCCGCTCAACAAGGTGGAAGAGACGGGGCTTGACACTACCGGACGCAAGGATGCGGAAGCTTTTTGCTCCGTTTTGGAAAAAAGGGGAATCCCTGCAACAATAAGGCGTGAACTCGGCGATGATATAGACGGAGCATGCGGCCAGCTCAGACTGAGACGAAAAAAATAAATTCCCATTGAAAAGAAAAGAAGGTTATTGTATAATGAATAAAATAAAAGATTGAAACTGAGCAACATTTATTTAGGAGGCGATAACCATGGTGAAATTATTAGTTGGACATAAAGGCAGCGGTAAGACTAAACAGATGATTGACCTTGCCAACGATTCAGTAGAAAACAGCAAAGGAAGCGTTATTTTTATTAACAAAAATCATAGATTGATGTATGATCTAAAATATAGAATCAGAGTTATATGCATGGAAGATTTCGAGCACATTACAAACAGCGATGAATATATAGGATTTATATATGGCATAATAAGTTTGGACCACGATATAGAAACCATATACATAGACAGTATTCTTAAGCACGCAGATGTTTCTCTGGGTGATTTGCCGGAGTTTGTTGAAAGACTTAAAGATATTTCAAAGAATTACGGTATGGATTTCGTAGTAAGCCTGAGCGCTGAAAAAGAAGAAATGATTGGTGTAAACTTTGAGGGATGTGAAATCTTAAACTGATAAATTTGCTTTGATAATATACAGGCGGTGGGTTACCATCGCCTTATGTTATTTATGAAGAAATTTAAGGATGCGAAGAAACATGGGAGGAAGACAGTGAAAAGCATCAGAGAGATAGAAAATATACTGAAGAATAGAAACCCGGGAACCATAGGAAAACACAAATTTTTCAGCGTGGCAATTCCCCTTGTGGAAACAGAGGAGGGACTAAGCCTGCTTTTTGAAGTGAGGGCAAGCCGGCTTAAAACCCAGCCGGGAGACATATGCTTTCCCGGAGGCAATATAGAGGAGGGAGAATCGCCTGCCCAGTGTGCCTTGAGGGAAATGGAAGAGGAAATCGGAATCTCCGCTTCGGAGGTGAATGTGATAGGGCAATTTGATACGCTGTACGGATTTTCAGGATATACCCTCTATACTTTTGTAACCGAACTGGACAGAAAGCTCCTTGAGAAAATCAGGATAAATGAGGACGAAGTGGCGGAAGTGTTCACCGTTCCTGTAGAATTTTTTATAAAAAATTCGCCTGAAAACTATGATGTGGAAGTTGTTTCCAAGGTCGAGGATTTTCCTTATGAAAAGACAGGCATTTCGCCTGATTACAATTGGAGAAAAGGAGTCAACATACTGCCTCTGTACAGATATAAGGATAAAATAATATGGGGGATTACGGCCAGAATGGCAAAATGGCTGGTCGAAAAGGTTATTGTTTAAACACAAAATTTTACAAAACAGGTAGTTTAGGCTTTGCAATACGCATGGGTATGTGTACCTATGACGACAGGGACTATACGGAGAATCTGGCATATCGGCTGAGCAAAGCAAGCGTTCATATGTTCATTGCGGTGGGCAAAAATACCGATTCAGACCCTCTATATGAACAAAAATACATCTTCTCATTTCAGACCGCTTAAGGATGGGGCAAAAACCTATCGGCTTCTCTTTCGCAACATGCTGTTGTTTATGATAGTATTGCCTCTTTCCGTTGGGATTGACAAGTGAGTTTGACAGGTGGAATTTATTATTGGCTTGCAGAGGAGAGATAATGTCGTGATTCAAGGATTTTTGAGGGTTTACGGCAGTTTAGCCATTCGGCGACCGACCAAAATGCCGCAATTCAAAAAAATTTTAACGTTTACGGCAGTTTGACGGGGTTCTGAGTCTTAAAAATGACCGTGTATGAAAGAAATTTCGACATTTACGGCAATTTTATCACCTAAAAGGCTCATAAAATGCCGTATTTGAAGAAAAATTTAGAATTCACGGCAGTCCGGCCTCCCATCGACCGGTCATAATGCCGCAATTCAAAAAATTTTTAAGATTTCCGGCAGTCCGGGCAAGGTCTTAATGTGGTCCCCATTTAACGGACTCCTTCACACAAACACTGGAATCAATGATATAATACCAGTAAGTATGGAGGAAAAGATTATGGCACAGTACACATCACAATTTAAAATGCA
>JAETTD010000035.1 GCA_021769295.1 Bacillota bacterium | reverse complement strand
AGTTTAATATCCGAAAACTTTCATATCCCGATGCAGAATTTGAAATGGTATGCGGCGTTTCACAATGAAAGCCATCATCCTCATGTGCATCTTATGGTCTATTCCACAGAAGAAAAGCAGGCATATCTTTCAAAAGAGGGCGTAATGAAACTGCGTTCTTCTTTTGCAAAGGATATTTTTGCTCAGGATTTGCTATGCGTATATGAAAAGCAAACCGAATACCGTGACGAGTTGAAACTGAACAATCGTGAGATCATTGCTGAAATCATTTCAAAAATCAACAGCGGTGTTTATGATAATCCCAAGCTTGAAGAAATGCTTTTAACTCTTGCTGACAGATTGTCCAAGACATCAGGTAAAAAAGTTTACGGATATCTGAAAGCGGATGTCAAGTCGATTATTGATTCTATTGTAGACGAGCTTGCCGCTGATGAACGAATATCTGCGTTATATGATTTATGGTATGAACAAAGAGAATCTGTTATCAAAACATATACAGATGAGTTGCCGGAGCGTGTACCGCTGTCGCAAAACAAAGAATTCAAATCAATTAAAAATGCTGTTATACAAGAGGCAATGAATATTGTTACTGACCGCATAATTACGGCTGACAATGAAGAAAATGCTGATGAACAATCTGAATCTGATTCCGAGCCGAGCGATGAAGAAACAGAACCGCCGCTTAACGATAAGGAAAAAATATCTTTGATGTGGCAGTATTACAAAAAGGCAAAAACCTTGCTTAATCGTGATAATGAAAATTATGACCCGAATACGGCGGTTGAGTTTTTGATTGAATCTGCGAAACTCGGATGCGGTGTTGCAAAATACGGACTCGGTAAGATGTTTTTGCAAGGCAAAGATGTGCCCAAGAATATAGATTACGCTCTGCGGTGGCTTGAAGAATCGGTCGGCGAAGGCAATGAGTTTGCGAAATATCTGCTTGGTAAAACCTATCTTAAAGGCGAGGATATGGAGCAAGATTTAATTCGTGCGGAAGATTTGCTGCGAAAATCCTCCGCACAGGGTAACAAATATGCAAAGTACACTCTCGGTAAGGCGTTGCTTGACGGCGAATTATTTTTGCAAAACATTCCTGAAGCGATTAAACTTATTACCGAATCGGCAGACAGCGGTTTTGCTTCTGCACAGTATTTACTCGGAAAATTATTATACAAAGGCGAAGTAATACCGCAAGATTTGAAGAAAGCAATAGAATATCTCGAAAAAGCGGCAGGACAGAAAAATCTATATGCCGCTTATCTTGCAGGAAAAATACGGTTTACAGAGGATGCAGTTAAGGACATTAGAAAAGCAATCCGCAACTTTGAAATCGCCGCTGAGAACGGAAATCACTATGCAGAATATATGCTCGGTAAGCTGTATTTGTATGGCAAAGAGGTTGAGTGTGACTATGACAGAGCGATGACTTATCTTACTGCATCAGCTGAACACGGCAATCAATACGCAAAACAGTTATTGCACAGTATAAAGTCAAACCGCAATTGGTCAGCGGCACTGGGTTCACTCCGCTTGCTCGGTCAGATTAGCCGTATAATACAAAATCGCTTGGAGGATGAACGCAGAGGAAAACAAATTTTAATTGACCGAAAACTCCGCAGAAAAATTGAAGAAAAAAAGCAGGCTCACGGTTTGAAACAGGGATAAGAAAACCCTGCGAAAGTAAATTTCGCAGGGTGAAATTTTATTCGTCTAGCATAAGCTGTCCGTTTTTTGCTTTTTGTTTTAAAAGTTCCATTTGTTCTTTTTCAAGCTGTGCAATGCTTTTTTCCGGAGTAGGCAAATCTTCGGGCATTGTACCGCCGATTTCCTCTATGGCTTTTCGTACTTCTTTGCCTACAGAATGATGAACCGCAGTAGCTGTCTGCGCATCGCTGACATTGTCTTTCCTCAATTTTTCTTCTGTTTGAGAAATACGGAATAAGTTTGCAACGAGTTCTGTACTGCCCATATAGTCAAGTATTTTCTGACCGATTTCAAGACCTTTCTTTTTATGAATGTCGTCAACAGTCATTCCGCCGTACAAGCCCATATATCCTGCATTTTGAAAAATGGCAAATTCTTCATTTGTGATTACGCCGCTGTTTCTTGCGGTTTCGGCGAGAAGCTGGTTCCATTGCTTAATATCACCGCGGACAACCAATCTTCTGCTGTCCTCATCAAGCTCGTTGAAATGGTCAGCAACTTCCTGCCTGTATGTTTGGATTGCAAAATATGTTTGACCGAGTGCAATGACTTCTTTTCGGGGATCACCGTTTTGCACAATCAAATAACAAGCGTATCTTGTAAGTTCGTAATCAAGTTTAGGTTTTGTTGTTGCACCTGCCGCAACGATTTTCCTGACCTCGGGAAAATCGTATTCAACAATTCTTCCGCTGTTTTTGCAGGCAATCATTGCACGCTTGATTACTTTATGAAAATTTTCCCATTTTGTGTAATCTAAAACAACGGCTAAATCTCTGGCACACCAGTATTCAGAGCCGTCTGTTCGTACTTTTTTTATATCCTCAAAGCATTTATATTCTTTTGCAACAAGGTTACTCATAACAAAATCACCCCAACAATTCCGCATTTTTATATTATCAGTATATCATAAAATTTTGAAAAAATAAAGGCAAAAACGAAAGGAATACCTATGTCAAAATATATTCATTTTACAGAAGAACAAAAAGCACAGGCTCGGCGAACAGATATTGTATCTCTGCTGAAATCACAGGGCGAAACTGTCAAACGCTCAGGTTCTGAATATGAGTGGAAAGACGGTTCACAGAAGGTCACTATCAGAGGTAATCTATGGTTTCATCAATATGACCGAGTCGGCGGTGACGCGATTGACTTCGTCCGTAGATTCTATAACAAATCATATACCGAAACGATGGAATTTCTACTCGGGGACTGTGGCGGTGTGCTCATAATTTCTCCGCCTGTCGTTAAAGAAAAGAAACCGTTTGAATTGCCTAAACCGTATCGTAATATGGATAGGGTAAAAAACTATTTGCATTATATCAGAGGTATTGATGAAGATATTATTGAAACATTTGCAAATGAAAATATGATTTATGAATCGGCTGATTACCACAATGCGGTATTTGTAGGATATGATAGAAATGGGGTTCCTCGTCACGCACACAAGCGAGGTACAGGACAAACAAGCACCTTTAAAGGAAATGTTGACAGTTGTATCCCCGAATACAGCTTTCACTGGAATGGCACAAGCAATAAAATCTATCTGTTTGAAGCCCCTATAGATATGTTAAGCTTCATATCAATGCACAAAGAAAACTGGAAAAATCATAGTTATGCAGCATCTTGTTCCGTTTCGGACAGGGTGCTTTTTCAATGTCTGAAAGATTATCCGTATATAGAAAAAGTATATCTGTGCTTAGACAGCGATGAACCGGGACAAACAGCTGCAGACAGAATCAGTACAAAGTTATTTGCACTTGGAATAGAATCAGAAATCCTCGTACCGATCCATAAGGACTGGAACGAGGATTTATTACTGCCTAATGAAAAAATGAAGGAGAGTGAAAACCAATGTCCGGTATTGCAACTTTAGCAATAGTCGCCGCCGTGATG
>JAETTD010000034.1 GCA_021769295.1 Bacillota bacterium | reverse complement strand
GTATTTTGCGCTGCAGGCTTTTTCGCTATGCCGAAAGAAGGCTGCTTGCCGGTCAGGCAGGCTGCTTTTTTTCATTTTTGACACTCTCTTTTCTTCGCTTTACCACAGAAGGGTTACTCTGTGGTCTTTTTTATTTTATGGGCCTATTGGATCAGCCGCATCCGGTTCAACATCCGTTCATGGGCAGCGGCGCTGACCGCCACATAAATCCGGGTCGTCTCGATCCTGCTATGCCCCAGCACATCCGCCAGATGCGCCAGGTTCTTCTCAACGGCGTAAAAGGTACGTGCGAACAGGTGGCGCAGGTTGTGAGGGAATACTTTGCTGGCCTCCACCTTCGCGTCTTTGCAAAGCTTCTTCATATCGTGGCAGATGTTGGAGCGGTCCAGGGTTTTTCCGCTTTTCGTGCGGAAGATGCGACCGCTTTCAATCCCACGCTCTTTTGCATACCTTTTCAGCCGGTTCCGCAGCTCCTTTTGTAAAAGGATGATGCGGGTCTTTCCCTTCATACGGATTTCCGCCCGGCCTGCCTTTGCGGCCTCCACTGTAATGTATTCCAGCTCGCTGACCCGGATACCTGTGCCGCAGATTGTTGTCATCAGGAGGTACAGCCGTTCATTGCCCCGGTTCTTCGCCGCAGAGAGCAGCCGCTTGTATTCCGCTTCGGATAACTCCCGTGATTCGTCCAAAAACGCCTGCCGCTGCACCTTTAAGAGCTTCACTTTACATTCCTGCCAGCCGGCAAAATCCAGATAGGCGTGGATGGCCGAAAGCGCCCCGTTGACGGTCTGGGCTTTTGTCTGCGTCTGCAAATGTTCTCGGTAGGAAAGCAACCGGGCCTTGGTAAGCTCCATTCCCTGCAAATATTCCATAAGCCGCCGCAAAGCCAACGTATATTTTTCCACTGTCGCTTTGGATTTCTCATTGAGATATAGCTGTTCCTCAAACGAGCGTATGCTTTCTGATGTAATCTGTTTCATCATTCTGAACCTCCTGCATATAAGTTAACCTGTTGTGCTAGATAAAATAATAAAGAAACTTCAACAAAATATGCTATCCTATTTGTAGGGAATACAAATTCGAAAGGAGGCATCATTATGTTGAAGTTCCAAAATAATAATACCATGGTTATAGCAACTTTTGAAGACTTTATTTTAACGGTTTACGTTGTGATTGATGAATTATACCGTCAATTTGCACCATCTGAAGTCATTCACAGACGACATGTTTTAGATGCAAAATTATCTAATTCTGAAATAATTACAATCAGCATCTGCGGTGAGCTGGCAGGTATTGATTCCGAAAACGCCTGGTTTTCTTTTGTAAAAAAGAATTACCGTCATCTCTTTCCGCAACTTTGCAGCCGAAGCCGTTTTAACAGGACAAGACGGGCGCTGATGCAGACAACTGAATTGTTACGACAGAAAATGATTTCTGCATTTCCGATTCCCTTTAGTCCGTATTTTATAATAGACAGTTTTCCTCTTGCGGTCTGCAAATTTGGACGGGCACGATACTGCCGTTCATTCCGAGGTTATGGTGCTGATTATGGAAAATGCCCTTCTAAAAAAGAAACCTATTTTGGTTATAAGGCGCATGCCTTGGTTACTTTAGAAGGATATATTACTTCTTTTGAAATCACACCAGCATCCACAGATGACCGGGAAGGATTGCGGGACATTGTCGAGAGCCAGTCAGACCTTGTAATTCTGGGAGATAAGGGCTATGTTGGGGAAAACCTTATGCTGGAAATGAAAGAACAAGGGATCTGTCTTTTGGCGCTAAAACGTTCAAACAGCAAAATAAACTGGTCAAAATCTTTCCGACAGTTGATTTTCAAACTGCGCAGACGAGTGGAAACCGTATTTTCACAGTTAAGTGAGCAATTAAATGCAGAAAGAGTTCTCGCCAAAAGTTTTCAGGGGTTATGTACCCGCCTTAGTAATAAAATATTGGCATATAATCTATGCTTGGCATTAAACAGAATTTTTCACGAAACCTGTGAACTTGGAAAGATAAAGCAACTCATTTTCTAAAATTTTAATTGTCCCAGTTAAATACAGGGATTCTTTGGGCTTTTACAGGATTTCAGCAAACTTTGTTTGAAATAGCACAACGAGTTAATATAGAAAAAATCTAACCTTACTCTTTTAACAAAAATAGAAAATTGTGCAAAAAAATGCTATCTTAAAACATTACATATTAAAGCGGACAGGAATGACTATCTTAAAACATTCCTGTCCACATTAACGTCACTTCTACACCTCTTTATTTTATCTACCATAATACAAAAAGAAGAACAAATCTTTTGAACGAACTACATTTTAGTATTCAAACAAGCTCAACCCCTTTCGCTTTGTTATCTTTTCCCTGCTGTTTGGCAATGATCTCCTTATTGATTTTCAATCGCTCATGGATAGACTTTCTCACCGTTTCCACAGTTTTCGACTTTTCATTCCCAACAGATGCTATTGTCTTCCCTGCTTCCATTTCTGATTTTGATACCGCAGTCGGTTCTACCGATCTCTCTGGTGCTCTTTCTTCCAAACTGCAGAAACTCTGCAAATACGGCAGCACATGCTCCTGCATATCTGTAAGATCTGCCATATATGCCTGAAAGGATTCTTCTCCCTTACCCTTTTGGTAATTCAGCCAACTTTCATCATGCAGCTTCATCTCATTCTGGTTCTTCAATTGGCTCACAATACCGCCGTTTCCATCTCCGATATTGATTTTCCCTTTTAGTTCCTGCATCTGGTCACGATCCGGATAGTAAATAGTAAAGTACATCTGTACAGTTTTCTCCGGCATTCCAGTCTTTGGATCTGTTTCTGAAGCCAGCTCTGCATCCATTTTGGCTATAGTTTCATCCAAGCTTCCAAGCTTCTGATAACCGGAAATGTCCATTTCCTTATCCTCACAGAAATTGATGCGAACAACCGGTACTGCTGTCTCCGGTATCTCAGGCTGATAGGCTTTCAGTTTCTCCACAAGTTCTTCTGCCCGTGGAGACTCTTCACATTCCTCATCTACAATATCTTTCAAAAACGGAATGTACCTATGGGCATAGCCACATCTTAATTCTAATGCGACAGCTTCCACCATATCTTCCTCCGGGCTAAAGTTGTCATGATACTCTGCAAATGCTATTATTTTAACTTGCCTCGTTCGTCAAAGAGCAGACCTTGTAATAAAATTTATGAATTCATTAGACAAAGAACACGAATACAATTTCTCTGATAATCTCTTCCTTTTATGTAAATACTGTTTAAACCTTTCATTAACAGTACCTGAGATAATACGCCTTGCAAAATCATTTGAATTCACAAAAACGACTTACATAAAAAACTATCCTGATACGTTCTCTGAAATTTTAACCGAAAATGTAAAAGCAAAATATAACGGAAATGAAATTCCATGCGAAAAATTATTAACCAAAGCTGAATTCAATAAGCTTCCTAAACAGAAAATTCCTATTTTTGCAAACATTTCTATTCGAGATAGGGATATTGAGGTTCCACAAATTTTAACTTCATTCAAATTTAAAAAAGATATCTATTTCTTATTAGAAAAAACCCATGAAGAGGTTAAATCTAAATTAACCTGTTGTGCTAGTTAATATAAAAAACTTCAACAAAATATGCTATCCTATAGTTGTAAACCACTACACGCTATGAAAGGAGGCACATTATGTTGAAGTTCCAAGATGA
>JAETTD010000033.1 GCA_021769295.1 Bacillota bacterium | reverse complement strand
AATTTGACGGGAATAAGTAAAATAGTGTGATTGTCATAACTAATTAGTCAAAATAATGGAAAAAGCCAGTTAAAATAATTTGATAAATTCTAGTTAATATAAAGTGCTAAATAACAAGTATAGGTTGCTTTCACATTGCTTGTCTGTTCGCCCTCTTTTATCTGCTGATCTACTTCGTAGGTAGCAGATAAAGTATCCGTTCCCGATTGCTCGATATGCCATACAATCACATCTGTAACTGTGGAGCTGGTCGGTATGTCGGTTCTAATGGTATCTATATTCAAGTCCTGCAATTCCTTTGTCAGATAACCGCTGATTGCCTGCGTCCTTGCTTCAATCGCTTCTTTGCTGTTATTCCATGTGTAATATGACTTCGCAAAGTTCTTCACGAAATTTTCTATCCCGTTGGTGTCCTGCAAGCGAAGCTCAATGATTTCTTTTTCATGGGTGGTGTGCTGGTCGATAGCGGTAAAATTCTTATACACCCCGAAGCTCACGCTTGCGATAAGCACCACCCACAAGGCAATCACAGTTTTCTTATGTGTGCCTACCTTGACAGTACGCACCTTTTTTTCTTTTGGTTCTTTGATAGTTTCTGTCTGTTTCTTATTTTTCTTAAACATATCTTCAAGTCCTTTCTATTGTTTTACTCGTCCTGCACCGATTAAGTGCTGTTGCCAGTAACTACTGCTTAGGTCTGCAAATCCTATCGGGTCGCCTGCATGGTACATCTGGTTATTTCCTACATAAATGCCGACGTGGGTTACATACGAACTAGCGTTATAGGTAGAATGGAAAAATACCAAGTCCCCAGCCTTTGCCTGCGAGAGTGGGAGATGTTGGGTAGCATCATACTGTGCTTGTGCCGTTCTCGGTAAGGAGATACCAGCTTTTCCATAACACCATTGTGTCAGTCCCGAACAGTCAAAGGAAGTGTTGGGATTACTACCACCATAGACGTACTTCCAGCCTTGATACTTCAACGCTTCATTCATTACCTTTTGTGCCAGCTCTCCCGACACCTGCGGAACAGTTAAATACTGATTGACTAATTCCACATAGAACATATTTCCATAGCTATACCGCCAGCCTCCATTCTTCGCAACAGCTATTGGATTGGTGTATGTTACTTTCTTTCCACCCGATTTTTCACGGGCAAAGCTCTCTGCAAGGTTGAAAGTGTGTTTCTTTCCTTTTCCTGCCACATATCCCACATAACCACCGCCATAGTTATAAGACTGTATCGCTACATTCAAATCGTCCATACCTTGATTTTTGCAGGACGAAAGCAGGGACGCAAAATATTTACACCCCTGCTTGATTGAACTTTCTGTATCTAATGAATTGGGCGGTAGTCCCAGACTTTCAGAGCTTTGCATAACGTCCTCGGCTGTACCGCCACTTTCCACTTGTATGATTGCCAGCAACACATTGACATACTCGGAAATGCCGTATTCTCTGGCGTACTTTTCCACCATAGGCTGATGTTTCAAGACTTCTGCGGATAAGTTCATACCCGTAATGCCAGAAGAAAAGTTGCTGTTCTCGTCGTCGCTGTCCGCACTAATCAACACCCCAAAGAAAAGCACCAGTGAAAAGAGGATAGGAAACAGACTGCCGATAATAGCAATATGTTTCAGTTTCATTTTTTCTTCTGTCCTTTCTTCATTACAAGGTTACGGGTTTTCTCTGTGGTCTGCTGGTTTTTCTGGACGCTTTGCGTCTGCTGAACTTTTGTCCTGCGGTCTTTGGTGTCATTCTGGCGTGTTTCCTGCGATACCACTTTTTCTACATTCTGCCTATGTACTGGCTGTGTAGGCTGGCTCGTTTTCCTATCAGAAGTACCCGAAGATAAGGGACGCTCTTTGATAACCGTTGTCTTGACTGGCTCATTTGTTTTTGAAGTCGTCGCTGTGGCAGGGCGTTTGACTTCCTGCGTTTTTTCAGCACTCGGCTTTGGAATGGTTGAAGCTGTGGCTGGTCGCTCATGGGGACGGGTAGCTCCCGTTGTCGCTGATCCGTCAGCCTTTCGCTGTGCCTGCCTTGCTTCTTGTGCCTTTTGAAGCTCCATACGCTTATCGGCGATATTCTGCCTATGCTGTTCCCGTTTTTCCATACGTCCCGACTGTCTGGACTGCTGTTCCTGCACCATGCCACGCTTGAAGTCGGACACGCTGGACTTTGCCTTTTCCTTTGCGGAGTGGACGGCATAAGCGGTCTGTGTCGGCATATCCTTGATATTCTCTTTGACAGCACTTGCCTTATCTTTCACTTTATTTTTTGTATCTAAGACAGCACCCACCTTTGAACCTACACGCTGTCCCATGCTGGAAGATGTATTACCCCGACTATCTTTTGTAGCTGTGTTCCTTGTCGCTTTTCTGTTTGAAATCGTGCTACCAGCCACCGCACCAGCAACACCACCAGCAGTAACCGCACCAGCAAGCCGTCTTTCCATACGTCTAGCCCTATGTGCCAAGTATAGATATGGTCTGCGGAAAATTCTTCGTCCCATGCTTTGACTATCATTAGCGTTCAAAGAGAACATACTCATTAAGTCACCCAGCTTCATGTAGATACCAGCGAAACATACTATCTGCAAGAACGCTACCATGAAAAACGGATAGTCCGTGGATATGTTATAAAACATACTGGAAATGCTGAACGCCACCGTTACAATGAGTGTTATTCCTGCCCGTGTCATTATGGTATTAAATACCCTCACGATTGCCTGCTTTGCCATGCTTTCATAGCTCGGTATCATGGATAGTAAAAAGCTGATAGGTAAAAACATTGCAAAGATAATAAAAAGTATCTGGCTGAACAACATCATGCCCGTAAGCAAGAATACAAATATCGTGATACCCAAGTTAAAGAACAAGAGGAAGAACACCATACCTAAACGGTTTACCACCTGCGGTATCGTCAGATTGTTGTTGTCGTTGTCCTCGATTTCTGTTTTCACGACTTCCTCTCTGGTTTTTCCGTCCTCGTCCTCTGGACTTACTGATACCAGAGCTTCGACACGGTCTGTACCGATTTCCTCTGCGTTGCTGTTCCCGAATTGCAGAAGTAGCCACGGCTGTTCCACTTGAATAGAAAATAAGCTGTCCCGTATCAAGTCCACGCTGTCCTTGCCCTCGCTGTCAAAGCTTGGGAGCATGATTTTTGTTCCCAAATCAAGTGAAGCGGTACTGATGTCTGATGAGAATTCATTTATCTTCTTGATGTAATCGGGAGCGTAGGCAATAAACGAAGCGGACAGCACGAACACCACCACAAAGTTGATAACAGCGTGAAGTGCCTTGCTGGTTTCCCGTTTTATCAGTCCCGTATAGGCTACATAAAGTCCCACCACTAAGATAATGAGAAGCAGGAAACCGACATAGAAGCCAGAGCTGGAAAAACCGTTCTGTGTTACGCCTGCAAGGGTCTGTATGCTTTGTCCGATACTGTCTGCCATATCGTTGATAAAATCAAGTTTGTATGCTTCCTGCACCACATAGCCCGTGGCATTGCTTAAATAAAGGCTTATCGTCCAGACAAAGTTGGTAATGCAGTAAAGCCCGTACTGTACCGATTTTCCAATACCGTCCAGCCAGTTCCACGGAAGCCACGACCAGCTATTATCCACATAAAAATCAAGCTGGTAGTTGGAAAGGGGATATTTTGAGTAAAGATTTTCTGCGTTTATGGTATCGTCCACAAGCCCCGTCGCATGAGCCACCGTTCCCAGAAGTGAAAGCAGGATAAGGGAGAGTGCCACCACGAACAGAGCCATTTTGAGAAAGTGGAAAATCTTCTTTTTTGTGAACGCACCTTTTATCCTTTTTTTCATCACTCCACCTCATTTCTCTGTACGGGCGGTCTGGTATCAAAGGCGTGTAGTAATTCTTCAAAGACTGGGTGTATCTGCACCACACCGACACGCCCGTATAAGTCCTGCAATAAGCATTGTCCGTTCTCCAAATCACGCAAGCGTTTCTGGTTGTTCTCGTCGTCCTTGTCGATACCGAAAAATTCTAAGGTCTGTTTTATCTCGTTAATGTCAGTAGAACGAAAGGCAAATTTCAAGCCGATATTGTTTTTCAGACTTTCCTTTGACACGTCCCCAGAAGATTGTGTAACGAAATAAACGCCTGCCTGCATAGCTCGTCCAGCACGAACCAGCTT
>JAETTD010000021.1 GCA_021769295.1 Bacillota bacterium | reverse complement strand
GCACACAACCGTTTCGCCTGAAGCATCGGTGTATTGATAAACATTATCAAGTATACCCGTATCTATATCCTGCGTAACGGCCACAACGATAGGAACAGCCAGTAAAGCAATCAGCATCAAAATCCCCTGGAAAAAGTCCGTCCAGCAGACAGCCTTAAATCCACCGAGAAACGTATATCCCATTATGATTATCATGCATATTATCATCGCCGTCTTTTCACTTACCGACGGAAAAATCATCGTAAACACGGAAGCCCCTGCTACAAAGGCCGACGCCACATATATGGTGAAACATACGAGAAATATAATCGCGCAGATTGTCTGCAAAGCCTTTGAAGTAGTGGCAAACCTGCCCGAAAGGTACTGGGGCAGGGTGATTGCGTCTCCGGACGCCTTGGAAAACTTTCGAAGCCTCTTGGCGCAGAATATCCAGTTAGCCGCCGTTCCAAGGGCAAGCCCTATTCCTATCCACATCTGCCCGAATCCAAAGGCCAAGATAGAGCCCGGAAGCCCCATCAACAGCCATGCCGACATATCAGACGCCTGAGCGGACATCGCTGTAACCCATGGTCCCATGGAACGACCGCCGAGGAAGTAGTCCTCCTGATTTTTGTTGCCACCGTTGAAGAAAAAGAACAATGCAACAAAAAGCAGAATTATAAAATACCCTAAGAATGTTATCATTTCCCCATTAAACATAATTTTCTCCTATATTCTATCTAAAGGTTTAATCCCGTGCTCAGATTTCTCATAAAATCCTGTACGTTGGTAACGATTCCCTTGGCTGCCAAGCTTCCCCTGTCGCCAAGCTTGTTTGCCGCAAACTCCGAAGTGTCAACCATGTAGAAGTATACCGGTCTCTTGCTTCCGTCCTTAAGCACCCTGTAAGTAGGCGTCATATTTCCGGCGGCTATGGTATGAAGCACCGTCGCCATACCTATGACGGTTGTGGCTTTTCTCACATGTGACCTTATGGTGTCCTGCCCTTCGTAGGTGTGTTCGTAAACCTCCGGCAGAGGACCGTCATCTCTGATTGAGCCGTTTAGTACGAAAGGTACGTTATTCTTAACGCAGCTGTATATTATTCCGTTGTCTATTCCCTCTTCTTCTATAAATTTAGGAATTGAATCGTAAGTGTTTATAGCGTTTATGGTGTCCAGATGATTGTAATGTCCCATAGGGTGCAGTTTCTGATTTTTTATGTCGCAGCCGAGGGCCGTTCCAAGGTACGCAGCCTCCAAGTCGTGGGTGGCAAGAGCGTTGCCGGCAAGCAAAGCCTGACAGTATCCCTGCTCGACAATCTGTCCCATAACCCTCCTTGCCTCTACGTCAAAACTGCATGCAGGTCCGAGAACCCAGACCACATATCCGCCGTTTTCTTTTTCGTATTTTAAAAGTTCAATCAGGTTTTCGTAATCGTAAGTAAAGGAAGTTTCCCTGCTCCTGCTCTGACGGAAGGCAAAGGTATTCTTTTCTTCTTTTTCTTCTTCTCTGAGCCAGCAGTCATCGTGGACATAGATGCCCTCGCTTGCATCTTCGCTTCTTCCGACTACAATTAAGTCATCGGTCTTTATATTCCTAAACTCGACTATTCTGATTTTCTCGCCGTCCCATACAGGCACGGCGTCCATTCTGCTGTCTTCTGCCAAATGCCACTTGCCGTCGATTTTAAAATATTCCGGAAATATTGACGTGGCATGAAATCCCTTCGGCGCTGCTTTTGCATGGGGCGCTCTTACCAGCTTGGCATCAGGCGCTTCTGTAAATCTCTTTTCCGTAAAGTCAGGTTCAATATATTGCATCAATTTAAAACTCATTTTATTTACCTCTTTTCTTCTATGCCCTGCCATTGTACCATATATTATGGCAGAATAAAATACAGAATTTACTCTGTACTATTTTTGATAAAATGAACGGATATGTTCTTTTAATATATTGAAATTTCAATAATTATTTGGTATACTTAGTTTTAGACTAAAAATTGTATTAAAAATAAAACATTTATTTAGAAAGGTTTTGCAGACATATGAAAAAGAAAAATTCAAAAAATACCAAAGGAAAAATCGTTTCCGCCGCCTGGCAGCTTTTTTACCAACAGGGCTATGACGACACCACCATTGATGAAATCGTAGAGGCTTCCGGCACATCAAAAGGTTCCTTCTACCACTATTTTGAGGGGAAGGACTCACTGCTCAGCTCCCTTTCCTACCTCTTTGATGAAAAATATGAAGAACTGGCGGAAACCATGAACCCTGAGCTTTCTCCTCTTGAAAAACTGCTGCTTATGAACAGAGAACTGTTTTTAATGATTGAAAACACGGTTTCGGTGTCCCTGCTTTCGCAGCTTTTCTCATCTCAGCTTGTAACCAAAGGCGAACGTCACCTGCTTGAGCCCAGCAGAACTTATTACAAACTTTTGCGCCAGATTACAATAGAAGGCCAGCAAAGCGGAATCTTTAAAGAGGAACTATCTATCAACGATATAACCAAGGCTTATGCTGTATTTGAGCGTGGTTTAATGTATGATTGGTGCCTGTGCAACGGCAATTACTCTTTATGCCAATACTCTTCAGTCATGCTGCCGCTGTTTTTAAAGGGTTTTTGTAAGTAGCCCCGGTTTTCGGCCGGCGAGTTCGGGTTTAGGCCGGTTCTTAGCTTAGGCCGGGGTTTGGGCCGGACTGCCGTAAAATCCACATTTTTTTAAAATTCCGGTCATTCTGAGCGCCTAATAAGAGCCAAACTGCCGTAAATTTTAAAAATTCCTTCAGTTACGGCATTTTTACAGCGTAAAAGTCAAGTTTACTGCCGTAAAAGCAAAATTTTCTTTCGATTACGGCATTTTCGCAGCCTCAAATGCATTAAAACTGCCGTAAATTTAAAATTTTGCTTTAGTTGCGGCATTTCACCGCAGCCTGTAACCGTTCGCCTAAAATAGACCTGCCCCTCGGTAGAGGCCTGTCAATCTAATAACGGTTAGCCCGAAAATTTTAAGTGGAGCTACAGAGTAGAGTGGCGCTATTTTTCCTTCTGTGTCAGGAAAATTCCTATTATCGCACCCAAAACGATAATCGGTGCTACTCTGACAAACACCCATTCAAATGAGTGAAAAATCACTCCCAAAACAGCGGTTTCGGCATTACTGTAGTCCCAGCCCAGATAAGGGCTTCCTAATACACATAGGCCCGCAAAAATTGCTGCTATGGCTACGCACAATGATATAAGAAGCCAATGCAGAATCCTTTTTCTTGCGATTTTTCTTTGTGCAAGCTGTAGGTTTATTACCTCCAGTTTTGCGGAAATCGCCTTTAAGTCGTCAACTTCCGGCTCAATGATGTTTTCTCCAAGCAACGTGCTCACAGGTGTTTCAAGAGTTTCCGATATGGAAATCAACATATCCGAATCGGGAACTGACAATCCCTGCTCCCATTTGGAAACTGTCTGCCGCACCACGTTCAGCTTAACAGCAAGTTCTTGTTGCGAAAGACCTTTTGATTTTCTCATCGCTTTAATATTTTCGCTAAGCATTGAAAATACCCCCCCTTATTTCAGTTGTCAGCACTATTATAGGCAAAACTGCCCGTTGCCGCAAGCAACGGGCTTTAACATCAGCGTATCTGTTTTGGTTTCCGTCTTTACGAGCATAAGACGGTAAGCTTACACTTAAATAATTTACCTGCCTCACGCAATTGTCAACTTTTTAACATTTTGCGCATTGTATACTTTGCCTGTTTCAAAAAACACATAACCCACCGCGCCGCTTCCGAAACCGAAAGATAGCGCAGTGGGTTTCTGTATAAAATTAAAGCTATAATATTTTTTCTGCTTTGGCACGAATCATAAAAAATTCCCGAAACGTTTCCGGCTCGTTTTCTATGGTTTCTTTCATCAAAGCCAGCCTTCGTTTTCCGATTCGCCTGTCAAGAACGGCAAATATTTTTACAATTAAATCCTCGCTTTTAAGGCTTTCTTCAATGCTCTGATTGTCGAATTCCGCAAAAGCGTTATAAAAGCAGCGTTGGTCAAAAACACCCAACTTTAAAGCGGTATCATCCATATATGCCATTTCCGTATTTATGCGTTCATCATATTTTTCATCTTTGGGGAACAGGCTGGCTTTTGTCCAATTATTCCAGTAACAGCCTTTTATAATCTCTTTCCCGTCAAGCAGAATCGCCGCCCGACCCTCATGGTCGTGACTTTTGCTGTATGATGTCACATAATACCGGATATGTCCCCGGAGGCTTTGTGCCAGGTAGTCGGTTTCAAGCTTTTTTCTAATACCGCTCCATGTTGGCATTTTCAATTTCTCCTCGTTGATTTTATTTGATTACATCCACGCCCATGTATTTTCTGAGAGCTTCCGGAATTACGACGGAGCCGTCTTCCTGCTGATAATTTTCGAGGATTGCAGCAACCGTTCTTCCCACTGCAAGGCCTGAACCGTTAAGAGTGTGAACGAACTCGGCTTTTCCGGTTTCTTCTTTTCTGTAGCGGATATTTGCTCTGCGTGCCTGATAGTCCTCAAAGTTACTGCACGAAGAAATTTCAACATATCTGCCGTAGCTTGGCATCCATACTTCAATATCGTAAGTCATGGCAGAAGAGAATCCGAGGTCTCCTGAGCTGAGTCTTACAACTCTGTATGGGAGTTCCAGGCGTTTCAACACTTCTTCGGCGTCGTTGGTCAGGCTTTCAAGTTCCTGATAGGAAGTTTCAGGTTTAACGAATTTAACAAGCTCAACCTTGTTAAACTGATGCTGACGGATAAGACCTCTGGTATCTCTGCCTGCTGAGCCTGCTTCTGCACGGAAGCAAGGAGTGTAAGCCGTATAATATACAGGCAGCTCTGCTTCAGGCATGATTTCCTGAGCTCTCAGGTTGGTTACGGGAACCTCTGCCGTCGGAATCAGGAAGAAGTCCTTCTGCGGAACGTAGAACATATCCTCTTCAAACTTAGGAAGCTGACCTGTTCCGGTCATCGCAGCCCTGTTTACCATAAACGGAGGCAGAATTTCAACATAATCCTGGTCAATAGTATGCAAATCAAGCATAAAGCTTATTACAGCTCTTTCAAGTCTTGCTCCGAGACCCTTGTAAACCGTAAATCTGGCTCCGGATATCTTTGCAGCTCTGTCAAAATCCAAAATATCAAGGTCGGTTCCAACGTCCCAGTGTGCCTTTGGCTCAAAGCCGAATTCCTTAGGCTCCATAAACTTTCTCAGTTCAACGTTGTCGCTGTCGTCCTCGCCTACCTGAACATCCTTATACGGAGTGTTCGGAACGCCCAGCAGCGTATCTCTCAGCTCCTTTTCAACTTCTGAAACCTTTGCGTCCAGTTCCTTGATATTTGCAGATAAGGTCTTCATTTCTGCCATAATTTCGGTGGTATCCTCGCCGGCCTTCTTCAGTTTCGGAATTTCTTTGGATACCGTATTCTGGCGGTTTTTCATCTGCTCAACTTCGGACAGAAGTTCTCTTCTCTTAGCATCCAGTTCAGGAACTTTGCTCAAGCCGAAATCGCCTTTACATCTCTTTTCCACTGCCGCTTTGACGTTTTCATAGTCTTCTCTGATTCTCTTAATGTCTAACATATATATCCTCTTTTCTTATCTTGATATTAAAATAAGTTTTTTCTGTATTTTGTATAAAGGCCTCTCAAGGTGCTCATCTTATTTTGAAGCTCAATCTGCAAGTCGGATGCAAGCTGATAATCGCCCGTATCGAGTGCCTCCTTTACCCTGGTCAATAGGCATTTTTCCGAAAGGCTGTCCTTTGCAATGGCATGCCTCATCTCATTTATCCTTCTCCAGTTTTCAAGGTCATAATCCGTGGAATCGCTTCCGTGAATCATCACGTATTCTCTGATATTTCTCATGTAATCAGGAATTATCCTGTCATGGAGTTCTGTTTTCCATTGATTTATGGCATAGGCCGCAAAGGATTCCAAAGCCATCTGCGAAATTACACCGTCTCCCGAAACGGCTTTTGTCTTCTCGGGATATTTATAAAGTCCCTGAATATTCTGCCATACGGTTTCGGGAGCGATACCGAATCTGAGATTTCTCTCTTCTGCGGTAAAATCTTCAAAAACATCCTTTTCACTTCTGTACTCCCTGTCCTCTTCGAGATAAAAATCCTTTTCTCCCATTTTCTTGGAAATGGATTTTTCAAGCTCATCGGGAGTCTTTTTTGCCTCAAGAACCTTTTTGATACCGTCCAGCATTGCCATGTAACTTACAGCAAGTATCAAATATGTATTTGATTTTGGATTTGGAGACCTTAACTCAAATCTTGTGGCAAGGGACTTGTTCAAATCCCTCACCAGTCCCACAAGAATCGTTCTGTTTCTCGAAGGTTCTGCCGCACTGTGTCCAAGAGAGGTTACTATGCAGACAGGCGCTTCATATCCGGGCTTTAACCTGTTAAGCGCATCGTTGGTCGGACTTACAAACGGATTTATGGCTTCATAGTTTTTCAAAAGTCCCATAAGACCTCCGAAACCTACAGGACTTAAAAAATCCACAGTAGGGTTGGCGGCGGAAAACAGGTTTATAACCTTTCCGTTTTTAAGCCTTGCGGACACTCCAAGGTGGGTGTGTTCTCCGCTTCCGGCCACGCCTTCAACCGGCTTTGCCATAAATGTGGTGAGCAGTCCGAATTGGTTAAATATATCTCTTACGATATATTTGACCTGCTTTTCGTTGTCGGCTGCCTGCATGGCACTTGAATATTTCCAGTCTATCTCAAGCTGCTCCATTATGTGATCGTGAGCGCCTGTGCGGGTAAGCTTTGATTTGACTCCGCCTACCTCTTTATGTCCCATCTCCATGTTGAAACCGTAATAATCCAATATTTCAAGGGACTTTTCAAGGGCCGTCCGCACAGGGCCGTAAGTTCTCTTCCAATACTGTTCTTTCAGCTCTTGGGAAGTGGAAAGCTGTTCCTTATCTGCCTTATCTTCAGGGGTCCTTACCCAAAATTCAAGTTCAGTGGCGCTGGTAATCAGTATTTCGTCAATATCATCTGCGCTTTGAGCATCATTTATATATTCAAATACATATGGATTTTCTCTGAGCAATTTCATCAAATCCGCCTTAAACTGGTTGATAGAATCTCTGAGAATTGCTCTTGAACCCACTTCTGCTCTGTCGTTATGAATCAGAAAAGCCGGTATTCTAAGGGTTCCTACAGGAAGAGAAGTCTTCCCGGAAACGTTATCGAAATTATAGTCCACATACCAGTTTACACTTTTATCAGGTATCATATCGACCTTTGCGTTATTTAATTCTGCGATTTTAGGCAAATGCACGCTGGAACCGTCGGTCTGTACTCCGTGTTCAAGCATATCGTCTATATCGTCTAAAAACAATTTGACAGGAATTCGTTCGTCTGTGTCATTTCCCGCAATATCAAGGCCTACATAAGAGACAAATTCAACTTCGGGATGTTCACCCAAAATTTTAAACAAGTCTTCCTTAGTGTGCCTTTCCGGCGGGATTTTGAACAGCATTCGTTCAAAATCAAATTCCAGCATATCTTACCTCCCGTTGCTTTATTTAAAATGTCATTTTGGTCAATCATGCTGCAAGCTTGTTAAGTGCGTCTTCCAGCTCATCCAGATAGTCTCCGTAAGCTGCCCAATCGCCCTGCTGCATTGCTGCCTGTGCATTGTCATATGCATCAACGGCTTTTTGTATAAGCTCGTCTTGTGTTAAATCAGTTCCGGAACCTTCACCGGTTTCATCACCGCTCGGGTTATCCTCTAACAATCCTCCGGACGTGTCCACGCCGCCGGCAGCTTCCTCGCCAAACAAGGATACAAGGCACTCGGCCAGCGTTTCTTCATATGCTATACGATCACCGTAAGCCACTATAATTCTCTTAACCTCAGGTATACTGGAGTTGGTAGCTTCCAGATAAACCGGCTCAACGTACAGAATGGATGTGTTGATAGGTATTATGAACATGTTTCCACGTCTGTAAGTTGTTCCCGATGAATTCCAGAGAGAGAATTCTTTTGAAATCTCGGTATTCTGGTCAATCTGAGCTTCTATCTGTTCTGGACCGTAAATGTTCTTGCTCTTAGGGAATTGATACAGCACCAGTTCTCCGTAATGTTCGCCGTCGTTTCGTGCTACCATAAGGGCCGTCATATTCTTCTTGGTCTTAGGCGTAAACGGTATTGAGTTAAAGAACTCTGCCTTTTCTTCTCCCGGCAGCTTAGCTATATAATAAGTCGGCGTCATCTGAACCTGCTCGGTTCCGTAAATTTCATAAGCTATATCCCACTGGTCTTCATTGAGGTAGAATACGCCTATATCTTCCATGTGATACCTTGCAAACATATTAGCCTGAATCTGGAGCAGGTAGTTAGGGTAACGAATGTGGGACTTAAGTTCCTCAGGCATCTGATCATATCCCTTAAACAGTTTAGGATAAATCTTTGCGTAAGTCTGAGCAATAGGATCCTCTTCGTCTATCACATAGAAATCCACATCTCCGTTGTATGCATCCACCACAACTTTGATAGAGTTTCTTATATAATTTATATCCTCATCAAAAGGCTGAGAATACGGATAGTTTGAACTTGTGGTATAAGCATCCACCATCCAATAAAGCTTTCCGCCTACGGTTACCATATACGGATCGCTCTCGTAACTCAGATACGGCATTATGGTTTTAATCCTATTCATGACGTTTCTGTTTATGATAATCTTGGAGTCGCTGTTTATGTTGGATGAAACCAAAAGCTTTACGCTTCCCTCACGGGCCGCAAATACAAGGCGATTAAAGAAATTCATTTTTATTCCCGCATTTCCGTCATAATGAGAATACTCGTTGCTTTCGCCCGACGGATAGTTGAACTCAGCCTCGTCGGTTCCTACGATTACATACTCATTGGAAAGCTCGCCAAAGTAAATTTCCGGTCTCGTAATGTCAATATCTTCTACCGAAGATTCCGGCGGAATGTTTCCGACCAGCACATCCGGCTGACCGCTGGCCGTAACCTTATCAACTCTGGAAAGGGTTATACCGTAACCATGAGTATATTTAAGGTGGCGATTGAGCCATGAATCGCTTATCTTGTTTTCGTCTATTTCTCTCGTGGCAAGATAGGTCTGGGTGTACTTGCCGTCTATCATATATCTGTCATTATCTACATCGTTGAAAGTGTAATACTGACGGATACTCTGGGTCTGATTGTAAAACTGTTTTGCCGGGTCAAAATCGTTTATACGAATGTTGTTTATCGTTTCCGAATTTTGCGCTATATCACCTGCTGACAGCGTATTATCCGCTTCAAAGGCCTTGGTGGAAACATCGTCAAGCTGATAAGCATACTGAGTATATTCTATGTTTCTCTCAAGGTATTGAGTTTCTTTGCTAAGTTCATCAGGAGATACTATAAAGTTCTGCACAAGAAGGCCTGCGCCCGTTCCCACAAGGCCTACAACTATCATGATAACCGGAACGGTCAGAATCTTTTTGTACGTTTTCTTCTTCATGTTGACTATGAACATGATTGCTGCCACAACCGACAGAATTCCAAGTATTCTCAGCTTCCACAGGGTCACTGTCACATCGGTGAATCCGGCGCCGTAAACAGCTCCCGTATGAGTGTGAAGCAAGTCAAACTGCTGCAAGAAGAAGTTAAGTCCCAGCATTATGAAGAATATGAATCCGAGAAGTGCAATCTTGCCCGAAGCTATCTGCATAAGCTGCTTAAAATTATTGTCATCAAATTGCTTCTTAGGCGTAACCGGCTTTGGCGCAGCCTTTTTGCCTGTGAACGCTTCCGTAAATTTTCCAAAGAAATCGTTGGCATTGGCAGCTCTCTTGTTTCCGCTTCCGAAAGGGTTGCTGCTGCCGGTATATCTTTCTTCATCGTCTCCTACAGGCTCTGCGTCAGGCGGCACTTCGTCCTTAAATACGTCGGGAGTTCTTACGGTCATAAGGATTATATAGTATACGAGGGTAAGAATTACAAATCCGATTATTACACCTATCAGCAGTTCGTTAAGCTGGGTCAGAAAATCCAGCTTAAAAATGTAAAAAGAAATATCAAAATTAAATAAAGGGTCTGCAATATCAAAGGATGTGCTGTTTGCAAATTTCAATATTTCAAACCACAGCCGTGTTACGGTCATAACGGTAGCGAACAGGCCAAATACAACCGACAACACCGCAGTCGTCTTTCCGAGCTTCTTCATATTGGTTTCTTCTGAAGATGCTATCTTTGAAAAGTATCCTTTTCTCAATTTGTTGAGGTACAGATACACAAGTCCCGTAATCACAACAAATGTCGGTATTCCCACTTCAAGCTGTGTAACTATCTGTTTAAAGAATACTGATAAATATCCCATTTCCTTAAACCATAGGAAATCGGATATAAAGCCTATAAGGCTTGCGAAAAGCCCGACTATCAATACAAGTATCAATATTATCAGGCTAAGCCGTTTTTTGGTTTTTTCCATTATACGGTTTCCTCCTTAATCTCATCAACCACGACATCTTCCGCAGTAGTTTTCAGATGTGCGGTCTCATACTTCACGACCGTCTCTCCGTCTGCTGCGGCGTATGTAACTCTGTTTAAAACGTAATAACCGTCCGCTGATGTTCTTATTTCGCCTATTTCAAGGGCATTTATTCCCACCAGCGTACTGTCCTCATTTCTGTCTTTCCATTCGTTGTAATAGCTGATTAAAGCCGATATGATAGAATGCCCGTATGTTTTGGACATGCTCTCATCATTTTCGTCCCAAGAGCTGTTTTCAAACTCCTGAGTTTGTCCTATATCTGCAAATGCGTAGGTTTTACTTAAATCATATTTCAAGTTTGCATCATGAGAAATATTTCCTATATTCTCTGCACCGCTTGAAAAAGTATTTATATAGTCTTCAATGTAATTGCTTCTCGGAATATCCACAGGGTCGCTTTCGGGCTCATCTTCGCCTGTGAAAAATCCCGTCACTTTTTCCATAATACTGTCTACGCCTTTTGAAAATCCGCTGTCAGGCGCTATAGCCTTTACTCCTATTATAACCAATTCAGCGGCTACGATTATGGCCAGTATGACTATAAGGGCCTTTATAATGCGATTTCCCTTATATTCTTCGTCATCATCGTCTTCTTCTATTTCTTTTTTGGAATCAGATGCAGCAGCATTGCCGCCGTTATCGTCGTCATCGCCAGATTCAAAAGCGTCAGCGGGAAAAACATCTGAAAATCTGAGTTTTGTCTTTTCCTGTTCTTCTTTTGCAGCTTCGGGCTCTTCGTCTGAAGATTCGGGTTCTTCGTCTGAAGATTTGGGCTCTTCGCTTTCTCCCTGAAAGGGAGGCAGCGTTTCTTCCTCGGGTTTTTCTTCTGCGAAAACTTCTTCTGTAACCGCTTCCTCCGCAGCAGTTTCTTCTGCAGCGGAATCTTCCTTAACCGGTTCTTCTGCAATCTCCGCTGCTGCTACGGCAGCCGCTATGGTCTCCCCTTGCAGCTCTTCGATATTTACCCCTTCCTCCTCAGGTTTCTCTGCCTCATCTGCCATGACACATGCTGTCAAAGGCGGCAATACGACGCCTACTTCTCTCAGAGGCGGAACAAGCGGAGTCTTAGGCTCCGTAAATATCTCGTCAAATTTCGGCGGAGTCTTTATTTCATGATTATTGAGAATTTCATTGTTTGTAATTTCTTCCCACTGAGATTTCCTTTGACTCTCCATGGATTCTATTCTTGCTTTTTCTTTATCCAGAAGCTCCTGAAATGCGTCTTTTTTTGCATTATAAGTGTTAAATTGCAGGTCTTTGTCTCTTTCCAGATCTTTTCTGTTGTATTTTATCGTGAATCCGGAGTCGGTCATATCTCCCAAATCTTCTTCTCCGAAAAGTTCTCTCTCAAGGTCTTCAATGGAAAGTTCTTCTTTGTCTGCTTTTTCCGTTTTTCTTTCCGGCTCGAAAATCCTGATTTCTTCTTCTGTATTTAAGGTATTTTCCGGCGCTTCGTTTTCTTCAAAATCGTTTCTCAAATTTTCCGGAATGATTTTCTCCACTGTAACAGGTGCCGGAGTCCGTTTTCTTTCTATTACATCATCCCAGTTAAGTTCAAATTTTTCATTCTTTCTCGTTTCACGTGTGGGAAATCCGTCAAGATTCCAATCAAAATGCACTGTTTCTCTTTTCGGCTCACCGTTGTATGAATTAAATTCCTCTGATATCTGCTTTGTTCTGCGTTCTGCTTCAGCCCTGAAAGGAGGATTGAAAACCACTTCCTCACGTCTTTCTCTTCTTTCGGTCTTTTCTTGCAAAAGGTCTTCTCTCACCTTGGTGCCGCAGTGAGCGCAAAAAATATCTTCATCGTGTAGTTGTTTTCCGCATTTCGTACAAAACATCGTTTCCCTCCGTATTACTTATATGTTAATCTCTGATTTTTTCTTCCAGTTCGTCTTCTGTAAACACCCGTCCTGAGCGGGAAGTATCAATGTTGTCAGGCCCGAATTTTTTTATAACAATCTTTTCGCCGGCATCATCATTCTTCTTATCTTCGGCATCACACGTGCCGTCTTCTTTTTTTATTTCATCATGTTCTACATGTTCTGCCGTATTTTCTGTCGCCTGCAATTCTTCTTTGCTTTCGGCATCAGACGAGCTTGCAGCAAATTCCGGGGCGCTTGAATCCGTTGTCTGAGAATCGTTTTTTGCATATTTAAGCTTGAGTTCCGCTCCCTGAATTTTAATTTCCACTTCTTCAAGATTTTTTGTGGGAATCCCGGCTATCTGTTCCAAGAGGCTTTCTATCTTGTCGCCTTTTACGGTTTCGTTTATCTTTTTCTCCGACAGGACTTTACTCTCAGTCAGAGTATTGTTTTCCGGCAAAGCCTTGCTTTCTGCCTGAACTTTGCCTTCTGCCTGAAAAGCTTCCTCATCAAAATCAAAGTCTTCGTCGTCATCGTCTTTTTTAGATACCGACTTGAATATCGCAACAAGGATTATGAGTACGACAAGTGCGGCGCCCGCAATCATAAGTATATCTGAGCGCTCGCGGCAAAATTCCGCAAATGAATTCAATATCTTGCTCGCACTTTCTGCCATAATCTTCTCCTTTAATTTTATAGTTCTTTTTATTATATAACAAATGGTATTGGAATGCAAAGAAAAAAGAGCAGTTTTAATACTGCTCTTTTTCGTTTTTTAAACATTAAACAGGTTTTATCTGCTACTCTTGTTAGAATTCTTTTGATTCTTTTCATTCTTCTGATTTTTCTGGTTTTTTGAATTATTTTCGTTTCTGTTTTCATTCTTCTCAGAAGAATAGTTGTTGTTTGAAACTCTGTTGTTGTTCTTATCACAATCTCTCATTTTAAATCCCTCCTTAAAAATTATTGTGTTCAATGATTAAAAAACTATTAGAGGTAAATAGAGGTTATCTTTTTCAAAAAAATTTAGTTTAAATTAATTTTTTCTGTTGACAATAAAGGGGAAAAATGCTAACATAATTTGTGTGTCATTTTGATGCCAAAAAATCAATATGCATCTTTAGCTCAGCTGGCAGAGCACCTGACTCTTAATCAGGGTGTCCAGGGTTCGAACCCCTGAAGATGCACCACAGAAAAACCCTTGAAATTTCAATATTTCAAGGGTTTTAATTTTAACCATTATCTTCACACTCTGAAAACACTTTATCAAGATGCGATACTCTTCTCCTTGTTGCAATATATTGTTTAACAAAGTGAACATATCTATCAGTGGTGACTATATCCTCATGCCCCAAAAGTATCATCAAGGTATATGTATCGAAATATCCATACTTTTCATAATGGTCAAGCAGATAATTTGTTGCAAAATTATGCCGCAGTTTGTGAGATGAGAACTCAAAACCAAGACAATCCTTAATTTTAGAAACAAATAGTTTTACGGCGTTATTAGTCAGTCTATCTCCCCGCCTATTAACAAGCAAATATTCATTATCAAAGGGACAAATCAGGCTATATTCTTTCATGTAACGCAAAGTATGTTTCCCTATTGGAACAAATCTATCCTTATTACCTTTGCCATGAACGTTAATCATCTCGTTAACAAAATCAATGTCTAAATTTTTAATCATGCAAACTTCGTTTTGCCGAAGACCGCTATCAAGCATTAAACTAATAATAAGTTTATTTCTGACAGTTAACCAATTAGATTCAGTATGTACACACTCATATATTTGCTTTATCTCAATATCGCTGTATATCTTAATATTCTTTTTGGGCATTCTTGGAAGCTTTATTTTGCGATATAAGCCTTTTTCTTTCAAATAATCGTATTCTTCAAGCCAATGCACAAAAGACTTTAAATGTCGAAAATAGTTGCCGACAGTGGATATTGACAAGCCCCTATTATCTATGTATTTCTGAAAAGTCACTATATCGGAATAACATAGGTTGCAATAATCGGCAGGCTTTACAACACTATCAAACATTTTTAACAAATAAAGATAATTTGAAATAGTTTTTTCAGTATGACATACGGACTTATGATATGCTACAAAGCAATCAACGATTTCAAGATATACCACAGATTACACCACCTAAATCAAATTCCAAACCAAGCAATAAGAAGAACACTTATAAAAAACGCTATTGTGCGAAATACTAAAATTTCTTTCATAAAACACTCCTTTAATATAAATTTGCAATGACGTTTTCACATTCAGAAGGCTGAATCCAGCTGACAGAATAAAACTCATTTTGGTGGTCTACTTTGGTAACCGGAACCGTAGAAAATCCTTCGTGTATTAACTCGGGTTTTTTCAATCCTTGAGACACATAATACAAATGCGCTCCAAGCTCCAAATTTGTCTTTACAAGGCTTTTATTTATATACTTGGTAATATATTTAACGCTTGCCTCTTCTGACCTTATACGCCCAAAGGAATTAAAGCCGAACTTATTTTCAATTCCTAAATGCCGTCTATATTCACCGCTACACAAATCAATCGGGTGAATGCCGGGAACAAAGTCAGAAAGTAATTCCCATGGGTATCCATATATAAGACCGTGCATATGCCAAGCATTATCATTATGCCGCTCGGGAATCAACAAATATTTAATTTTATAGTTTGTACGTTTTCGCTCATCTCTGATAAATTGTGAAAAATCCTTTTGCCATGTAGGGAGATTATATCTATCATATTTCTTAGGATTAAGAGTAAATGTAGTCATATAATCCCAACGATTGCAAAACCCGTAAGCAATAATCATAGAACGAGCACGACATATATTATTCAAAAGCTTATTATCAGAATCATTCTTAATAACCTTATCTTTTATTCTTAAATCAGGGTCAGCATAGCGTTTTAAATAAACAACTTTAACCTGATTACCGTATTTATAAATACGTGTATCTAAATAAGAAAATCCCATTTTGCACTCCGTTTCACTATACATTTTTGCAAGAGTTTCCCGCTTTATGATACTATGTCAAGTATATACTTATAAGGGAAAACGCTTATTACAAGCAGGCCAAACGGTTAACGTCTGCCTCCTGATATGTTGCCCATGGGCAACATGCAGACGTTAAGCATGGCGGCAGTTATAGGCGGGGTAACTGCGCAGGCGCGGAGGGGCCCCTCTGCTCCCCTGCCGCTTCCAGCGCGTTCGCTCCGGCGATAGCTTCCGACTGCGAACGTGGCTTGATAGCCCCTCAAATGTAAGATACGTATCATATATGGACGCTATCTTCTTACGATAAAGTAAAATATCATGATTCAATTTCATTTTTTGTCCGTACCAGCGTTGAACGGCAAGAAAACAGGTAAACGGCAAAAGTCGGAAATAATTGCCGACTTTCATATGTGCAACCTCATATTCAACTAAGCATCGTATTTGCCTATCTATCATGCGGTCATTCTGAGCGATAAGAATAAAATCAAAGCCGAGTTTCCTATGCTGTGTAAAGAACTTAATCCAGTCCATACGAGTTGAGCCGTCAGACTGCCAGCTACGGCTATTAAAGATGACCTGAGCCTCATCAACTATAACAAGGGTTTGACCCTCTACACCCGGCCGATGAAAAAGGCGGGAATAATTAACCAGTCTGCGAACCGTTAATTCGGAATTATCTAAATATCTGAAATTCTTTGACTGTATAGCTATTGGAAAGTTAGCAATAACACGGTTACGTTCTTTACGCTTAATACGGTGATATATATCAGATGCAGCATGATAGGATTTACCAGAACCCGGAGTTCCGCTGTATAAGTAAATCATAGAATCCCTCCTACTCTATAGCCTTGACCCAACGGGCATAAACAGAATATAAGTAGTACAACGCAACAGCAACAAGCCAAGCTTCCAATATGGAAACAAATTCATAAACGGGTATAAAAAAGTTGATTTTAGAAAGAAGCTCGCCGAACTGAGTACCAGAAATAAAGTTAAAAGGAGAGCCCGGCAAAAGTCCAACAAGCAAGCCCAAAACGGCACCAACAGCGTCTATTAAAAATTGCAAAAACATTGACAACGCTTTAAAAAACATGAATGCACCTCCTACCACTTAATTAAGTCACGTGTCCTTGATATTAAGATATATCCGAACCAGAAAACAACCACATATCTAAAAAACGCAATAGGCAAAGCAAACGGCGATAAGTCAACAGTATGGTCTATCTTAAAATACTTAGTATCTAAATCTATATCAAAAGAAAATGAAGAACTATCGGCGGCAAACACTTCAACAGCTCGCAAAAAGTCAAAAGGAATACAAAACGGGAAGACCGTAGTAAGCCCGCACTTCAAAGGGCTAAAATCCAGTTCAAATTGTGAAACATCAAAAAATGACAATATGGCTTCTAATATCTGTCCTAAAACCTTAAGCAAATCGCCCAAAATAGGGATATTCAAAACCCATGTGCCTATACCTTCAAAAATACCCGTACCACTGCCGTCCGACGTAATTGTTCCGGTTTGCTCACCTTCAACGGCTTCTGCTTCACCACGTACATCACCGACTCCAGTATTAACATCAACGCCGGTCTCCGGTATAGTAAGAGGAATATCAGTAGTTAAGGGCTGACTTGCAGTGTTAGACGGAAATTCTGTAGTGCCGACACCGGAAGAAACAGCCTCACCCGGGAAAAATGTCGTATCCGACTTAACATTGGATTGCGGAAAAGTGGTAACGGAACCAGTGGCGCCATTGTAATCCAAAGGCAACCAAAAGTAATTACCATTAACATAAAACATATATGGATATTTCGGATTATAAAGACCTTCAGATGAAATAATGCCAAGGGATTCGATAATTTCAGTTTCCCTCAATACACCATTTGTAGAATACCCCAAAAGACAATAATCACCGTCAATTATTTGAATAACTTTATAACCGTATCCAGAGCCATTAGCCTTATAATAAAATTGTTTATCTAATAAATCAGGAGATATAGCACTTGGAGAAAGCAGCACAGCATTAGAAGCAGCAAGCCAACTGTCATAATGATTATAAGCAGCATAAAAATCATCAAAATTATAGTTCGGCTTAAAAATAGATGAAAAATCCATTCCCTGAAATATTGCTTCGCTACTTCCGGGCACAATAAAATCGCCTACACCAGCATCAGAGAAAGTCCAATCCCTTGAAGCAAGCCAATCACCAAGAGAGCTGAGAATATGAGGAGTTACTTTAAATTTAAAACTTCCATTGATAACACTACCATAAGCTTGAGATATAGCAATAACATCAAGAAGCGCATCACCGGTAAGAAAGTTATAAAACTCCGTGGAAACCGCTTCCAAGTCTGTATCAGATTCAGCGATAATGCCGGAAGCAATAAGGATTGTAGCTACGACGGCAATTAAAGAAGATGAAAGGGCAAGGGCTTGGGCATAGTTGCCAACGGATGACACAAAGACCATAGCAAATATCAAAAGGATAATTACAATAAGCCGAAGCACAGGGCTATATTTTTTTGATAAACTAAACATAATAACCTCCTAAAGAAAAAGGGGAGATTTACCCCCCCCTTAAGCAAAACACAGCAAATTAAACTATGTTATTTTGCCATGGACTTAAACTTAGTCCACAACAGTTTTGCGCCCCAGAATATAACTCCAAGGGCTACAGCCGCACCGATAAGAGTAAGCGCCTGACTTCCTAAATCTTTAGTAGCGTCCGTAATAGTCGAAACGATTGTTGCAGAATTACCTTCCATAATAATCTCCTTTCATAAAATAATAATTGCTTTATATGCTACGTACAAAAGACAGAGCCTCTTGCACAAAATAGCCGACCATGAGAATTATTCCCCCTATAATAAACCCCTGATTCATAACCTCAATCATCAAATATCACCTCTTAAGAAAGTAAAAAGCAATGAACACAATACATAAACCTACAAGAAAAGCGATAAAGGTAGATATGTGATGTACATCATCCCTTAACATTTCAACAGATTCTATCAAAGTCGTTATCTGCTCATCCGTAAAATTTAATTGAGATGTAATAGCTTCCTGAACTTCCGCTAATGGTTCATCAATCATAACTACCTACCATAAACCTGAAATGCAACTACACGACCATATGGGTCAAAAAGCGGTATGAACTTACTGCCGACTTTTATGGAACATAATTCTTCATAGGCAGGAACCGCAACTTTATATTCATAAGTTCGTTCCCCTATTACGCCCTCACGAGGCGATGAAGCCCACAGTTTGCAAAATTCAATAACTTTGCCCGTCTTTTCGTCTGTAAACGAATTTTTAAAGTAACCTACTAATTTTAATTCTTCCATGTTTTTCTCCTATCTGCCCTATAGCCCGGGCGCAGGCTTTTCAAATAAAAAAATATGTGGTAAAATAATTAGTTAAACAGAAATATGGTGAAATATATCTGTTTTTCAGATTGTATAGGAATTATATATCTGTTTAATAGATAAGTCAAGGAGAAAATATCTATATGCCAGATAAAAATATCGGAAAACGAATTAAAAAAACAAGAAAAGAACACAAAGAAAGTCAACAAACATTAGCAGATATTCTTGAAAAAAAACAAAGCGGAGTATCTGCAATGGAAAATGGGAACAAACAAATAACTTTACAGGACATTATAAAAATATGTGAACATTATAACGTTTCAGCAGATTATATTATCTTTGGGAAGGGGAGAAAAAATGACATAGAATTAAACGAAATAGGAATGGAATTTTATGAAACTATATTAGAAACATTAAAAAAGAAATACCCAAAGGAGCAGACAAAGACATACGAAGAAACAGAAAATTTATAATAATTGAAAGGTGGAAAAAATGAGAGAGATTCTAATAGCGATTATAGTAATATTAGTATTATCAAATATTTTTCAAGCAAAATCAAACAAAAAAGCACCCCCCCCCCGATAAAATAAAAGGAATGCCATACAAAGACAAATACATACTAACGAAAAATGAATATCTGTTTTACAACGAGCTTAAAAAATTAGCAGCAGAAAATAAATGGATAATATGCCCAAAAGTAGGGCTTAAAGACTTATTTGAAATTACAGCAAAAGAAAATTACATGGCATACTTCGGAAAAATAAGCCAGAAGCACATAGACTTTATAATATGCAAAGATGATTTAAAACCTTTATATGCGATTGAACTCGATGACAATAGTCACAAAACAGAAAAAGCAAAAGAAGCAGATGAGTTTAAAAATGAGCTCTTTAAGAACTCAAGAATTAAACTAATAAGAATAAAAGCATGTAAGGAATACAGCAAAGAATACATTATAAGGAACATAGAAAATACCGGGAATCCTCTTAATCAGGGTGTCCAGGGTTCGAACCCCTGAAGATGCACCACGAAAAACAATAGACACCTTTTGAGGTGTCTATTGTATTTTTTTGTAAAGGGGGTTCGGACCCGGGAGGGCGCGAGCGTAAGCGAAAAGCTCCTGTGGAGCTTTGAGCAGCGAGTATCGAGACTGCCGCAAGTCTTAAATTTTCTTTGAATTGCGGCATTTTGGCAGGGGTGATAGGGGTCAAATTGCCGTAAAGTTCGCAATTTCTTTTAAATACGGCATTTTATAAGCCGTAGGGAGGGTAAAACTGCCGTAAATTTAAAATTTTTCTTAGTTCCCGGCATTTTGGTGGGAAATAAGGTAACAAAAGTGCCGCAAAATGGAGATTTTCTTCAATTTGCGGCACTTTACAATTCAGACGATTGCGGCGACAACATTTCGGCTGACCTTTCAGCACTTATAAAGCCACCGGCCATTTTCATTAACAATCATGATTACAATTGCTGTCAATGGCAGTCGGAGTTGATTTTTTATCTTTTTTTCTAATATGCTCATGCGGCTTCTCTGTAAGCTTAGACACCTTTATATTGATACCTAAAAAGAATTTAAGCAACCAAATAAACAGCATTAGAATCAAAATCGGAATTGCTAAATTTACCACAAGCATTACTGCAATATATTCAGTAAAGTTGCTCAACATATTCTTTCCTTTATCCAAAATTGCATCCAATCCATTAGATACTTTCGATGTTATTTTCTCCAAAAAATTTTTATCCTCTGATTTGGCTTGAATTTCGTTCTGGTCGTTCTGCGCTTCCTCCAATGAATATTCAGACTGAATTTGATATGTTTCTTCTATAATATCTGAAACACTTACGCTTACAGGAATTACACACATAATTGCAATTCCGAACAAAATAAGGCGTATTGCGATTTCTTTTAATATCTGCTTTTGATAAATGAGGTATATAACAAGAAGCCCGCAGGCTAAAGGTATCAAAATTTTGAACGTTAACAATCCGGTTAGCGTTAGCAAATATTTTTCTAATAAAATCACTGTCATTACAAAAATTAGGTATCCGCTTAGATCCACAAGCTTATTCGCAATCGGTGTAGTAGCTTCTCCCGGAATTGCAGCCAAAGCTGTTGCTGTTCCTGCTGTAACCATAGTGATTCCTGTTACCGTTTCTTTCTTTTCCTCTAACGAAGATATCGTCTGCTTATAAGTATCCGGGGACGCTGCAAATTTTGAAATCCCCCAAAATGAAGTTGCTGCAATTAAAACACATATTACAATTAAAATCCCACGATTCTTACTCTTGTCCATATAGCGCCTCCTTCTAACAATCTACTCTATTCATTACTACAAGCGTTTTTATTATTTTTAAAACTTTTTTAATTATAGCATACATAAACTTGAACGAAAACCTACACTCCGCAAACTTTGCTTCTTTTAAATTTTATTAAACAAAACCTTATAATCTTTACTATCTCTATCGTATGACTTTTGAATTTCATCCTCCCCCATACTAAGAGCATTTTCAATGCTGTTATACACTGTACATATGTCAAAACCTGTTCTTCTTAGTCGATGCAAATAGGAAGCAGCCCATAATTCTTTATAGCACATGTAAATCTTATTTGAACTGCAAGCTCGTCTTTTTCTCGCAATAATTCCTCCAGTTTTTGTCCGTTAAACTTTGAATTTCTCTATCCGACATATTATTCATATGTTTTACCTCTTTTAGCTTAAAAGCAATTTCCTTATAAAGCAGAGCCCTCCATAAGCCATCCATATTTTCTTCGTCATATATACGATAATTTCACTTACTTCCTTTATTCTTGTCATATGGGTCTCCTTTCCGTGAAATAAAGTGTAATTTATCACGCATACGTGATAGCAACGCCTAATCGCACCTTCTAATTAAATTTCTTCATAGCAACCCGTGGTTTTTCGCGAATAAATAAAAGTGCTTTAAAAGGCCCTATAAATCCGTTAATTTTACAAAGCCTGCAAGCGAAGCGCAGCAGACAGTCGAACCCCTGAAGATGCACAGAAAAAGGGGTTGCCGCACAACCGACTGAGAAGTCGGCCGGGTCGGCGTCCCCTTTTTAAACGTCTCCGGCCGGAGAGAGTTTTAGTGCGAATCCAAGGTAAATTCGTCAATGGGAGTGAATAATCAAAGAAACCGTCATACATTGTATGATAAAAGCTTCCAATATGTATGACCTAGCAGTGAATATTTGGCAAAACTGTCATGTAATGTATGTCGGTTTCCGCCGATAGTGATGACGCCTTCGCCGCCGGGCAGTCAACTGACTGCCCGGCGGCGAAGGTAGCCTTGCAAGGCTGGCAGCCCCAATACACAATAAGACCCGAATTCATATATGAATTCAGGTCTTGCAGTATCTGTGTCAAATATTGAGCTGTCCCGTTGGCTTTTTGAAAGAGCATCACACAAAAAGCCAACGATTTTTCCAATATCTGTAATTTTAATGGCCAAAAAGGCGGGGTTGTTGGCTTTTTCGGCCTGCAACCGAAATTGGGCCTACAGTTTCACCGTTTTTTGTAGGCCAAAATTGGGAATCCGGTTCAAAAAGCCAACGCCAAGGTCGCCTATGCATCTCATGCAGCCAACACAAAAGTCGCAAAAGTCGCCAAGGACGCCAAGGTATCTCATCTAACCAAGATAGTCAAGGGCCCTACATAACCGCTGTCACCCTCCGATTTCCGACATGAATCTCGCCTCTTCACCGGTCACGCCGCCTGAGCAAAACTCATGCCGCAGCGGTTTTTGAAAAATCGCTGTCCTAATCATTTCTTCCAGCGCCCCGTCGCTTTTACCGCACCGCAGCGCAGCTTTTAAATCCATGCCTCCGCCGTATTGCAGGCAAGGCTTCAGCAGCCCTCCCGCCGTCAGTCTTATCCTGTTACATTGCTCGCAAAACCTGTGAGACAGGGGGCTTATAAAACCGATTTTTCCCTTAAAGCCTTCAAAATCATAATAGACAGCAGGGCCGCTGCCCCTTTTGCCGCAGACCGGCATGGCTTTGCCAAAACGGTTTTCGAGACAGTTCATAACCGTGTTCTGATACACCGTATCAAACTCTCTGCCCATGCCTATGGGCATCATCTCGATAAATCGAACGTCAACTTCATGCTTTGCCGCAATTTGACCGAAGGAAGTGATTTCATCATCGTTAAACCCGAGGATACTTACCACATTGACCTTGGTTTTTAACCCCGGGTACCCGGCACATTTTACAATTGCGGCCTTGACTTTTTCCACGTCACCACCGCCTGTAAGTTCCCTGTATTTCCAGGCGTCGAGGGTATCAAGGCTCATGTTAATTCCGTCTAATCCGGCAGAGATCAGCTCTTTCAGACTGCCCTCAAGCAAGCTTCCGTTGGTAGTCAGAGTCACCTTGCGTATTCCGTCCAAAGCCTTTATATCGCCTATCAGCGATGTAACGTCCCTGCGCACCAGAGGCTCGCCTCCGGTTATCTTTATGTTTTCAATTCCAAGGCCTGAAGCAATCTTCACAATCTTTAATATTTCATCAAATCGCAGGATTTCATCATGGCCCATGGATTCCACTCCGCACTCCGGCATACAATACCTGCACCTGAGATTGCACCGGTCCGTCACGGATATTCTCATGTAGTCTATATTCCGCCCGTATTTATCTTTCATTCATGCACCTTTTCAAATATACCTGTCAAACTCCGCATAAAGCTTTCCTTTGCGTGATACCCCGCAAGTTCCCTTATAAACCGCCTTGCCTTTACCTCTGAGCACTATCTTTTCTCCACCCTTGAGAAAATGGTCAGGCTTTTTCGTTTCCACATTATCCACAAATACAAGCCCTCTGTTTATGGCCTCCACCGCCAGCTTTCTTGAAACACCAAAGACCGCCCCAACTATATTGTCAAGTCTCGGCGAAGAAATCGCCTCCTTGATTCGCTTTACGTTTGCCTCCGAAATCACTGCCTCCGATATAGGGAGCACCTTCGCCTCCAGAGGAATCCTTCCGGCCCTCAGATAGTTTTCAGCCAGGTATTCGGCGATTTCTCTGTTTACAAAGATATGAGCTCCGCCCTGATTCACCATTATATCTCCCGTCTTTTCACGCTTTATGCCAAGGGCGAGAAGCGAGCCGAGATAATCCGAATGCTTGAGCACCGCACCCTTTTGCTTTATCTTCACATCTAAGACGACGATTGGACACTCCTCGGGGTTGGTTTTAAAATATTGCTCAACCGACTTTTCATCTTCTACTCCGAGATAATCCGGCATAAATACTATCTGTCTGCGCTCAGCATCCTCATAGCCGCCGTAAAAAAACACTCCCTCTCTTGAATGTTTCTTTACAAAGGCCGCAGCAGCAGAGCACTGGGCCAAGTCCAAAAAATCCGTAGTTACCATGGCGTAAGAGTCCTGAAATCTCCTGTACCTATCTTCAATTATATTTAACAGTAGTTTGTTTTCCATATATTCATGTAGTTTCTTTTAGTGAATTGTGCTATACTAACATTTAACGTAATTTATTTTAGCACAGATGATGCATATATTGAAAGGAGATTTATTATGTTCTACTCTTATACACCAAAAAATACTTGTTCACGGCAAATTCAATTTGAAATAGATAACGGTATAGTCAAAAAAGTTGAATTCGCAGGGGGCTGCAACGGAAACCTGAAGGGCATATCCGCTCTTGTGGAAGGGCTGCCTTGGGAAGAAGTGGTCAAAAAACTTTCCGGAATAACCTGCGGTCTAAAGGGAACTTCATGTCCCGACCAGTTATCAAAAGCCATAGAAGAAGCAATGGCAAAATAAAAATTTAAAGAGGTATATATGGGAAATTTTTTATTCAAAAAATTTGTCAAAAATTATGAAGATGTAAAAAATCCAGAGGTTCGTGACAGTTACGGCAAACTTGCGGGAATTGTGGGCATAATTTCCAATACGGTTCTCTGCCTGATGAAAATCATTATAGGGTGGATTTCGGGCAGCATTGCCATTATAGCGGACGCAATAAACAATCTGGCCGATGCTTCATCATCGGTTATAACCCTCGTGGGTTTTAAGCTGGCTTCAGCACCGGAAGACGAAGAGCATCCCTATGGTCACGCGCGCATAGAATATCTTGCAGGAATGGCTGTTTCCGTAATGATTATTCTGGTAGGCGTAGAACTGGGCAAGAGTTCTTTCGATAAGATTCTGCATCCGTCGCCCCTCGAATTCAGTTGGACAATAGTTATCGTACTGCTTTTGGCCATCGCTATTAAAATATGGCAGGCTCTGTTCAATATTTCGGCAGGCAAAAAAATCAATTCTCTGGCGCTCATCGCTACGGGAACCGACAGCAGGAACGATGTGATTTCAACTTCGGTGGTACTTCTCGGAGTCCTGGCAGGATACTTTTTTGATATTCACATCGACGGATATCTGGGTCTGGCCGTGGCCATATTCATCTTATGGTCAGGCATAAGTCTCGTCAAAGAAACCATAAGCCCACTTCTCGGTGAAGCTCCCGACCCTGATCTGGTCACCCGCATCGAAGAATCCGCCATGGATTTTGAAGGAGTTCTGGGCATACATGACTTAGTCGTACATAACTACGGTCCCGGCAAAATCTTTGCCTCAATCCACATCGAAGTCGATTCGTCGGTTGATGTGATGATAAGCCACGACCTCATAGACAACATAGAAAAGCAGCTTAGCAAAGATTTGAACATTCTGCTCACTGCTCATATGGATCCGGTAAACACGCAAGACCCTAACAGAGAACCCCTTTGCAGACTTATAGAAAACACGCTCCGGGAGACCGACGGAGCTCTCAGTTTTCATGATTTGCGCATAGTTCCGGGAGCCACCCATACCAACGTCATTTTTGACGTGGTTATTTCACCTGAATGCAGGGGAAAACAAGATGAAATCAGAGCGGCTCTGGAGCAGCAAATTTCTCAATTCAATCCTAAATTTTGCAGCGTTATAGAATTTGATACAAGTTATGTCAAAACAAGCAAAATATAAAAGTAGCCGGCGTGATATAAACATGTTATAATTTTAAAAAATAAAGAAAGGGGAGAGTTTATGACGATTTTTGGATTTTACATCAGCATGGCAGTGTTCTGGCTGATTTTGGCAGTTATTTTTCTGATTATCGAAGCTATCACCATAGGTCTTACCACAATCTGGTTTGCGGCAGGAGCATTTGTATCTTTTATACTTTCCCTGTTTGAAGTACCGACGACGATCCAGTTTGTCGTATTCCTGGCAGTATCATGCTGTCTTCTCGCATTTACCAGAAAAATCTTTGTGGAAAAGCTGAAAACAGGCTCGGAAGCCACCAACGTTGATGCTCTTATCGGTCAAACAGGCACAGTCATTCTCGATATAGAGCCTCTGAAAGTAGGCCAAATCAAAGTAAAAGGCCAGGTTTGGTCCGCAGTTACTCAGGGTGACGTGAGCCTAAGCAAGGATCGGCTTGCAAAAGTTATCGCTGTTGAGGGGGTTAAGCTGATTGTAGCTCCCGCAGATTAACAAGAGAAAGGATTGAAAACCATGATTAAATTTATCATTATCTTTATAGCTGTTGCCTTTCTGGTTTGGCTCTTGGTATCCAATATCAGAATCGTGCCGCAGGCAAGAGCCTATGTTGTAGAAAGGCTGGGAGCCTACTACGGAACATGGCAGGTAGGCCTGCACTTTAAAATTCCGGTAATAGATAAGATTTCGAGAAAAGTTTCTTTAAAGGAGAAGGTGATAGACTTTCCTCCTCAGCCCGTAATTACAAAGGATAACGTAACTATGGAAATCGACACCGTGGTATACTTTCAGATTACCGACCCGAAGCTCTATACTTACGGCGTTGAAAGCCCGATGGACGCTATCGAGAACTTGACCGCCACCACTTTGAGAAATATCATAGGCGAACTTGAACTGGATGAATCCCTCACCAGCAGGGAGCATATCAACACCAAAATCAGAATGGTGCTGGACGAGGCCACCGACCCATGGGGAATCAAGATAAACCGTGTGGAAGTTAAGAACATCACACCTCCTAAGGATATTCAGGTTGCCATGGAAAAACAGATGAGAGCGGAACGTGAACGGCGTGAGGCAATCCTCATCGCAGAGGGAGAAAAGAAGTCACAGATATTGATTGCAGAAGGTAAAAAAGAAGCTGCTATATTGCAGGCTGAAGCTAAAAAGCAGACTGCTATCAAGGAAGCGGAAGGTCAGTCGGAGGCCATACTGATGATAAACAGGGCGACTGCTGACGGACTGAAACTTATCAAAGATGCCGGCGCCGATGATGCAGTCATCAAGCTCAAGAGTCTGGAAGCCTTCCAAAAAGCTGCCGACGGTCAGGCTACAAAGATCATAATACCTTCGGAAATTCAGGGGCTCGCAGGCCTTGCGTCTTCCGTAAAAGAGTTTATAAAAGAATAAATATATAATATATGCAAAAGAGCTCATGATTATCACAGGAGCTCTTTTGCTTTGCACTTATGAATTTTATTTTTTGCTGTGACAAACGCTTGCGGAAGGACAATTACTGCATCCGCAGCCACAGGAGGTTTTACCCTTTTTTCTGTCTTTCGACATTTTTCGTATGATTAGTATTACCAATGCTGCAATTATAACCGCAACAAGGATGGTTCCAAAGTTCTCTGCAATATAGCTAAGCATCTTGCTCGCCTCCTTTGCCTTATATAATATTATGCCACGGCCTTTCTTGTCAATGTTTCACTTTCTTTATAAGGTCTGAAAAGCATGTAAAGCATTCCTGCCGCAACAAGCACCGCAGCCATTGCGCCGATTACGCTGCCGCTGCCTGTAAACAACATGCCAAACTGGTAAATCATCAAAGATGCTGCGTATGCAAATCCGCACTGATAGCCTATGGCAAACCATGTCCACTTGGCGTTGTTCATTTCTCGCCTGATTGCTCCGATTGCTGCAAAGCACGGCGCACACAGAAGATTGAATACAAGGAACGAATATGCTGCAAGCGGAGTGAAGAGTTCCGGCATTATGCCCCAGATTTCATCGCCGTTTTCAGCGACTTCCTCCATTCCTGCAAGCAGTACGCCAAATGTACCTACTACATTCTCTTTAGCGATAAGTCCGGTTACAACCGCAACCGCACTCTGCCAGTTGCCGAATCCAAGCGGAAGGAATATCCATGCTATGGCTCCTCCTATGGCTGCCAAAAGCGAATTGTTCAAATCTTCCACCATTCCGAAGCTTCCGTTTTCGCTTCCGAATGCCTGTAGAAACCATAAAAGTATAGCAGACAGCAGGATAACCGTGCCTGCTTTTTTGATAAAGGACCATGCTCTTTCCCACATGGAACGAAGCACATTGCCTGCCGTAGGCCAGTGGTATGCAGGGAGTTCCATTACAAACGGAGCCGGGTCGCCTGCAAACATCTTGGTCTTTTTGAGCATGATTCCCGAAATTACGATTGCGGCAACACCTACAAAGTATGCGCTCGGTGATACCCACCATGCGCCGTCAAAGAGCGCTCCTGCAATCAGTCCGATTATAGGAAGTTTTGCTCCGCATGGTATAAAGGTTGTAGTCATAACGGTCATGCGGCGGTCTCTTTCGTTTTCTATGGTTCTTGATGCCATAACGCCCGGGATTCCGCAGCCTGTTCCTATTAGCATAGGGATGAAGGACTTTCCGGACAAGCCGAACTTACGGAAGATTCTATCCATTATAAATGCTACACGAGCCATATATCCGCAGCTTTCAAGGAATGCGAGGAATATGAACAGTATCAGCATCTGAGGCACAAATCCCAAAACTGCGCCCACGCCGCCTATTATGCCGTCCAATATCAAACCGCTGAGCCAATCTGCACAGTTAAGCGCCTCAAGCCAATCTCCCACTATGACCGGGATTCCCGGAATTTCAAGTCCAAACAGGCTCCAGCCGTCTCCGAACACGCCGTCGTTGGCCCAGTCAGTTGCCCAGCCGCCAACAGTTGTAACCGATACATAATAAACCAACGTCATGATGACTATAAATATAGGTAAACCTAAAATTCTGTTTGTAACTATTTTATCTATCTTATCGGAAGCGGTAAGCTGCCCTTGGCTTTGTTTTTTATAACACCCCTTTATTACCTGGGCAATATATATGTATCTCTCATTGGTTATGATGCTCTCCGCATCATCATCCAGTTCTGCTTCCGCTGCTCTGATATCCTCTTCTATGTGGGACAAAACTCCTGCGCCCAGTTTTAACTGTTCAAGAACCTTTTCATCTCTTTCAAATATTTTTACTGCGTACCAGCGCTGCTGTTCAGCAGGCATGTTATGTACCGCAGCTTCCTCTATATGAGCTATGGCATGTTCAACGGCACCCGAGAATTTGTGCTGAGGAATAGTCTTACCTCCTTTGGCCGCTCTGATAGCTGCCTCTGCCGCTTCCATGACTCCCGTTCCTTTTAATGCGGAAATTTCAACCACCTTGCATCCAAGCTCTCTTGACAGTTCCTCCAGATTGATTTTATCCCCGTTTTTCTCTACAAGATCTATCATGTTAATAGCTGCTACTACCGGAATTCCAAGCTCTGTAAGCTGTGTTGTCAGATACAGATTTCTCTCTAAATTGGTTCCGTCGATTATGTTTAAAATCGCATCAGGCCTTTCGTTAATGAGATAATTTCTCGAAATTACTTCCTCCAAAGTATAAGGCGAAAGAGAATAGATTCCCGGAAGGTCCATAATAACCACATCGCTGTGTTTCTTTAATTTACCTTCCTTTTTCTCCACTGTTACTCCCGGCCAGTTACCAACAAACTGGTTTGAACCCGTCAAAGCGTTAAACAGGGTTGTTTTGCCGCTGTTGGGGTTACCGGCAAGCGCAATCTTAATGCTCATATATGTACTTCCTTTCTCGTTTATTGTATTATTCCACTTCAATCATTTCAGCGTCTGCTTTACGCAGGGACAGTTCATATCCCCTTACGGTAACTTCAATGGGGTCGCCGAGAGGCGCCACTTTCCTTACCCTAACTTCCACACCTTTCGTGATGCCCATGTCCATTATTCGTCTCTTGGTAGCGCCTTCGCCCGTCAACCTGACTACCCTGCAGGTATCGCCTACTTTTATATTTTTCAGTGTTTTCATTTCTTTCCTCCCTTACATCTATATCATTATCTTGGAAGCCATTTCTTTGCTTACGGCTATTCTTGATTCTTTAACATTTACAATCAGATTACCTGCTATCGCCGAAATAACCGTAACCCTGCCTCCCGGCACAAAGCCCAGATTTTCCAGATGCGCCCTTACTTCGGGTCTGCCTCCGACCTTTTTGATTATGCTTTCCTCTCCCTGGTTTGCCAATATTAAAGGCATCATTACCTTCATCTCCTTTATACGTCTTTAGTTAGGCTTAGCTAACCATATGCTTCAAAAAATAGTTAGTTTTTACTAACTCCATATATAAATTAGCACTGCCTAACCGTTTTGTCAATAGGTTTTTTCAAAAACTTGAAATTTTTTTACTGCTGTGTTAAGGTTAAAATAACACCAATCGCTTAGGAGAATATCTATGAAAATACAAGAATCCGCAGAAAATTATCTGGAAACCATATTGATGCTCAAAATGAGCAAGGGCTCAGTCCGTTCAGTGGACATAGCCAACGAGCTTGGATTTTCCAAACCAAGCGTAAGCGTCGCAATGAAAAATCTGCGTGAAAACGGCTATATAACCATAGATGCCGAAGGCTCAATATCCCTTGAAGCTACGGGACTTGAAATTGCGGAAAAGATTTATGAAAGGCACACCTTTCTGACAGATTGGCTTGTAACCTTGGGAGTTCCGAGCGATACAGCCGTAAAAGATGCGTGCCGCATTGAACATGTAATAAGCGCTGAAAGCTTTGAGGCCATAAAGAAGCATGTTAATGAGATGCGATAACCATTTTACATTTTCTCAAGTTTTAATCCTTAAATCATATCAAAAGGGGCTGTAACACATATGCCCCCCCTCTGGCTGGCGACTGGCGGCTGGCGCTAACGGCTGGCGACTGGCGGCTGGCAGCTGGCGACGACCGGCAAGACTGCCGTAAACCTTAACTTTTCTTTAAGTTACGGCATTTTGACCGCAGTAATAGAGCGCAAATTGCCGTAAAGTTCGCAATTTCTTTTAAATACGGCATTTTATAAGCTGTAGGAAGGGTAAAACTGCCGTAAATTTGAAATTTTTCTTAGTTTCCGGCATTTTGGCGGTAAATAAAGTGGCAAAAGTGCCGCAAATAGGAGATTTTCTTAAATTTGCGGCACTTTGCAATTCAGGCGGTTGCAACGACAGCCCCTTCTCAAGTTCGCTGATTTTGACCCACACGGTTTGCAACGTGTGTGGTAGTCTTCCACACGAAAAAAGGCACCTTCTTTAGGCGCCCTTTTCGTTGAATTTTCAATCTTCTGGTGCGGATAAAAGGATTCGACCGCCTGCTTCGCTCCGCTCGCAGGCTTCCTCCTCGGCTCCCTTTTCGGTCGCCTTCGGACCGCTCGCTGCCGGAAGCTTCACCGGAGCTTTCGGCTCTGCGCTCGCGCCTTCTCAGGTTCGAATCCTCACAAATCATATCAAAAAACATAAAACCCCGCTCATGTGAGCGGGGTTTTATGTTTTTTGGTGCGGATAAAAGGATTCGAACCTTCATGAAGTAACCTTCACACGGACCTGAACCGTGCGCGTCTGCCAGTTCCGCCATATCCGCAAGGTATGTCGTTTCCCGACATTCCTACTATACACCATTTTAAATTAAATTTCAATAGAAATTTTCTTTTTATCTAATCTTCTGTATACATTTCTTCGCAGAAGGGCATAAATCACCGAGAATAACGGTATAAACACTATTATTCCGAGGATGCCTGACACATTGCCCCCTACGATGACCGCCAGCAATGTCCACAATGCAGGAAGTCCGACCGAGCCTCCGACCACTCTCGGATATATTATCTGACCTTCAATTTGCTGCACAACGAAAAATACAATTACAAACCACAGCATCTGCTTGAGGCTTACCACCGCAATCAGCATTGCGCCGAAAGCCAGCCCTATAAATGCTCCTATCCAAGGTATGAGCGAAAGGGAGCCGATGATAACCGCAATGGTTGCAGCATAAGGAAATCCGCCTATCGTCAGGACTGCAAAGAACATGCATCCCAAAATCACAGCCTCCAAGCACTGACCTGATAAAAAGTTTGCAAAAGTCTTGTACGTCAGAGAAGCAATCTCACAGGCTTCATCCGCCCATGGTTTTTTAAGATAAGCATATGCAAGCTGCTTTGCCTGTCTGCCCAGTTTCTTCTTGCTTGCCAATATATAAATTGCAAAGAAAATGCCAAAGGCAAAGTTGCTGAGAACGCTGAATACGCTTGTTGCCGCCTGTCCCGCCGTACTCAGAAGTTTAAGCCCGCCCGACTTTATGGTTTCGATGATATTTTCCGTATTTATTTCAGGAAAGTATTTTTCTATCAAATCCGTATTTATATTGTGTGAGTCAAGGTAGTCTATCCACCCCGGATAGGAATTCTGCACAATTTCAACTATGCTTTTTACTGACTCAATGATATTGGGAAAAATTACGTTTCCGATAAAATAAATTACCAAAGAAAAAGATGCCAAAGTCACAACGATGCATACAGGAGTCTTGATTTTCTCCATAACTCTGCTTTTTCTGTGCGCCTGTATTTTGTCTATCTGCTTTTCGAAAAAATGCATCGGCACGTTGAGAATAAAGGCGATAGCTCCGCCTACTATCAGCGGCATAAATAATCCTATCACAAGGTTGATTGCTCCCTGCACTTTGTCGAAGTGCGTGAGACCCACCAGCAGGCACACTCCGATTATTATTAAAATCAAATTCTGCTTAAATCTGTTATCAGGTTTTATGTCCATAATTTTCTACATCCTTTTACCTTTATGTTTATTTATTTTACAAGCTTTGCCCCGCTTTGTAAAGTTAAATACCTCCGTAAAATATATTCATTATATTCCATATGCTTATACCCGCCAAGCCGAATTCATCTACCAAAGCGAGCCTTTCCTGCCAGCTCCGTTCGTTTTCGAACCATACTATGTGCTCTCTTCCGGCTGTGTCTGTATATCTGAAAAACGGAGCCATAGCATCTTCGTCAAATTCTACGGGGACTCCGTAGTATTCGGCTCTTGCCGCCGCCTGATAGTTTCCCAGCTTTTCGGCCCGGCTCTCGCCCTTTACAAAAGGTAAAGTCCAATCATATCCGTAGTTGTTCATTCCCATAAGAATCTTATTTGCGGGAATTTCGGAAAGAGCGTATTCAACTACTTTTCGCACATTTGCTATAGGAGATACGGGAAGCGGCTCCCCAAAGGTATATCCCCATTCATATGTCATGATAAGGCAGTAGTCTGCTGCCTCACTCATTCCGCCATAGTCATGCCCTTCATACAAAACTCCCTGCTGGGATGCGCTCGTTTTCGGCGCAAGGGCAACGGTAGTCAAATATCCTTGAGGAGATAGCCTCAGCCGTGTATCACGAACCAAATCAACATAGGCTCCGGCATATTCTCCCGATAGGTACTCAAAATCAAAGTCGACTCCTCCCATTCCCTTATTTCTTATGTTTGCTTCAATATTATTTATGAGATTGTCTCTTGCAGCGGGGTCGTTAAATACCGCCACGGCCATATTGTCATTAAATGCCCCGTTTTCGTCAAGGGGCGCCAGCACCATCATGGGCCTGACGTTATATCTTTTGGCTGCTTCAACAATGTTTTCATCCGCCAGGTTTATCAAATCTCCCTTTTCATTAAATCCATAACTGAAAGAAGACACCCATGTTATCCTCTCAAGCCACCATGCTAAAATTTGTGGGCTTATGCTGGGATATGCATATCCGTTGATTATCATTAAAATCACCTCATTAAAGGATATGCCGGCCGGAGTATTATTATATTATCTGTTTCTTTTTGGTTATCCAAAGAATTTGCGGCGCTTTATCCGTCTGATTGAGCATGTCTGCATATACGCAATGAAAAACACTCTTGTCCAAGGACTCTGCCCATTTCAGTATTGCCTTTTTCTCCTTTAAGCCTTCCTTATGACCCGGATAGATTGTTACACATAAAATTCCGCCTGTATCAAGTATTTTCAGCGAAGTTTTAAGAGCTGCCATAGTGCTTTGAAGGCTTGTGGTGATTTCTTTGTTTCCTCCCGGCAAAAATCCCAGGTTAAACATTATTACGCATGGAGAAAGCTCTACATACTCTTCGATTTTTTCGTGGCTGTCGTTTATCAGCATTACCGCCGAATCGTCGTTTTCATATGAAAAGCCTATGTTATTTTCTCTGAGCAGTTCTTCGGCAGAGGCAAGCGCTTTCCTTTGAATATCAAAAGAATAAACTTTCCTGCATCGCTCAGCCAGCCACAGCGTGTCCTTACCTCTTCCGCATGTTCCGTCGACCGCAATGCCGTCCTTTCTTATATATTTTTCGCATACATACAATGCGAGCTCTGTGGTGTTCTGAATAAGATTCATATTTTCCCGCTTTCAAAAAATCTCAATCTTTAATTTCAGATTGAGATTTTGTTATTATTGTATTTCTCCGGCCTCTATATAACCCTCTTCTACCATGCAGCCGATAACCTGCTGCCTCCTCTGCTCTGCCAAATCGGCATTGGAATCCGGTGAATAAACGGAAGGAGCCTGAGGGATGCCTGCAAGCATGGTGCATTCATAAGCGTTAAGGTCCTTGGGCGCCTTGCCGAAATATCCCCTGCTTGCATCGTATATATTATAATATCCGGAGCCGAAATATATGGTATTTACATAAAGCTCGAAGATTTCATCCTTGTCATAGGATTTTTCTATATCGATTGCCACAAAGATTTCGGCCAGCTTTCGGCTCAAATCTTTATCCTGCTCAAAATACATGTTTCGGGCAAGCTGCTGAGTTATGGTGCTTCCGCCTTCTATAAATTCTCCGGATTTTATATTGCGGATAATGGCTCTGCCCGTGGCAATCAAATCAAAGCCGCCGTGACGTCTGAAGCGCTTATCCTCTACGGCTATGACCGCATCCACATAGGTTTCCGGAAGCAGGCTGTAAGCCGTATAATTCTCTATAGAATGAATTTTATCGACCTTTTCACTTATCGGAGTCTCAGAGATTGCCTCTTTATACATGTCCCAGCCCCTATAGGCTATTATACCGGCCATGAATGCGGCAACAATCAGTATTAAAATTATTATCCTTTTAATTAGTTTCATTTTCCTTATTGTTTTGGAACAGGATTTCCCCTTTGTCTATTACAAATTGTTTTAATCTGTATACGTGTTCTTCTGCCACTATTCTGGCTTTTTGCACATCTCCGCTCAATATAGCGTTTTCTATTGCTTCATGTTCCATAGGCATATTTTCGTATCTTGAAAAATCGTCATAATATATGTATCTGAACCGAAGCGCCAGTTCCTGAACCTGTGAAAGAAGCTGCGTCAACGTCTTATTTCCGCTGTAGCTTACTATCAGCTGATGAAAACGCTCGTCGCACCTTATTATTTCCTCTGTTTTTCCGCTTCTGATGGCTTCTTTATAAGCTTCGTTGGCCTGTGCGAAGTCACGTTTCTCTTCTTCCGTTACTTTTTCGGCAGCCATGGACGCAGCCATGCCCTCAAGATCCTGGCGTACCTCAAGAACATCAAGCATATCCTTTATGGATATATCCGATGCGTATGCTCCGCGTCTCGGTTCTATTATAACCAAGCCTTCTTTTTCAAGTTTTCTTATGGCTTCTCTTATCGGAGTTCTGCTTACACCCATTTCATCTGCAAGTTCAATTTCCATCATACGTGTTCCTGGAGCAATTTCTCCTACAAGAATCTGTCTTTTTAGTTCTTCGTACACTAATTCCCTTAAAGGTCTATGATTCTGCAAATCTAAATTTAACATCTTTCCTCCTCCGTTTCCTATGATACATCACAACATCGTTGCCCAATATGCCTCATATCCTTGGCTTCGCATTTGCACACATGCTTTTCGTGCTTCTTTAATGTTATAAAATATCCCAAATACAGTAGGTCCGCTGCCGGTCATGAGCACTTTTTCGGCAGATGTCTCCGCTTGTATTTTGTCTTTCAGTTCTTTTACATCTTTATACCTGTTTAAAGTATATTCTTCCAGTATGTTTATCATATTTTTACAGACTTTTCTGCCATTGCCTCTCTTTATGGCTTCTACCAGCATTTCGGTATCAGGCCTTTGGTTGATTTTGCAGTCGTCTATTCCTTTGTAGACCTCTTTTGTGGAAACCCCGAAAGGAGGTTTGACCAAAAGCACTGCCTTTTTAAATTTGCTTGGCAGAGGCATTATTTCTGTCCCGGTCCCGCAGCACAGAGCACATCCGTATCCCGTATTTTGAATGAGAATGCAAAACGGTACGTCCGCACCGAGCTCTGCGCCTATTTGACACAGTTCTCTTGTGTTAAGGCCCAAGTTCCACAGTCTGTTCAAAGCTATAATGGAAGCTGCGCCGTTTCCGCTGCCGCCTGCAAGTCCTGCTGCCACCGGCAGGCGCTTTTCGATGCCAATCTCTATACATCCGCCGCCTGCTTTATACCCAAAGCGTTGGGCCATGATTTCCGCACCCTTATAAGCAAGATTCCTGCTGTCAGTCGGCAGATATACCCTGTTACAGCTGAGCTTTATATCTATATTCTGTTGCTCTTTGGGAACCCACCTCACGGTCACTTCATCATAAAGCGATATTTTCTGCATAATCGTTTTAAGTTCATGATAACCGTCTTCTCTGACACCTGTTATGTCTAAGGATAGATTTACTTTTCCATAAGATTTTATCTTTATTTCAGCCATATTGTTACCTTAGAAAAATGAGAGGGCAGAGCCTCCCATTGAACTATTTCTTTTTCTTTTTTCCTTTTGAGGCAGTCTTATTTTTTGAACTTTTAGCTTTTGATTTTTGTGCTGCTTCTTTCTTTTTAGCCACATATCTGCTTCCGGCTTCAGATGCGGAATGTCTGCGGCTAACTCTGTATTTGTTTATATCGTCTTCGTCATCATAATCATCGTCAAAGGCTTCTTCAGCCTCTTTTGCTGCTTTAGCTGCTTCTCTTTCTTTCTTTTTACGGTCCTTCTCAACAATCTCCTCCACCGACTTTCCGGTCTTTTTGGCTTCTTTGTACGGATTGACCTTTTCTTCTTTTTTAACTTCTTCGGTGGCTTTTTTTGCCGAGCGTGAAGTTATTACGAACATACCGCCGAACATGACTACCATCATACCCATGCTTATCATCATGTTGGTATTCTGATTCAACGTTTTAAACGTGATTTCCTGATCTTTTCCCAAAGTGTTGCCCTTATCGTCTACAGTATCTCCTGAAATCTTAAGAGTGTACTCTGTATTTCCCTTGACGGTTGTTTTTTTCTTGTCCGTATTGTCCAAGAGGACTAAAACCACGCCCTTTTCCTTATCGCTGTAAAGAACTCTTGTAGGCAACTTTTTACCTTCATCATCATACAGCTGAAATGCCTTCTTATTTGCTTTTCCTACCTTTTTTTCTGTCAATTCTCCGCTGAAATAGATTTTTACGCCTAAATTTTCTATTGCTGCTCCTGTAGAGCCGTCTTTAGGGTAAGTTTCGTCGATAGTAAGACTATCTGCAAAACAAAAAGATGCTGATAGCGTGATTATAAGTGCTGCTAAAGTTAAAATCGCACCAAGTCTTTTCATCGTTTTGTGTCCTCCGGTTTCTGTTCTTTGGTTCTTCTCAAATTTCTAAAAAAGTCTTTAAGGATTTCACTGCATTCATCCTGCAATATTCCCGTTTCTACCTTTACATTATGGTTGAGTTTTTTCTCTTGCACGATATTGAATACTGACCCACATGCGCCTGCCTTAGGATCCATGGTTCCTATGTACAGGTTCTCAATTCTTGACCAAACGATAGCTCCTGCGCACATTGAACAAGGTTCTGCCGTTACATACATATCACAATTCAGCAATCTCCAACCGCCGAGAGTTTCGGCTGCTTCTCTGATAGCTTCCATTTCTGCATGGGCAGTGGGATCCTTTTTGGTCTCTGTCCTGTTATGTCCTCGTCCAACGATAGTCCCGTCTTTGACCACTACTGCGCCAATGGGAACTTCGCCCAGCTCTGCTGCTTTTTTAGCCTCCTTTAAGGCTTCTCGCATAAACTTTTCCATTATCTTATGATGATACCACAATTTCGCCGAAAATTCAACTGCATTTTGCATACAAAGAACAATGCCGGACACACTTTCCCATATAGCTATGCCTCTGATATTTTCAATGTTTTCTCATCTACGCAGGCTATCCAATATCCGTACACATCTTTGGCTGTCTCTTCCTCCATATCTTCCAAACGCCCGTACATTTCCTCCCCTCCCCGAAGAGGCTGCCAGAGTGTAAAACCTGTCTTTCCGCCCGCCGGCTGGTCTTCGACGAGAAACCTTCCGGGTATTCCGATATAATTTTTGTCTCCGGCCGTTCCTACTATAAAATGGCCGTGCTTCTTTGCCATGGCATACCCTTCTCTGCAAAAACTTTTCAATATTTCTATATTGGTTTCACGATGCCACTTGCTTCCTGTTTCATCTCTGGTAAAAATTCCGTCGTTATCTCTCTTCTTCATCAGTTGACTCAAGGCATATATTAAATACTGTTTATTCATGGCGCACCCTCCCGCCTAATAATATGATTCGGACAAAATTTATATGATAAGGTTTCCCTTGTGCTTTCAGAAATGATAAGCATAAGGTTGATGTTGCTGGGAATCACTGTTATTTTGTTTGGTATCTGTGCGATTCTGTTATCGGGGCTGCAAGGAATTCCTACTTTCGGTAATGGCATTTATGGGTTGGCAGAGGTTATTTTTCCTATTGCAGGCGTTATCCTTTCTGTTCTTGGCTTCTTTATGAAAGATAATAAGTAATGCCGGCTTACGGCCCGCCGGGTTAAAGCGCCGCAATACACAAATTATTGTGTATTTTTTTGAAATTATGGTTTTAATCCACAAAATGTATGGTATAATATATATACTTTTGAAATGACGGGAGGGAGATTGTCATGAGTATACAAATCACCGGAAATGCACCTTTACAAGAGCAGCAGGCTTATATAGGCTATTTGGAAAATAAATATAACAGAAAACTTAAATCTCTCGATATCAACATCGACGGAGAATTTGCCGACTTACATTATGAATTTGAGCATGTACCTTTTGAGCGAATTCGCAGAATCACCGGCTATCTGGTAGGAACCATGGATCAGTGGAACGATGCAAAATCCGCAGAAGAGGCTGACCGTGTTAAGCATGATGTAAGCACGGGGTTTGAGCAGTTATAGTTATAGTCCGGTATGTGACACTATATGCGGCAACTTCGCCATTTAAAATTTTGGCGGATTGCCGTATTTTTTTAAAATATCTCATTTTACGGCATTATGACAGCTTTATCCACCGGCAAAATGCCGTAAATCATTGAAAAGTTCTTGATTGCGGCAGTTTATGGGCTGTTATGTCGTGAAAAATGCCGTAAATCTTAAAAATTTCTTTAATCACGGCATTTTCGCCCTTCGTCAGGTGCTCAATAATGTGGACCCCATTTTCCGGACACGGGGTGCACAAACACTGGATATATGGTAATTGCTCTAAGCAATCGCCTTTCCGGAATAGTATTGTTCAGGAGCAATATAGCCATTTGTAG